>JAQUWD010000004.1:0-70962 GCA_028693055.1 Eubacteriales bacterium | reverse complement strand
AAAGCCGCGGGCCTCATTCATGCCGCGGGTGCGGTCTGTAACTGCCAGATGAACGGAGCGCTCCGCTAGGTATACCTCGTTATCGATACGGCCTCGGCAGGCCAGCATAGATGCGAAGCGGGTCATATCATTGATGGTGGTAAACAAGCCCGCATGCCCGGCAACGCCGTGAAGAAATCTGGCGTTATCATCTAGGGGCCAGCCTGCCTGCGGCTCGCCATTTTCATCGGGTACGGCTGTAGGTGCTACATCCTGCCCTGAGGGCAGATAGCCTGTGCGGGACATTCCCATCGGAACGGCGACATAACGCTTCACCGCCTCATCCAGCGGTATGGAATATACCTTCTCCAAAATAAAGCCCAGCAGCAAAAAGCCCATGGCGGAGTCCCGTACCTTGCCGCCTACGCTGCCGGACAGAGGATGCCGTAGCAGCACCTTCACCGCTTCCGTATCGCTGTGCGCCTCTTCCGCAAGCAAGAAATGAGAGGATAGCCCGGAGGTATGGGTTAGAAGGTGATGGAGCGTGATCTCTTTCTTATCCACCGGTACGTTCGGCAAAAAAAGGCTGATGGAGTCGTCCAGAGAAACTAGTCCCTCCTCCAGCGCATGAAGGCACAACGGCGTGGTTGCCACACTCTGAGTCAAGCGACCTACGTCATAGCGGGTGGAGCCGGTTACCAGCCGAACCGCGTCCCGGGTCAGATATCCCTGCACGTTGGTATAAAGCACCTGAGCGCCTTGCCCTACGGCGATGGCGCAGCCCGGAAAATTATTTTCCTCTATTCCACGGCGTACCAGCCTGTCCACAGCATCCCACATAGGCTTCCTCCTATCAATCATCCTGCGGCTATGATACCATGTTTGTCGGCGAAGCGATACGGACATGCTCCGACGACCTGCGCAACCGCGTCGCGGTTCGCTAACCCTAGTATACCATATCTTACACAAGAGGCAAAGAGATCATTTGCAGCCGTCCGTCATACGCGCCAAGCAAAAAGCTGACGCTTCCGTATAATTGACAGAAGCCGTCAGCTTGTAACAGTGGATGAGACAATATACGGGAAACTTCTTTCTCTCTTCGTTCTTATGCCTGCGCCTGTTGGGCTGCGCCCTTGCTCAGCTTGCGCTCAACCAGCGTAAACAGCCAAGGATGCACGCCCGTAGCGTAAAGCATCGTAAGCGTAACGCCCACAAAATCGCCCCAGTTAAGCCCCAGTACGGCTTGCAGACCATGGCGCGCCAGCGTGTACAGCAGCAAGAAGCTAATCAAAATGCCGGTAGCAGCCCGTGCGAGCCGTACCCATCCCTTTACGTCGGTGGTAAAGCCAACCTGCCGCCGCTCCCAAAGCCAGCCCCACAGCATGCCTATTAGCGCGCCAACAGCGCCAAAGTGATCCTTTTGCATACGAACGGGATCCACCAACAACAATCCATCCGCCCCCACATCCATGGGATAGGGCTTCAGCGTCACAAAAACCAGCGTAAGTAGCCCGATGATTGTTCCGACCACCGCCACCCAAAGGTCGCGATTGCCCGCTTTGTTTTCCACAAAATCAAGCAAACGCTTCACAATCCACAGGGTAATCAACCCTAAGGCAGCGCCCACCAGCACGTCCTGAGGGGTGTGCACGCCGCAATAATTACGCGAGAACATCACCAGTAACACCAGTATACTCATTCCCCACACCAAAGCCTTATGCTTACGTCCTTGATAGGCCATACCGCCATAAGCGGCGGCGGCTTGGGTAGAGTGTCCACTGGGAAAGGAATAGCCGGTGGCGCCGCTCATTGCGCCCACAGCGGGTGTGATGCGAGAATCTCGAATCCATGGGCGATATACCGTACAGCACAGCTTTATAATGCCATTGAAAAAGGCGCTGACATTGCAGGCGAATAGCAGATAGATACCCGCTTTCTTATGAAAGCACCAATAAATGACGAAAACCAGCAGCAGCGGAATGGTGGGCATGCCAAATTCGCTGATGAAAACGAAGAGATTTTCCACCGTGCTGCCCGCTGCCTGTCGAAGCCCTTGTAGCCAAAGCAAATAGTCGATGTCCATACCCTTACGCTCCTATTGATAATATTTCCCCCGTGCTTTCGTCTGCGGGGCCAGCCCCGGCATTGACAGCACGGAACGATTCTTTACCACATTGAGAACCAATCCGATACCGGCCATGTTGGTCACCAGATTACTTCCACCGTAGCTTAAAAAGGGCAGCGGGATGCCGGTAACGGGCGTTAATCCCGTAGTCATGCCCACGTTTTCAAACACATGGAACAAAAGCATCCCCATAACGCCGATGATCACCATCTGACCAAAGCGGTCGGTGGTATAACGGGCTAGATACATCATACGAAGGATAATCAGCAGATAAATCAGGATCACCAGTCCGCTGCCAACGAAGCCCCAAGCCTCGCCGATGGTGGAGAAGATAAAATCCGTCCAATCCTCCGGCACATAATCCAACTGACTAAAGCTGCCCTGTACAAACATCCCCAGACCGCTTGCCCCGCCGGAGCCAATGGCGATTTTCGATTGGTCCACCTGATAGGTGGCGTTGGAATCCACCAGCGTCGGGTCCACAAAGCTCAGTATACGGGTAATGCGGTAGTTGTCCGTTCCCGAGGCTACCGTTAAGCCGTACAAAAGGCCGATGGCGATTACGCCCGCCGCAACGATGCCCAGCAACGTGCGGATGCGAATGCCGCCAAAAAACAGCATGACGCCAAAGACGAACACCATTACCATAACGGAGCCCATTTCGCCTTGAGCCAGCGTCAAAAGCCATGGAATGCCTACCAGCATAATCAACCGACCGGCTCCCTTGATATCGCCCATTGGGTTATCATTGGTCTCCAAATATTTAGCCGTAACGATAATACAAGCCAGCTTTACAAACTCTGAGGGCTGCAGGGTATAGCCCCAGATAATATCAATCCACGCCTTCACACCGGCAGCCTCGCCAGCCAAAGCAATCAGCAGCAAGCCGCAGGCAAAAAAGTAAAACAGCGTAGAACGGCGGCGAATAAACTCATAGGGGCAGTAGACGATTACGCCGATAATAACGGGCGAAATCAGGAAAAAGATTGCCTGACGCATCCCGTAATAGGACGCTACGATATAGTTCAGCAGCGTATCCTCCGCCTCGGAGGCTGTGGAAAAGGTCGCAACCGATACCGCCAGCACCCCGAAGGCCGCCAGCCCAAACACCAGCAGCAGCAGGGGCAGGTCAAAATGCGCTCGCGACCGGCGGGAACCATTCAATACCATAAGCAGTAAACCTCCTTGGGACGGTTACGCCTGTACCCATCCGAAAAACGACCGTTTTTTACGAATGACCGGCATGGGTACAAACTCTCCTAAAAAGCGCTGACAAATGCGATCCATTGCCTGCGCGGCTGGACAATCCACCTCCATAAAGCATTCATGGCGCTTCATCGCGCTTAAAACGGCGCGATCCTCCGGCACATAGCCCAGCAAGGGTACATCCAGCGCATTGGCAACGGTTTGCGGGCTGTACATTTCATCCTTCACCACCATATCCTCCACCACGCGGTTGACCACCAGCAGAGGTCTGGGCTTTTGCTCCTCATCCATGAGCGCCAGCACCCTCTCCGCATCCCGAATGGCTACATCATCCGGCGTAACCACCAGCAGGCAGTGATCGCTAGCAGGGATCAGATTCCTTAGCCCGCGCTCCAATCCGGCAGGAGCATCCGTAATAACATAGGCGAACCGCTTTTTCAGCTTTTCGATAATTCGGCTGTATTCCGCCCCATCCAAGCTTTTGGAGCTTCCGTTTTGGGACGCGGGCAAAAGGGAAAGGTTTCCATACTGAGGATGGTTGATTAAGGCATATTTCAGCTTGCATTCCTTGCGCGCCACATCCAGCATGTCATAGACGACCTTGTTGTGCATGTTAAGCACCATGTCCAGATCCCTCAGCCCCAGATCTGCGTCCACACAACAGCACTGCATCTTTCGCTTCGCCAGCGCCATGCCCAATGCGGCGGTAACCATGGATTTGCCTACGCCGCCCTTGCCGGACGCGACCAGCCATGACTGACTCATTCCCAATATCCTCCCTTATTGTTATGGAGCAAGCGTATTGCCTGACGGGAATACCACATCGGTAGTGCGCAGCGTCTTTTGATCCATGTACCAACCTACAAATTCCTTGGCAGCCGTTCCGGCTACGCCGCCGCTGTAGCCGCTGGGGATAAACACCACCACCGCGATCTCCGGCTTTTCCTTAGGCGCTAGCATAACGAACCACGCGTTGTTTTCCAAATCGATGGTAGTTACCTCAGCCGTTCCTGTTTTCGCACATACGTCATTTCTGTAATCCCAATTGCGGAAGTACTTGGCGGCTGTACCGGAATCATCAACAACGCCGGCCATTCCCTGTAGGATGTAGCTAAGGTACTCGTCCGTGTTTTCCGAATCCTCTCCAAAATCGTGCAGTAGCGAGGGGCTACGCTGGCTGACAATATCGCCCTCAGGCGAGGTGACGGAGTCTACCAGCATCAGGTTGTATACCTTCCCTCCGTTGCCCAAGGCTGCTACGTAGCGGCTGACAGCGGCGGGGGTAACCACGGTGATGGACTGACCGATGGCTACCTGAATAGTCTGGCTACCGCCCCATTTAATATCGTTGAGGTAGTTGAAGGTATCGCCGATAACTGCCTGCAAATAAACCATTTCGCGGCTCATGTTCAGCTCTTCCATCAAAATAGGGCGCATGTATTGGAGCCAATCGTTCTGGGCGGTGTTCACCGCCATATCCATCAGCCGTTTCACACAACGGTTGAGCCGCTCGTCGTCATAGGTGATATTCCGGCTGGCGCCTTGATTGCGAAGGTGCTTTTTGATAGAGTTATACACAATGATGGGAACAGCCGTATCCTGAGAGGCTTCATCCATGGCCTTATCCGGATCATACAGGCTTGCTTGGTTTCCGACCACGCTGCGGTCCTCGCCGGGCAAATCCACGCCCGTTCGGCTGGTCAACCCGAAATTGGCGGCATACTGGTACAGCCTGGTTTCTCCTAAACGGCTGCCAAGCGTATAGAAGAAGTAGTTGCAGCTGTGGGAAAGGCCCTGCACAATGGTCTGATTCTGATGGGTATATCGCAAAGATTCGGATATCCAGCATTTTGGCGCGGTGCTTTCATCCGAGGTGTACAGCATAAAGCGTCCGCCGTCGGAGATGGTTTCGTTGGTATACAGCTTGCCGTCGATCAGTGCGCCCAAGGCGGAAACCATTTTGAAAATGGAGCCCGGCGTACCGCGCGCGTGGATGTTATAGTTCATCAGCACGTTTCGGTTATCCGTCAGGATTTCTTCGCTTTCCGCCCCGGCGGCAACCAACGCGTTTAAATCATAGGTGGGGTAATTGGCCATAGCCAGTACCCGTCCCTCCATATCCACCACCATCATAGCCGCGCGCTGGGCCAGCGACAGGGGATACTTTTCCCAGTTGCGGTTTTCGATGTCCACACGGTTGGACTCCAGCCAAGTGTTGTCCATCAGCTTTTCTTCCTGCACGCCACGGGTTACGCTCACGTTTGAGGCCAGCGCCCGCTCGGCTTGCTGCTGATAGCTGGCGATCAGCGTCAGCTTCACATTGTTGCCGTCCTCCGGCTCAGTGTAGCTAAGCTCCCGGGTAATCTTACCCACCCGGTCACGCTCCACCACCCGATAGCCCTGACGCAAATCGTTATTCTGGGTGAGCCAATCCTCCATGGAGGCCTCCACGCCGTCAACGCCGATGGTATCGCTGTATTTGTAGCCCTTGGGCTTTAGCTCCGCCCATTTGGTAGCGGAGGGAATGGCTCCCATATAGCCGATAACCTGCGCCGCCAGCGTTCCACGAGGATAGATGCGCTTGGTGCCCACCGTGATTTCCATGCCGGGCAGCGTCATGGAGCGGGTTTCAATCTCAATAACGGTTTCGTAAGGCACATCCTTGGCGATTACGATGGGCTGAGAGTTAAATAGGTTCATCTGCATTTCAGAAAACACAGCCATGACCTTCAGCATGGTCGCCTCATCCAGCAGAACGCGGCCTTCCAGCTCCTCAGGCGTGAGAACGCCCACGTCCGAGGATTGATAGATGCGGTAACGATCCTTGAGCTTTGCCATCGCGTCCCCGGCGGTAGGCACGCTGGTAACCGTATAGTAGTTGTTATCCCGCCACTGGTTCTCCCGGGTCTGCAATACGCTCTCGCTAACGCCGGAGCCGAAGTTGAACTTCCAGTCGCCGGTTTCCTCGTCCCTTTCGATAATAAAGCTGACGGACAGCTCGTTACCGTTGCGCTCGATGATTTCAATGGCTTGACGGATGGATTCGGTGAAGGCGGCGTATTCCGCCTTTGTGCGCTGGCTGGCGTCGCGGTAAAAGGTAACGTTGTAAATCAAATCGTCCTTAGCCAAAATGACCGCGTCTGCGTCGGTAATCATACCGCGGCTGCCGCGCAGTACCACAGTGGTGGTGCGCTTGCTTTCCGCGCTTTGCTCATAGGTGTCGCTGGACTTTAGCTGCAGCTCGCCAAGGCCGGAATAAAGGTAGGCGAACATGCCGATTACAACTACGATCATCGTAATATAACGTGCGCTTAAACTATAACCTTTTTTTGCCTCTTTCTGCTCAAAACGCCTTCTTGCCATCGATACTTCATCCTCCTTTTCAGGTGGTCAGCGCGCTTTTTTCAGCTTATAAACGCCCAGCCACCAGCGCACGGGAAACTGGATCAAGCCTGTCAACAACGTGGTATAAACGACGGAAACAATCGTCCGCTCCCAATGTCCGGCTGTTAGCGCAACGCCGGCCAGATAGGTATACAGCAGATGCACGCCCTCAAAGATCAAGCAGCTAAGCCCAGCGCACAGCGGGGTGCGCAAGTGAGGATTCAGCTGGGTGCCGTGCTTACCGATGGTAAACTCCGCCCCCAGCTTGCGCTCGCTTTTGTCCGAAAAGACCATCGCGCCCAGCATGGCTGCCACGGGATACAGGATGAGGTTCAAATACTCCAGCATGGGGATCATGATTTCCAGCAGATAGCCTACCAGCAGTGCAACCACAAAGGTATATTTCCGCCCCAGCGCCACGGAAACGATAGCGATCATCATCAGCGCTAGATTGGGCGCTACATTCCACAGCGCCAGATACTCTGCCGTGGTAGCCTGAAGCAGATAGGTCAGCAGGGATAGGACAGCGATTTTGATTACTTTCCCAAACACCGTTAATCCTCCTCAACCGACAGATCCAGCGGCGGCGGCGTAGGCGAGGGCGTAGCAGTGGGCGCGAGAGTGAAGCCGTAGCTGTTATCTGTCTGCATGGACGAGGGAACCTGATACTCGTAATTCTGATTGCCACCGTCAGGGGTGGGGGCGGCCTCCGCGGACGCGTCCGGAGAGGGCGAGGGGGTCGCGTCGGGATCGATAGACGGCTCCGGCGAAGGCGTAGCCGTAGGCGAAAGCTGGTAGAAATCACTGCCGATCTGGATCGTAGGGATGGGCACAACGGTATCCAACGGCGTATACGCGATGGAATCGTTGCTGCTGCTGCGCTCCTCCACCGCCTCGGCGGTAGGCTGGTAACGCAGTACAATAACGTACTCCACATGCTCAAAATCTGCCGAGGGCTCCACTACGATATACTGCTTGTTGCTCTCCATTCCCCGGGTGCTTTCCCGAACCGTGCCGATTGGGATTCCCTTGGGGAAGGACATGCCCACGCCGGAGGTAACCACCAAATCGCCGGGGCGGGGAAGATGATCCTCCGGCAGATAATACATACGGCACATAGCTTGCCCATCCACGCCAAAGGTACCGCGAACCGTGCCTTGGTCGCGGGAGCTGGAAATCAGCCCTGCGATGCTGGCCTCGCTGTCGATAATGGAGCGAACGCTACTGCTGGTGGGCATAACGTTATAGGTATACCCCACCAGTGCGCCGCCCATGGTAACAGCCATAAAGTCCTCGATGCCGTCGTTGGAGCCTTTATTAATAGTGAAAACCGAAAAATAGTTACCGCTGGTACGGCCGATGACCGTAGCAACCAACGGATTCATCAGTTCATTCTCCGCAATTTCGTCAAACAGCGTTTCATAAGCCGAAAGCTTATGCTGCAATTCCTGCACGAGCATAGCCTGATAGACCAGCTGCTCGTTTTCCTGCCGAAGATTGTTATATTCCAGCTCCAACCGAGAGCGCAGCTTGAGAGTATAGAAATAATTGGATATTCCATCCACAACGGAGGCAAAGCCGCTTTGCAAGGGGGTTAAAATGCTGGTTACCGCCTCTTCCGGAACGGCTAGCTGCTCGTTGCCGATAATCAGCTTAAACAGATGGGTCCCCGCCAGCGCCAGCAGGACGACTACGGCCGCAACAATCAGCACGTTGCGAAGAATTCGTTTTCCTTTGCTGTCAACGCTCTTGCGGCGTTCTGTTTTTGGTACCTTCAGCTTCATGCATTCTCCTCCATGATTGGTTTAAAACTCCTTGAGGAAGCTGGCTCTGCCAAGATGCTGGAGCAGCTCGAAATTCTCGATGATGTTGCCAAGCCCCAGCGCCGCGCAATCCATGGGCTCCTTCGCCAGCAGCACGGGAATGCCCAGCTCGCTGGCGATCATCTGATCCATGCCGTACAGGAGGGAACCGCCACCGGTTAAATAAATGCCGCTGTGCATCACATCCGCCGCCAGCTCCGGCGGGGTGCGTTCCAGCACCCATTTGATGGCCCGGAGAATCGCCTGGCAAGGCTCCTGAATGGCTTGATAGATCTGTGCGGAGGTGATTTCCGTGGTTTGGGGCAGGTTGGTGACCATATCCCGGCCCCGGATGCGGGCGCGGCGCTCGCCATGAAGAGGTAGCGCGGAGCCTAGATCCAGCTTAACCTCCTCGGCGGTGCGGTCGCCAATCAAAATATTAAACTCCCGCTTGATAAAATTGATGATGGCCTCGTCCATTTTTACGCCGCCGACACGAATGGAATGACTGATAACGACGCCGCCCAGAGACACCACCGCCACGTCTGTGGTGCCGCCGCCGATATCCACCACCATGCAGCCGTTGGCGTCAAAAACCGGCAAACCGCTGCCCAATGCAGATACAAAGGGCTTTTCCACCAGAAAAACCTTGCGGCTGCCGGCGAACTTAGCCGCCTCCCCCACCGCCCGCCGCTCAATGGCGGAAATGGAGCAGGGATAGCTTAAAAACAAGCGCGGCTTGACGATATAGCTGGAGCCAATGGCCTTGCGCATAAAGAACTGGATCAGGATTTCCGTCATATCGAAATCGGTGATAACGCCCTCCCGCATGGGACGAACCGCCATCACGCCTTCCGTGGTGCGCCCTAGCATGATCTTTGCGTCGTCGCCCACGGCGCGCACCTTGCGCTCATTGCTGGAATCCACCACCACAATCGTCGGCTCGCTGATAACGATGCCCTTGCGTTTTACATAAACCAGCGTGTTGCTGGTACCCAAATCCACGCCTAAATCGTGCGCTACAAAGCCCATGTTTGTTCCACATCCGTTCCTTGATGGTCAAACGGGTCAAAAAACCCGGTAAGGAATATCCGTCGCACCGCCCGTCAAAGGACTGCTAAAAAAGGGGAATAGAGAGATCGCTGACAAAACGTGCCACCGTCTCCATTGGCAGACCGATCACATTGGTAGGGCTACCCTCGATCCGGCTGACAAAAGCGCCCGCCCGTTCTTGAATGGCATAAGCTCCCGCCTTATCCATCGGCTCTCCCGTAGCCACATACCGAAGAATGACCTCGTCGCTTAACGGGACAAAATGCACCGTTGTGGCGCACACCTCCTGCCGCGTGGGCTGCCCCGGCGTTATCATGCATACGCCCGTAAAAACCTGATGGGCGCGGCCGCTCAAGCGCCTGAGCATTCGGCAGGCGTCCGCCTGATCCTTAGGCTTTCCCAGTACATCTTCTTCCACACATACAAGCGTATCCGCAGCCAAAATGATTCTCTGCGGCATCCGAGCCGCCACTTCCTCCGCCTTACGAAGCGCCAACACACGCACACGTTCAGCACCGTTGCCATACGCGGTTTCATCGGCTTGGGAGGGTACCGCCTCAAAAGGGACGCCTAATAAGCGCATCAGCTCCAGCCTTCTTGGCGAGCCTGAAGCCAATACCAACGGCTGCTCCGCCCAGCTTTCCGCCATTTTCGCATCCCTCCGTCTCCATCGTCATTGAGTATAAAGTAACAGTTTATTATAGCATAGTTTTCCTCATAAGCAAATCGCGAGCAGTAGTTTACGGATATGCAAGGTGTAAAAAAACGCAAAAAACGCCGCCCACAAATTGCATTGCTGCCTTGACAGCGATCTTTGATTGCTCCATAATATTTTTCCATGAGCACTCAGTCCGGAAAGAGGCGTTTATAAATGATTTTTACCAAGGGTGACAAGCTGCTTTTTATTGGAGATTCCATATCGGATTACGAACGAAAAAGGCCTATTGGAGAAGGCCTTTTCAACGCATGGGGGCAGAGCTATATTGCGGACGTAGGCGCGCTGCTGACCGCCATGTACCCAGAGGAGCATCTGCGGGTTGTCAATATGGGCGTCAGCGGAAATCAGGTGCGAGATTTAGACGCGCGCTGGCAAACCGACGCGCTGGATCTCAAGCCGGATTGGGTAACCATCCTCATTGGCATCAATGACGTATGGCGGCAATTTGACAGCCCCGAAATCACGGAAACCCACGTATCGCCAGAGGAATACCGCGCTACCTACGAGCATCTCATCCAACGGACGTTACCCTCCGTTAAGGGCATGATTCTAATGACTCCCTATTTTATGGAGCCTAACCGTCAGGATTCCATGCGCGCGCGGATGGATGAATACGGCGCTATCGTCAAGGAGCTGGCGCAAAAGCACGGCTTATTGTTGGTGGATTTACAAGCGGCTTGGGATCGCCTGTTTGTTCATATGCATCCCTGTAGCGTCGCTTGGGATCGGATACACCCCAACCAAGTGGGCTGCATGTATATCGCCAAGCAGTTCTTAGCGGCGGTGGGCTTTGATCGTTAAACGCTCCCGCCGTATACCGTTTACTTTTGTCGTCCGCTTTTCTCCGACGGCTGGGCGTTGATGTATTGTTGAGGAGACATACTTGTCTCTTGTTTAAAAACCTTAAAAAACTGTCCAGGAGAAACAAAACCGATATTTTCCGCTAAAATCGATACATTATGCTGTCCCTGCGCCATCAGGGCCTTGGCTTGTTCCACCCGTTGTTTATTACGATAGGACACAAAGGGAATACCTACACCTTTGGAAATCAATTGGGAAAGATAGCTTGGATTCATAAACATCGCCGCAGCCAGCCTATCCAAGGTCAGGTGTTCGCAGCAATGCTCATCGATATATTGCAGCGCTCTGCCAAGCGCATCATCGGAATAGACACGACGGTTCTTTGAGCGCTCATCCAGCTTCTCTCTTGCTTTTTCCATCACCTCCGCCACCTGGTCATCATCGATAGGCTTTAGCAAGTAGAAAAACACGCCATAGCGAAAGGCGTCCTGCACATAGGCAAAGCTATCATATCCGCTCACAATGATAAATACGGGGTCGAACTGATGCTCATGGCATTTACGCGCAAGGTCAAGCCCGCTCATTTCCCCCATTTTGATATCCGATACTACTAAATCAGGCGGATTTGCTTCAATAAACGAAAAAGCGTCGCTGGCGTTCTGGTATTCTCCGGTTACATCAAATCCCCAGTGGGAAAAGCGAAAACTTTGTCGAATATCTGCAAGCGCCCATTTATCGTCATCAACAATTACAGCATGATACATGGAGGCATCCTCCGTTAAATATCAACAGTCAATCCGTCATAGGCAAGTTCCAATCCATAGGGTGCGATGGTTTGAACATACAAATCATATGGAGGCGTCCAATGGGGCGCGAGATGAGAGAGAATCATTCGCGGTCCATTTTTCCATAGGTTATTGTTATGAAAGAATTCCAACATTCTCAGGTTCTTAGCTAGGTTTTGATGCATGCTCCATTCCACGGGCATCTCACCGAAGGTTCCCTCCAGCACGACACAATCATACCGCTTACTCTTGATTATTTCAATCATGTCCGCATCGTAGCCGCCGCAGTCCAGCGCATAAAGTAGTGTTTTACCATTGCGTTCAATGATATAGTTGAACACGGAACCCGGTTTGCTATGCTGGGAAGTAACCGCCGTCACGCTGGTTTGACCGCAATGGGTCACCTCTCCCGGCTGCAGCTCGGTAAAGCTCATGTGGTAATTCTCTTCCATGTTTTCGGACCAGAAACGTTCATTGCGTTTCATTGCATCCCAAATACTGGCATGCCCATAAATAGAAAGATGCTCCACTGGTGTTTGTAACGCCCCCATTTGTTGTACAGCCCACGCCTTGTCAAAGGGCTCGCGAATCGATTGGGGTTTCCCTTGTGAAAAAGGCAAACCACGCCAAGTCAGATGCTGGGGATAAAAATGATCCTGATGATCATGGGTAACAAAAAGATAGCGAATCTGAGAAATATCCGTATGAAAGCGCAACGCCGAATCAAAGGCATGATGGCTCATGTCCAACATCAAATCATCGTCGACCAGCGCGCAGCTATTGCCGCGAATATTTCGTCCTCCATGGGTTCTTGCATAGTCACAATTGGGGCAATGGCACCACAGCGCAGGATAGCTTTCGCCGGCGCTCGTTCCTAAGAAAAGTAATTTCATCATCCATTCCCTCTTACGTTGTATAACCGCCCATAGCCCGGTTTCAATAGCAGGGCTATGGGCGGAATTCATTTTACTTTACCAAAGCATCATTCAAATCGTTGACAACGGGTTCCCAAATGCCCTTATTGGTTTCCACAAATTGATCAATCTCAGCTTGAACATCAATACTGGGAGTAATGATCAGATAGGTAATCTCATTGGCTAAGTCGACGGAATACTCTGCTTTTGAGTCGCTGGCAAAGAATTTGTAAGCATAATCAATGGTATTGATCTTCCCTTGCTTTTTAGCCTCAAACACGTTGAGGATCTGGTTTACAACCGCCTCGTCATAGCCGGGATTGATGAAGCTGTAATCGTCCGCCACAACGCCAAGAGCGCGGAAAATTTGATACGAACCATACAAATCTTGGCTGCTTTGATATTTGCCTTCCACATCCGGCTCAAGCAAAATCTGAATGCTGCCGTCCGCGGCATAATCCCAAGCTTTACCGCGCAAGCCCATCATAACTGTTAATTCGCCTTCTTCGGAGCAGATCCAATCCATCATTTCCAGAATGCGGGCAAAGTTTTCATCGCTAAGGGCGGGGTTAAAGAACGTGCAGGACCAGTAGTTATCCGTTTGGTTTGCCTGTACCACGTCGTCGTCTCCAGCAATGGCAGCCAAACCGATGTTGTCGGCGGATAGCCCCGTGCTTTCCGTAAAGGTATCGCGGAACGCATAATGGGAAGGGATGGAGCAACTGCCAAACATTGCGGCAGAAAGCCCGGAGGTGAAGTTCGCTGTTGCGTCGGACAAACTAAGCAGGTAGAAGTCAGGGTCGATCAAGCCTTTTTCATACCAATCCCGGGCCATGGTCACGCCCGTCGCAATTTTGCCGTTTTGCATAATCCAATGATAGCCGGCTTCATCTCGATAGAAAGGGTCCTGATCATAGTTAAAATCGCTGAACATCATAAACAGATTGCTTATAGCGGCAGGGGTTTCGCTTAAGCCCAATGTATTTCCATTCCCAGCAAGATCTTTGTCTATGCAGGCGCGCAGATATTCTGACAACTGGGACATGGAAATGGAGGCTCCAAATTCCATACCTAGGCTTTGCGCCCAATCCTTACGGTAGTAAAGGGTTGCATGCTGTACGACCGGGTCCGACATTCCCGCGAAACGATAGTAGGTAGCATGGGGAACGCCATAGTATGCGCCGTCAACCGCCATTTCATCATAGATACCGCAAGCCTGATACATGGCAAACAAATTGGGATAGGTGGTTTCCCAGCCATCCGGCAGCGCCTTCAGTAAGCCCTGCTCCGAGTAATTCACATACTCCTGATACTTAAAGTTACGCCAGCACAGTACATCGGGCATCGTGCCACCGTTGATCCACATACGCACCTTTTCATCGTGGCTGTCCTTGGAAACGGGCCAAACCTCGTACGAAATGTTGAATTTCTGCGCAATATAGTCGTAGAGCTCATCTTTGTCGTAGTCCATTGCCGAATTGGAATGGGTAGAGGTGATGATAAAAGAAACGGGCGTTTGATACACCGCAAACGCAGAAGCAACCGAAAGAACCATTACGAGAGTCAATACCAGAGCCAACAGTCTTTTCATGGGAATCCACCTTTCTTTTTTTTAACGTGTCCGTGCCGGAACACGTTTGATATCACATTTTAACGGCGCCTACCGAAACGCCCTTTACAAAGTATTTTTGCAAAAACGGGTAGAAGCACATAATCGGGAGCATGGTCATAATAACGGCTGCCATTTTGACACCCTGACTGAATACCTCCGTTGCAGCGTCTCCGGAATTGATGTCCGAGTCTACTGCAGCCTCGCAGATAATCGCCCTTAGCACCGTTTGCAGCGTCATTTTGGAGCCGGTATTGATCAGTAGCATCGACCAGAACCATTCATTCCAGTATGCAACCGCCGTAAACAGCGTAAAGGTAGCCAGCAACGCACCCTGTAAGGGGAGCATGATGCGTACGAAAATAACCAAATCATTAGCACCGTCAATCTTTGCCGCTTCCTCAAGCTCGATAGGGGTTTGCTCAAAGCCGCTTTTTAGAATGATGATGTTGTAGGTGGATACGCCCAGCGGAAGAATAACGCCCCATAAGGTATCAATCAACCGCATGCCTTTTAACTGTAAATACATGGGTACCATACCGCCGCTAAAAAACATGGTGAACATCATCAGCATAAACAACGCCTTTTTTCCTGGAAAGCGTCTGCGTGAAAAAGCGTAAGCGGTCATAACAGAAATCAGCATACCGTAAACGGTGCCCGTTACCGTAATAAAAATCGTGTTTACATAACCGATGCCAATTTGCCCCTTTTCCAATAAATAGCTATAGTTTTTTAGCGAGAATTCCACAGGATAAAGGGAAACCGGATGGAGCATATATGCCTGGGGAGATTCAAAAGAGATCACAATACAATTATAAAAGGGAAGAAGGATGAGTAGCGCCGTAAACGTCAACACGCAGGTAACCGCTACCATTCCAAACGTTCTTTTGTTTAGAGAATTCCGTTTTGCTTTTCTTGCCTGCACCATGCTTCCTCTCCTCCCCTCAACCAAACATACCGCTACCGTTAAGCGATTTAACAACCCGATTTGCAATCACCAGCATGGCTAAATTGATAACAGCCTTAAACATTCCCACCGCTGTAGAAAACCCATAGGAGGGGGTTGATTGGAAGGTAATCGTGTAGATATAAGTATCCAATATTTCCGAAACCGGCTTGACGGCAGCGTTTTGCATGTAAAAAATCTGCTCAAACCCAGCGTTCATCGTGCGGCCCACCTCAAGGATAAACAGGGTGATGATGGTCTGCTTAATACCCGGAAGGGTTATATGCCAAACCTGTTTGGCTTTGGTCGCGCCATCGACGGTCGCCGCTTCATAAAGGGAGGGATCAATACCGGCAATGGCGGCCATATAGATAATGGCATTCCAGCCCATTTCTTTCCAATTGTGCGTAAAATATAGAATCGGGCGGAAAAGGCTGGTATCGGACAGAAAGTTGACACGATTACCGCCCAACGCTACCAGCACTGTGTTCACCGCTCCCCCATTACTCATAAAGTCAAGCAAAACGGAGGAGACCACAATCCATGATAAAAAATGCGGGAACGTATATACCGTTTGATAAACTCTTTTTAGCCTGGTTCCTCTCATTTCATTTAACAACAATGCCAAAAAAATCGGAACGGGAAACTGAAAAATCAGCCGAGAAATATTGATTTCAAACGTATTGCGTATAGCGCTCAGCGCAGCCGGGGTGGCAAAAATACGCTCAAAGTTTTTAAGCCCAATCCACTCGCTGCCCCATATCCCCAAGCGCGCATTAAATTTTTTAAAAGCAAGCATCAGCCCGCTCATAGGCCCATAGTGAAAAATAGCAAAATACAAGATACCGGGAAGCAACAGCAAATAAATAAACCGAGCGTCCCATATTTCGCGACCCAACCGTCGCCAGATTCCAGTTACTCCTGAAGCGGATAGCTGTCTTTCACCATTCATTTTCTTCATCTCCTATGACGGCATTGTAGCATATCGGCATAGGAGATTGTTTTTCAAATTTTATTTAAATCGATCGTATTTTTGGGTTTTGCATATTCAGGTTTCAATATGTCCTAATTTGACAGTCGCTATAGCGCCGCCTTCGTTTCTTGCGCTATATACCAGCGATCCTTTGTCTCCAAAAATCAATCGCAGTCTGGAACGCACGTTGGCTACCCCAATATGATCGCTAACTTCATCAATTTTTAGCATCGCCGTATTCACCATTTCTAGGTTTTTCTCTGGAATGCCGTTGCCGTCGTCTTCTACGCAAATGCACAAACAGGCTTCCGTCTTCCATGCGGTAATAACGATATGCCCCGTTTTTCGGTTTGCGGCAATAAAACCGTGAGTATAGGAGTTCTCCACCAACGGCTGCAAAAGCATTTTGGGGATAATGGTACCTAACAGCTCCGGCGATATTTTTACTTGCACTTCGTATTGGTGGTCGTACCGCAACGCCATAATCCGTGCATAGTGGTTTACACAGTCAAGTTCCTTAGAAAGCGGAACCATATGCTCTGCATTTGTGCTGTAACGATAAATACTTGCTGTAAGGCTAACAATTTCCCGTATTTCATTTTCTCGTCCCAGCACAGCCATGCCGCGTATGCATTCCAGATTATTATATAAAAAATGAGGATTGATCTGCATTTGCAGCAATAGAATACGTTCTTTGTAATAGTCGGTTTTTACTGCCAGGTTTTCTTTATTCAAGACCTCTATGCGTTCAAACATACCGTTGATGTTGTCCGTCAGCATAGTAAACTCACTGGCGTTAGGCAACGGGTTATGAATAATTTCCCCAGAACGATTGATGCGTTCCGCCTGACGTGCAATCGCCACGATGGGATTGACAAAAGAATGCCGTAGCACGATCAGCAAAAAGAGCAATACCACGATGGTCAGAACAGCAATTAGGATGCTGAAAAGGCCCATCTCGTTGATACGCTGCATTACCGTATCGGTGGAATGGGCAACATACAGCGTCCATCCAGTTTTGGGCAGGGTAACGGATAGTAGCTGCTCCGATGGATCCGTTTTCTTACGCTCTATCCCGTTTGACAGCATACTGACGGACTTCCCGCAATAAACCAGATTCTCATCGTTTTCCAAAATCATCAGGCGTTCTCTTGCCGACGCTGGAATAATCGTTTGAAGCCGCTTTGTATTGCATATGATGATGACCGAACCTAAATAGTCCGACATCTGCGGAGCCGCCATTGAACGAAACACCGGCACAATGACGCTAAAGTACTGTGCTTTTCGGCAAGTTGACGATATTCGCACATCATAGGTCGGCGTTGTTAAGTCATTTGTCCGCAATAGCTCTAGATAAGCTAGAAACAGTTCCGCACTGTATGCGTCCACGTGATCAGGTTTTGCAGAAATTCGCGTGCCATCCGTCGCTAATAAATAAATTCCCGTTACGGTTTGCTTATAGTTGGCAAACGCCGTGATCTGTGCGCGGGTGGATTGAGCTAATGCAAAGCGCGTGGAGGTGGTTCCCGACATAAATTCCGCTATTTCTTCCTGATTGGCCAGCATGGAGCCGCTTTGGGATAGATCCTCAATATATGCGTTTAGCTCTACCGCCGCGTCCGTTAACACCTGCTCGCTGTATTCGTACGCCTGCTGGTTGATGCTATACTGATAGAAATAGAAAAAGGCATAGCCGACGCCAACCAATATCATTAGCATGGAGGTAATAATCACCAACGTCAGCCGACGATCAAGCATCATTTTCATAGCTCGACACATTTATCCTTTTGATTGATATAACGATAATCATATAAGAAATACCATGATTGTCAAGCTGCAATTCGAATATCCGCCCCCGCCTTTTCCCCCACCGTTGACAATCCATTGCAACGGTGCTATACTTCACAATGCTTTGATACTCAAAGCATTTTTTAAGCTCAAATAGTTTGAATATCAAACTATTTGACGGATTCTTCGAAAGGGGGACAGCCTTGTGGAACAAGCCTACGGAACCATCAATCAAGCCCTTGTCAAGCTGTTCAACCATATCATGCGTATCGAGGAACGATCGCTGACGGAAAAAAATCTCTCCATCCGCGAAATTCACGTGATCGAGGCGGTATGCGACGGCGTGGAATCCGGCGACAACGCCATGAACGACATCGCCGCCCGCCTACGCATCACCCCCGGTTCCCTCACCGTAGCCGTGCGCACTTTGACAAACAAAGGCTATCTGCTTCAAGCAAAGGACCCTGCCGACAAGCGGATTGCCCGAACGGTTCCCACCGAAGCCGGGCTGGCGGTTAACCAACGGCACCAGGCCTTTCACCATGAAATGACGGACGCAATCATCGGCGATCTGTCCTCGGAGGAGCTCTCCGCCTTGGTTCATGCCCTGCAAAGAGTAGACGGCTATTTTATGACAAAGGAGAACGAACAATGAAAATCATCACCGACAGCATGAGCGATATCCGCGCCGACGAAGCCGCCAAAATGGGCGTCACCGTGGTTCCCCTCCATGTGATCTTTGGAATGTACAGCTATCTGGACGATGTGACCATCACCCGGGAAGAGTTCTATGAGCGGCTGGAAGCAGGCGAGCTGCCCAAGACCAGCCAAGCCAGCCCGGACAGCTTTGACAAGGCGTTTCGCACCGTGCTAAAAGCCGGAGAGGAGGTGCTCTGCATCACCGGCAGCAGCAAGGTATCCGGCACTTGGCAAAGCGCCTCTATCGCCCGGGATTTACAGTCCCAGCCGGAACGGGTGCACCTTGTAGACAGCCTAAGCGGCAATGTAGGAGAGGCGCTGCTGGTACAGGAGGCGGTTCGTCTCCGGGCTGACGGCATGGACGCGGCTGAAGTTGCCAAAGCGTTGGAAGCGCTGATTCCTCGGTTGAGGCTATCAGCTCAGGTAGAAAGCCTCAAGCATTTAGCCTTAGGGGGACGCATCAGCGGCGGCGCGGCGAAGGTAGGCGACTTGCTGTACATGAAGCCCCTTCTCAGCATTGTAGACGGCAAGGTCGCCCAGCAGGGCATGGCTCGGGGACACAAAAAAGCATACGGTTGGTTTTTGGAGCAAATCACCCAAAGCATCGATCCAGCCTATCCCGTTTATCTAGCCTCGTGTAACGCTCCCGCGGCTATGGAAAAGCTGAGAATTGCCCTTGTAGCCGGGGGCGTGCCGGAGAACGCCATCCGGGAAATGGGAGTGGGCAGCGTTATCGGCACTCATACGGGGCCGGGCTGCCTGACGCTGGCATGGGTAGAAAAAGAAGCGTAAGCAAGCCGCATTGTTCTTGACATCCGCTACCGTCAATGCCATACTGTTTTCCATTGGTGAGGCAACTTATCTTCAGATCTACAAATGGAGGATAAACCAATGGAAATCCGCAGAATGCAAACCAATCATTTAACCAATCCTATGGGTTATTCGATGGAGCATCCCAGCCTAAGCTGGATTACAGAGGGAAAGAGCTGTCAAAAAGCAGCGCGGATACAGGTTTCCCTGCAGTCCGATTTTTCGGCCATGGTTTACGATAGCGGCGCCCGGGCTGATCTTTCCTCCTTGGGCTTTTGTCTTCCCCTCGCCTTACGGCCCCGTACCCGTTATTTCTGGCGGGTGGAGGTGGAAAGTATAGACGGTGAACGGGCCTTAAGCGAAGCCGCTTGGTTTGAAACCGCAAAAATGGAGGAGCCGTGGACGGCGCGCTGGGTTGCGGCGCCCATGGAAGAGCATCCCGTGCTGTTCAAGCAGTTCACACTAGAGCAGCAACCTGTTCGCGCTCGAATTTATACGGTTGGGCTGGGCCTTTATGAGCTTGCCTTAAACGGTGAAAACCCAACGGACGAGGTGCTGACCCCTTTTTATAACGACTATGAAACTTGGATTCAATACCAGACCTTCGATGTTACCCACTTGCTTCGCCTAGGCGATAATCAGCTGGACATGCTGCTGGGAAACGGCTGGTATAAGGGGCGATTCGGTCTCAACGAGCTTTCCGGCAATCTTTACGGTAGCCAAATGCAAATGCTGCTAGAGCTGCATCTCACCTACGCCGACGGCAAAGAAGAAATCATCGCTTCCGATGAAAGCTGGCTTTGCCGTCCCGGTCCGGTTCTTGCCAGCAGCATTTATGACGGCGAGGTTTATGACGAGCGTTTAGCGCAGAGCAGTCAGCCGGTCAAAAACGCGATTTTGGCTGAAGCGCCTCAAGGCCAGCCAACGGCGCGGCTTTCCCCGCCGCTGCGGGTCTGCGACCGTCTGCCCGCCAAGAAGCTCATTCATACCCCTGCCGGGGAGTGGGTGATCGACTTCGAGCAGGAAATGACCGGCTGGGTGGAATTTGACTGCGACCTGCCGGCAGGCCGAGAGGTTCACCTCAAATATGGTGAAATCCTGCAGAACGATTGCTTTTATCGGGAAAACCTGCGCTCCGCAAAGGCTGCCTATACCTTTGTATCAGCCGGTCAGCCCGCTCACGTTCGTCCGCGCTTTACCTTCTTCGGCTTCCGATATATTCTGGTGGAAGGCATTGAGGAGATCCGTTTGCAGGATTTTACGGGCTGCGTGGTTCACAGCGACCTGCCCGTGACCGGCAGGCTGGAAACCTCCAACGCTAAGCTCAATCGTTTGGTTCAGAACGCCTATTGGGGCGCCCTCGGCAACTTTGTGGACGTGCCAACCGATTGCCCGCAGCGGGACGAGCGGCTGGGCTGGACGGGCGACGCTCATGTATTTACGCCTACGGCTTCCTTCTTCATGGATACGGCTTCCTTTTACAACAAATTCCTTTCTGATATGCTGGCCGAGCAGAAAAAGCTGAACGGCTCCGTACCCTTTGTGGTGCCCGATGTGTTGGATCGCTGCAAGCGACTGCTGGGACAACCCGAAGGAGAACACGGCTCCTGTGCTTGGGGCGATGCGGCTACGGGCATTCCATGGACGCTGTATCTTCATTATGGAGATACAGCGATGCTCAAGCAGCAATTCAACAACATGCGTCTGTGGACGGACTGGATTTGGGCGCAGGACGAAGCCCATGGCGGCGCACGCTTATGGAATAGCGGCTTCCATTTCGCCGATTGGCTTGCGCTGGACAATCCCATTGCCGGCTCTTGCTTCGGCGGCACGGACCCCTACTATGTGGCTTCCGCATATTATTACTATTCCGCCAGTCTGACCGCAAAGGCTGCCGGAGCCTTAGGGCTTGCTAACGAGCAAGCAAAATATGTCCGTCTAGCTGCCGAGGTGAAAACTGCCTTCCAAAAGGAGTTCTTTACCTCCACCGGTAGGGTGGCCGAGCGTACCCAAACGGCTATGGCGCTGGCTCTTTGCTTGGAGCTTGTGCCACAGGCAAGCCACGCGCGGCTTGCGCGCGATCTGGGCCAGCGAATCGCTCAGCGCTCCAATCATCTGGATACGGGCTTCGTAGGCACCTATTTCCTGCTGAAGGCCCTGACCCAGAACGGTATGAATGATCTGGCCTATACGCTGCTGCTCAACGAGGATTACCCCAGCTGGCTTTACGAGGTCAACATGGGGGCTACCACCATCTGGGAGCGGTGGAACTCCGTCCTGCCCGACGGAAAAATCAGCGATACAGGCATGAACAGCCTTAACCACTATGCCTATGGCTCCATTGTGGAATGGATGGAAACCCAGATGTGCGGGCTAAAGGCCTCGGAGAGCGCCCCCGGCTTTAGGCAGGCGGTATTCGCTCCCCATCCGGATGAACGGCTGGAGTGGGCGCGCTGCGAGTTTGATTCCGCCTCTGGCCGCTATGCCTGCGGCTGGAAGCATACCCAAGAGGGAATGGAGTACGAGCTGCGGGTGCCCTTCGGCTGCCAGGCGGATTTTGTACTGCCGGTTTCGTCCCAAACCCTGCTGCTGAACGGAGCACCCACGAACATAAAGGATGGACGGCTCACGCTAAAGCCGGGTGAATATCGCATTCTTTGCCCGGCAAAGTAAAACGGCTGTACTTTGATAACAGCGCTGGTGTACTTTTTTCGTATCTACTTTTTCCGGGGCCGGGGTTCGCATTGACAAGCCTTTTACGGCATGCTATCCTTTAAACTACCGCTTTGGCGGCGTTTGTAAAATCTGTCACAGGCTGCATTTTCCCGCATACCTTGGTAGGGCGCAGCGCAGCCTAAGACGGAGAAACGAGGTTATGCGTATGGAAAAATATCGTGTGGGAATCATTGGAGCGACGGGCATGGTGGGTCAGCGTTTTGCCCTTCTTTTGGCGAACCATCCTTGGTTTGAGGTGGTCTGCTTAGCCGCCAGCAGCCGCAGCGCGGGAAAGACCTACGCCGAGGCTGTCGGCGCGCGGTGGGCCTTCAAGGATCGCCCCATCCCAGAAAACATCGGCAAGCTGATGGTAGAGGACGCGTCGGACGTTGCGTCCGTGGCTAGCAAGGTGGACTTTGTTTTCTGTGCCGTGGACATGAAAAAGGATGAGATCCTCGCGTTGGAGGAAGCCTATGCCCGGACGGAAACCCCCGTCATTTCCAACAACAGCGCAAACCGACATACCGTCGACGTGCCTATGCTGATTCCCGAAATCAACGGCGATCACGTCAAGGTAATCGAGGCCCAGCGCAAGCGTTTAGGCACCAAGGTTGGCTTTATTGTAGTAAAGCCCAATTGTAGCATTCAGAGCTATGTGCCCGCCCTGTGGCCCCTTCTGGATTTTGAACCGGAGCAGGTGGTTGTATGCACCTATCAAGCCATCAGCGGCGCTGGCAAGACCTTTGATACATGGCCGGAAATGGTGGATAACGTGATACCCTACATCGGCGGCGAGGATGAGAAAAGCGAATGCGAGCCGTTGAAGATTTACGGGCATGTGGAGGATGGCTGCATCGTGGATTCCGCTATGCCCCGCATCAGCGCCCAATGCCTGCGGGTGGCTTGCTCCGACGGTCACATGGCCGCTGCCAGCGTCAAGTTTAAGCGCAAGCCCACCAAGGAAGAAATTTTGGAGCGCTGGGAGCACTGCAAGCCCATGACCGCCGGGCTCGACCTACCCTCCTCGCCGGAGCGCTTTATCACCTATTTCGAGGATCCCTCCCGCCCCCAAACCCGGCTAGATCGCGAGCTGGGCAACGGTATGACCATTTCCATCGGTAGATTGCGGGACGATCAAGTGCTGGACTACAAGTTTGTCTGTCTGAGCCATAACACCTTGCGGGGCGCGGCCGGTGGCGGTGTGCTCAGCGCTGAATATCTGTGCAAGCTTGGCTACATTCCCCACAAGAAGCCCTGACAGGAGGAAACCTTATGGCAAATCCCTTGTTTCGCGGCAGCGCTGTAGCGTTGGTAACGCCCTTTCAAAACGGAGAGGTTGATCTGCCCGCTTTGCGCCGCTTGGTAGACTTCCAGATTGAAAATGGCACGGCTGCGATTGTGGCTTGCGGAACCACCGGCGAGCCTGCCACCATGATCCCGGACGAGCGGGAGACCGTTGTACGGGAAACCGTCAAGGCAGCCGCCGGACGGATTCCCATCATTTGCGGCACCGGCAGCAACTGCACCCAAACCGTAATCGATACCGAAAAGCGGTACCGCAATCTGGGCTGCGCCGCCCAGCTGGTGGTTACGCCTTACTATAACAAAACCACCCAGGAAGGGCTGTACGCCCATTTCATGGCGGTGGCGGAGCATACGGAGCTGCCCATTGTACTCTACAATGTGCCCAGCCGTACCAATTTGGAAATAATGCCTGAGACCATCCGCCGTCTGCTGCCCTCCGGCCGTTTCATCGCGTTAAAGGAAAGCAGCTTTCAAATGCCGTTGATAATGGAAAAGGTCAGCGCCATGGACGGAAAAATGGCGCTCTATAGCGGAAACGACGATATGATCGCTCCCTTGCTAGCGTTAGGCGCTCAAGGTGTGATTTCCGTGGTAGCCAACATGTACCCTCGGGTGACGGCAGAGCTGACGCGGTTATATTTCGCCGGGGACAGCGACGGCGCTCTCAATCTGCAAATCAAGCTGCTGCCCCTCGTCCGCGCCCTGTTCAGCGAGGTCAGCCCCATTCCCTGCAAGTACGGCATGGAAAAGCTTGGGCTGTGCAGCGGAGAGCTGCGCCTGCCCTTGATCCCCGCCGGAGACGGCGTGCGGGCGATGCTGGTAAAAGCCATGGAGGATTGGAAAGCGTGAAGATCATATTGGGCGGGGCTTTAGGCCGTATGGGCAAACAGGTAACGGAAGCCGCCGGAGAAGCGGGGATCGAAATCGTCTGCGGTGTGGATGTGGCCTATGCGGGTCAGCCGACGGAATATCCCATCGTAACCAGCTTTGATCAGGTTACGGCGGCGGCGGATGTGCTGGTAGATTTCTCTCGGCCCGACGGCCTAAGCGAGCTGCTAGGACTGCTGAAGCGGGCAAAGCTGCCCGCCGTGCTTTGCACCACCGGCTATACCGACGTAGAACTGGCACAGATTCAGGAAGCCTCCAGCACGGTGGCTATTTTCCGTAGCGCCAATATGAGCTTGGGCATCAATGTGCTCTGCAAGCTGGTAGCCATGGCAGCCAAGGCGCTGGGGGATGATTTTGATGTTGAGATTGTGGAGAAGCACCACAAAATGAAGGTGGACAGCCCCAGCGGCACCGCCTTGATGCTTTATGAAGCGGTGCGGCATGAAAGAGCCGACGCTCAAGAACCAGTCTATGGGCGGTATGGACGCAACGCGAAACGGCAGCCGGAGGAAATCGGCATTCATGCCGTTCGTGGCGGCACCGTCACCGGGGAGCACGAGATTGGTTTTTATGGCAACGGAGAAGAACTCATTTTGACCCACCGGGCGGAGAACCGCTCCTTATTTGCTCAAGGCGCGCTTCGCGCGGCGCGGTTTCTAGCGGGGAAGCCGGCTGGTATGTATGCGATGTCAGACGTGGTGGAGGCGATTCTGAGCTAGGCTCAGTCCTTATTCCACTCGCCCAGTTGGTTTTGCAAAGTAGACAGAATTTCGTGCATAACGTCCTTCTGCTTCTTGCTAAGGCCCTGAGGCATGGGGCCAAGGCCGTTGTTATTCAGACTGGCGGAAAGCAAATAATCCATGCTGACATTCAGCGCGTTGGCAAGCGCCACCACCGTATCCATGCTGCCCTTGCGGGAGCCGCGCTCTACATGCCCGATAAAAGACGTGCTTACGTTGATTTTTTCTGCAAGCTCCTCTTGGGTCAAGCCCATGGCCTGCCGCTGTTTACGTACGCGGCTGCCCATATCGACATAATCCATGCTTCACCATTCCTTAGCGTTTGATGGACTTACTATACCAATCTTTTATATTCACAATAATAGCCTGTTAGTATTCTATCTTGACTGCATCTCTAGGAAATCTTTTACTTGTAATTGACGGGCAAGAGTGGCGCGGATCATCAAAACGTGGGCAAGTACGGCATGAAGCTGGATACTGGACAATCCGATCGATTGTAAAAAAATGCAACTCGAGTAAGGTACGAAAATGTCAAAAATCCTATTGGTTGAAGACGATTTGAGCTTGGTTAACGGCTTATCCATTGCCCTAACAAGGCAGGGCTACGAAGTGGAGGTTGCCCGCACCCTTCAGAATGCAAAAGCCTCATGGCAAAATTCGCACTTTGATTTGATCGTGCTGGATGTTTCGCTGCCGGACGGCGTGGGCTTCGATTTTTGTAAAGAGGTGCGAGCCGTCTCCAAAACGCCCATCGTTTTTTTAACGGCGGCAGACGAGGAAACCGACGTTATCATGGGGCTTGACCTAGGCGGGGACGATTACATCACCAAACCCTTTAAGCTGGCCGTTTTTCTCTCCCGCATCCATGCATTGCTGCGGCGAAGCGAGCAATACGCGCAGACGGACCCTGTGCTCAGTTCCAATTCGATTCAGCTGGATTTGTTGGGGATGAAGGCAAGCAAAAACGGGGCTTCCCTTTCACTGACCAGCGGCGAGTTTCGCCTGCTTCGTCTGTTTATGGAAAACCCAGGCTGCGTTTTGTCCTCCGAGCAGATTCTATCCAAGCTGTGGGACTGCAAGGGGGATTTCGTCAACGGCAACACGCTGACTGTCTACATTCGAAGGCTCCGCGCCAAAATTGAGGACGACCCGGCGAACCCACAATGGATCCTTACCGTGCGGGGCGTGGGCTACCAATGGAATGCAAAGGGGGCCTGCTCCCTATGAGACTATTTGTAAACGAAGGGTTCCGGGCTGTGTTTCGGCACAGCCTTTACTGCGTTTTAGCCTACGCCGCTGCCAGCGTTGCTGTTTTATTGACAGCGCCGGCTTATGCGGCTTTTTTACTTTTCGCGGGCGGGCTCCTTTTGGCGGGGGTTGTGCTTGCACTTTTTGTACGTTATTTTGATCAACAGGAGCAGCAAATGGAGGCCGCCTCTAAAACAATTGCGGCTTATCTCAGCGGCGACCGAAACGCTCGTATCCCCTGCGAGGAGGAGGGCAAGCTTTATCGACTGTTTCACGAGATCAATTCCCTTGCCTCTATCCTAAACGCCCATGCTGAAAACGAGGCCAAGGCGAAGGAATTTTTGCAGCAGACCCTTTCAAACATATCCCATCAGCTAAAAACGCCGTTAGCGGCGCTTAGTATCTACAATGGCATTTTACAGAGCGAGGGCGGCGACCCCGTTACCCGAACGGAGTTTACAAACCGTTCGGAGGCGGAGCTGGACCGAATCGAAGCGCTGGTGCAGAGCCTATTGAAAATGGCAAAGCTGGACGCTGGAACAATTGTTCTGCAAAAAGTGGACAATGACCTTTCCGAGCTGCTGGGAGAGATCGCAAAGAGCTTTACTTGGCGGCAAAAACAGGAGGGAAAGCAGCTTTTGCTGTCTGGGCCGGAGAATGTGACGCTGAACGGCGACCGTCTCTGGCTGACCGAAGCAATTGGAAACCTCATGAAAAATGCGCTGGATCATACCAATGAAGGGGATTGGGTCGAGGTCACATGGAATAGCTATGCAGGGGCGGTTCAAATCGTGGTACAGGATAACGGTAACGGCGTCCATCCCGAAGACCTTCCCTATATTTTTAAGCGTTTCTACCGCAGCCGCTTTTCTACCGACACGCAAGGCGTTGGGCTGGGCTTACCGATCGCCAAGGCGGTGATTGAAGCTCACGGCGGAACCATCGAGGTGGAAAGCTCGCTGGGAAACGGCGCTCGCTTTACCCTCTATTTTCCCATTCCTACAAAAATGTAGGCATTTCTGTCATCGTAATGTCAGCTTAGGATGCTATCCTTTCCTTATTCAAGCAAAGGCGAGGTGCAATGTATGAATTTGTTGGAAGTAGAGCTTCTTTCAAAGACCTATGGAAAGGGCGATAACGCTGTCCATGCGTTAAAAGACGTCAGCTTTTCCGTCCCCAAGGGCGAGTTTGTGGCAGTCGTAGGCGAATCCGGCTCCGGCAAGAGCACGCTGCTTCATTTACTGGGCGGACTGGACGTCCCCACCACCGGAAAGGTGCGAATTGACGGCAAAGATATTTTTTCCATGGAAGAAAGCCGCTTAACCGTCTTTCGCCGCAGAAGCATCGGCTTTATTTTTCAAAGCTTCAACCTTATTCCCGAGCTGACGGTGGAGCAAAACATTCTGTTTCCCGTGCTGCTGGATTACCAAAAGCCAGACCAGCGGCATCTGGACGAGCTGCTATCGGTGCTGAACCTAACCGAACGCCGCAGTCATCTCCCCAGCCAGCTTTCCGGCGGGCAGCAGCAGCGGGTTGCCATTGGGCGAGCGCTTTTTACCCGGCCCGCATTGATACTGGCGGATGAACCGACCGGCAATTTGGATTCGCAAAACACCCGCGAGGTGATTGCCCTTTTAAAAGAAGCCGCCCAAAAATACGAGCAGACAATTGTGATGATCACTCACAGCAAAACCGTAGCGCAGTCTGCGGATCGAATTTTGCAGGTTTCCGACGGCGTCCTTACCGATTTTGGGAGGTGTCGGGAATGAAAAGCTACTTATCGCTGATTCCCATCTCCGCTAAAACCCACTGGCGGCAAAACCGCATTACCATTCTATGCATCATATTCGCCGTATTCATGGTAACGGCGGTGTTTTCTATGGCGGAAATGGGCATTCGCATGGAAATGAACCGGCTGATGGATAAGCACGGTCTGCAATCGCTGCTAGCTATGGCGACTAGCCCGGTTACGCAGAACTATTTTATCATTGCCGCAGTGCTGTTCGTGTTGATTTTGCTGGCGGGTGTTCTGATGATTTCCAGCAGCATCGGCAGCAACGTTGCCCAGAGAACGCGATTCTTCGGCATGATGCGCTGCGTCGGTATGAGCAAAAAACAAATCGTTCGTTTTGTCCGTTTGGAGGCGCTCAACTGGTGCAAAACGGCTGTGCCTGCGGGCGTGATCCTCGGTATCATCAGCGCATGGCTTCTGTGCGCAGCGCTGCGCTATTGGGTGGGAGAAGAATTCAGCTCCATTCCGCTTTTTGGCGTTAGCCTGATCGGAATATTCAGCGGCGTTTTGGTGGGCGTTGTTACGGTGCTTCTAGCCGCAGGCGCACCGGCCAGACGAGCCGCCAAAGTCTCGCCGATTGCGGCGGTTTCGGGCAATGGGGAGACATTATCCACGGTAAACCATGGGTTTAGAAGCCGATATTGCAAAATTGAAACCCTGCTTGGCATTCATCACGCAACGGCGCGGAAGAAAAACCTGTTGCTGATGATCGGTTCCTTTGCGCTCAGCATTATCCTCTTATTTTCCTTTTGCGCAATGGTGGATTTAATCAACTGCATGATGCCCCAATTTTCCAACGAGGCAGACCTCACGATCTCTGCCGCCGACTCTTTGGTGGACGGCGCTTTGCCAAGCAGGCTGGAGAGCATGGCAGGCGTTTTGCAAGCCTTTGGCCGTTGCAGTGCGTTGAACCTTCCAGCCAGTGTGGAAAAAGATGATTTTCGAGCCGAAGCCGTGGATTTGATTTCTTATGACTCCTTTGATTTGGAGTGTCTAGCCAAGGACAGCCTGCTGCAACGGGGCAGCCGTCTAGCGGATGTAACCGCAAGGGACGATACCGTGCTTTTAATTGCAGATCAGGAGGTTCCCATACAAATCGGGGATCGGATTCAGGTGGGTGAGCACTGGCTTGAGATTGCGGGGAGGCTAAAATACAATCCATTCAGCGCGGATGGCGGCTCGGATGGCGTTATCACGCTCATCACCTCGAAGGCAACCTTTACGAAGCTGACGGGCGTCACAGGCTACTCTCTAGTATTCATACAAACCGCGCCGGAAATCACCGACGCGGAGGTAGCGGCTATCCAACAATGCATTGACGGCAACGTCACATTCAAGGATCTGCGCGGGCAAAGCACGCGCAACACCTACCTTGCCTTTGTCATCTGTCTATATTCCTTTTTGGGCGTTATTGGGGCAATTGCGCTTCTGAACATGGTAAACAATCTCTCCATGAGCGTAACGGTCCGAACAAAGCAGTACGGCGCGATGCGCGCCGCTGGTATGTCCATTCGGCAGATGACGAAAATGATCGTGGCAGAAGCGCTTACCTACACCCTCTCCGGTTGTGCCGTGGGGTGCTTGGCCGGGCTTACGGCGAGCCGCCTATTGTATGCGTCGATCATTACCTCGCACTACCCCTACAGGGTTTGGCAGGTTCCCGTGCTTCCGTTGGGGTTGATGCTGCTGTTTGCGCTGCTGGCAACCGCTGCGGCGATCGGCAGCCCGATTTTGCGCATGCGGAAAATGTCGATCACAGAGACAATCAGCGAATGATAAAAAGCTATTACGCACCGCGCTAGGGGGAGCCGTTCAACACACGGTGCATTCCGCACAAGTAAATAAAAAGGCTCATACGTCGGGGGAACGGTTATCCCCCGCAGGTATGAGCCTTTTCGATGGAATGTTTCTACTGATGCTTACGAGGGAAGCCGTCCCTCGTCTCAAACGCTGCGCTCCTTACCAAAGAAGCAGACCGCAATGGTGCCGGGGCCGCAATGGGCGCCGATAACCGGCCCAACGTATTGGATGTTGATTTCCGTCAGCTCCGGGACGCGTTCCCGCATGAGCGCCTCCAAACGCGCCGCGTCCTCCGGCGCGTCTGCGTGAAGAATCGTCATCTGCGCCTCGGCAGGGTTATCGATGTTCTGAGCCGCCCGGTCGGCAATAGAGCGCAGCGCACGCTTGCGACCCTGCAGCTTGTCGGTGTTTACCAGCTTGCCAGCACGATCCTCCACAATGATGGGCTTTAGGTCGAGCATGGAACCCAAGGTGGCGGCTACCGCGCTGATACGGCCCCCCCGGCGCAGATACACCAAGTCGTCCACCGTAAAAAATGCCTGAGCCCGCAGCTTGTTTTCTTCCAGCCACTGGGCGACCTCTTCCATGGTTTTGCCATCCCGATACAGGGCATGAGCCTTCAAGATCAAAATGGATTGGGGGGCAGAGATGCTGAGGGTGTCCACCACAATCATTTTGCGTTCCGGGTATTTTTCCAAAAGTTCTTCCCGAGCGGCGTAAATATTGTTAATCGTGCTGGAAAGCTGGCTGGAAAAGGCTACGAACAGGATATCCTTACCGGCTTCAAAGCAAGGCTCAAAATATTCCAGATAGGCGGCGGTAGGCAGCAAGGAGGTAACGGGAGCGGCTCCGTTTCTCATGCTATCGAAGTATTCCTTCTGCTTGCCTGCGCGCCCAAGATCATCGAAGTATTCCTTTCCGTTCAGGGTATAAGGCATGTACACCATCGTCAGTTCCAACTCGTCCACGTACCGGCAAGGGAGATCAGAGTCGGAATCTGTCATAAAGACATATGAATTCATGGGTTTCCTCCTTGTATTGTGGGTCGACGACCCGATTATGCAGTATAACAACGCATTTATTCTATCTTATTTAGGCATATTTTGCAAGGCGCAGTGCGAAGGCTTCTGACCGCGGCGAAAAATAGCGGGCCTAATGATCCTATGCTTGCGTATTCACACTGAAATGATATAATGGAGCCAAAAGACGGAAAAAGAAAATTCGGAACGGCAAACGCCGTCCGTTACGGTTTTCAAAGTACGAAAGGAGCTTGAAACATGTTTGACTGGACTGCCTATGAGGAGCGAACCAGATGGTTTCGTGAGGCGCGCTTCGGTATGTTTATCCACTGGGGACTGTATGCCATTCCAGCCAGAGGCGAATGGCTGCGTTCGTCGGAGCGCATTTCTGCGGAGGCTTACGAACCGCTGATGCATGAGTTTCATCCCATCCATTACGAGCCCAAGCAGTGGGCAAAGCTGTGTAAGCAGGCGGGTATGAAATACGCGGTGATGACCGCGAAGCACCACGACGGCTTTTGCCTGTTCGACAGCGCCCTGACTGATTTTAAGAGCACCAATACGCCCTGCGGCCGAGATTTAATCCGGGAATATGTAGAAGCCTTCCGCGCAGAGGGCTTGGGCGTTGGATTGTATTATTCGCTGCTGGACTGGCGGCACCCGGATTATCCAGCCTATGGCGACCGCAATCACCCCCTGCGGGATCAGCCGACAGCCGATACGCCCAAGGATTTTAACCGTTACTTGGAGTATATGCACGGTCAGGTTCGCGAGCTAATGACAAACTACGGAAAAATCGACCTGCTCTGGCTGGACTTTAGCTATGACGATATGATGGGCGAGAAATGGCGCGCTACCGAGCTTACCCGTATGGTGCGCCAGCTCCAGCCCGGAATTTTACTCAACAGCCGTCTGGAATCCAGCGGCGAAAGCTACGGCAGCCTTCTCAGCGACGCGCCTACCGAAACCAGCGGCGATTTTACCTGCCCGGAAATGATCATTCCCGGCGAGGGATTGCGTACGCCTTCCGGGCGTAAGATTGCTTGGGAATGCTGCACGACGCTGAACAACAGCTGGGGCTATACAGCCGCTGACCACGAATATAAATCGTCGGACATGGTTGTGCGCAAGCTGGTAGAATGCGTCAGCAAGGACGGCAACCTGCTCATAAACGTTGGGCCCGACGCTACCGGGCGTATCCCGGAGGAACAGCAGCAAATCCTGACCCAGGTCGGGCAATGGCTTGACCGCAACGGCGAAAGCATTTACGGCTGCGGTCAAGCAGGGCTTGACAAGCCGGACTGGGGCCGCTATACGCAAAAGGGCGACACGGTGTACGCTCATTTGCTGGAGCAACCCTTAGGGCCGATTTGCTTGAAGGGACTCCGCGGGCGCGTATCACACCCGCGCCGGGTGGCGGACGGCGCGGAAGCCTACGTGCCGGATTCTTGGGTGACCAAGCCCTTCCCTCGGGACGAATTCCTATCGCTGGATCAAGGCGGCGTACAAACGATTCTATTTCCGAAAACGCCGGACTTTGTACTAAAATTTAAGCTTCGTTAGTCCCAAGAGCCATTGGAGGCTGCGCCATCAGGAAACGACAGACGGGTAAACCGTTAAGCGTTCCCGATGGCGCAGCCTCTTTTGATAGGCTCGCACCTACCGCGCCCGTAAACATATGCTGTTATTGCGGAGACGGCAAAATCCCATTTCGCCGTTGAACCAGGTATTTGTCTTATTTCCGCGTTTGAACAATAGGGAGGAATGACTGTATGACACCGATAGAACTGAAACCCATGGGCGCGACCTTGAACGAAGGCGCAGCCGTGCGTATCGGCCGTACTGCCGACGGCGCTGACGGCGAAACCCACGTCTATTTTGACCCATGCGAAGAAACCAAAGCCGTCGCCATTTCCGGCATTTCTGCGGAAGGTACCGGTCGAATCCTCGACGTATCGATGACCCTGAAGGATGTATGTCCCGCCAAGCGCGTGGCGGTGGGCGTTACCGTTCACGAGGTGGATCAAGCGGGGAACGAATATCCCCGCGGCTTTCGGGCCGTTACCGTGCCAGCCCACAACCACTCCGGGTGCTGCGACGTGGCTGTCTCCTCCACCCGCTTTATTCTGCCTGAGGACATTCGGGTGGGTAGCCATGGCGGCGTCTGCGACGGTTCCCGACATTTCGTCCTTCGTACCACCAGCCACTATATCGACTCCGAAGTCACCCTGTAAGGAGGAAGCCCTATGTGCAGAAAGAAGCATTGTGACGCGTTGTCCGTATGCGTCAGCATTCTGGTTGGCGTAGCCTTTGCGCTACTATTCCTTTTTAATCTTTTGACCACAACCCTCATCACGCCCCTGCTAGGCCTGTCTTTGAGCGCGTTAAGCCTGCTTGTGCTGGTTATTGCCTTAAGCAGCGTTTTACAGCAAAGCTCCTTGTATAACGAATGCATGTGTCGAAACGCGCGCCAGCTTTTGATTGGCGCTATCTGGCTCTTGATCGTCAGCGCGTTTGCCCTTGTGTTTACGCTTGCCAGCACGGCGATTTTCGTTATTCTCAACTTCCTGATGTTCGGGCTGATGAGCTATACGCTGTTCTCTTTGTATTGCTGGATCAAATGTATGGCGGCTGTCGGCTGCGGCCATGAGCCTTGCTGAAGATAACGGCGGCGATCACCTAATCGTGTCCTATGTCGCGGGGGTCGTATTGCACGGCCTCCGCGATTTTTTGCTTGATAGGCTTCATTTCCGCAACGCGCCTATTTGTCTTTTCCGTTGCTTCCAATTCTAATAACGGAGGCGCGCTCCACTAGCCGAACATCCAATATCCGGGATTCTGCTGGCGCTGATGGCGTTTTCAGCCTGCGCTCCAGAATGTCCACTGCAAAAGAGGCCTTTTGCGATAAATTCTGTTCGATGGTTGTCAGCTGGGGCGTTGTCTGCCGACTGATGGGCATGTTATCAAAGCCAATGATGGAGATATCCTCCGGCACCCGGATTCCTGTGGCATATAGCCCGCCAACAAAAGAGGCTGCCATCTGGTCGCTGGTCACAAAAGCGGCGGTTACTCTGCCGCGCATGGAGGCTAGCTTTTGCACGGCTCGCTCCACAACGCTGGGCTCCACGTCCGATTCCAGCACAAGCCGATGGTCCGCGGTCAGCGTGATTTGGTGGCGCTCAAGCGTATCCAAAAAGCCGCGCAAGCGGTGCTGTATCACGCTGTTTTCATAATCAGGCGGGCTGACAAAGGCAATGCTTCGATGCCCTTTTTCCCAAAAATACTCGGCAGCCAACGCACCGCCTTTATAATCATCGATGCCTACGCTGGACAGTTGCCGAACGTTGCTATAGCTGTCGATAAAAACCATAGGTATGGAGCTGAGGGAGTAAATCTGCTCTATCTCATTATCCAACATGCCCAAGAAAATAGCGCCTCTGGCATTCCATGATTTCAGATTGCGAGCAATATCCTCCCGGGTTTCTACTAAATTGATCATTGCATAATAACCATAGAACTGCAAACGTTGAATGATCTCGCCAAGTAAGGCGGCGTTATGGGGGCTGCTCATTGAATTTTCACCCCTTACATTGCGTAACATGATCGCCACAATGTTGGAGTGAGCCTTAGCCAAGCTGCGAGCCGTTGCGTTCTGCACGTAATGACGGGTTTCTAAAATATGCTTAATTTCCTCTGCCTTTTCCTTGGATACCTTGTGTAAATTGCCATTGACGACGTTGGATACCGTCATCAGACTGACGTTTGCTTCCTTGGCAATGTCCTTTAACGTAATCGTAGGCGGTTCCTCCCAAAAAAGGTTTATAAACCTAGTATACCATGTATTTTTCATTTTTCAAGGTTTATCAAGTTTAATAAACATAAAATTTTAGAAAGGCAGTTGACTTATATAAATCATATTGTATAATAAAGCCAGTTTAGCGCTATACCTATTCGCATAACGAGGCATAGCGACATGAGAAAGGATGAATACCATGAAAAAACACCTAACACGCATCCTAACCCTGGTTATTGCATTGGCACTGGTATTCTCAGCAATGGCATGCGCCTCCGCTCAGAGTGCGATTCTGGGCAACGCAGTACAGTATGATCCCGCCCAACCGGTCAACGATGGGCAGCCCATCTCCATTGAGCTTTGGTACTGGACCGGCGCAGCCAACCTGTTTCAGGCGGTTGCGGACGAATACAGCGCCCTGCACCCCAACGTAACCATCACCTTGGTAGAAAATCCATGGGACGATTACTGGACTAAGCTGCCGCTAGCGCTTCAGGGTCAGGACGGCCCAGCGATCTTTAACGTACATAACAGCTATCACGAAAACCTGATCGGCTACATGGCCCCCTACGATATCGCCGTAGAGGATCTGGAAAATGACTTTGTCGGTGTTTCCGCCCATGTCATCGACGGAAAAGTCTACTATACCGATTACGGCATGATGACCGCCACGATGTATTATAACAAAGCCATGTGGGCTGCCGCCGGGCTTACCGATGCGGATATCCCTACAACCTGGGACTCCTTCCGCGAGGTGGCGAAAAAGCTGACCATCCGGAATGACAAGGGTGAATTGGTGCAGGCTGGTTTTAGCTTTAACGGAGGCGCTCAGGGTGACGTGCTGGGCATGCAGTATCAGTATGGTCAGAATCTGTTCACGCAGGATGGCAAGGTCAGCTTCAACAACGAAGCCATCCAGACGGTGATTCAACGCATGAAGGATATCTACGAGGTCGACCAGAGCGGAGATTACAACTTTGGCAACAACTCCGGTGATAATTTCGGCCAAGGAATGATCGCCATGTATCTGGGCTGGGGCTTTATGCACAACCTGCTGAAGAGCAATTTCCCCGATACGGACTTTGGCAGCTTCGAAATCCCCGCGCCCTCGGAGGATGTGCCCTACGCCTATCACCGCTACAACGGCGAATCCACTTTTGGCGTTAACAAGAACGCCTCTGCCGAGCAGCAGGCTGTCGCGCAGGATATCGTCCGCTTCTTCCTTGCAAACGACGCGCTTCAAAAGCAATTTTGTCTAGCCAACTCCGTTTTCCCGGCGAAGAAATCTCTTGCTGCCGATGAGGATATCTTAAACGTCTCCAGCATTGCCGTGCTAGCCAATCATATCGACCGCTACATTTGGCCCGGCCCCATGCCCAGCGCAGTGGAAAACAACATGAAAATTGCTTTGGAAGATATTTTCTACAATGGAGCGGATATCTCAACCGCTTTGCAAAGCGCCGAGGATACCTGTAATCAGGAGCTAGCCATGGGCGACTTCGTTTCCGTGGAGCCCCAGTATCAGTACGCCGCCGAGGCGAAATAAACCGTCATGGGCTGTTGCGTGAAGAGCGTTCGGAATATCATCACGATTGTTCCCTAGCCCTTTGCGCAACAACCCATTTTACGAAAGGAAGGCGAAGCCATGAACGCCATCCACCGCCGTCATCCCCTGCGCAGCAGCAGCGAAGTTGTGCTTCGGAATCTTGTCGTTTGCGGCTTGTGCTGCTTTTTTATTCTATTTTTCTTGGTTCCCATTGTGGTCGCCTTTTTGGGCAGCTTTCATTTATGGAATCCATTAAAAGGCCAGTATCGCTTTAACGGGCTTACAAACTGGAAAATGGTGTTCGAAAGCTCGCTTTTTTGGCGTTCCATGGGTAATACTTTTATTTTTGCCGCTGTTGCGGTGTTGGCACGGGTGATCCTTGGTCTGCTCTTGTCCTGCGCTTTACACTCCAAAACGGTTCGCTTTCTTTCTACTCTCCGCACTCTTTACTATCTGCCTACCATCACCCCTATGGTAGCCGTAGCTTTTGTGTGGAAATTCATGTACGATCCACAGTTTGGTCTACTGAATCAATTGCTCGGCGCTCATATCAACTGGCTGTTTGACGCCCGTTACGCAATGACAGCTATTGTTCTGCTCACCATATGGAAGGATTTCGGATATGCGGTGGTGATTCTGCTGGGCGGGTTGTACTCGTTGCCTACCGATCTATATGAGGCAGCCGGAATCGACGGGGCGAACGCCGCGCAGAAATTTCGCTACATGACGCTCCCTCTTTTAAAGCCAACGATTCTTTTTATCGTCATCACTTCCTTGATTTCGTATTTTCAAACCTACATACCCGTCATGGTGCTGACTCAGGGCGGCCCAGGTACTCAAACCTATCTAGCCTCCTATATTATTTATGATCAAGCCTTCGTAAAATACAACTTTGGGTATGCATCTGCAATCTCTTTTGTGTTATTCTTAATCATCGCGCTGCTGACAGGGCTTTCCTTTCGCCTGTCCGGTCAGACGGAAAAGGAGAGATGACAAGATGCAAAAGCAAAAAGCCTCTTCTGGCGGTTCAAAAGGCTCCGGGATTCTTTTAAACGCTGTGCTGATTCTTTTTAGCCTGCTAACCATTTTGCCTTTTTTATGGATGTTGAGCTCGTCACTGAAAACCAACGTGGAAATTAGCGCCCTAGAGCAATCCTTTCTACCCAAGGCGCCTACCCTACAAAACTATTTAAACGCCATTGAAAAGATGAATTTCCTCCGATACTTTTTTAACAGCTTTGCCTACGCCGTTGCTATCACGGTGATTACCCTTTATACCAGCAGCATATCCGGCTTTGTACTGTGCAAATACCGTTTCAAGGGGCGGCAGCTATTGTTTTCCTGTATTTTGGCCACCATGATGGTGCCGGGGGTGGTTACGATTATTCCACGCTACTCCATGATGCAGCTTGCGGGCTGGCTGGACAGCTGGAGGGCATTGATCGTTCCCAGTTTATTTACCTCCTTTGGTATTTTTATGATGCGTCAAAGCTGCACGGGCATCCCAGACGAGATGCTGGAAGCAGCCCGTATCGACGGCGCCAACGAGTTTTATATTTTTCACCGCATTATTCTTCCGATGCTGCAAAACGCCTTATCCAGCATTGCGATCTTTCAATTTCTCTGGGCGTGGGAGGACTATCTTTGGCCCTATTTAATGATTCGTTCTGAATCAAAGCAGGTGCTAAGCGTCGCGCTCAACATGTTCAGCGGGCGATATTCCACAGACTACGCCGGGCTGTTCGCTGCCACCTCCATTGCCATCATCCCCGTGGTAATCTGCTATCTGTTTTTCCAGCGTCGCTTTATCGAGGGCATCGCGTCCTCCGCCGTCAAGGGATAAGCCGCGCATAGCACGTAAAGGAGAGAGTATTATGGCGTCTACAACTGACAAAGCGCTTCGCAATCAGGTTATGTATTCAATTTATGTTCGTCAGTTCAGTCGGGAGGGCACCTTCCGGGCAGTGGAGCCTTCCCTGCCGCGTATCCGTGCGCTGGGTGTGGACGTAATCTGGCTGATGCCAATCCATCCCATCGGGGTTGCAAATCGCAAGGGTCGTCTAGGCTCGCCCTACGCCATATCCGATTATCGCGCCGTAAACCCCGAATTGGGTACGCTAGAGGACTTTAAGCATCTGGTGAACGCCGTTCACGCGCAAGGCATGAAATGCATCATCGATGTGGTCTACAACCATACCTCCCCGGATTCCCACCTAGCCGCCAGCCATCCCGAGTGGTTTTACCACAAGGCTGACGGTTCTTTTGGCAATCAGATCGGCGACTGGTCGGATATTATCGATCTGGATTATACCAACCTAGCCCTATGGGAGTATCAGATTGATACGCTCAAGCAATGGGCGGCAATTGTGGACGGATTCCGTTGCGACGTAGCCCCGCTGATTCCGTTGGAATTCTGGCGGCGTGCCAGGGCTGAGGTGGAAACTGTGCGCCCCGGATGTCTCTGGTTAAGCGAGTCGGTGGAGGCGGAATTTACGGTTGCCAACCGTAGCCGTGGGATGGTGAGCCTGTCGGACGCCGAGATTGAGCAGGTCTTTGATTTGAGCTACGAATACGATGTGTACCATGATTTTATCCATTGCCTGCTTGGGGAGGAAAGCCTAGCAGAATACGCAGATAAACTAAATAGGCAGGAATATACCTATTCCGACCGTTATGTGAAGCTGCGATTTCTGGAAAATCATGACCGTCCGCGTGCGAAATTCATTCTTCCCGACGACCGCCAGCGTCGTAATTGGACCGCCTTCCTTTTCTTCCAAAAGGGAATGACGCTGCTGTATAACGGTCAGGAATGCGAGAATGTATTTCGGCCAAGCCTGTTTGATAAAGATGAGATCCATTGGGATTGGGCGCACGACCAGTCGAGCTTTTTACAGCGGCTGGCCCAATGGAAGAAGAACCCGCTGCTTCGAGAAAGCGCCTACCGCGTAATGGATGCGGGCAACGGCATATTGTGCGCCGTCCATCAAAACAGGCAGCGCCAGTGCACAGGATTGTTTTCCACGAAAGGGTGCTCCGCATTGGTACGGGTAAACGCGCCGGACGGTGTGTATGAGAACCAGACGGGTGGAGAGGCTGTTCGCGTAGAAGGCGGCCTCAGCTATGTGGACGGCGAACCGGCTATCTTTTTTACTGAGCTGGAGGGATGACCATGACGCAACCCGAAACGCAGGATGGGCAGACAGTGTTGCGAGAGGTCAAAGGAGACAAATATCGCTTTACGGTTTTAACACAGCGATTGATCCGTATGGAATACTGCCCAGACGGACTGTTTGAGGACAGACCTACCCAGACCGTGCAGTGCCGCGAGTTTCCGGCCGTCCCCTTTCACCTGTTCCACAGTGCAGACGGAATCGAGCTGCAAACGGATTGTGTGACCATTTTTTACAATGAAAAGCCCTTTTCCGCCGAGGGCTTGTGGGCGGAAAATCATAGCGACTGCGGCGGCATCTTCTGCACATGGCATTTTGGCGACTCCCTGAATGAAAACCTGATGGGAACCGCCCGAACGTTAGACGAAGCCGACGGTGCGGTCCTATTGGAATGCGGCGTTCAGTCTCGGCTACAGGGATATTCCTTGCTGGACGACAGCGCGTCTATGACGCTTGACGCACTGGGCTGGCCGGAGCCGCGCTGTCCCGGCATTCAGGATATATACTTTTTCAGCTACGGCTATGATTACCCGGGTGCGCTCCGGGATTTTTTCAGGCTTTGCGGCGCTCCACCTCTTTTGCCTCGTTATGCGCTGGGCAATTGGTGGAGCCGCTTCAAGGCCTATTCGGCGCGGGAATATATAGAGCTTATGGAGCACTTCGTCCAAGAGCAAATTCCATTAAGCGTAGCGGTGCTGGATATGGATTGGCATATCACCCAGCCAACGAGCAGCGGCAAGGGCTGGACTGGCTATACTTGGAACCGGACGCTTTTCCCTGATCCGAAGGCGTTTTTAGCAGCGTTGCATCAACGAAGGCTGAAGGTGACGCTGAACGTCCATCCCGCCGAGGGCATACAGGCCCATGAGGAAATGTACAAGCAAGCCGCGCAAGAGCTTGGCAGGAATGCCGCCGAGGGGCAGCGCATCCCCTTTGCGCCGGAGAATCCCGCTTTTATGAAGGTCTATTTTTCCTGCCTCCACCATCCCAGAGAAGCGGAAGGCGTGGATTTTTGGTGGATTGACTGGCAGCAGGGGGCCGTTTCTCGGCTCAAGGGACTGGATCCTCTTTGGATGCTGAATCATCTCCATACCCACGATAGTGCTAGGCAGGGCATGCGCCCTCTGATCCTATCCCGGTACGCCGGGCCGGGCAGCCATCGCTATCCCGTAGGTTTTTCCGGCGACAGCGTTATCAGCTGGGCTTCCTTGGCCTTTCAGCCCTATTTTACCGCGACGGCGGCAAATATTGGCTATGGATGGTGGAGCCACGATATCGGCGGACATACTCATGGCTGCCGATATGACGAGCTACAGGTACGTTGGCTGGAATTTGGGGTATTCTCACCGATTCTACGCCTGCACAGCACTTGCAATCATTTTAATGGAAAGGAGCCTTGGCGCTATCCCAGCCCTATCCGAGAGATTATGGGACGGTTTTTGCGGCTTCGTCATCAATTGATTCCCTATTTATACACAATGAACCATCGCTGTCACTGTCTGGGTGAAACGCTGATATCACCCATGTATTACCAGCACCCAAGGGAAGGGGCGGCTTATGAGGTTCCAAACCAATATCATTTTGGAACGGAGCTCATCGTCTGTCCCATCACTCAGCCCATGGACAGAGACGCAGTGCTTGGCTCGGTGGAGGCTTGGCTGCCTTCGGGCCAATACATGGACTTTTTTACTGGACTATGGTATGAGGGCAATCGGAGGTTATTCCTGCATCGCCCATTGGAAGCCGTGCCTGTGCTGGCAAAGGTGGGAGCCATCGTACCCATGAATGGCGACAAGCCAGAAAATGGCGTGGCTTTGCCCAAACAGCTTGAGCTTTTGATTTTCGGCGGGGCGGATGGAGCGTTTTCCCTTTATGAGGACGATGGAGAAACCACGGCGTACCTTTCAGGCGAAAGCTGCGTGACAGAGCTTGTATGGAAATGGCGTGAGGAAAACACGAGCCGCTTTTTCTTCCGCCCCGCTGCAAAAAGGAAGTTCATGCCTCAGAATCGAAGCTGCATTCTCTGTTTTATAGGCGTTCAGGAGGCACAAAGCTGCGCTTTGATAAGCGGTGGCTATACAACTACGCTACCGCTTACATATGACGAAGCCCGCCATAAGCTTACAGCCGTCGTAGATCGCTGCAAGGAAGCCTTCGAGCTAGTTTTTGACCCGCCACTGGATAGGGCGGCAAACGACGTGAACTCCTATTGTATGAAAATGCTAAACGCAGCTCAGATCGAATATGAGCGCAAGGATGCAGTTTGGGCTCTGCTTACCTCCGGAAGGAGCGCCTTCTCCATCCTAAGCGAGCTTCCGCTGGTCTGTCCCAATCCAACGCTTAGGGAAGCCATTGCGGAAGCCTTGCTGGCGCAGCCACACGCTCACCCCACGAACGTCAGATAATACGCCACCGAATCCACCAGCGCTAAAAAGCAAGCCTGAATAATATTAGAGGAAACCCCGGTAGTGGTCCACACATGAGGGCCGTCGGCGCTTTCGATCAGCACCCGCACCACGCTGGCGGTTCCGCCGCTGTCGATGACGCGCACCTTGAAATCCCGTAGATGCATATTGGCCAGCTTGGGATAAAAGACCATCAAGGCCTTACGCAGGGCTTTATCGAGGGCGTTGACCGGGCCGTCTCCCTCGGCGGCGTTGATTTCCTCTTTGCCGTCCACAGCGATTTTGATATACGCCTGAGCATTGTTGTCCTCCGCCGAATTACCGGAAAGCACGTGAAAATCCCGAACCTCAAAAAACGCCTTGCGCATCCCTAGCGTTTCCAGCGCCAGCAGATCAAAGCTGCCGTCGGCGCTTTCATAGGCATAGCCCTGGGCCTCCCGACGTTTCAGACGCTCGGTAATTTGCTTCACCCGTGGATCGTCTCGCTGGATTTCGGGGATCAGGCGCTTTAGGCGGGTATAAACGCCCGCCCGCCCCGTTTGCTCGCTGAGCAGGAAACGGCGGCGATTGCCCACGCTTTCCGGAGGGATGTGCTCGAAGCTTTCGGGGCTCTTCATCACGCCGTCAATGTGCATGCCGCCCTTGTGAGCGAAGGCACTGTAGCCCACGTAGGGCGCGCGGCGATTGGGCGTGACATTCATCACCTCCAGAATTTCTCTGGCGGTAGAGGTAAGCAGCGGTAGATTCTCGGCAGGGATAACCTGATAATGGAGCTTAAGCTGCAGGGTGGCCAGCAAGGTGCTCAGGTTGGTGTTGCCGCAGCGCTCTCCCACGCCCGCCACGGTGACCTGAGCCATAGCGGCGCCCGCGTCAATACAGGCTAGGCTTCCGGCTACGGATAGCCCCATATCGTCATGGCAGTGAATGCCGACTTTGCACTTTGGCAGCGCCGCCAATACCTCGGCGGTACGGGAGCGCAGATCGTCGGGCAGCGTCCCGCCCTTGGTATCGCATAGCACCAGCACGTCCGCCCCGCCGCGACAGGCGGCTTTCAGCGCCGCAAAGGCATAGTCTCGGTCATCATCCGCGCCGTCAAAAAAATGCTCCGCATCAAACAAGACCCTGCGGCCAGAGCGGCATAAAAAAGCCACGCTGTCTTCGATCATCCGCAGGTTTTCTTCGGGGGTGACTCGAAGCACATCCCGCACCTGACGAATATCCGCCTTGCCGAAAATGGAAATCACCGGCTGCTCCGTAGAAAGCAAAATAGCAAGGCCCTTGTCCGCCTCAGGCTTCACGCCTGCCCGGCAGGTACTGCCAAAGGGTACCAGCCGCGCCTGCATTAAAAAGGGCGCGGCTTTCGCCTCCTGAAAAAACGCTTCATCTTTGGGATTGGCGGCTGGATTGCCGCCCTCGATCAGGGGAATGCCCAGCCTATCCAACGACAATGCAATTTTACGTTTATCACTTAGGGAATGATCAATGCCCTCCCCCTGAGCGCCATCCCGCAGGGTGGTATCTAAAAGCTCCACACGCCGCAAATCAATTTCTCCCTTCGTCAGTCACAGGCGGCTGCATAAACCGCGTTATGCAGCAGTCTGCGCACCCGATAGATCGCCATGCTATCCCGGGAAGGACAGATGCGGTTGCACAAAAAGATCAGGTACAGCCCAGTGGTGGGATCGTAGCTAAAGCTGGTGCCGGTAAAGCCCGTATGCCCAACCGTTTCTTTGGGAAAAAGGTCGCCGATATAGCCGTTGTCATATTTTGGCAAATAAAAGCCCAGTCCGCGCCCCTGAGCCATGCCGGGGGTATGGTTTTCCATGCTCAACCGGACAGAGGCTGTGGACAGGTAGCGGGACCCGTCGGGCAGCGCTCCCTTCATGGAAAGCATCTGCACAAACAGGGCCAAGTCGTCCATGGTGGAGAAAACCCCGGCATTACCAGATATCCCGCCCAGAAACTGCGCGTTCTCGTCATGTACCACGCCGCAAAGGCATCGGCCGTCATCCTGCATTTCCGTAGCCGCGATATTGCCCCCTACCGGCAGATAGGAGGTATTTTTCATTTTCAACGGCCAGAAAATCTCCTGACGGGCTAGCTCGTTCAAAGGCAAATCGTACAGGCATTCCAAAAGCTGTCCCAGCAGAATATAGCCGGCGCAGCAGTATTGCTGCCCGGTTCCCGGGGAGAACAAGAGCGGCGAGGAAAGCAACAGCTCTGTGCAGTGTTCGGGGGACTCGGCCATTTTCCAAAGGTGCAGCCCTGTGGAAAACCCGGCGGTATGGGTTAAAATTTGCGCAATGGTCATGTCCTTTTTATCGGCGGGAGCCTCAATAAAGGCGCTTAGCTTGTCCCACAGGCAGAACCTGCCGCTTTCCATAGCCCGAAGGGCTAGCATGCCAACCACTAAGGGCTTGGTAATTGAGGCCAAATCAAAGCGGGTGTGCTCGTTACAAAGCCCGGCGTCCTCCTCGATGGACAGCCGTCCGTAGGCTCTTCTGAAAAGAACCCGTTCCTTTTTGCCCACCAGCACGCAGGCGGCAGTAAAAGCCTCCTGCTTCAACGCAGAGGTGACGACCCCGTCTGCAAGAGAAAAATCAGGCGTGCCGCGCATGGTGCTTTCCTCCCTTTGACGTATTCTTCTTTTGGCCCCACGCCACCACGCGAACGCCGCTCCTGTTTGCAAGGCCGCTTAGGAGTCGGCGCTTGGGATTCACCGCCACCGCCTGAGCGCAAAGCTCCAGCATAGGCAGGTCGCTTAGGCTGTCGCCGTAGGCGGTGGAGGTAGCATAATCCAGACGGTCACCCTTAGCCGCCAGATACTCCGCAAGGCGCAGGGGCTTTTGCAGCCCACGGCAATTATCGCCGCAGATTTCCCCTGTGTAGCGATCCTCTTCCAGCGCCATACGGGTGCCGATAATATCCTCCAACCCCAGCGCTTTTTTAAGGGGCTCCAGATAGCAGGCGGGCGAAGCGGTAATGAACAGAATCGCTGCGCCTCTCTTTTTTTCCGCTTTTAACGAAGCTAGTCCCTCCGGGTAAAGCTCGGGCAGAAGAACCGTGTGGCAAAACTCCTGAGCAAACGTCTCCATTTGTCGTACCGTCATGCCGCGGATCCACCTCATCGCCGTCGCCTTGGCCTGCTCTGCCGTTCGCAGCCCAAGCCCATAGGCCAACGCAGCCGTAAGGCCGTTGAGCAGCATTTTTACCGAGCATAATCCTTTTTTGCGCGCAAAAAGGCACAGGCTGACGATGGAATCCCCATGGCGCAAGGTACCGTCAAAATCGAAAAGCGCATAGGTCTTTTGCAAAGCGTCATTCCCCCGAAGCATATTTTCCTTTGCAGTATAACACGTTATCGGGCGGTGTTACAATACTGAACCGAAGGCGCTTTGTGAAGGAAGCGGCGGCTCTCTCCTATTTAATAAAGGTCAAAGAATTATTGTTTCGTTTAGTTGCTTTTTATTTCAAAACAGCATCAATTTTTCGAAGAACCATTGACGTTTTCCTTCGCTTTGCATACAATGGGCAAGACAATATCCATCAATACAAAAGTGGAGGTGTTCTTTTGAAATCCTTTGCGGAAATGTCAACGGAAGAGCTGCTACGGCCGGAGGGCTGGGACTGTTCCTGCGGTCGCCATCATAGCTGCGGGCTTCGTTATCTGCGAATCGAGCGGGGCGCTGTGCGTTACCTACCCGAAGCGCTTCACCAGCTTCATTTACAAAAGCCTTTCATTGTATGCGACCGTCACACGAAAGCTGCCGCATGGGCTCAGGTTCAACAGGCGCTGACCGAAGCCGGAATTCCCTATGTGCTTTATGAAATGCCTATGAGCGAGGTGGAGCCGGACGAATATGCGGTAGGCTGCCTTACCATGAGCTTTGACCGCAGCTGCGATGTGATTTTGGCTATTGGCAGCGGCGTGATAAACGATTGCTGCAAAGTGCTTGGCCACGCAGTGGGGATGCCGTCCATCGTGGTAGGCACCGCTCCCTCCATGGACGGCTACGCTTCCAACTCCTCCTCCATGATCCGTAACAGGGTAAAGGTTTCCCTGTATAATGCCTGCCCTGTCGCTATTTTGGCGGATACGGACATTCTCTGTCAAGCGCCGGAACGGATGCTGTGGGCTGGCTTGGGAGATATGCTGGCGAAATACATCGCCCTTTGTGAATGGCGCATTTCCCATTTGGTGATCGACGAATACTACTGCGAGGAAATCGCCGCGCTAATGCGGGAATCCCTCCGGCAGATTGTAGAAGCCGCGCCCCGGCTGATGGAGCGCGACCCCGACACCATTGGTAGAGTGGTGCGCGGACTGGTACTTTCCGGCATTGCCATGGCCTTTGCCGAAATTTCCCGTCCCGCCTCCGGGCTGGAGCATTACTTCTCTCATATGTGGGAAATGATGGCGCTAGATCGGGGCACTCCCTATGAGCTCCACGGAATCCAAGTAGGGGTAGGCACGGTGCTCACCTTCCGCCTGATGGATTCTCTGCGTAAAAATCGGCCTGACCGAGCGCATGCCGAACACTTTTTGGAAACCTTCGACGGCGCTTGGTGGGAGAAAAACACCCGCCGCATTTTTGGCAAAGCGGCTGAGTCCATCCTCCAGCTGGCGCGAGACACAAAGAAAAACGATCCAACCAGCCATCGTGAACGGATGAATCGAATTCTGGACCATTGGGATGATATTTTAAAAATCATGGAGCAGGAGCTGCCCTCCACCGCTCAAGTGGAATCCCTGATGAGAACGGTGGGCATGCCTGTCAAGCCCGCCGATATCGGGATCGTTCCGCAGGATGTGCGGGACGCGCTGGACGGCTCGCGGGATATTCGGGATAAATACCTAACCAGCACCATGCTGTGGGATTTGGGCATGCTATATGATTTCCCGCTGGAAGTCTCCTACTATTAACGAAGCCGGTGATACCCAACCACACGAACCGACTGATGGACAAGCACGTTAAGCTCTGAAAGGCTTGGCGTGCTTTCTTGTTTCACGTCTTTTAAAAGGACGTTCACTGTAAAAAGCTGTGCGTCGTCCCCCGCAACGTCGCCAATAAATTCGCCGCTCACCATTTCCATATGGGGCAGACAGGCCTGGACAAAACCACTGATAAAGCGTCTCATGCTATCCGGCAAAATGGGCGCTGGGTTTTGAATAACGCCATGGTTCACCGCATCGGTTTGTGCTTCTCCCTCATAGGTCAGCAGCGTGCCGTCCTCTAAAAAGGACAGGCTAACCTCCTCCAAGTCGTCTTTGCCCTCCACTTCCCAGCAAAGGCTGCCCTCCTCCCGTTCTTGCACAGCGTTGAATTTCATATGCTGGGTATCAACGTCCACATATGGATTCTCCAAAAATCGTCTGGCATAGGCTACTGCCTCAAGCTCATCCTCTAAAAATTCATCCCCGGCTCGCCAAAGCACATTTGGCAGCACGGTAATGCGGACCGGCGCGTACTTCTCCCCCGTGGCAAAGGAGCCTACCAGCACGCAGCAGCATAGCACGCCGGCTGCAACCGCAGCGACGGTCTTGATATGCATATTGCTCAGCACGGCTGTCATCCGATGCCGTAGCTCCTTTTCATCCCCCGCGCCGTCCGTTGCCAGCAGCGTCAGCCATCCATGGGGATGCACAACCGTCGCCGCTAAGCCGTCTGCATAAGCGATACGCTCTCCCGCGTTCATTTTGGATTTAGCCAGCTCATCACAGCTCATTTCCCCGTCACGACGGCAAAAGCCAGCCCCAATCCAAACCAGCGGATTGAACCAGTGCACCACCAAGCAGCAGTTGCGAAGCCATGCCCAAACGCCGTCTCCACTCTTCAAATGGCAAAGCTGGTGCATCAGTATGGGCTTGAGCTGATTATCCGGCGTATCGGTGGGCAGCACAATCATTGGACGAAGCACCCCTAACGAGCTGGGTGCTTCCAGTTTATCCACATAATAAACAGGCGCGGGTCTGAGCATCAGCCTAACGCACAGCCGATGATATTGGAGCAGCGCTTCACCCTCCAGTTCCGCCACCCGGTTGCGCTTGATCCAGCGCCGGAACCGACGGTTCTGCAGCCACATACCACAGGCGACAGCCAACGCCGCTGCGCCATAGCCCAGCAGAAACCATTTGCCCGTCTTGCCGTGATAGGTCTGACTGCCGAATTGATCCAGCGCCTCGCTCACGCTGCCCCCGCCCGTCAGCACCCGCAAGGCTGCCGCCGCATCCCATGCCGCGTCGATGGAGCGCACGCGGATCTGATTGGCTACCGGCCTTGCCTCCATATCGGTGCTAAAGCCGGGCCGAAGCTCATTCATCAAGGGGTTGGGCAGACTAAGCGGCAGCAAAAGCCGCAGCGCAACAATGAGCCAAGCGGCGTAAATGATGCGGCTTCCCACTTTTTTACGAAAAAGCCTACGAGACAGCAATTGAAGCAGTATTAACACGCTCCCCAGCACCGTTCCCTCTAATAAATAATTGAATATAGTCATGCTGCGCATGGCTTTCCCTCCAAACGTCTTTCGTATCGCACGTTAAAAAACGGTTTTCCCCTGAGCCAACCTTCGATAACATTTTGTGCTCTTATGATATTAGACGCATGAGAGGCCCGAATTGTTTTCCAAAATTCGGATTTATTAAATTTTGGTAAATTTATCTAAAATAGCAGGTATAATTGAGGGCAATAAGGCGATAAGCAAAGCAAAAGCTTATGCTGCTTACCGGCTATGCCGCCATTCGAATACGCCGAGATTGCGGCGGAGCTTCTCGCCTTCCCTTTGTCAACCTATCGATAAAAAAGGAAAGACGCGCCGTTGGAGCACTGCGCAATACGCAATGGCCCGAATATAAGGCAATCGTCTTTCCTCACCAATCCTCTATGGGTTCCCGTTATGCTTTGCCTAGGTAAGCCGCTCGAACCTCGGGATTATTCAAAAGCTCTTTTCCCTGCCCCCGTAGGGCGATGGAGCCGGTTTCCAGCACATATCCCTCGTCTGCGATTTTTAACGCCGCGTTGGCGTTTTGCTCGATGAGCAGCACCGTCACACCGTTCTCCCGTATGCGGTTGATAATAGCGAAAATATCCTTGACCACCAACGGCGCAAGACCCAGTGAAGGCTCGTCCATCATCAATAGCTTCGGTCGGCTCATCAACGCCCGGCCAACCGCCAGCATCTGCTGCTCGCCGCCGGACAGCGTGCCCGCCATTTGCCAAGAGCGTTCCTTTAGCCGGGGAAACAGCGTGTACATGTACTCTATATCCTTTTGTATCTCCTTGTCCCGGCGCAAAAACGCCCCGATCTTCAAATTTTCCAGCACCGTCATATCCGGGAAAATCAACCGGCCCTCGGGTACCATCACCACACCCCGGCGCACGATTTCCTTGCTGGGCAAGCCGGTGATGTCCTCCCCATTATAGAGAATCTTGCCCGACTGCGCCTTCTCCAAGCCAGAGATGGCGCGCAGGGTGGTGGATTTGCCCGCGCCGTTAGCGCCGATCAGCGCGACAATTTTGCCGTCCTCCACCTGTATGCTCACGCCCTTTAACGCCCGAATGCCGCCATAAGAAACCTGTAAATCCTGTATGTCAAGCGTCATCCTCATCCACCCCCAGATAGGCCGCGATTACGTCCTCGTTTTTCTGTATCTCCTTGGGCGTGCCGGAGGCGATCAGATTGCCGTAATTCAGCACGTAAATTCGGTCGCTCAGCCCCATTACCACATCCATGTGATGCTCGATGAGCAGCACGGCGATATGGAAGCCATCGCGAACGCCTAGAATCAAGCTTTTCAGCTCCTCCGCCTCGGAGGGGTTCATCCCCGCCGCCGGTTCGTCCAGCAGTAGCATGCTGGGCCCCGTCGCCAGCGCCCGCGCAATTTCCAGCTTGCGCTGCATGCCATAGGGCAAGGAGCCAGCCACCTCGTTTCTTTGCTCGCTTAACCCCATATACTCCAGCAGCTCCTCCGTATGCCGCTTCATCAGGGTTACCTCCCGACGGTAGCGGGGCGTGCGCAGCGTTGCGGCAGGCCAGCCGCTTTTCAACCGCAGGTGCTGCGCAATCGATACGTTTTCCTCTACCGTCAGCGCCTTAAACAAGCGAATGTTCTGAAAGGTGCGGGCGATGCCCTGCGCCGCGATACGATCCGGTCGCTGGCCGGTTATATCGTGGTTATTTAGGCTGACGATGCCGGAGGTGGGCTTATACATCCCCGTAATCATATTAAAGGCAGTGGTTTTTCCCGCGCCGTTGGGGCCGATCAGCGAAACGATTTCTTCGTCGTCGATAACCATGCATAGGTCATTCACGGCAATCAGGCCGCCAAACTGCATGGTGGCATGGGAAACGTCTAAAACATGAGGTTTCATGCCTGCATCCCCTCCTTGCCGCGACCGCTTAGGCTTTTTAATCTGCGGCCTATGGAAGTCCACGTAACCTCTTTGGTGCCGAACAGGCCGTTGCGGAAGAACACGATCACCACCAGCAGCAGCACGGAAAACACCACCATGCGCATACCGCTGACGCCATCCGTATGGAACGCGCCGATGGTAATGGGGCCGTCCAGCACCCGCAGATACTCCTGCCCGATGGTGACGATGAACGCGGCGACCACGCTGCCGCTGATAGAGCCCATGCCGCCCATGACCACAATCATCAGCACGTTATAGGTTTGGGTAACCCGAAACATATCCGGCCCGATGGTGCCGTTATAGCTGGCTAGCAGCCCGCCGCCCACGGCGGCTAAAAACGCGCTGAGGACAAAGGCTAGCATCTTGTGACGGAAAAGCCCCACGCCCATGGATTCCGCCGCAATCTCATCCTCTCGGATGGATTTCAGCGCCTGCCCGTAGCTGGACGTGGTAAACAGACCCATAAATACAATCACCACCAGCGCCACGCCGTAGCACCACCAGATATTGGCGTTGGCGGGGATGGATTTCAACCCCTGCGCGCCGTTGGTCACATTTTGCATATTGGTGATGATCACTCGAATAATTTCAGAAAAGCCCAAGGTGGCAATAGCTAGATAGTCGCCCCGTAGCCGCAAGCAGGGCAAGCCGATCAAAAAAGCCAACGCCGCCGCCATCAAGCCGCCGATGACGAGGGCCATACCAAAGGGTAAAGTCAGGGCGTCCAGTGGCTTGACCAGCGGAGCGATCATAAACATCATCTGCTTCTTCGCGGCGGGAATGGTGAGCAGCGCGGTAGCATAGGCTCCAATGGCCATAAAACCCGCCTGCCCCAAGGAAAAAATACCCGTGAAGCCATTGATCAGGTTCATAGCCAGCGCCAGCACCAAATTGATGGCGCACAGCCGGGCAATCCGCAATAGGTAATCGCTGGCGCTTCCCTGCAATAGAAACAGCACGCCTACCAGCGCGACGCACAATAGCAGCGTCAGAAGAAGGGAAAGGGTTTTTTTCTTCATCATCGTCACACCTTCTCCGTGGCTTTTTCGCCCAGCAAGCCCGTTGGCTTTACCAGTAGTACCACAATCAGCAGCACAAAGGCGAACGCATCCCGGTAGCCGCTTAAGTCCGGCCATACCGCCACCAGCATAATTTCCACAAAGCCTAGTAGCAGCCCCCCCAGCACCGCGCCCGTGGTGTTGCCGATGCCTCCCAGCACGGCGGCGATAAAGCATTTGATTCCCGGCATCGAGCCTACTGTGGGGCTGATCTGGGGATATTTCATTCCCCACATGATCGCGCCCACGCCCGCCATGGCCGAGCCGATGAGAAAGGTAACGGCAATGGTGCGGTTCAGGTCAATTCCCATTAGCCGGGACGCGTCGTAGCTGCGAGCTACTGCCCGCATCGCCAGCCCGGTGCGGGTTTTCTTGATTAAGAACATCAGCGCAATGAGCAGAGCAGCCGCAATGATGGGCACCAAAATACCCAACCGTTGCATCTTCACTCCGCCCAGATCAATCACGTCGGTGAACAAGGCCACCTGCGGAAAGGTAAGGGGCCGTCCGCCAAAAACAACCGTGGCAAGGTTCTGCAAAAAGTAGCTCACGCCGATTGCGGATATCAACACGGAGATACGGGGAGCGTTCCGCAAAGGCCGATAGGCAAAGCGCTCGCTTAACACGCCCAAAAGCGCGGTAATGACGATGGTCAAAAAGAAGCCCAGATACCAAGGCAGCATAAACAGTCCGATTCCATAAAAGACGATGTACATCGCCATCATAAAGATTTCGCCATGGGCAAAATTGATCAGCCGAAGAACGCCGTACACCATGGTGTACCCGATCGCCAGCAAGGCGTAAAGGCTGCCCACGCATAGCGCGTTGGCCAGCTGCTGCAAAAACACGCTCACCCTATCCACTCCCCTGTATGCCTCACGGCCGAAGCAGAAAATGCTTCGGCCATGAGGCGAATGTCGTTCTGTTATCGCCGCGCTTACGGCTCGATCATCTTCACGAACGCGGAGGTGCCGTCGCCGTTCACCTGCTTAAACACCACAGGGCGAACCGCGTTATGGCTCTCGTCCAGCGTGATGGTTCCCGCCGCCCCCACAAAGCCGCTGGTGGCGAAAAGAGCGTCTCGAACGGCGGTACGGTCGACGCTGCCGGCTTTTTCAATAGCGGCGCGAAGGGTCAGATACGCGTCGAAGCACATGACGTTGGTTGCGGAAGGCTCTTTGCCGTATTTGGCGCGGTAGGCCTCCAAAAATTGGCTGGTCAAATCGGTGGCGGGCTGCGCCGCATCGTAGAAGGTGGTAAAGATGACGCCGTCCACCTTGTCGCCAGCAATCTGATAAAGCTCTGGCGCGTCCAGTGTATCACCGCCGAAGATGGGGCCGGTAAAGCCCAGCTCCCGGGCCTGCTTGATGATCAACGCAGCGCTGGGAGCGTAGCCCACGGAGGTGAAAATCACATCCGGGTTTTTACTCATCGCGTCGGTCAAGAGAGTCGTAAAATCCTGATCGGTGTTGACGAAATTGCCCTTGCTGGTAACGGTATAGCCCTCGTGGGAGCCAAGCTCCTGCTCGAAGTAGTTGACCAAGCCCACCGCATACTCGCTTTCGATTTCCTGAATGATGGCAATGCTCTTGTACTCTGCCTCCACCGCATAGCGGGCCAGCATCGTTCCTTGGAAGGGGTCGATAAAGCAGATGCGGGCATACCAGTCGTTATCCATCGTAAGCATGGGGTTGGTAGCCGTCGCAGCCAGCGCGGGCATTCCCGCCTGTGCAAACACATCCGCGCCCGCCAACGCAAGCCCGGAGGAATAGCTGCCCAGCACAGCCACTACGTCCTTATCCACCAAGGACTGGGCAGCCATGGAGGCCTCTACCTTGTCGGATTTGCTGTCGCTGACCACCAGCTCAATCTTCTTGCCCAGCACCTCGGGGTATAGCTCATTAGCCAGCTGGAAGCCCTCCAGCTCCATCGCGCCGCCGCCGGCATAGCTGCCGGTAATCGGCTCAAACACGCCAATTTTAATCGTATCCTCCTCCGCCAAGCCAGCCATCGGCAAACAGAGCAGCATCAACGCCAGAATCATCGTTCCCAATTTTTTCATAGAATCCATCCCTCGCCTTCCACTTTGATGAAACGCAAAAAGGAGCGAGCCCCGGCTTGCGGGGACGCTCCTCCTTGAGTGTTTTCTATTGTATCCAATTCGAAAAATTTGTCAATCGCTCCATGGAAAGCAATGGGCGCGGGACGAAATCGAAACGGGGCGGGGCAAGGCTTTTACCGCCTTGTTTTTTCGCTGTATCCGACAACGAGCTGCGGCAACCATTCCCCAAAGCTTGGGTTTGTGCTATACTATTTACGCTAATATAAAGGAGGAGACGTTCCCATGGATCAACCTTTTCAAACCGAGGTAACCCTCGATATGTCCGATGTGGATTTTACGGGCCATTGGCAGCCCGGCGCCATTTTTCGCGCCATGCAATATGCCTCCAATCTTCATTGCGATACGTTGAACCTTACCTATGAGCATATGCTTCAGCAGGGGCTGGCATGGGTGCTGAATCGTGCCCGGCTGGTCATGGACGAGTATCCCGTTTTAGGCGATACGGTTACCATCCACACTTGGCCCACCCAAAACCGGCACACCTTCTTCCCCCGGCAATATACCTTTCATTGCCATGGCCGCGAAATCGGCAGAGCCACGACGCTCTATGTGCTGCTGGATATTGCAACGCGAAAAATCGCTCCTCCCTCCCGCATGGAAAGTCCCGTTCCGTCCTATGATATCGCGCCTCCCCTGCCGCTGCCGGGCAATATCAGCCTACCTCAAGCACAGCCGGAAAGCCTGTCCTACCTGCCGGTGTATACGGACTTTGATATGAACCGCCACGTGAACAACACCAAGTATATCGACTGGTTTATGAACCGCTTTCCCACCGAGCGGCACGACCGGGAGGAGCTTGCCGACCTGCTGATTCACTATAACTTCGAGATCCGTGCGGGAGAACTAATGACGCTTTGCCTATGGAATCAGGAAAACCATAGCGTGCTCCACGGGCTGAACGGCGACCAGGTTTCCTTCGCCATTCAAGGGCTGTGGCGCCCGCGAACCGACGCGAATTAAAAGGAGATTCACATGAAACAGACGCTGGCGGAGCGCTTTACCACCGAATGTCAGCCCTACGCCTCCATGGTGTACAGGCATTGTTTGCACATGCTCAAGCGCCCCGAGGAGGCCGAGGACGCGGCTCAGGAAAGCATGCTGCGCGCTTTTCGTTCCTATGAGCGCTATCGGGGGGACGGCACGGCTACATGGCTGTATCGTATTGCCCACAACACCTGTTTAGATGTGCTCAAATCCTCTCGTGTGAAAAAAGAAAGCTTATTAGCCGAGAACGCGCCAGAAACGCCGGACGTCTCCCCCAACCCGGAGGAAATGTACATTGCCCGCAGCCGTCAGGAGGCGTTGTGGGCGGCGGTGAGCGAGCTGTCGATCGAGCAGCAAACCTTGCTAAACCTATTCTACGGCGACGGCATGAGCTATCAGGAAATGGCGGCAGCCACCGGGCTAGCGGAGGGCACCATTAAAAGCCGATTGAGCCGCGCCAAGGATGCGCTGCGCGGAAGGTGGAACCCTGATGAAAAATAGTCACATTTTTGGGAACCGCCTCGTCCCTCGCTCGTCTTTTCCACTGAAAGGAGTTGAACGGCATGCAAAATGAGAAGGATTCATTGGACGCTGCTCTTCAAGAGCTATACTGTGTTCCCACGCCCGACTCCTTTGCAAAAAACTGGCGGCAAGCCGTTTTGCAGGAGGAGGAAAAGAGTATGAAAACAGAAAAAAATCACAGGCGTTTCTGGACGAGCCGGGCGCTGCCATTAGCGGCGGCTTTGGTGCTGGTGCTGGGCTCCCTGTGGGCAGGCCAGCAAGACCTCGCCAACCCCTCCACAACGGAGGAGCTTTCCGTTACCCGAAGTGCAACCAAAAGCGCTACGCCATCAGCCATGTCGTCCGGCAGCTCCGCTTCCAACAGCGCCGCGCTGTACGCTACCGAGACGTCCTATGATAACGCCTCCACAGACGCAGCCACGGAGGGGTCGTCCATCACCGCCGAAGCCACCGACAGCCGCAAGCTGGTACGCACTGCGGATTTAACCCTGCGCACCTCCGCCTTTGATGAAGATCTAAAGACGGTTCAGGCGCTGGTTTCCAGCATGGGCGGCTATATCGAAAACATTTATCAAAACGGCGACTCGCAGCGGCAGGCCACCCGTTCCGCCAATCTATACCTGCGCGTTCCCGCCGCCCAATTGGACGCGTTTTTAAGCGGTCTGGAGGGTGTGGGGCGCGTGGTGAACCGCTCGGAAAGCACGACGGACATGACGGTGCAATATGCCGACAACGAGGCGCGGCTTTCCACGCTACGCCAAAAAATGGAGCGGCTTAACGCCCTGCTGGCTCAAGCGGAAAGCGTGGCGGATCTCATCGAAATCGAAAGCGCCATCGCCGATACGCAGTACTCCATCGACAGCTATGAAACCAGCCAGCGCACCATTGACCGCCGGGTGGATATGAGCCAAGTCAGCGTTTCCCTGCAGGAGGATAACCCCGTAGCCGTAACCAGTGAAATGGATTTGGGGCAGCGTCTTGTTGCCGCCCTGCAAAGCTCCGTGGAGTGGCTGGGACGTTTTTTCCAAAACATGCTGGTGTTTATCACCATGGCGCTGCCCGTGTTGATTCCCGTTGCGGTGCTGGCGGTGATTTGGGTCATCGTTCGCCGCCGTCATAAAAAGGGAAGCAATCCCGACGATACGAACCCATAAACAAAATCAAGGAGGAGCCTATGAAGCGACTGTTCGCTGTTTTGACGCTCTGCGCTTTGCTGCCCATGACCGCTATGGCGCAGACTACCGCAGCCATTGCGCCCGTCACCAATACGATGGAGCAAAGCGCCGTGCTGACCACCGTCGGCAGCGCCGAGGTATCCGTAAAGCCCGATATGGTGCTGCTTACCTTTCACATGGTCAGCACCGCTACCACCGTTGCCGCCGCCCAAGAGGCGGCGGTCCAGCAGGTAGACGCTTTGAGCCAAGCGCTGGAAGGCCTTCAAATCTCCAGCGAGGATATTTATACCTCCGCCTACGCGGTTACCACCCAGTACAGCTACCAATATGGCAAGCTGGGCGAAGGGGAAACCCCAACGGGCTATAATATCAGCAGCGATATCGCGGTGCGGCTGCGCCAGCTTAACCAGCTTGGGCAGGTAGTGGATGTTGCGCTCCAGCTTGGCGCGGAGGCGGATTACGACCTATCCTTTGAAAGCTCTAAAATTCAAGAAGCCTATGACAAGGCGATGGCGTTGGCAGTGGGCGACGGCATGCGCAAGGCGGAGCTACTGGCCGCCTCCGCCGGGAAAACACTAGGCGCGTTAAAAACAGTGACGGAGCTGGAGGAAGGCCTCAACCCCACCGAACAGGTAAGAGCCGCCTCCGATGACAGTGCGGAAAATATCCTGCGATACCTGCTTACGATCGAAGCCTCCGTAGAAGTCAGCTATGAGATGAAATAGACAGCACCCGTTACGGAAGGAGCGCCCCCATGACCGTTCTTCACAAGAAATCCATTTGGCTGTTTATCATCATCTGGCTGACGATCATCGGTATTTTTCCCGCTTGCGCACAGGAAGGCGAGGTTGTCCGCGTAGCGGTGAACGATTACGCCAACTATCTCCAGAAGCTGCCCGACGGCTCCATCAACGGTTATGCCTACGAATACCTGATGGATCTGCAAAAGTATACGGGCTGGAAATATGAATTCGTCGAAATGTCCTTCACCGACGCTACCCAAGCGCTGATAGACGGCGATATCGACCTGCTGCCCGGCGTTCAATTTTTAGAAGAAAGAACCCAATTGTGGGACTATTCCAAGCGCGATATGGGCGATGGCAGCACGGTTCTTTGTGTTACCCCAAACGACAATCGCTACTCCTTTAATGATTTTCCCGCCTACAACGGCATGCGTATCGGGGCGCTAACCAGCACAGCCCGGGTGGAGCAAACCCAGCAAAAGCTTGCCCAATACGGCGTCACTGCCAAATATTTTCTTTACGATAACGATTGGGAATGCAAACAGGCGTTAGCCCAAGGCAAGGTGGACGCGCTGCTGATGAGCAGCGTCCGTTGCGATTCCTCCTGTAAAATTATTGCGCGGCTCCAGACCACGCCTCTGTACTTCTGCATCAATCAAAAAAGGCCGGAGCTAAAGCAGCAGCTGGACGACGCTATGGAGGAGCTACACCTGATTGATCCCGCTTACGAGGAACAGCTGGATCAAAAATACTACGGAGATATCATCGTTCAGGTTTCCTTGAGCCTAGCAGAAAAGGAATATGCCAAAGCCTGTGGCCCCATTACCGTCGCCGCCTATACGGACCTAAAGCCGCTGGAATATCTAGATGAGGACAGCAAGCTTTTTAAAGGCATCACGCCGGATACGTTCAGCCTGTTAGGCAGCTATTCCGGCCTCTCCTTCCGTTTTGTGCCAAGAAACGACGAGCTATTAGCCGAGCAAATTGCAAACGGACAGGTTCAGCTGGTTTCCCTCATGGAAAACCAACTGCAATCAGCGCAAGCAATGGGGTATACCCTTAGCAAAAGCTATTACAACGGAAGCTTTTCCGCCGTTGCCAATCTGCGCCTGAGCAATTACCTTTCTCAAGATTGCCATGTGGTGCTAAAAACCGGCATGCCCGTACTAGAGCGGATTGCCGCGAAGTATGGCTATACCCACTTGCAGTACGCCGACACCTACGAGGGCTGCGTAGACCTCGTCAACAGCGGCAAGGCCGATTTAACCATACTGTCCACTACAACAGCAAGCCGAGTGGCTAACCACGCTTATCTCAAAAATATACAGCTTTATGTTCTTCCCAATTCCGAAATGACCCTCAGCATAGGCATTCCGATGGACGCCGACCCGATGCTGACCTCTATACTAAACAAAGCAATTACTTCCGTATCCGACGATCTGCGCTCCGATATTCTTTTAAACCAAATCGCCCTGAATCAAGATCCGTCCGACTTTCGAGATTTTTGGGCGCAAAACCAAGAGCTCATCCTTTTGTTGCTGTTATTCATACTGCTCTTATTGGTACTGGCGGCGGTTTATATTGCGGTAACGCGAACCAAGCTTAACCGCAAGCTAAAGCTGGAAGCCCAAAAGGCCACCGCAGCGGGACGAGCCAAAATGGATTTTCTTTCCCGCATGAGCCACGAAATCCGTACGCCCATGAACGCGATCATCGGCATGGCCAATTTAGGGCTGGATGATATTCGCAATCCCGAAGCCGTGAAGCGGGAGCTGCAGCAGATTTCCGAATCCGGCCAATACCTGCTGGGATTGATCAACGATATTCTAGACGTTAGCCGTATCGAAAGCAACAAATTTGAGCTGCACCCGGAATGGGTCGTACTGGCGGATATCATCCAGCCCGTGGTTCGGATGATCGAGCCGCTAGCGCAGGCGGCAGACGTTCAGTTTATCCATCCGTGTATCGCTCCTAGCTCGCCTTCCACAAAGGTGGAGGCTTATGTGGATAAGATGCGCTTTCAGCAGCTATTGATTAACCTGCTCAACAACGCGTGCAAGTTTACACCTCAGGGAGGCACGGTAAGCTGGAGCATCAAGCACCTAGGCGAAACAAACAAGGAAAGCCGAGATTTGATCATCATCGAAGATAACGGATGCGGCATGAGCGAAGGCTTCCTAAAACGAATTGGAGAGCCCTTCGTACAGGAAGCCTCCGGCACAAACGGCAAGCTGGGCGGAGCCGGCCTTGGCCTCTATATCGTAAAAAAGATCTGCGACGCGATGCATTTTCATCTAGAGATCACCAGTCAACCGGGTAAAGGAACCGCCTTTCGCCTGACCGCCGTCTACCCCTATCGCATCCCGTCTGAACCGTCCGCACCGCCCAAAGAAGAGCCTCTGCGGCTGGATGGGCTTCCCATCCTGGTGGTGGAGGATAACGAGCTAAACCGTATGATCGCTCAAGAAATGTTGAAACGCGCCGGCGCGATTGTGGACGCCGCAGAGGACGGAATTGCGGCTCTCGCCCGCTTCACAGCCAGCCCGCAGGGTTATTACGCCGCCATCATCATGGATATCCAAATGCCGAGAATGAACGGGCTGGACTGCACCCGTGCGATTCGCGCGTTGGAGCGACCCGATGGAAAAACCGTCCCCATTGTAGCCATGAGCGCCAACGCCTTTGACGAGGATGTTCAGGCAAGCCTTGCCGCCGGAATGAACGCTCATTTGTCAAAGCCCATTACCATGAAGCTGCTTTTAGACGGCCTCCGCCCTTGGCTTTCAAAGACAGAACCATAGAATTGATTAGAAGGCTGTTTTTCCGTTGACAGCTTTCTTTTTTTATGGTATATTCAAAATGAACATTGTTCATTTTGAAAGTGAGAATTTCCATGAATAATGAAGTCACCTCAACGGAAGCTATTCTGGCTGTTTGCCGAAAGATAATCGCCAAGGAAGGCCTCCCTGCGCTGAATATGCGCACGGTGGCGGAAGGCTGCGGTGTGGCTCTAGGATCGCTATACCACTACTATCCATCCAAAAAGGTGCTGGTTTCAGCTTCCGTGGAAAGCGTATGGCAGGATATCATGCGCCCCTTAAAGGATTGGGATATACGTGATTCCTTCGTTGATAGGACGGAACGCATTTTTACCTGCATTCAAAACAGCGCGAGCTCCTATCCCCATTTTTTTACCGGTCATGCCGTGGACTTTGGTGAAAGCGATAAGCCCGATGCTCGCAGAATGATGTTCCGCTCCCAGCAGCAGCTACGTCACGCGCTGCTGGAAAGTCTCAAAAGTGATCAGCGAGTCTCCAACCAAGCATTCAATGAAGCTTTCTCCCCGGAAAGCTTTATCGATCTGGTGCTCACCTCGCTGCTGGCGCTTCTGTCACAGGGATATGACAACTGTGACGCATTGCTGGAAATGATTCGTCGAACACTTTATTTTTAGAAAGGACTCTTTACCATGCAAGCTATTATGGAAACGGTTTTTGATATTCTTTACCTCACCACGGTGGTTACCTTGGGTATTCTGATGCTTCGGCGCTGCAAGGGCGAGAAGCAATATCTCCTCTTTGGCATTATGGCGATCACCCTTGGACTGGGCGACGCGTTCCACCTCGTTCCCAGAGCCTACGCCCTATGCACCACCGGCTTAGAAAATCATGTGGCGGCATTAGGAACAGGAAAATTCATTACCTCTCTCACCATGACGGTTTTCTACGTGTTACTGTACTACGTATGGCGGCTTCGTTATCAGGTAACAGGCAGGCGTGGCTTGACCGTTGCGATTTACGGGTTAGCCGCGCTGCGACTTATCCTGTGTCTCCTGCCGCAAAACCGTTGGACCAGCCCCGATGCTCCCCTATCTTGGGGGGTGTATCGCAATATTCCGTTTGCGCTACTGGGGTTAGTGATCATTGTGCTTTTCTACCAAAGCGCAAAAAAGCACAACGATAAAGCCTTCCGTTTCCTCTGGCTCACCGTTGTGTTAAGCTTTGCCTTCTATATTCCCGTAGTGCTTTTTGCCGACGCATTCCCGTTAATCGGCATGCTGATGATTCCCAAAACCTGCGCCTACGTCTGGACGGTTCTCATTGGATATCAAGCGATGAAAGGTGGACTCAACCTATGAAAAAGTATCTCAACTGCTCTTTAGCTTATGCGATTGCCGCTATGGTAGGCGGCGTGTTCTATCGGGAATTTACCAAGTTTAACGGCTTTACCGGCGTAACCGCATTGGGGAAGGTGCACACCCATCTTTTCTTACTGGGTATGGTCATGTTTCTCCTTGTGGCGCTGTTTGCCAAAAGCGTTGATTTGGAGCATCAGAAATCCTTAAAAAGCTTTATGCTGCTATACAATATCGGCGTGCCGCTCACCGCTTTGATGATGGTTGTTCGGGGGATTCCGCAGGTGCTGGGGCTTTCCCTCTCCAAGGGCTTAGACGCTGCCATTTCGGGAGTCGCCGGCATTGGTCACATCCTAACGGGCATTGGAATCCTGTTGCTGCTAACCGGGCTTCGCAAGGCTGCTGACCGATAAAAAAACCGCGTCATGGTTGGTTTTGGCGGGTGGATTTGTTTTCTTTCTTCTTTACAAACCCTTGCAAACATGGTACGCTATTTGGGTATGCATATGCATGCCCAATTTTTTGTATTTTGAAGGGGATCGCCATGTTGACATTGACCGACATCAGCCTGCAGTTTGCGGGCGACCTGCTGTATAAGCATGTAGACCTTTTATTCCAGCCGAACCACTGCTATGGCATTATCGGCGCCAACGGGGCGGGCAAAAGTACCCTTCTGCGCATCATTTCCGGTGAGCTGCCGCCGACTACCGGCACTGTAAGCCTGCAAAAAACAGATCGTATGTCCGTGCTGGAGCAAAACCACTTTAAATACGACGAGTATTCCGTGATGGATACGGTCATTATGGGCAACAAGCGCCTTTACGAAATCATGAAGGAAAAGGACGCGCTTTACGCCAAGGAGGACTTCAGCGACGAGGACGGCGAAAAGGCCGCTCAGCTGGAGGGCGAGTTTGCCGAAATGAACGGCTGGGACGCGGAAACCGAGGCTGCACAGCTGTTAAACGGGATTGGTATCCCTTCGGAGCTGCATGAGAATCAGATGGAAAGCCTGGACGGTCGGCAAAAGGTGAAGGTACTGCTGGCGCAGGCGCTGTTCGGCCATCCGTCCATCATCCTGTTGGACGAGCCTACCAACGGTCTGGATGTGGAAAGCACCGAATGGTTGGAGGACTTTTTGGTGGACTGCGACGCCATCGTGATCGTGGTTAGCCATGACCGACACTTTCTAAACGCCGTGTGTACCAACATTGTGGACGTGGACCATGAAACCTGCAAGATGTACGCCGGTAACTATGATTTCTGGTACGATTCCAGCACGCTGATGCAGCAGCTGATGCGCAACCAGAACAAAAAACGAGAAGAAAAAATCAAGGACTTACAGGAGTTCATCCGCCGTTTCTCCGCAAACAAATCCAAGTCTAAGCAAGCCACCAGCCGCAAAAAAATACTGGACTCCATTCAGGTGGAGCAAATGCCCGCATCCAGCCGTAAATATCCCTTCGTAGGCTTCGAGCCGGAACGGGAAGCGGGCAAGGATATCTTAACGGTGGAAAATCTGTCCAAGACCGTGGACGGCGTAAAGGTGCTGGATAACGTCAGCTTCACCGTTAAGAAGGGCGATAAAATCGCCTTTGTTGGCGATAATGAGGCGGGTGCCACCGCGCTTTTCCGCATTTTGGTGGGCGAGCTAAACCCGGATGCGGGCAGCTTCAAATGGGGGGTCACCATCACCCAGAGCTATTTCCCCAAGGATAATACCCGCTTTTTCGAGGGTTTTGACGGCAGTCTGGTGGAATGGCTGCGCCAATACTCCTTCGACCAAACCGAGACATACCTACGCGGCTTCCTTGGCCGCATGCTTTTCAGCGGCGACGAGGTCTACAAAGCCGCCAAGGTCTTATCCGGCGGCGAAAAGGTGCGCTGCATGCTCAGCCGCCTGATGATGAGCAAGGCCAACGCCCTCATCCTCGATCAGCCCACCGATCATCTGGATTTGGAGAGCATCACCGCCCTGAGCAACGGCCTACAAGCCTATCCCGGCAATTTGTTCTTCGCTTCCCATGACCATCAGTTCATCGATGAAATTGCGAACCGTGTTATGGAATTTCCTCTGGGCAAGGAAGGCCTGCTGGATCACGAGGGCTCCTTCGAAAGCTTTATGCAGTGGAAGAAGGAACGGGCATAATGGAGCTGAAACCAGGCGTTTACCGGCATTTCAAGGGCAACTATTATCGGCTTCTGTATTTGGCCAAGCACTCCGAAACCTTGGAGGAAATGGTGGTCTATCAGGCGTTATACGGACAGCGGGGCATTTGGGTTCGCCCCGCTTCCATGTGGAGCGAGACCGTAGAGCGGGAGGGTTATCGCGGCCCGCGGTTTGCATGGGTAGGCGAAACAGAAGCGTCTATCAAGCCGTAACGCGGTGACGTTTCCGCGCCTTATTCGATGGGTTTCCCCAACCCCAGCGTTATTCTCCACTGGGGCGCGGGCCCATCGTCGCCCCAGTATTCATCCAGCGACGTAATCTGACCATCCGCCACCTTGATGAACGAGGTAACGTGAAAGGTCAGCCCCTGATCCTTGGAAAAACATGGGCTACGGTAATCAGCAGGTCTCCAATATGCTCCATCCGTTCCACGGCTCCGTCCCAGCTGCCCGGATATTTACAGTTGGCTAGGATGAATTCATCAGCGGTGAATTCTTCGTTGGTATTGTGCCACTTCACGGTGGCGGCGGGTGCAAAAAAACGGCTCATCGCGGAAGCATTCTGCTGCAAAACGGCTTGCCAGTAAGCGAGTATATCCATCGTATCGGGTCTCCTTTTCATCGTACGTTGCTTCTATTGTAGCCCGAATAGTACGACAAGGCAACACGCGCCTGTGAAGCAAGGAAATTTGGCACTTGACAAGACGGTCGATTTCCATGTACAATAATTGCTGGTATTCATGCGCCCGTAGCTCAGCTGGATAGAGCGTCAGACTCCGACTCTGAAGGCCATGCGTTCGAACCGCACCGGGCGTACCATAGTAACCCCCTTGAAGCAAGCGTTTCAAGGGGGTTTTCCTACTGGATTTTGATTCAGTTCACAACACCTTTTGACACTTTTTAGCCTATTGTAAGGGGTCAGATCGGGGGGGCAAAATTACCCGCTTCTACCGCCCCATCACAAAAGCCCCAATATCGTTGATTACCTCGGGGGAAACCGTCGCGGCGGTATTGTAGTCCTCCACCGTGCGCAGTCCGGTAGTCGGCATCATTAGATGATTCAGCCCCTCGTAAAGGCGGAAGGTTACATTGTCCCGATCTCCCAAGCATTCCTTCCAGAGTTCGTAGTCCACATCCGCATAGACCTGAAAATCTGCCTCGCCCTGCAAAATAAGCAACGGCGCGGTTAAGCTGTCCAAAAACCGCATGCCGTTGGTGTTGTCCAACGACCGCCAGTAGCCAACGGGAATGTTCATGAGCAATTCAGTATCCGCCATGCTTTGATAGCTGCCATCCCGTAGAACCGCCACATCCGCTTCCAGCTTCGCAAGCTGAGCGTCCACTGCCGCCTTTTGCTCCTCCGGCACCTCTCCCAGCGCCGCTAAAGCCTCCATGGACTGATCATAGATTACATCCCAAAGCTGGCGCAAAGTACCCGCCATGGAAATAGCTCCCTTGAGTTCGGGATGATCCGTAACGATTTTTGGCACAAGCATGCCGCCTAGAGAATGTCCCAGCACAAACACCCCGTCCACCCGTTCATCTGCCTCCATCATGGCAATGGCTGCATAAGCGTCGTCCAATGTTTCCTGCTCTAGGGTTACCGTAGATAAATCGCCAAAGGTTTCGGGGTAGACGTAGCTGCGCTTATCGTAGCGCAAGCTGGCAATACCCTGCTCTGCCAATCCATGGGCGATATCCCGGAAGGGGCCGTTGCCTGCCGTACCAACGGATTCGTTCATATCGGAGGAGCCGGAGCCGTGGACAAAAATCACCACCGGCGGCTTCTCAACGCCCACGGGCAAGGTAAGCATCGCATTGAGCGGAAGCTCGGATTGGGCGGCGACAGTCAGGGGGATTTCCTCCCACTGGTCAGTGGACTGGGCCTCCTGCGCAAGCGCGGCTGGGCTTAGACGCAGACCGGCGATTTCGCTTAGGGTGGAATAGGTGATGATCACCTTAACGCCGCCAAGCTGATAACGCTCCACCACCTCTACGGTGGTCAAGCCGTCCGTCACTGTGGAGGTAACGCTTTCCACCGCAACAAAATCACCGAACGCTTGGGCGATTTGCTGGCATCCGGCTGCCAATTGCTCGGAGGATATCGCGGCTTTCATCGTCTCGTTCAGGCGGTCATAGACCGTTTGGTATTCTTCGTCTCGCAGCGCTTGCGCCGTTTCTAGGGCGTCCGCTTCGTAGGAATCCATGCCCTGCGCACCGGCGGTGAAGCCGCCAAGCATACAAAGGGATAAAACCATGGTGATCATAGAACGCAGTTTCTTTTTCATTGGGATTCTTCTCCTTTTTTCGGTTTGGTATCCGGGTAAGAAATAAATGCCAAGCGGCGCGTTTTTCGATTTTCCAGCGGTTCGTTGGTCATGTGCGCATTCAAAAGCTCGCCAACTTGTTTCAGAAGCCCGATCATTTCTTCGTCCGACAGCATCAGCGTTGAGAAGGATACGGATAACAAATCCTTCACCGGGTCGGCCTGAGGATCTGCGAAATAGTGGGTAAAGGAGGCTGTCAAGGACAGAAGGGCGCTGTTGATCAGCTTTGGCGTGTCCTCTGACTCTTTCCCATTGCCGGTCAGATTTTTCTTTACCCGATAGGTCTTTTCCACAGCTCCGCGTATCCGCTTTTCCTGCGACACTTCAATGACATTTGCATCCAATAGAATACGCAAATGACGGTACAGGCTAGGGCGTGGAATGTCCTTCATCTTTTCCGCCATTTGTCCCGGCGTTGCGTCCCCCTGGGCTAACAGGAACTGTAATATCCTTTGTCGGGCAGAATTCATCACTACCTCCGTTAAGTCCATGCTACCTCCTTTGGTTTAGATTATCATTTATGATAATATTATCGTTCATGATAATAAACGATCATTATGCGTTTGTCAACAAAAATGTGTTGCGACTTTTTTGGTTCTTTTTGGTTCTTCCACAAAATATATCTCCGCTCGGCTTGACAAGTCAATGCAAATCATGTATATTGACAAGGCTGTCAAGATAAATTGCTTGACAGATGAAAAGGAGCGAACGCAGTGAGCGATCCCTTGGCGGCGATGGAGCAAAAGCTGGAAAACGGCGTGGAAATCAGTACGCTGTGTGCCTTTTACGGTGGCTTGCTTACCTCCAAGCAGCGAGAAGCGCTAACGCTCCACTATGACGAGGATCTTTCGCTGGGCGAGATTGCCAAGCACCTTGGGGTCAGCCGTCAAAACGTGCATGAGCTGATTACCCGTTCGGCAGAAAAGCTGAGATACTACGAAGAGGCGCTGGGGGCAGCCGGTCGGCTGACGGAAATGCTGAATCTTTTAGAGCAGGCGCGAGCGCTGCTCCAGACGGCGCAAGACAGCGCCTTACCTACGGAAGCGCGCCAAGCCGTCCGTGAAGCGGACGACTTGATTGAAATGACGATGAGAAAGCAGGAGGAGGACGTCCATGGCATTTGAGGGACTCAGCCAGAAATTATCGGGTGCGCTCTCCCGCCTGACAGGCCGGGGCAAGCTTACCGAGCAGGCTGTAAAGGAAGGCATGCGCGAGGTTCGCGTAGCTCTCTTAGAGGCTGACGTTAACTATCTGGTGGTTAAGAATTTCTGCAAGAAGGTAACGGAACGCTGCGTTGGCCAGCAGGTGCTGGACAGCCTTTCCCCCTCCCAGCAGGTGATCAAGATTGTCAACGAGGAAATGACCGCCTTGATGGGCACGGAAAACGCCCGGCTTACCTGGTCGTCCTCGGTTCCCACCATTTATATGCTGTGCGGCCTTCAAGGCGCGGGTAAAACCACCATGGCCGGAAAGCTGGCCAACTACCTGCAAAAGCAGGGAAAAAAGCCGCTGCTAGCCGCCTGCGATATCTACCGTCCCGCAGCCATTAAGCAGCTGCAGGTGGTAGGGCAGCAGGTAAACGTACCCGTCTATGAGCACGGAACCCAAGACCCGGTGAAAACGGCGCGGGAAGCCATCGAGCATGCGCGCAGCTATGGCCGGGACGTGCTGATCATCGATACCGCCGGACGGCTCCATATCGATACGGAGCTGATGGAAGAGCTTCGCCGAATCAAGGCGGACGTGAAGCCGCAGGAAATCCTGTTTGTGGTCGATTCCATGACCGGTCAGGACGCGGTGAACGTAGCCAAGACCTTTAACGACGAGCTGGGCGTGGACGGCGTGATCCTGACCAAGCTGGACGGCGACACCCGGGGCGGCGCGGCGTTATCCATTAAAGCCGTGGTTGGCAAGCCCATCAAGTTCAGCGGCACCGGCGAAAAGCTCAGCGATATCGAGCCCTTTTACCCCGACCGTATGGCCAGCCGCATCCTCGGCATGGGCGACGTGATGACGCTGATCGAAAAGGCGCAGGAGGCCTTCGAGCCGGGCGACGCGGAGCGCATTGCCAAAAAGGGCGGTCAAGAGCTGACGCTGGACGACTTTCTAGGCCAGATGCAGCAGATGAAAAAAATGGGCGGCATTCAAAGCCTGTTAGGGATGCTGCCCGGTGTGGGAAACAAGCTGCAAGACGTGGAAATCGACGACAACGCCATGAAGAAGCCCGAAGCCATCATTCGCAGCATGACCCCCAGAGAGCGCCGCAATCCCGGCATTCTCAACGCCAGCCGCCGCAAGCGCATCGCCGCCGGAAGCGGCACCACGGTGCAGGACGTAAACGCCCTCATTCGCCAGTTTGATCAGGCCAAGTCCATGATGAAGCAGATGATGGGAAGTAGACGCGGCAAAAAGGGCCGTATGCGGATGCCCTTCTGATCACGGTTCCACTCGTACCTTGCTGACAGATCACTTCTGTGATTTTCAGATAAAATCAAAGCATTTGGGAGGATAAAGCCAATGGTTAAAATTCGTTTAAAGAGAATGGGTATGAAAAAGAAGCCTTTCTATCGCGTGGTCGTAGCTGACGAGCGCAGCCCCCGCGACGGCCGTTTCATTGAAGAAATCGGTTACTACAATCCCATGGTGGAGCCTTCGCTGATTAAGATCGACGGCGAAAAGGCCAAGCAGTGGATTGCCAACGGCGCACAGCCTACTGATACCGTTCGCACTCTGTTAAAGAAGAGCGGCATCATCGAGGGCTGAGACCGATGAAAGAACTGGTGGAATACGTAGCCCGGTCGCTGGTGGACAATCCTGACGCAGTGACTGTGGAAGAGACCGCCGGCCCCGAAGCAACCATTTTGGAGCTGCATGTGGCGCCCGAGGACATGGGTAAGGTTATCGGCAAGCAGGGCCGCATTGCCAAGGCGCTTCGCGCCGTGGTGCGCGCCGCTACCGCCAAGGACGCAAAGCCCGTGTTTGTGGAAATTCAATAATCCGTATAGGATTGGCTCAAAGAAACGAGATGGGCTGCATCACGAAGGACGTTGGAGGGCTCCGCCTCCCAAACCCACCGCATAAGGGCTTTGCCCTTATGAATCCCACTTTTTCCCGCATGGCGGGGGAAGTAATGGGACAGGGGCATTAGCCCCTGTCAGGGTTGCAGGCGTGAAACCCCTGCCGTTCCCCCATGACGCAGCCCCATCGCACTTTCTTTGGTGCTGGTTCTTTTTTTCATTTTTAAAGGAGTTTGTGGATCGTATGAAACAATCCCATCTGCTGGTGGGCGAAATCGTCCGCCCTCAAGGAATCCGCGGCGAAGTAAAGCTGCGCCATTATACGGACGATCCCTATCGGTTTGAGGAGCTTACCTCCATTCTTCGCAAGACGGGCGACGGCTTTGAGCCGATGACCATCCAATCGGCGCGGATCAACGGCGACGACGTATACCTGACCTTTGAAGGGGTTGAGGATCGCAACGAAGCGGAAAAGCTGCGGGGCGTAATGCTGTATGTGGACCGCGCCCATGCCCGGGAGCTGCCCGAGAACCAAGTGTTCATTGCAGACGCTTTAGGTTCCAAGGCCTACGATACCAAGGGCGCTTTGATCGGCACCCTTCAGGATATCCTCACCCCCGGCGGCACTGATATTTTTGTGTTTCAAACGCCCCATGGCTCTTTGATGGTACCGGCCATTAAGGCCGTCATGCTGGAAATAGACGTCGATAACGAACGCATTGTACTCGATGAAAACAAGCTTAGCGAGGTCGCCCTTTATGAAGATCGCCATACTGACGCTGTTCCCCGAGATGTTTGACGGCGTGCTGAACTCTAGCATTCTGGGGCGTGCCCGCCGGGACAAGCTGGTGGACATTCAGCCCATGGATATCCGGCCCTTCAGCGACCGTAAGCATAAGAATACGGATGATTATCCCTTTGGCGGCGGCGCAGGCATGGTCATGCTGGCACAGCCCATCTGCGACGCAGTGCGTCACGCCCGCCAAGAAGGCTTTACCGGCCGCTGCCTGTATATGAGCCCCCGGGGAAAAGCGCTGACCCAGCAGAAGGTGCGCCAATTAGCTGGAGAGGATGGTTTCGTGATCCTTTGCGGCCATTATGAGGGCGTAGATCAGCGAGCCATCGATAGCGTGGTGGATGAAGAAATTTCCTTGGGGGATTTTGTGCTGACCGGCGGCGAGCTCGCCGCTATGGCTCTTTGCGACGCAGTGGCGCGATATGTGCCCGGCGTGCTGGGTAGCGAGGACAGTACCAACGAGGAAAGCTTTTGCGACGGTTTGTTGGAATATCCCCAATATACGCGGCCTCGAGTGTTTGAGGGCATTGAAGCGCCAGAGGTGCTTTTGAACGGCGACCACGCCAAGATTAAAGCATGGCGGCGGCGGCAAAGCTTGCTGGTTACCGCCCGGATGCGGCGCGATTTATTTGACCAAGCGGAGATCACCAACAGGGAACGGCAGGAAACCCTTGCTTTGCTTGAACAGGAGGGCGAGCCGCCATGCTGCTAAGAAAACTGGCGGCGGCGTTTTGTCCTCTGCTGTTATGCCTCATTACCTGTATGATTTATCATTGGTTGGACACGCTGATGAGTGCCGGTTCCTTCTGGTCCTTTCTACTAAAGGGGATGGCGCTGGGCCTTTGCGCCGCTCTGGTTTTACCCGCCGCCGGGGTGAAGCATTACACCAACGGCTTAACCCCTTGGCTGCTGGTTGGGGCAGCGGTACTGCTGCTTTTATTGCTTTATCAATATTTAGAAAGCATCGGCGCGGTGCATTCTGAACTGCTGTTAACCGTTTTAACCATCAACGGACAGGTGGTGCTGGTGGAAAGCACCGTCATGGGCTTCATGCTGACGACGGCATTGCTGAACCGTAGGCGCTAAAAGAGGATGGTTCTTACTTTGGACAACCAAAGGACTTCGGGTGCGAAAGCATCATAAAGGAATCGGGTGTAAATCCCGAGCGAACTCGTCGCCGTAAGCGGGGAGAAACCCAGCCGACGTTTTCTGATCTTTTTGACCAAAGCCCATGGCAAAAAGATCAGAAAACGCCGTACAGCCACTGCTTCCTTCGGGAGGTGGGAAGGCCGCCGGGGGACCATGAACCGCAAGCCGAAAGACTTACCCGAAGCATCCATCGCCGGGGCACGAGTGCCTGCCTCCGGCGGGCTTTCGCAAAAGCGAAAGCAATGATGGAATCCTTTGCGTGATCAATAACACGGAAACGAAAGGATTGAGATCAAATGAAAATCTGGTTTAACAAGAACAAAAAATGGGCAATTCTCGCAATC
>JAQUWD010000048.1 GCA_028693055.1 Eubacteriales bacterium | reverse complement strand
TTCTCGTATATAACAAGCGAGACAAAATGGCATTTAGATTGTAGTCGAAGTGATACCTTGTGCGTATTGCTGCACAAATCTGGTCAAACCCTAGCTGGTGATAGATGGTTTGCAAGAATAAGTACCCGCCGTTAAAGGTCGTTTGGGAATTCATCTCCAAATCGACTGCTGCATTCAAAGTAAAGTCAAAGGAAGGCTCTTGGATTTGCTCGGCCTCACTCATTTTTTGTACTTGTTCTTTTGCCCAAGCTTTTGCGTCTTCTACTCCGTAGGTTTCTTTGATCGATTTTTCGGAACCAAAATTTTTCACAATGATGGTTTTGTTCTTTCCGTCTATTCTAATGGTTTTAACAGCCCGATAGGTTGTTGTATACTTGCCCGTTGTCCACCCCAAACGCATTGCAAATCACTCCCCTGCTTATTATACAGTATCGTAGTGGAACGCGCAATATATAATTTTACATTTGATAAAAAACATGCCGTGGGTTTTCCCGGGAACAATTTGCCTATGAAGTGCTTTCGGGTGACGAGAACGAGGACAAGGCCTCTCGGCGTACAAACGCCCAATCGCGCGGACCTACTGCGGGACGGTTCAAGCTCCGCAATCAGGGATAAACAAAGGATATGAAGGTGGTACCCCATGAAGAAACAGGTTTCTGTAAAAAAGGCTTTCTCTGTCAAACTGCCCAAGGGCTTGCTCCGAGGGACACCTCTCTGCGGCGAATGCCTGTGGCTGTTGGAACGCCACCAGCAACACGATGATTTTCGACTATGACGACAGCGCGCATACCATGCATGGCAAGGATCCGCTCATTTGGGATGTCGCGATCCGGGCATGTGTGCGGTTGGCGGACTCTTTTGATGTAAACAGCTATCGACATTATTTGGCGGCGGAATGAAAAGCGGAAGGTTGACAGCGGGGACTAACGAAAGACGTAATAGCTAATACGCCGTATAGCCTGTAAGCTGATTTACTCGCTATACGACGTATTGGGGATTGTGACGCGGTCTTGATAACTCATTGGCATGTCCAGTTTTTGCCACTTACGTGTTCAAATTGTCCTTTCCACAACTCCGCTTTTTGTTTGATCTACAGGCGGGTGCAGTTTCTCCGAGAGGGTGTAAATTTCGGGCAGGGGGGTGCAAACTTTCCGTCGTGAGTTCATATTCAGGGGCGATGGCATCCGTCGCACGAGCTGTACCAGCGCTCGTGAATGACGTTTTGTCTGCCAGAATATGTACTGTACGCCTGCAAAGCCGCCATTTTCATGGGTTTTCTGCAAGATACACAACAAGAGCCGCCATTTTCATGACGACTCTCATTGTATCAACCTTTGGGTTGGACTATGCGTCTGAACATCGGAGTTGATACAATGCGACAGTTCTAATTGAGATAACGTATTCTAATATAGAAAGCGTAATGTGCATATCAAGCAACTTATTCATTAACTTCCATCCCGTTTTTCAATACAAATACCATCTCCCCACCCTCTATCACCTTCACAACATCCACCATCCCCAAGAACACATCCTCATGAAACCAGCTTAGCCCATCCAGTTCCCCATGAAAACGCTCGATAAACCCTTGAAGTTGGAGCACACGACTTTCCCTGTCTCTTTTGGCGTCAAGCATTTGTTCCAGTCGCCCTTGCTGTTTCTCCAGTTCCTTTTCCTTTTGTTCATATTCTTGCTCAAAGACATCCTGATCCAAGGCATTACGAGCGTTCTCCTGCACCATATTGTACAGCTTTTCTTTGATGCACCCTACTGTAACTCGTTGCTGTGTTATCTCCTGTTCCAGCTTTGACGCATCCAATAACCCCTGCAATTTCTTCTGACAAAAGGCAATCACCTCACCCTTGTCCGCCATGAGCTTTCCAAGTACCTGCACAAAGGCATCCTGAATGTCCTGCTCATACCCAGCTTCCTTAAAGGCATCTATAGACAGTTCCTTGTCTTTACGCACCTTTGCTCTTTTCTTTTCAACCCAAGCAGGACGCTTATACGCCTGATAAACCTCCTGCGAAACTTCGTGTTTTTTGTCGTTTTCAAAAATAAAAAATGTACCCATGATGTTTTCTTCCTTTCTTGTTTTGGTGTCAAGAAAGGCCTCATCATGGGTACTTTAGTAGGTAGCAAAGCCAGTGTTTATGTTTTTTATAGTAGTAAATATTGTCTAATGGAAGCTTTGGTGAGCCAAAAAAATAGATACGCCTAGGCAAATGCATTCATTCCGTTGTAAATCACGATATCCAAGTTTCTTATGGATAGAGCAATTTTGCTCCTTCTTTGATGTGTATTGCGTAATTGATTTTTCTTTGTAGAATCAGCATGAATAGGCAAAAAAAAGCTGTCCCTTGTTCAGGGAACAGCAAAATAGCAGTATGCAATCATTTCAATCAACATTCGTACCTTCCTATCTCGTTCGTACTTTGATTGCATTTGTTGGTAAAATATGACAATCAGACATCAGGATACTTTATTATGTATGAATTTACAAGGCTTTCGACAAAAGTAGTACTGAATCGTGATTCTTTGTGGAAACAGACAAAATTAGACGTAGCAAGGCACTTTACAACCATATTCTTCAGCCTACTCGTGTTTTACAAACCATGCACGTTGTGATATTCTAAGCCTATATAACAAATACGCAGGAGGGTACATGGTGATGGCTTTCGCTGTAATAACAGCAGAAAAGCGATTGGTATTATCAACAGCAAGGAACAAGTCTTCAGAAGGAGGAGCGATGGCATGTCACAGCAAAACACCTATATCTGTATCGATCTCAAGAGCTTTTATGCTTCTGTTGAATGCATGGATCGTGGTTTAGATCCAATGACCACGAACCTTGTTGTAGCCGATATCAGTCGCACCGAAAAAACCATCTGCTTAGCTGTCACTCCCTCCCTCAAATCCTATGGCATATCTGGACGAGCTCGTTTGTTTGAAGTCGTAAGTCAGGTAAAACTAGCTAACGCCAAGCGTCAACGGCTCATACCAGGAGGAAAATTCTCTGGCGCTTCCAGTGACAATATACAACTGCAAAGCAATCCTTCCTTGGAAATTGACTACATTGTTGCACCGCCCCAAATGGCTCGCTACATGAAAATCAGCACTGAGATTTATCAAGTGTATTTGAAATATATTTCTCCAGAGGACATTCATGTTTATTCCATTGATGAGGTGTTCATTGACGCCACTCATTATTTATCAACCTATAAAGCGACGCCCACTGAGCTGGCAAGGCGCATGATTCACGATGTATTTGCAACGACAGGCATCACAGCTACTGCCGGTATTGGCACCAATATGTATTTGGGTAAAATTGCCATGGACATTGTTGCAAAGCGTGCCAAGGCTGATGAATATGGTGTGCGTATTGCTTGCTTAAATGAACAAGCCTACCGTCAACAGCTATGGACGCATCGTCCTCTTACTGACTTTTGGCGTGTCGGACGTGGCTATACCAAAAAGCTAGAGGAAAATGGACTATTCACCATGGGTGATATTGCCCGTTGCTCCCTTGGTAATGAAACGGATTACCCTAATGAAGATTTGCTTTTTAAGCTCTTTGGGGTGAATGCAGAATTACTCATCGACCACGCTTGGGGTATTGAACCATGTACAATGGAACAAGTAAAGGCCCATAAACCGCAAAGCAACAGCATTGGCTCTGGTCAGGTTTTGCAGGAGCCCTATACCTTTCAAAAGGGAAAGCTAGTAGTTCGTGAAATGGTGGAGCTTTTGTCGCTGGATTTGGTGGATAAGCACTTAATCACCGACCAGTTGGTACTAACCGTAGGATTTGACATTGAAAACCTAAGTGATCCCGCAAGAAAAAAGCAATACAAAGGTTCTGTAACTGTTGATGCCTATGGGCGTGCCGTGCCAAAGGCTGCCCACGGGACTACCAATCTCAAAAGGCAAACTTCCTCTATCAAGCTCATCATGGAAGGTGTCATGGAATTATTTGATTCCATTGTCGCAGAGGATTTACTGATTCGCCGATTAAACCTTATTGCCAATCGCGTCGTTGATGCAAATCGTGCAGTTACAACCTCCGCCGTCGAACAGCTGGATTTATTCACAGATTATGAAGCGTTGGATGCCTAGCGAAAGGCTGAAGAAGAAGCATTGGAAGAGGAAAGAAAGCTTCAACTGACCATGCTGGACATTAAGAAGAAGTTTGGCAAAAATGCCATATTAAAAGGGACAAGCCTTCAGGATGGTGCCACCACCATCAACCGCAACCAACAAATTGGTGGACACAAAGCGTAAAGGAGCTATCCCATGAAGGACAATCACAACCAATCCAAGTGTTATGATGATATCATCCATCTGAAGCGCCCTATTTCTCAACGTCATCCACCCATGAGCATCCAAAATCGTGCAGCGCAGTTTGCACCTTTTGCAGCTTTAACCGGGCATGAATCTGCTATTATCGAAACAGCGCGCTTGACAGACCGACGAATAACGTTGACAGAGGAAGAAAAGCAACGATTGAACGATAAGCTACTTTTGATTCAGGAACAATCAGATGATTTCGCTGATGTACTCATTACCTATTTTGTTCCTGACCCGAAGAAGGCTGGGGGAGCCTATCACTTTGATTCTCTGGGAAGCGATAAAAGCGATGTCTTGTAGCATCGCTTCTCGCAAAATCCAGCTTGGCGCTTAGGTCGGTCTCTATCGTTTCCTTATCCTCCAAGCTGGTAAAAGCATGACTTGGTTTCCTTGTAACTTGCTGATTTTTCTGCATTTACACGTTTGCTAAGACACACCCATAATCTAATATGCAAACCCGGCAAAGGAAACAACTTCACCGTATTCCCGCGGTTTTCCGACCCACTCTGCCCGCCTTGCTTTCGCCGTTATTTCCTCTATCGGGCACATGTCACAAGTCTGAGGGTTTTCACCTCAAACGGCCTGAAGCTAAGCGGAATCCCTGCGGGCAGCATAGCCAGCGGTTGCCTCACCTTTTCCAGCAAATTTGATTGATAGCACTGAACCACGTGCAGAGGCGTTACCAGTTCACAAAGAGTGCTTGCCCGCTTGCTTTCATACAATCTAATCATCAAGTCGCCACTTTGATCCTCGGCCAACTTTATACAATCAATAATAATGTTTTCTGCACCCTTTATGGAAAAATAGCTTTGACCCAATGAAGGCACAAGGCTCTTTACCGGCGGGCAATTCAATTCATAGCCCTGTCTAACCACATCACTTTGCAAAAAGCTTCCATCCCAACCGGTAAATGCGTAGGTGAATTGATGCAGCCCTTGATCCGTTGCCATTTCCGGAGATGCTGCCGCACGCAGTAGCGTCAAGCTAATGCAATTGTCCACCATGCTCACACCATACTTACAGTCATTAAGCACTGCCCCACCATGACTTTCTTCGCACAATGCCGAATAGCGATGATTGCAAACCTCAAACCGATCCTTTTCATAGCGCCGTGAGCGATGGGTGGGTCGTTTCACATAACCATACTGCATTTCATTTATGCCTTCTTGCGCAAGCACTTTGATCGGGAAGGATACCTTAAGTAGACGGTGCAGTTCATGCCACTGTATGGTTGTATCAAATTCAATGCGTTTGGAATTTGCATATAGAATAATTTCTTGCACAAGAATCGAATGGCTTATTTTTCTGGTCACACGCAGACTGCACTTTGCAGGGCTATTTGCTCCAATCTCAACGGTTGCCAATTCTTGCAAAGGCACGCCTTGCAGCTCATACATGCTATCAATATCCCATGCATCAAAATTGCGAGGCACATCTTTATAAAGCCTAAAGCAATTCATGCTGCCCCCCGCCAATTGTCGGCCACTCTCCTTCAAGATAAAAGAGGTCATTTCCCCGTTGCTGTTAATGGCCGCCAACACATGATTGTTTTGCAAAACGTAGCCATAATCAGTTTTTTCTATACAAGCCTTCTGATCGTCATTCAAAAGAACGGCACAGCAAAGGCTTTGATATCCTAAAGAGGGCAATGTCAGGAGTGCATCCTCCCCATCCTTTTTCATCAGAATGGTTCTTTCCCAAGAAAGATCATTGAAATAACCCTCTTCTTTTCCTTGCAACGCTTCCAATGCATCCTGACAGACGGCCTCTGCCTCCCCAAGCGTTTGCTGGTACAGAGCATTTGCTTGCGCATACACACGCTCAATAGACGAGCCGGGCAAGATATCATGAAACTGGTTGAGCAACACATTTTTCCACAGCGTCTCAAGCTTGCTGTGTGGGTAGCTGTACCCTTGCTCTGCACGAGCCAGGCTGCTCCATATTTCTGCCCTGCGTAGCGCCAGCTCTGCTCTGCGATTTCCTTTTTTGATATCTGCCTGCGTGGTATACACCCCGCGATGCGCATCGAAATACAATTCACCCACATAGCAATGCTGTGTCCCGCCCATATCTTGCAGGTCTTCAAACAGCTCTACCGGGTGTGTCATTTTGATTTTTGGGCAACCCTCTAAATCTGCCTGTCGAAGTGCTAATTCAATGTCATCACGCGTGGGTCCCCCACCGCCATCTCCATAGCCAAAGGGCAACAAAAAGCAAGACAAATCATCCTCCTGCACCCGTTTTTTCCATGTTTCACACAATTCCTTGGGATCGGTTCGATAGGTATAGCTGGTAGGTAGAAAGGTATCAATTCGGCTGCCATCCATACCCTGCCAGGTAAAATAGTGATAGGGAAAGCGCTCTCCGTCGTTATAAGACCAAAAAATCTTCTGCGTAACCAGATACTTTATTCCACAATCCTTTAGAAGCTGTGGCAAAACCGCTGAATACCCAAATGTATCCGGCAACCAAAGAATTTCACAGTTCACGCCAAGCTCCTGTTCAAAAAAAGTAATGCCATATAACAGTTGGCGCACCAGCGATTCACCGGCTGTCATGTTGGTGTCCGGCTCAACCCACATTGCACCCTCGGCAATCCAGCTCCCTTTTCCAATCGCCTCACGAATGCCTTGGTATAGCTTTGGATAGCGCTTTTTACACATATCATAAAGCTGAGGCTGACTTTGCAAGAAGCGGTATTCTGGATAACGCTCCAGCAATCGCAGCTGCGCTGCAAAGGTACGCAGAATTTTGCGCTCGGTTTCTGCAAGCGTCCAAAGCCATACAACATCCAAATGTGCATTCCCAACACCATAGAATACCGGCGTTGTGCAACCGTTTTTGCAGGCTAGCGCCTCCTTCAGGCATTCCCGTGCCAGTGCATAGTCGTGCACCCTCGCCTCCAAGGGCTGCTCAAAATCAACCCTTAGGGTGAATTCTTGCAAGGCTTTTTCTATTTTTCTGGCTCGCAGGCTGTGTGCCTCCATCTGCTGCATGGTTTGCTCAAGCGTCTTTACATCCAACCAAAGCTGATAAGCTATTTCATTCCAATAGCCTATCTCGCTTTTTCCCAGCACTGCGCGTGGCGTTCCCTTGCGCTCATTTTCATAGCTACCCGGCAACACAGGCCCCGGCGCACAAAAATTGATCTGTCCGTTTGGATAGAAATGTCCCGCGTACACTTCCAGCATCAGCTCAAAACGCCCATTGCAGGCAATATCCTCATCCAAATAATTATCGACCATGTAATGGTGCTCGATACCAACCCATCCCGCTCGATACGTGCCAAACGCATTACCGTTGACATAAATACAGCTTTCACCACCGGGTTGCAGTTTAAGAACCAAGGGTTGCTTTGCTTTATTTTCAGGGAGGGGAACAATCGCCCGAAGCCACAAGTATTCCCACTCGTCCCCCCAAGGCGTATCAGATGGAAAAGTGGTAAAATCCTGACAGGACGCTTGCTCGTAGCTCATATGCTCATAGGTCGTAAACCCTTGAAAATGCAATTCACCAACAGGCTGAAAGAAATCTTTTTCCAGTGTGGCAACCCAGTGTAACAACCGATCAGACCACTCAGCATACATCATTTTGTAACAACCATCCCTTCAAAAAACCTGTAACTAGCTCGTTACTTCATTCATTTTCACAATGCGTCATCAGTTCAAATTTCTATCAAAGGCACGTATTTCAATATGAACCATTTATATCAAGCATTTTCCCAGATGTCAATGCAAAATTAAGAATCCCGACACCATACCCCCTATGCCAAGGGGCAAAAACGTTCACATGCTACTATCCCATATAGAAAATATGTTTCCGATATTGATTAAGCACTTGTTGATTGTATTTGTCACCACCCTCAACATTCCCAGACACAAGCACGGGAACTGTTTGGCGTTGTTCCGCAATCAGCTCCACTGCACGGCACATCATCGCATTGAGCATAGCTGCACCAATGGCTGTTGACGTAGGACCAACGCACTCGGACAGTCCTGCCAATTGAAGTGCACCATCCCCAACGTGTCCGCAGTTATCCAGCACCAAATCCGCCACCTCAAACAAACGTAAGCCTGATGTATGACGTGAAAAAACCGTTTTTGAGTATGTTAGATTCGTCAATGCAATCACTTTTACGCCAATTTCCTTGCAGCGCATGGCAACATCCACAGGCACATGATTGCGTCCAGACACAGAATGAATGATGATGATATCGTCTTTTACCATAGGTTGAAAGTCTACGATGATACGCCCATATTCCGGCAAGCGTTCCATGGCACTTGTCATGGTTGCCGGATCAACATCCAGCGCCAGCCCCGGCGCGCGAACAGGATTAATCGTCGCCATGCCACCCGAGCGATAATACATTTCCTGTGCCAGCAATCCTGCATGTCCACAGCCAAAAGCAAATATGTTTTGATCATTCATTGTTGCAGTCAGCAGCATATGTGCCGCCTGCTCCATACCCTGCATTTGTGTTTTCTCTACCCGAGTCAAAATATCCTTAACACAGGCCAAGTATTCATTAATTGCACTCATGTTCATTTCCCCTCTCAATCCCACGAAACAAAGGACACCATAATAAGGGGATTGATCTGAAGCGACCAATCCCCAAAGCAACTACCGTCCGAACATAGCCAATCAACCTTCCATTGCACGCTCCCAATCGGAAGGCAAATATTTCTTCTGTGCGATCAGCATCTTTTTGAATAGCTTTTCTGCATCTTTCACATCAACACAGGCCATGAGAGGATCACTGGCAAAAACCGAAAAAGCTTTCTTCGGATCGCATTGAACGGCCGCCTCATAAATCGTCTGCTGCTTCACAGCATGCGGCGCTACAAGTATCTGAATCTGAGGGGGCAGAGAACCCGCATGGATTGGCTGAACGCTGTCTTTTGAGAAAAGCGCGTTGGTTTCCACGATCGCGCCCCACGGCAGATTCTCGATCTGTCCTCTATTTGGCAAGTTGACATTAGATACCATATTGCCCAGACCCAAAATTGCTCTGATCAGCAGATGACCTTCTTCGTTTGATTTTTTCAGTTGAATTTGCTCTTCGCCGGTAACCAAGCGCTGTGCTTTTGCCAAACGCTCCTTCAGCTCCTCTTTGCGCCACGTCACGGTTGTTAATCCAAAGCACCATTGATGTACCGTTTTAGGATCTTTCAAATACCAAGGAGGCATAAACTCTGCCAGATGACGGTCTCCCGCAGCCGCCATGATACCATACCGTTCAAACAAATCCATCTTCACACGATCTGCGCTGGCAAATCCGCTTTCTCGCCAATTGTCAGGTTTTCCCTCACAGTAACCGTTTTGCCCATAGCGTGCAATGAACTCACGATAAAGCGGGAACAAATCAACACCTCTCCAGCTGGCCTTATCCAGCCAAGTAAAGTGATTTACACCCATTACGTTAACGATAATATCCTCTCGTGATACATCTTCTACGCCCATAACCTCCTTTAACACCGAGCATAAAAGCCGCTGCGTGCCAAAAACCTCGTGGCAGCATCCAAAAGCCTTGATCTCCGGAAACACTTCATATAGTGTTTTCACACACATTGCCATTGGATTGGTATAGTTAATAACCCATGCATTGGGCGCATAGTGTTTGATCGCCTGCGCAATCTCCACATACATTGGGATTGTACGCAGCGAACGCATTAATCCGCCAGGCCCCGTTGTATCACCCACCGACTGATAGACACCATATGCTTCAGCTGCGTGCACATCCGACTCCATTTCCTCAAAGGTGCCTGGCAAAATGGAGATTATTATAAAATCGACACCGGCGAGCGCATCCCGTAGCGAATCCTTCTTTTCGTAGCTCCACTTGGAAATCGCCTCATCCTTTGCCGAAATCATATTTCCAATCTTTACATTTTTTTCAGCCGCATCCTGATCAATGTCATACAAGCGAACCACACCGCCAAGCTGTTCATCCAGCGCCAGATCGCTCATCAAAGACCATGCCCAACCACGGGAACCCCCACCAATATATGCAATCGTCAGATTTTTTGCTTTGTTCGTCTCCATTTATACATTTCTCCTTTTCCGCGCATCATTCTTTACGATGTCGAAATTCTGTGGGAGTAAGTCCTACAATCCTCTTGTATGCCCGCAAAAAAGTGAATTTGCTGGCATATCCACATTGCTCCGATATCATATCAATTGTTGCATTGGTGTTTTTTAGCAATTCGCAAGCATGCTTGATGCGAATGTGTGTTAGATAGTTTTGAAAGGTTTCGCCGGTATACTCCTTGCAAAGGCGTGTCAAGCTGGAAACTGATATGTCGTACTTTTCCGATACGTTACTCAAGCACAGATCCTGGCTGAAATTCTCGTTGAGGTGTTGAACAATCTGCTCAATAATCACATGAGACCGCTCCGTATTCACCGACATTTTCTCTGCAACCTTCCGATAGAAAAGCGTCAAATAGGCGTACATATCATCCGGACGCATCACCGCCATCTGTTCATCCCATGAAATGTACTGTTCACCCATAATATCTGTGGGCAAAATCTTCTTCCGATTAATCACAATCTCGCCCACTCGCAGCAATGTGGCATATAACTTCTTCATTTCCTTTTCATCAACATTGGCGCTTAAATTATCCCAATATATCTTCTCAAGCAGTTGCATCAGTTCATTTTCCTTGCCATATTGAAGATAATTCCTAATCATTTCCTCCTGTTGAAAATTCAGACAATAATGCTGCGTTTCAGCGTTCTCGTTGAAAATCTGCATATGATCCGTTGATTGAACACGAATTGTGGATAACGCACTGAATGCCTCCTTGTAGGATATCCCACCCCGTTAGCACCATCGCCCGGTCTGCGCCGCTAAGGCTTAGAACCTCGCCCTCCAGCTTGGCCATTCCCTTGCAAACCGTTAGCTGGCCCGGAATTTTGCGATTCACATGCCACACATCTGTCCCTTGCTTTGCAAATTCGAGACGGTAGGCCGGTGTACCCGCTACTCGCACATCATCCAACCAAATTGTGTTCATCCGCTTTTCCGGGCATAGCATCACGCCAATTGACTCCACACACCCTGCTTCTTCCGGTATCACATACCGAAGCGTTGTCCACTCATTTTCAGTCAGTTCCACCCAGCCTTGAGCGTAGCTTTTTCCAGTTTCAGCCGCCACAGCATAAATTGCAACCTTACACCCGCTGCATGATTCAGGTAAAAACACACTGGCTGACACCGTTTGCCCTGCATATACCTGCGAGGAAAACCACGGGTCATAACGGCAGTCATGAAAATCCTTTGGACGGAAATAGGTACGACGATCCACATACACTTCTTTCCCTCTGAATGCTCGCCTTGTAACAATTTTCAAAGCTCCCATACGCTCATGACCCATCGCATCATCATGGCAAATCGTATATTCTAAGCGCTCTGGTGTATTGGCGCTAACGGTAAAACCATGAGTAGCACCGGGAAAATCAAATCCAAATTGGAGGGCAAGCGCCACATCAAAGGATGGGAATTCGTTGGGAATTGTACCCCGCTCAATCATATATCCATGGCGCGCTGTCCACAAGGAAAGTGAGGGTATGTCCAGAATATTACGTGCACCAATTGCGCTTGATCCCACCTGCAAATCATTGATTTGTGTGCGCCATCTATCATAGTTAATTCCCGTCAAGCCTACAAACATACCCATGATAGCACCCACATTGCCAACATTGCAATCCGTATCATAGCCACATTGGTTACATATGATTATTGTACGGTCAAAATCACCTTGACCATACAATAATGCAAGCACAATGACCGCACTATTGGGAATAATGTGACATGCACCTTGGTAATGCTGATAGCCATAAGTATCCAACAAATACTGTAGAGCATCCTTCCACTGAGCGGGATGCTCCGCATGGAATTTCTGCATATCCCGAACCATGCACGCATAATCGCACTCATTCGGGATTACGCCAAGTCCTTCTTCCACAATCTGCTCCACTGATTTAGCCACAGCTGCCGCTGCCACACAAGCCGCAATGAAGCATGCCCCGTAAATCCCGTTCCCATCATGCGAAACCGCTGCTGCCTTACGAGCATATTCCGCCGCCAGCGCAGGATTTCCCGCTGCAATCATTCCCCAACCGTCAATGAAAATTTGTCCACCAATCTGTTCTGCCACATCACTGCCATTTTGTGCACTCGACCCTGACCGCGGCGCCGCAATGCCGTGCAGCAGGTTTTCATACGCCGTTTGTTCCGTGGAGCGGCCATAGCCTCCCCACCAAAGAAAGCCTTGATGATCGGCGATCACATCCAACCAATGTTTCCCGATTTTTTCACTTGTCAGATTGTCCCCATAACCAAAGCGATCTAATGCACTCAAAATATAAACAGGACCATTAATATCATCATCTGCAGCAAACATTTGATAATCCACCAAATAGCCTTGCCGGTCGCCGTACATGTTTTGGATTTCCGATGGACTCCATCCTTCCACAGGCGCGCCCAGCCGAACACCAATGATCTTTCCCAGCCAAGCCGCATACACCCGCTCCAAATAGTCATCAGGTAAGTATTGAACCATTTCCACACGCTCACTTCATCGCATTTTCATGTTCGTTTAACATCTGTTGATCCTTTTTCCAGATCAAGGCAGCCACATCAACCAATTTTTTTGAAAGCGCGGCAAAATTCCGATGGTTTTCCCGTTGTGATGCTTCAATCAGCTTCTGAGGAAACACCTCAGCCCCATAGATAGCTCCGAGCAGGCCGCATGCCATACTGGCAATAGAATCGCAATCTCTTCCATAGCGCACAGCTGCCTGCAGGGTTTTTTGCAGCGAGCCTTCACCATAGGCCAGCAGCGCCAACGCAACCGGGATTTCCTCCGCAACATATAAGCGGGATGGGCGACCAATATCCCCAGCTGCTTTTATTTTCAGCGGGGCATCGTCACTAACGTGGCCTGTCCTCGGATCATGCACTGCCACTGCCGCACGAAGCCGTTGATTTTGCTCCGCAATAGGCAAACTTGGACTGACCACATCCATACAGCGAGCCAGTGCCAGACCTGTGCCATCCTGCGCATAACACTTTGCCACATTAATTACCTGTGCAATTGTCGTGGCACTTGCAAACGCCTGCGCATAAGCCGCTGCCATAACAGCGCCACCCTCCAGTCCATAGGACTCACTGTGAGCACTTGCAAACACCACTGCCTCCTGATAAGCATAATACGGTGCGCCTGCATTCACCGCCCCAATTGGCATCATATACATCGCCACACCACAGTTTATGCAATTTCCAACGCCCGCAACTCGCGGTTCAGCATTAGCAATGCGCATACGAAAAAACGGATATTGCTCTGGAAAGAACAAGCGTTCATACAGAGGCAATTCTTCCTTTCGCTCTGGAATATACCGCTTTATATCGCAAATTTCCGGGAGCATCCATTTCTCAAAGCCATATGCATCCAAATGGTTCTCTGCCGCAGCATAGGCATCAATCAATGCCTCAGTCATCAACGTATCATCAGTGATCCGCCCGTCTCCTTTTCCCGTGGAAGGGTCACCCCTATGTGTGGCCGGCAAAAAGACCCGATAATCATGTTCAGGAAAAAGGGATTCTATTTTCTCAGGTGACATTCCTTCAACAGGTGCTCCCATACCATCCCCGATGGCCACACCCAGCAAAGCACCATATACCCTTTGATAATAGCTCATACACCCTCACAAGTATTTGCGTGCCGGAGGAACAATCGCTCGTCCCCCCGGCACAATATCTTTTACCGACTCCAAGCCTGATTGTACATTTCCAGCAAACGGACACCACCGCTGTTACCGCAATTTTCCACAAAAGCAGTCCATCCGGTTTCGATATCAGCCTTGCCTGTGATGAACTCCAGTTTCATGCGCTCAACATAGTCCATCAACCCGGTTTTCAAAATTGCCACTTCTTCCATTTCGTCATCCGTAAACAGCACGTTCGGCTCAACATCCAGAAACACACGTTCCTGCTGTACGCGTTCCACATAGGCAACATCTTCAGCGCTTGCCCAGTCGCTAATTTCCCAGTCAGGACCCGCAATAATCAGGCTACCATTAACCATGCCAAAATCCTTTTGTAAGTCTTTCTCCCCACCGGGATTCTTAAACTCATAACTAATGCCGTCAACCAACTCGCGCACGCCATCCACCGTAGCATACGTCACGCCCTCAACTCCCCAATTGCCCAGCACGATGCCTTCATCGCTGTAATAATACCAGTCCAAAAAGCTAATCAGACGCTCAAAATATGGCTTGTCCTTCACAGATGCGGGTAGCACAACACCCTGACCTAGGCGGTTTACCGCAGGAACTGTGTTTGACGTGCCAATTGGAGGCAGTTCCAAGGCCAAATTGAACTCAAAGTTTGTTTTTACACCAATTTGATTGGGCTCATATACAACGCTATTGCTAGCAAATGTTGCAAAGGCTCTATCGGTTACCAGCTTTTCTGTAATACGCTGTTCCTCCTGCGTAAAGGATTCAGGATCCAAGAGGCCTTCTTCCAAAAGCTTGTTTAGGTAATCCAAAAAGGTTTTATACTCTTGCGAAGCAGCCGTCACAACAAACTTGTCGTCAGCAGCTTGATATGTGATGGGTATGTTCTTGTCCACATTGATACCAAAGGCAGCCCCTACAACGCTTAGCCAATTGTCACCTGCTGCTGTCAAGGGATATGAATCCGGATACATTTCCTTTATCGCCTTTAGCGTCTCATACAGATGATCATAAGTATCTATCTGAGCACCAGGAATTTTGGCCAGAATATCCGCTCTGATTACCAAGCCAATCCACATAGCCTTATACTGTTTGATGCCGGGCATCAAGTAGAACTTGCCATCAATATGACAGATATTATCCAGTTCTGTCAATTCCCACTCTTGGATAATACGAGACAGATTGGGCATTAAATCAAGGTAATCGCTCACCGGAAGTAATACGCCTGATCCCTGCAATTCCTTAATTTCACTATAACCCGTCTTTGGAATAAAGTCAGGCGCCTCACCTGTTGTCAGGTATAAGTTGCGCTTTTGCGCAAAGTCAGAAGATGGAACAATGATGGGCTCCACCGTGATGCCGGTCTTTTCCCGAATTGCCTCCCAAATCAGCCAATCAGCCTTATAGGGATAGCCAGCGTTTTCCCGGTACATCATGGTCACAGTTAAAGGCTCCACCGCAACCGTTTCTGCCGATACGCAGGCCATGCAAAGTGAAAGCGCCATAACCACCGTAAAGAACAGAGCTACAAACCTTTTCATAGAAAACCCTCCTCAGAATATTTACAACCACCATAATCATGATGGATTGTATTAACCTTTAATGGCACCTACCATAATCCCCTTGACAAAGAACCGCTGTACAAAAGGGTATGCAACCAAAATGGGGGCGGAAACCATCACGATTACGGCACATTTAATTGTTGCCTGCAGCTGTAGCAAATTATCTTTGGCAAAAAGTGCATTTTCCGTAGAGATGTTTGAGGCCGTTACCAGCACATTGCGCAAAAAAATCGTTACTGGCATTTTGTCCATATCTTTCAAATAAAGGAACGCAGAAAACCAAGAATTCCACTTGTTGACTGCATAAAACAGAGACACCGTAGCCAAAACCGGTATCGAAAGAGGCAGGTAGATTTTCAGCATGATCTGGAAAGGATTTAGTCCGTCAATGGCTGCTGCATCCTCCAGCTCCGTTGGAATCCCCTCAAAAAAAGTACGAACCAGAATCATGTTCCAAGTGCTCAACGCACCGGGAATCAATATTGCCCAAACCGTATTGAGCATGTTCAAAGAACGAACCAAAAGAAAATTGGGTATCATTCCTCCCGAAAAAAACATAGTTCCCATAGCCAGAAGCGTAATAGGCTTGCGAAACGCCAAAGAGCGCTTAGACAGTGGATAAGCCAGCAAAACCGTTAACGCCATGGAAAAAAACGTACCCACAACGGTATAGAAAATCGTATTGCAATAACCCGTCCAGAAATTGGAGTCCTTAAGCGCAACCTGATATGCCGTCGCATTCCATCCTCGGGGAAAAAACGTCACCTGTCCCGCATTGACATACGCACTATCGCTGAGGGAAACCGCAACAACATACAAAAAGGGATATAACGTAGCCAATGCAAACACAATTAGAATAACAATGTTGAAAATGCTAAAGAGCCTTTCGCCCAATGATTGTTTCATCTTTTCTTCTCCTACCATAAGCTCACGTCGGATATTTTTCGTGCCAAATAGTTTGTGCTTGTAACGAGGACTAGAGCAATAACCGACTCGAACAGTCCGATCGCCGTTGCGTAGCTGTAGCTATTGTTGGTCAACCCCACCCGATATACATAGGTTTGAATCACGTCTGCCGTTTCATAAACCATCGCATTATACAACAGCAGGATCTTCTCATAACCTATGGACAGCATATCCCCCACACTCAAAATCAACGTGATAATAATAGCCGGCGCAATGCCCGGAAGGGTTACGTGAACCATCTGTCCCCATTTTCCTGCACCATCGACCATGGCGGCCTCATAAATCTGTGCATCGATGGAGGAAAATGCAGCTATGTAAATGATGGCTGCAAACCCAGTGTGCTGCCACACCCCAGAACCAATATAAATCGTATGAAACCACTCAGCTTCCAACAGAAAGTTGATGGACGTCCCGCCCAAGGCCTTAATAACAACGTTTATGATGCCACTATCCGGAGCCAACATTTCTTTAATCATGCCAGTAACGATAACGCTTGACAAAAAGTGTGGGAGATAGCTGGCCGTCTGAATGCTTTTTTTAAGCGGGTCACCCTTTAGCTCATTAAGCATCAGGGCAAAGATAATGGGGATAAAAAAGTAAACATCAAATTTGTGAGGCTTAACACCAAAGTATTTTGAAATACGCTCCAAAACTTTGTGTCATTGATGAACATCCTAAAGTATCTCAGTCCAGACCATTCCTGTCCGAAGATAGATCCACCGGGAACATATTTGCGAAACGCAATCACATTTCCAGCCATTGGGATATAGTGAAAAACAAGGTAATAAATCACCGGCAGAAGCACCATAATGTACAGAAAATAGTTTTTCTTTATGTAACCCCATTGACCATTTTGCAAATGTTTTAACTCCCTCTTTTGCATGTTATATTTCCTTCTCTCCTGTTGTCCGTTTCAATATACCCTGCGAAAACCGCATTTACTAGTTACAATTCCGCCAAAAAATTGCTATTTTCGCCATCCCGGCGAGTTTTTCGACTTCAATAGCCCTTTTCTTCGTATGTTGGAATGATCACCGTCCGGTTATAGGTATCTCCGCCGGGATAGTTCCCACTCTTATACACCCCAGGTACAATTCCCATTTTAAGAAGTTCATCCACCACAACGCATGTAACGCTCCACATGATATAGGCTGCCGAAATTCCCGATGCGGCACAAAGCTTTGCTTCAATACCCGGCACTTGAATCATTCCCTCCGTAATAGGCGCGCAATTATCCAGTGTCAAATCTGCAATCTCATACAACTTTTTCCCACACCTGTGATCGCTCAAAACCTGCCGCGCATATTCCAAAGAAGTTAAGGCGATAACCGTCAGCCCCATCTTCTTGGCTTCTACAGCCAAATCAACGATGCGAAAGGTTGTCCCCGATACAGAGCCAACAATCAGCACATCTTCCGGTCTAGCACCGGAGCTTTTTAGAGCGTACGCCGCCATACCGCTCATATCCAAATCCAAATCTGTACGTTCCCGTTTGCGCACAGGATTTTCCACCATCATCTGATATCGAAAACGCTTGTACAACACAAGGCCGCCACCACGGAAAATCAACTCACTATCCAGCATATGACCCGAATCACAAATATGTATGCATCCCCCACGCTTCACCGCCTGTGCAATCAAGCTTCCTGCCGATTGTATGTTTTCAAATTGTGTTTCCTGAACTGTTTTCATCAAATTTTCCATTGCCGTCCAATACTGATTCACAATCATAGCCGTTTTTCTTCCCCTCTCGCTTTCATGTTTTGCGGCCAGTTGATTCGTTCATTCGACAGTTTTTCCTTCATCATGCATTCAATTGTAGCCCGCTTTACGTCCCGATTCATTAGCAGCTGTACCGGCCCTGCCGCAACGTGTTCAAACAGCGGAAGCTGAATCTTCCATGGGCGCTGCACCCCATGCAAGTGTGCTTGGAAACTGCGTAGCATGCAGGGATCCGTTTTCCAAGCCCCACCACACAGCACAATCGGACTGCGGAGCATTGCGCTCGTTCCCGAGTTTATCATTTCCCGTAAAATCACATTCGTCTGCATGGCAAGCAATTTCCCAGCTTGGCAAAGGATATCTTTTGCCACCTCGTCCCCGCGCCCCGCCGCCATCCCCACCAGCTTTGCAACGCTTGCAATCCTTGCGCAGGGCGATTTGTCTGCCGAAATGAGCCGCACCACCCCCCAATTTGATTGCAGATGCCATTCCTCCATCAAAAGTTCCGTCAGCATGGTTGGCCGGTCAACGCCGTCCCATGCAAAGGCGGCTGCCTCCAACCCTTTTTTTCCAATCCAGTAGCCACTTCCCTGATCTCCCACATAGGAACCCCAGCCCCCAACAGATCGAATTACGCTGTTTCCAACACAATGAGCGTTAGAGCCTGTTCCGGCAATCACAACAACGCCTGTACTTTGAATCGCCCCAGCCAGCAATGCACTGCGCGGTTCTTCAAACATCACTAATTGCCTAAAGGATAGCATCGGCATCGTCTCTAAAGCTTCAAGCATCCACTCACGCCGACCCACCATCGTTGCATATACGGCATCCACCGCAAGCTTCTCTCCCCCACTCAGCTGCAAAATGCATGACAATAAATTGCTTTTCACTTCCGACAGGGTATGTTGTGTTGTATTAACCCCGTCGGCCATACCACGAGCCAACACATTGATCTGGTCGTCAAACAATATTCCTTTCAACTTGCTACCACCCCCGTCAAGCGATACATATCGCATTGCAACGCCTCCTTTCCTCTCTATTACCATTTTATCGACCACACTTTTACATTTCCAGTAACAAATCTGGCAAATCGTTGTCATTTCTTACATTTTTTCTAATTCTAAATCATTTTACGCATTTCTCAATTTTTCTTGGCAAAACCATCCACGAAGATATTGTAGCGTGTATGCTTCCTTTTTTCGAAGGCAACAAAAAGGGTCTATGCTAAAATAACGGACAGGGAAATAAGCAGTAATCAGTGACACTAACTCCCCAAAAATTACGAGCGCTAGGGTTGACACGGAGCCTCTGCCGCTGTGCAGGGTCAGCGAAAGGCCAGCACCTCTACGAGGGCTGACCCGCAAACAGCTTAGCACGGAGGCTACTCCGTATAAACCCGCACTCGAAATTTTCTACAAGACTGCAAAAAAGAACTTGGAGGGTAACGAAATGTCCGTTATACGAAAGCAATACGACGAAGAATTCAAGAAAAAGGCTGTAAAGCTTAGCTACGCAAGCAATAAAAGCGTTGCAGAGGTGGCAAGAGATCTGGGAATAGCCGATGGGATGCTCTACCGTTGGCGCACAAAATATACCCCCGAAGGCGATAAAACGCGCTACGCAACCTTGGAAGAGGAGAACAAGAAATTGCGTTTTGAGAATGCGCAGCAGGCAATAGAAATCGACATGTTAAAAAAGGCAAGTGCCTACTTTGCAAGCCTCCACAAGTAATTTATGCGTTCATCCATGAACACATAGAGCACCCTGTGGCACAGTGGGCAGGATTCTTTGAGGTTTCAACCAGTGGATACTATCAATGACTCAAACATCGACAAGAGCGAGAATCACAATACCAATCGTATGGGGATTTAATTCAGCAGATGTTCAGGGAAGGTCGAAATACCTATGGCGCAGAAAGGATTGCTGCTCAATTGCGCAAGCGTGGCTTGAAAGCAAGCTTTTCAAAGGTCAAACGGATCATGAACCAACGTGGCTTGCACAGTGTCCACAAACGCAAGGTGAGGGCTTTGACGGATAGTCGCAAAGCATGGGGCTATGAATATGCAAACTTGCTCAAAGGTGTTACGGTGACGGCTCCCTTTCAGGCAATCTCCTCTGATATCAGCTATATTCCAACTGACGAAGGATTTGATTATTTGTGCCAGATTAAGGATATTGCCTCGGGTGTTGTGCTAGCTAGCCATCAACAGGAACGCATGACAAAGGATCTTGTCATCACAACCATTAGGGCAGCCCAGAAGCGTTGGCACTTACCCTCTGGGGTTATCTTCCATTCGGATCGTGGGAGTCAATACACCGCAAAGGATGTGATGATGCTATTGGACGGCTTGGGATGGAAACAAAGTTTTTCTCGTGTTGGTCAACCGGGTGATAATGCGTGGAGTGAATCCTTCTTCTCCATCCTCAAAAAAGAAGCGGTTTTTCCATTCCATTTCAAAACCAGAGAGGCGGCCAGGCAGTTTATCTTTGAGTACATCGAAGTTTTCTATAACCGCCAAAGAGTCCAGAAAAATCTAGGTTTCCTAGCCCCTCTGGATTGGTTGCGGTTATCTGTCCCTCAGGCTGCCTGATCACTGCTTAACTTTTTGTCCGTTTTTCTGTTGACGTACCCTGTAAAAAGGTACATCGGGAACTTCCGGATATCATCATTCCTTATGAGCATTATGAAGCAGCTTCCATTGAAGCAGAAATCGATCTTAAAACCCGTATGCCCTTATAAGCTGTGGTATTTTATCGAGTTTGATGTTCAATCTGACCCAGCCCCCGATCGTTGTACCAAATTGATAGTTAGTCAATCTGGTATAATGAACGAAAAGGAGTGGGATGTATGCCAAGGAAAACATACACAGTGCAGCAGATCATCATCAAGCTACGGGAGATTGAAATACTGTGCGGGCAAGGCAAGACAATAGCCGAGGCAGTGCGGCAAAGCGATATCACGGAACAAACCTACTATCGTTGGCGCAAGCAGTACGGAGGGATGAAAACAGATGACGCCAAGCGTCTGAAAGAGTTGGAGAAAGAGAACACGCGCCTCAAGCGACTGGTGGCAGATTTGAGTCTGGACAACGCGATACTCAGGGATGTGAACGCAAAAAACTTCTGAGCCCGATCAAGCGAAAGGCAGCCGTCCAATACGCCGTGGCGGAACACCACGTAACCGAGCGACGGGCTTGTCGGGTGCTGCATGTCAATCGAACTGCCTACCGATACCAAGCGATCCGGTTGCCAGACGAAGATGATATCAGGGCAAAAGTGATCGAATTGGTTGCAAACTATGGTCGCGTCGGTTATCGCATGGTGACAGCTATGATGAACAATGCAGGCATCGTCATCAATCATAAGCGAGTGGAAAGAATCTGGCGCGAGGAAGGTTTGCAATTGCCCAAGAAACAGTCGAAAAAACAACGGATATGGCTCAATGACTACAGCTGCATACGATTGCGACCAGAGCATCGCAATCATGTGTGGAGTTATGATTTTGTGGAGGATAAAACGGTCGATGGTAGGAAGATTCGATTCCTCAACATTATTGATGAGGCGGAGCACGAGTGCTTGGCATGTATTCCCCGCAGGAGCTGGCGAGCAAAGGACATCATTGAAGTATTGGCAGATTTGATGATACTTAGGGGATGTCCCGAGTATCTTCGCAGTGATAACGGCACGGAATTTACAGCGAATGCGCTGAAGAAGTGGTTACTTTCCATTGGAGTCACCACAGCTTATATTGAGCCTGGGAGTCCTTGGGAGAATGGCTATTGTGAAAGCTTCAATGCTCGTATGAGGGATGAATTCCTTAATGGAGAGCTGTTTGGTAGCCTACACGAGGCAGAAGTCTTAGCAAAAAGATGACAGATTTATTACAATGCGATCAGGCCGCATTCTGCTCTGGGTGGAAAACCACCAGCACCGCAAACACTGATACCTTGTACTGCTAGCCAGAGGATAACGGATTCTGGCTTGACCATCAAGGGTAAAATGAACGGCTTCGCCGCCCTTGACAGCCAAGCCAAAATCCGTTACGATGCAGCTAGGCAGTAACAAGGGTTTTTATGCCGATTCTCGGCTTTTCCTAACTTTCGTTTTGGCACAAAGATCGGGGGCAGACCACATTTTTCATGAACCATCACACGATAATACGGCAAAATGCACCCTATAAAGACAGACAAAAAGAAAGAAACCCTTTGATTTCAAAGGATTCCTTCTCTAGCCTTAGATAGACTATGATGTGGTGGAGGTGGGGGGAATCGAACCCCCGTCCGAAAGCATGCCTGCATGGTTTTCTCCGAGCGCATCCTGGAATTTAGGATTCCCCTCACCGCACGCCTCCGGGCGGGCTTGCGGTTACGGTAGCTTCATAATTACGGGTGACGCTTCAAAGCTTGGGCGCACTCGTTCCCCGCATTGCTGACGCCGGTTACCAAGTCTGCGGGCGGCTTGGGCCGACGCGCGGCATTAAGCCGCGAAAGCGAAATCGCTAGTATTGTCAGTTATTATTTTTCCCCGTTGTTACGCGGTACAGGGGCCGCGGCTCGCTTACCATGCCTTCAATAACTCCCGTCGAAACCTGAACACCCCCATGCTTTGAGGGGCTATCCTCTGTCCTGACGGCGGCTGAATGCCCGCTCGATTTCCCGCTGCGCATCCTTGGCGGCGGCGGTGTCGCGCTTGTCATGCAGCTGCTTGCCCTTGCATAAGCCTAACTCCAGCTTCATCCGTCCATCCTTTAGGTATACCTTTAACGGTATTAACGTATACCCTTGGCGGCTGACCAAACCTGTCAGCTTGCGGATTTCTGACTTGTGGAGCAATAGCTTTTTGGGCCGTAGAGGGTCGCCATTGTAGATGTTGCCGTGGTCGTAGGGGCTAATGTGCATTCCCTCGGCAAAAACCTCGTTGCCTCGGATTAAGCAAAAGCTCTCCTTTAGGTTGACGCGTCCCTGACGCATACTCTTGACCTCGGTTCCCATCAGGCTCAGCCCGCATTCGTAGGTTTCTTCCACGAAATATTCGTGATATGCCTTCTTGTTTTGCGCGACGGGTTTAATGCCTGTTTGATGCGGCATATCGAAACCTCCTTTCAGCGGCGCTGACCTTTATTATAACATAATCGTCGTTTCATTTGCAATGTCCGTTTTTGCCGAATCCGTTTCGCTGTCGCCAGCTTTCCCAGACGGCGTATCCCCTGCCCATTCCTCCTCTATCCAGTAAGGAGGAATGGCAGGGCAGCGCTGCGCTCTTTTGGCGGCCCGGGCTTCCACGTAGCACCCGCAAAGTCCGCAGGTCCCGTCGCGCAGCTGATGGCATGTGCCGCAAAGGGCAAGCCGTTGCGTATAGGTCGCCGACTCTGCCCGCTGCTCCTCGGGAATCGTCGCTACATAGTCGGCAATCAAATGGTATAGCTCCAGCTGGGAAAGATCATCCCGAAGCAGACAACGACAGGGTGGACGCTCAGCCATGAAAGGATAGCGCCGCTACGGAACAGGCTGGCAGCGTAAACGCATAGCCTTGCTCGGTGGACCGGATCCCGCATAGCTCTGTCGGCGTTAAGCGAGTTGGCGCGTCAAAGTCATTATATGCCGACATTTCGCCTGTCAGGATGCGGCCGCTGCAGGTCTTGCTTGCCGCGCCGTCAAGCCGCACAAGAAGCTGGGCATTCTCTGTAGCGGATAGATTGGAGCAGGTAACGGTAATAACGCCGTCCTTGCAGGAGGACGAAGCCGTAATCCCGGCAACCCCCAACGCTGCTTCATCGGTTACAATGGAGCAATTCAACGAAAGTGCGTCCATGTGTGGGCGGTAAAGATCGAATACATGATAGGTCGGCGTCAGCAGCAGCTTTTCACCGTCTGTTAGGATCACGGCTTGCAGCACGTTGACCATTTGGGCAAGGTTTGCCATGACAACACGGTCCGCGTGACGGTTGAAAATATCCAGCGTTAGAGCCGCTACCATTGCGTCTCGCATGGTGTTTTGCTGGTAAAGGAAGCCGGGATTGGTACCGGGCTCTACATCGTGCCAGCAACCCCACTCGTCCACAATCAGTCCTACGCGATGCTCTGGGTCATAGCGATCCATTATCGCTAAATGACCGCGAATCAGCTCGTCCATTCGGGCGGCTTTGCGCAGGGTGGTATAATAGGTTTCCGTATCAAAAACGGTAGCGCTGCCTTTGTGGCTCCATTCCTTTCCGGGCACTGTATAATAGTGCAGGGTAAGCGCGTCCATATATTTTCCAGCCTGCTGCATCAGCACCTCTGTCCAGTGATAGTCATCGGTATTGGGGCCGCAGGCGATACGGTATAGGCGATCGTCGCTATAATCCCGGCAATAGGTTTGGTAGCGCCGGAATTCATCGGCGTAGTATTCGGGGCGCATATTTCCGCCGCAGCCCCAGCTTTCATTTCCCACGCCCCAATAACGCACGTGGAAGGGCTCCTTACTGCCGTTATGCCAGCGCTCGCGCGCTGTGGTGGAATCGCCTTCGCTGTTGAGGTATTCTACCCATTCTGCCATTTCACGCACCGTGCCAGAGCCTACGTTGCCGTTTACATAGGGCTGGGCGCCCAATAGACGGCAAAGGTGCATGAATTCATGAGTGCCAAAGGAATGATCCTCCACCACGCCGCCCCAGTTCGTATTCACCATGCGGGCGCGTTTGGCTGGGTCGCCTACGCCGTCGCGCCAGTGATACTCGTCGGCAAAGCAGCCGCCCGGCCAGCGCAGAACAGGCACCTCCAGATTTTTGAGAGCCTCTACCACATCCAACCGAACGCCGCCGTCATTGGAAATCGGCGAATCCTTGCCTACGAAAAGGCCGCCGTAAATGCACCTTCCCAGATGCTCAGAAAAATGACCGTAGATTTCCTTATGTACCTTTGCTTGAGGGTGCGCCGCATCCAAAGTGATTGTAGCGTTCATTTTCTTCCTCCTATTGCCTTTGGGCAAGCCTTTCCAGACCGTGTTATCGTAACGATATAGTAGCACGGCTGCAGCCTTTGCGCAAGTAAAGCGCCAGTGAACAGGCAATGCGTGATGTGCATTTTTTCTAAAGCCCTTTACATTTTTGTCTGAGTTGGGTATAATACCACACAAAGCCGAGAAGGGGACGGTTGGCGCGGTTCCTTTGGCAAAGCGAGTCCGGGGTTGGTGCAAGCCGGACGCCAATACGCGCAAGCCCATCACCCCGGAGCTGGTCGCACGAGCGCCGATAGGCGGGAGAGCGATCCGGGTACGCCCGTTAGCGTGTAGGCCGATGAAAGTCGGCGCGGAGTGGACGGCATAATGCCGTCAAACCGGGTGGTACCGCGGAATGTATACGTTACAAACCGTCCCGTTTTACGGGGCGGTTTTTTCATGCCCCGACAGGCAAAGGATCAACGACAGGGAGGCGCAGTGTATGCTGTATCGAAAGGTTCCTACGGACATGAATTTTGTGGAGCGGGAAAAGGCCACGCTCCAAATGTGGAAGGATAAGGACATCATTGAAAAGAGCTTTCATCATCGGGATGGAAACGAGCGCTTTACGTTCTTCGACGGCCCGCCTACGGCTAATGGACGGCCGCATATCGGTCATATCGAAACCCGTGCCATCAAGGATTTGATCCCTCGCTTCCAAAGCATGAAGGGCAAGGACGTGCTGCGCAAGGCGGGCTGGGATACCCATGGTCTGCCGGTGGAGCTGGAGGTGGAAAAGCAGCTGGGTCTGGACGGCAAGCCTCAGATCGAAGCCTACGGCATCGAGCCCTTCATCAAAAAGTGCAAGGAAAGCGTGTGGAAGTACCAGCACGAATGGGAGGAAATGTCCGACGCGGTTGCCTTCTGGGCGGACATGAAAAATCCCTACGTTACCTATCATAACGAGTATATCGAGTCTGAATGGTGGAGCCTGAAGGAAATCTGGAAAAAAGGCTTGCTGTATAAGGGCTTTAAGGTGGTACCCTACTGCCCGCGCTGCGGCACGGCCTTGTCCAGCCACGAGGTAGCTCAGGGCTATAAAGAGGTTAGCGACGTTTCTGCCACCGTGCGGTTTCAAGTGAAGGGGCGGGAGCACACCTATATTCTGGCTTGGACCACCACCCCTTGGACGCTGCCCAGCAATGTGGCGCTGTGCGTCAATGCCGCTGAGGACTACTGCGAGTTTGAGCTTAACGGCGAAACCTTTATCATGGCGCAAGCGCTACTGCATACCGTCTTTGGCGAAGCGTCCCATGAGGGCAAGATCGTAAAGACCATGAAGGGCGCGCAGCTCTGCGGCACGGAGTACGAGCAGCTTTATCGCTTCGACGGCGTGACCTATCCCCGGGAAAAGGGCTGGTACGTCGTCAGTGACGATTACGTCACCCTAACCGACGGCACCGGCGTGGTTCATATCGCCCCCGCCTTTGGTGAGGACGACGCCCGGGTGGGTCGGGACAACAACCTGCCCTTTGTGCAGCTGGTCAATACCCAAGGCCGGTTCGTGGAGGGTACGCCTTGGGAGGGGATGCCCACCAAGGAAGTCAACCAGAAGGTGCTAGAGGAGCTGAAAGGGCGGGAGCTGCTCTTCGCCGCTACTCCCTTCACCCATAACTATCCCTTCTGCTGGCGCTGCGATACGCCGCTGCTCTATTACGCGCGAGCCACTTGGTTCATCCGTATGACGGCGCTTCACGATCAGCTGATGGAAAACAACCAGACCGTTCATTGGATGCCGGACAATATCAAGGACGGTCGTTTCGGTAATTTCCTTGATAACGTGGTGGATTGGGGCCTGAGCCGTGAACGGTATTGGGGTACGCCCCTGCCCATCTGGGTGTGCGACGAGGGTCATATCCACGTCATCGGCAGCCGCAAGGAATTGAAGGAGCTTGCCACCACCGAGGTCAGCGAGGATATCGAGCTGCACCGTCCCTATATCGACGAGGTGGAAATCACCTGCCCTGAATGCGGTAAGCCCATGCACCGGGTGAAGGAGGTTATCGACTGCTGGTATGATTCTGGCAGCATGCCCTTCGCGCAATGGCACTATCCCTTTGAAAACAAGGAAACCTTTGAGGAACGCTTCCCGGCGGACTTCATCAGCGAAGCAATCGACCAAACCCGGGGCTGGTTCTATACCTTGATGGCAATCTCCACCTTGATCTTTGGCAAGGCTCCCTTCCGCAACTGTCTGGTCATGGGCCACGTGCAGGATAAGGAAGGACAGAAGATGTCCAAGCACAAGGGCAACGTGGTGGATCCTTGGACGGTGCTGAACAAGCAGGGCGCGGACGCGGTACGCTGGTATTTCTATACCGCCGGAGCGCCGTGGCTGCCCAGCCGTTTCAGCGACGAGGCTGTGGGAGAGGGTCAGCGCAAGTTTATGGGCACGCTGCAAAACACCTATGCCTTCTTTGTGCTGTACGCCAACATCGACAACTTTGATCCCAAGGAGCATCCCCTGTCCAAGGTGCGGCTGACGCTGATGGATCAATGGATTCTAAGCCGCCTGAACAAGCTGATCGCTCAGGTGGACGACGACCTGAGCAATTACCGCATTCCCGAATCCGCTAGAAACATCACCGAGTTTGTGGACGATCTGAGCAACTGGTATGTGCGCCGCTGCCGGGAACGCTTCTGGGGCAAGGGCATGGACGATACCAAGGAAGCGGCCTTCGCTACGCTGTATACGGTGCTGGTGACCCTTTCCAAGGTGATCGCTCCCTATGTGCCCTTCCTAAGCGAGGATATCTATCAGAACTTGGTCTGCGGGGTGGATGCGTCCGCGCCGGAAAGCGTGCACCTGTGCGACTTCCCCAAGGCGGACGAAAGCATGATCGACGAGAACCTGAACCGTCAGATGGACGCGCTGCTGAAGGTAATCGGCCTTGGCCGCGCCTGCCGCGCCGCCGCCAATTTGAAGGTGCGCCAGCCCGCCGCCGCCCTATACGTGAAGGGAACCACCTTTGAGGAGCCATTCAGCGTTTTGGCGGAGGATGAGCTAAATGTGAAGAGCGTGGTCTTTACCGACGACGCGAGGGCCTTCACCACCTATACCCTAAAGCCTCAGATGCGTACCCTAGGCCCCAAATACGGCAAGCTGTTGGGAACCATCGGCGGAGCGCTGAAAACCATGGACGGCAACGATGTGGTAGACGCCTTCAACCGGGGCGAAACCGTGAAGCTTACCGTGAACGGCGCCGAGGTGGAGCTTGCGAAGGACGATGTGCTGACGGAGTCCGTCCATAAAGCCGGGTTTGCCTCTCAGATGGACGGCGACCTGACGGTTGTACTGGACTGCAATCTAACTCCTGAACTGGTTTTGGAGGGCTTCCAGCGGGAGGTAGTCAGCAAGCTGCAAACCATGCGTAAGGATGCGGGCTTCGAGGTCAGCGACCGCATTGCCGTATGCTACGAGGCGGATGACGAGCTGAGCGCCGCCCTGGAAAACGGTCGTGACTTCATCATGACCAGCGTGCTGGCAACGTCTCTCACCAAGGGCCCTGCGCAAAGCGGTATGGAGGCCAAGGAATGGGACATAAACGGCAAGAAGGCCGTGCTAGCCGTTCGAAAGGCATAACCCTATGAATTATCGTAAAGGCTTGCGGGATGGCTTGCCCATCGCTTTGGGATACCTGTCTGTCAGCTTCGCGTTTGGCATTCAGGCAACCATGGCGGGGTTAAGCCCCTTGCAGGCGGTTCTCATCTCTTTTTTCAACGTGACAAGCGCCGGGCAGCTGGCGGGCTTGCAGCTAATGGTGGGCGGAGCGGGCCTTGCGGAAATGGCGCTGACCCAGCTCACCATCAACCTACGCTACGCCCTTATGAGCCTAAGCCTGAGCCAGAAGCTGGACAATACCATGACCACGCCCCATCGGCTGCTGCTGTCCTTTTGCAACACCGATGAGGTGTTTGTGGTGGCCTCCCAGCAAAAGGGTAAGGTAGGGAAGGGCTATTTGTACGGCCTGACCAACGGCCCCTTTGCGGGCTGGGTGCTGGGTACCGCCTTGGGGGCGCTGGCGGGCGGCTTACTGCCCGCCGCAGTTACAGACGCCTTGGGCATTGCGATTTATGGCATGTTCATCGCTATTGTGCTGCCGCCCTTCCGGCATTCCCAGGAGGTTCGGGTGGTGGTGCTGGTAGCCGTTGCGATGAGCTGCGTCATGACATTGGTTCCCCTATTCGGTTTTATTTCAGACGGTTTTCGGATCATTCTGTGCGCCATCGTTGCCTCGGCGCTGGGCGCGTGGCTGATGCCTCAGCCTGTCCGCGAGGAGGCTATTGAGGAAGGGGAGGCGCTGGAATGATGGAATGGACTAGCTTTTGGAAATATCTATTGGTGATGGCGGGGGTAACCTACCTGATCCGTATGCTGCCGCTGGCCGCCATTCGCGGCAGGGTTCGAAGCCGGTTCCTGCAATCCTTTTTGTATTACGTACCCTATGCCGTACTGGGGGCCATGACCTTCCCTGCGGTGTTTGGCAGCACTGGCAACCTGTGGAGCGCCGTGGCGGGTACGGCAGCAGCGCTGGCGCTTGGCTGGTTCGGCAAAGGGTTGCTTACCGTGGCTGCGGTTGCCTGTGGGGTGGCTTTCTTAGTGGGGCTGGTGTGAAGAAAAAACGTCCCCTGTGGTCTTGACATTTTCTCGTGCTTTTTCTATACTTCTACTGCTCATCGGAGGGCATAGGCTCATAAAGAAGCTGTTTGCCGGATAAGATGGCGGGCTGAGACGCTCGCTTTCTCGTCCGGTTTTTTATGTAGGAGGAATGTGGAATGCAAAAGGCTCACGATTTTACGAAAGGCCCCATTTTTCGGCAGCTGATCGGCTTTACCATGCCGGTGCTGGCCGCCCTTTGCTTACAGGCTATGTATGGCGCGGTGGATTTGGCGGTGGTGGGGTGGTTTGGTTCCTCGGCGGATGTGTCCGCGGTATCCACGGGTAGCCAAATCATGCAGACGGTAACGATGATCGTTACAGGGCTGAGCATGGGTACGACAGTGCTGCTGGGGCAAAAGCTGGGCCAAAAAAGAGAAAACGAAGCGGGCAAGGTGGTCGGCGCAGCCGTATGCTTGTTTGGCGCGTTGGCGTTGATACTCACCGTTGTGATGCTGCTGGTAGCCGCACCCTTTGTACGGCTAATGCACGCCCCAGAGGAGGCTTTTACAAATACAGTGGCGTATGTAAGCGTCTGCTCGGGTGGGCTGGTATTTATCGTGGCGTATAACCTGCTGGGCAGCGTGTTTCGCGGGCTGGGTGATTCCAAAACGCCGTTGCTGGCAGTGGGCATAGCCTGCGTGGGCAACGTGATCGGCGACCTTTTGTTTGTAGCGGTCTTGGGCATGGCTTCGGCAGGCGCGGCGCTGGCTACGGCGCTTTCTCAGATGGTTAGCGTGGTTTTATGCCTGCGCATCATCAAACGCCGGGGCTTGCCCTTTCCCTTCAGCAAAAAGGATATCGGCTTTCACTGGCCGGTGATTGGGCAGACCGTGAACATCGGCTTTCCCATTGCCCTACAGGACGGATTGGTAAGCGTTTCCTTTCTGGTGCTGCTGGCCATCGTCAACGGTCTTGGCTTAATTGCCTCGGCGGGCATGGGCGTAGCGGAAAAGCTTTGCGCCTTTATCATGCTGGTGCCTTCCGCGTTTATGCAGGCGCTGTCGGCTTTTGTAGCACAAAACATTGGCGCGGGGGAAAACGCACGAGCTAACCGCGCCGTGGGCTGCGGTATGGCCTTTTCTTTTGGACTAGGCGTGGTGATTGCATGGCTGGCCTTTTTCCACGGCGACCTGCTGGCTTCCATCTTTGGCAGCGGAAACCGGGAGGTGGTGCTGGCGGCGGCGGATTACCTTAAGGCATATGCCATCGACACGCTGCTGGTGTCCTTTCTGTTCTGCTTCCTCGGCTATTTCAACGGCTGTGGCAGAACCAAATTTGTGCTGATCCAAGGGGTGGTCGGCGCGTTTTTGGTCAGGATTCCCGTGGCATATTTGGTGAGCAAACAGGCTGATGTGACGCTGTTTCACATCGGCTTGGCAACGCCCTGCTCTACGGTGGTGCAGATTGCGCTATGCTTCGGCTATTTTTTCTGGATCAAAAAAAGCGAAGCCGCCAAGACGGCTTCGCTCCAGACTGCCCTGAAAACAAACCCCAAAGATAAGTACAGCAAACACACTACCAAGTATATGCTTAAGCGAAGCAAAGGCTAAGAGGGAAGCACGACATCAAAGCCCAAACGTTTCAAGGCAGCGATAT
>JAQUWD010000090.1 GCA_028693055.1 Eubacteriales bacterium | reverse complement strand
TCTTTACCATGAACGAATTGGGCGTAACCCCGGATACCCCCCACCGTAAATGCGCCCGTATCGTGGGTGATTGCTTAGGTAAGTATCATCCCCACGGCGACAGCAGCGTTTACGATGCATTGGTGCGTTTAGCCCAGGATTTCAGCATGAGGGGCACGCTGGTGGATGGGCATGGCAACTTTGGCTCCGTAGACGGGGACAGCGCTGCTGCCATGCGGTACACCGAAGCCCGTATGACTCCCCTAGCCATGCAGATGCTCAAGGATATCGATAAGGATACCGTTCCCTACCGGCTTAACTTTGACGACACGTTAAAGGAGCCGGACATGCTGCCCGCCAGCTTTCCCAACCTATTGGTAAACGGAGCCAGCGGCATCGCCGTAGGCCTTGCCACTAACATTCCGCCCCACAACCTAAAGGAGTGCATCGCGGCAGTCGTTGCTCAAATTGACAACCCGGACATCACCGTGGACGAGCTGATGAAGATCATCCCTGCGCCGGATTTCCCTACCGGCGGCATTTTGCTCAACACTCCGGAAATCCGCGCCGCCTATGAAACCGGCAAAGGAAAGCTGCTGCTCCGCGCTCGCACCCATATTGAGGAGGGCGCCGCTGGGCGCAAGATGATCGTCATCACAGAGGTGCCCTATCAGGTCAACAAAGCGGCCATGCTAGAAAAGATTCTCAAGCTCAGTGAGGAAAAAAAGGCCGTTCTCGGCTGTATCTACGATATTCGGGACGAAAGCGACCGCACCGGTATGCGGGCGGTCATTGAGCTACGCAAGGATTCGGACGCGGAAAAGGTGCTGGCGTACCTTTTCAAGTACAGCGATATGCAGGTCACCTTCGGCGCAAACATGGTTGCTATTGCTGACGGCAAGCCTCGGCTGTTGTCCCTGCGCCGCATGATCCGCTATTATATCCGTCACCGCAAGAACGTGGTCACTGCTCGTACCCAGTACGATCTGGACAAGGCCAAGGCTCGCGCTCATATTTTAGAGGGCCTGATGATCGCTGTGGATAATCTGGACGAGGTAATCGCCCTGATCCGTAAAAGTGAAAATCCCAAGGCTGCCAAGCTGGGACTGATGGAGCGCTTTGGTCTGACGGAAATACAGGCGCAGGCTATTTTGGATATGCGGCTTCAACGCCTGACCGGTCTGGAAATACTGGCTCTGCGAAAGGAATACGCCGAGCTGCTCAAGACAATTGCCGAGCTTGAAGCCATTTTAAGCGATGAAAAGAAGCTGCTAAAGGTGATCAAAAAGGAATTGATGGAGGTCTCCGTCAAATACGGCGACGAACGCCGCACCACGCTGGAAGAGGTCCATAACGTGGTGGAGGCCATTGTCAAAGAAGAAGTGGTAGCCGAGGAAGCGGTGGTTACCTTCTCACGGGCAGGATACCTGCGCCGCGCCTTCCCTAGAGCGCTGAAAAAGGCCGACCCGGACGCGGTGGTCGATCCGGCACTTTACCGTTTCCAAACGGATACGGATCGAACCCTGTTCTTCTTCACCAATATCGGCAATTGCTACCAGCTCAGCGTTGGGGCGCTGCCGGAAATGAATAAGCCCAAGGATCGCGGTTCCCTATTAAGCGGCGTGCTGGCAGGGCTTGGCAGTGAGGAAAGCGTCGTCTATCTCATGTGCGCCACACCGGAGGAGCTCACCAAGCTCCCCGATCTGTTATTCGTTACCAGTCAGGGGCAGCTAAAGCGCTCCGCCGCTTCGGAATACGCCGTTCGCCGGGCAAAGTTCTCCGCCCTGAACCTAAAGGAGGGCGATAGCCTCTATACCACGCTCTCCCTGAGAACCGACGCGGACGTTCTTCTTCTCTCTGGGGACGGCATGAGCATTCGCTTCCACTCCGATCAAATCCCCGTCATGGGCCGGGTATCCGGCGGCGTTAAAGGAATAACGCTGGACGTACAGGACCGCGTCTTCTGGTGCGGTCAACCCGACGCCAGCGACCAGCTGCTGCTGTTGACAGAACGGGGCTTTGGCAAGCGAGTACCTTATATGGATTATGAACCCCAAGCCAGAGGCGGCAAGGGTGTTAAGACCTTCTATTACAACAAGAGCGGCTCCAACGGTTCCCGCCTTGCCGGTGTCGCGCTGATTTCCGCCCCCGAGCAGAAGCTGGAGATCACTCAGAAATCCAGCCCTTCTACCGTTCTTAGCGCCGAAGAGGTTGTTCTGCAATCCAAGCAGGACAGAGGAATGCCGTATGTCATGGCGCTGATGGACGACGTTGTTACGGGTATTCATCCCATGCCGGGCGCGGACGAGGGCGACGAACAAGCCTGATGAGAATCAGTGCTTCATGTCGTCAGCCGTAAAGATCACGCTGTTGATATAAACCACCCGATCTTGCATGGAATAGGAAAAGTTCTCTTCGGTTACCTCCTCCCCTTTACTGAGTAAAACAGCCAGCCTTAACGCCGCGGCTCCCTGAGCCTCGGCGTTATTATATACCGTAGCATAAAGCGAACCCTGCTCCAACGCTTCCATGGCAAGCCCGGTAGCGTCGTTCCCAAAAACCGGCATAAATTTACGCCCGGAAAAATAATCGGCTGCTTTCAGCGCGTCAATCGCCCCCAGCGCCATGTCGTCATTGTTCGAAATGACGCATTCAATCTGGTCGCCATACTGGTTCAGCAGCGCCGCCATATGCTCCTGACCCAGTGTGCGGTCCCACAGAGCCACGTCCTCACTGAGTAGCTCCACCTGCACATTGCATTGCTTTAGCGCCAGCAGCGCATATTGAGTGCGCAGCTCCGTGTCCTGATGTCCCGGCTCGCCCTTGAACAAGACCAGCTGCATCACGCCGTCCCCGTTGCGGTCCGCGCCGGGAACATTCTGAAAATACCAAGCAGCCTTCTCCCCGGAAAGGCTTCCCTGCTGTTTGGGGTCAATGCCGACATAATAGGCCTTGTTAAACAGCCGTAGATCCTCCAGCAGCGGCTCACGGTTGATAAAGACAATAGGAGTTTGCTTCTGCATCGCCATCCGAATTAAGTACACAGCAGCGGTACGATCCACAGGGTTGACGATCAACGCGTCGATCCCCTCTGCCAGCAGCTCGTCCACCTGCGCGTTTTGCGTATTTTGGTTATTCTGTGAATCCATTACCGTCAGGGTAGCCAAGCCTTGAGCCATTCGCTCAAGGCCGTTGCTAAAGCCAGACATAAAGGTATCCGCCATATTGTAAATACATACCGCAATGCGGGGAAGGGGCTGTTGGGCGCGGGCGATGGATAAAGGAGACAGTAATAGCATCAATAAACATCCCCAACGAAACACCCTATTTTTCACTCTTCATTTCTCCTTCACAAGGCCAAAATCAGTGTAGCAACGGAAAAACCTGCTTCACATTTTCAGATAGATACATGTTTTCCCGGGTTGCCAACAGCACCTTGGCATAGTCGTTGCTTACGCTATCGCCATTAGCCAGTCCATAGGCTTGATACAGCGCCAAGTAGCCTATGGCGTATGGGCTGTCCAACGCCATCGCGTCGATTACCCCTTCCTCCAAATCGTAGGAGCGGCTTTCGCCGGTATCCACGCCCAAAACCATGCCCTTAAAGGTTTGATTCCTTTTACGCTGGATCATGTCCAAGGTAGCCCGCTGACTAACGGTAACAACAAGATCGCAATTTTCCGGCAACCCCATATCCGGCAGATAGCCAAGAATCGCTACGTTTTCCGCTTTGGCAACGGCTAGCGCCGCGCGGCTGCGCGCGGCTGCGCCTTCGTCCACGTCGTCTGTTAAAAGAACGATATGCGCCTTGTCTGCTTGGCTTAACGCATACAAAGCAAGCTGCTTTCCAGCGCTTTCGGCATCCCCCAGCACGCAGGCAAAGCCTGGCAAGGTCTGGCCCACGATGGAGACGGGTATCCCTAGGCTTTTGAGTCTTTCAGCCTCAGCCGACGGCTGCTCCAGCCACAGCACTGCGCCGGCAAGGCCGTCTGCCTGCCGCGCCTCGCTTTGGGTATAAACCTCAAGACGAACACCCAGTTCATCGGCAGCCTGCTGCATCCCCTTGCGTAGCTGCATTACGTAGGAGCCGGTATCGCTCTGGATGGTCAAGCCATACGTTTTTTCCTCCTGAGGGGGTATGCTGCCGCTCCACCGAAAGCCCCAAAAAAGCAGGGCTGCAGCCAATGCGATGCAAAATGCACTGATCATAATCGGCTTTTTCATTTGGATTCCTCCCAGCCTCGCGGGATGCGGACAGTAATGGTGGTGCCTTCATCCTCTACGCTTTGAATGCTCAGGCCGTATTGGGGGCCATAGGTTAGCTGTATACGCTCGTTTACATTCTTGAGCCCAATGCCGCTCTCCCCTACCGACGTGGTGAGTATGCTGGGCAGACGTTCCTCCGAAATGCCAATGCCGTCGTCCGTCACGGTAAAGATCAACTCCGCTTCCGTGACGCTCACATCAATAACAATATGAAGCTCTTCACCGCTGGCTTCATCAATGGCATGGTTAATACAGTTTTCCACCAGTGGTTGAATGATCAGCTTTACCGTATGCTCGCAAAGAGCCTCGGGCTGGCGGGTTATCTCATAGGTAAATTTCTCCTTAAAACGCATTTTCTGAATAATCAAATAATTGCGCACATGCTCCAGCTCTTCTTCCACTGTGATAAAACGCCGTCCCTTACTGATGGAAATGCGAAAAAGCTTAGCCAACGCCAGCACCATGGTAATGGCCTCCCGGCTGCGGCCCCGCTCCTCCATCCATACGATAGAATCCAGCGTATTATAAAGAAAATGAGGGTTAATCTGCGCTTGCAGCGCATTAAGCTCATGGAGGCGCTTGGTTTCCTGCTCTTCAACCACCTTGTCCATTAAGCTTCGAATCTGCGCCAGCATATGGTTGAAAGCGGCGGAAACGGAACGGATCTCGCGAAAGCCTTTTTCGGTAATGGTCACGTTCAAGTCGCCAGTTTGAACCTTCTGCATCTTGTGCTCCAAATGTGTGATGGGGCGCGTGACCCAAAAGGCCATCAGCGTAGCCGCAGCCAAAGAAAGCAGCCCCGCGCAGCTGAACACCACGGTCAGGATCCGAATAAAAGCGTCCTGAAGGGCCAACAGCTCGTCCGCATAAGCCACGCCCACCAGCCGCCACCGCGTTTGACCCACGGTGGAGATCATCAAAATCCTGTCCCGCCCATTTTGACGATCCCGCGTTACACCTACGATTTTCTCGTGAACGGCGGCAATGCTTTCCTCTGCTAAACCTTGATTGATCAAATCCAACCGTGGGTGCACCAGCAGCCTGTCCTGCTCGTCCAGCAGGTATACATAGCCGCTGGAGCCCAGAGAAATGCCATTCATCATATCGCTCAGGGTGCTGTAATTAACATCCATCAGCAATACGCCCAAAGTACGCTCCCCATTCTCTTCATACTCCAACCCCCGCGCCAGCGTGATCACATAGGAACGCTGATCGGAGAAAAGCTCCTGCACATGGGGTCTGGAAAAGGAGATGGACGTGCCCTGCCAGCTTAAAGCATTTTGGAACCATTGGCGTTTCCGTATTTCTTCCGGCTCCGTACGCAGCTTGCCGCCGGTACCGTAGCGCAACGAGCCATCCCCATTAAAAAAGGCCAAGGTAACGATATCAGTACGGCTTTGCTGCATCAGGTTCAGCCGTTCCAAGCGCAGCGTATCCTCACTGGCGGCATCGCCCCGGGTAAGGGGCTGAGATACAAAGTTCATGACGCTGATCATGCTGTTTACATACACGTCCAAGGTGGAGGTGCTTTGCAGCACTGTTTCCCGGGTGCGCTCCACCGCGTTTTGCTCTAGCAGTTGGTTCACGCGAGGCACCAAGGTGAAAAGCACAAAAAGCAGCAGAATACCCATACAAGCTAAAAATGCAATCAGGATGACATTATGGAGGCTATAGCCTCGTTTTCGCATCGGTGTACCTTGATTCATGAAAGCGCCGCCCCTCTAACGGCTCCGCGCACGAGACGGCGGATAACCAAAATGTCGACGGAAGCAGTAGCTGAAATAGCTGTGATCAGGCAAGCCTACGCTCTCGGCAACCTGAGCGATCTTCATATCCGTGGTGCTTAACAGCGTCAGCGCCTTATCCATACGTAGGTCCGTTAAATACTGATGAAAGGTTCTCTTGGTTTCCTTCTTAAAAATCATACTGAAATAGGAAGGCGAAATATGCAAATATAAACACAGCTCCTCCAGAGACGTATCCTCCCGCATATAATGCTCCTGCAAATACTGTTCGGCATTGGCAGACAATAGGCGGCTGGAGGTTTGGCGATGAGCCTCCATAGCGTATAGCACCGTAGTAATGACGGCACGGAAAGCTTTCTGCGCGTCGTCCACACTGGGATAATCCCGTAGGATACGCTCCATCAGGCTGTCCAGTTGACCATCCAGCCCATCCCATTCCAGCGTTTGCTCGGAAACCACCCGAAGCAAGCAGGTGACAATCTCCATTTGATAAGCCTGCCAGGTGCGAGGATTGAGAGCCACTTTTCTGGCAGCCGTGATCAACCCGTCCAACGCCGCCTCCGCGCC
>JAQUWD010000047.1 GCA_028693055.1 Eubacteriales bacterium | reverse complement strand
CTTTATGAGTGGTGCTGGATGAATCGCGATTTCTACAATGAGAATCTGGAGCTTAACGTAGAAAAGGAAGGCACCCGCGAGGCATTGGACGCTGCTATTGCTATGCGTCAAGCTGGCTTAGATGCACAGATTGACGATATGTGGTCTAACGAAGCAAACGCCGCTTTCGGTTCTGGCGCAATTGCCATGGTTGCAGCAGGCTGCTGGTATGGCGGCTTTATCAAGAGCTGGATTGCTCCCGATACCGCAGGAAAATGGGGCGTTGCTCATTTGCCGGCTGGCATCAGCACCGCCAACTGGGGCGGCAGCTACTTGGCCATTCCGTCCCAATCCAAGAACAAGGAACTGGCTTGGGAGTTTGTGCAATACGCTTTAGCTAACAGCGATAGCCAGAATGCAATGTTTGAGGCTGTGGACTACTTCCCCGGCTATATTCCCGCTTGGGACTCCGCTGTTTATAACGAGCCTGATGAATTCTTTGGCGGCCAGAAAACGCGCGCTTTGTGGGTTGAGATCGCCAAGAATACACAGCCGACCTTCGGTAGCCTGATGGATGCGACCGCAGAGGGCGCAATGCAGACTGCTGTTCGTACCGGCTTGAATGAAAACAAAACGGCTGATGAAATCATTGCGGCAGTCAAGGCAAGCATTGAAAACGAAACCATCGACGATTATGAGAAGATGGTGGAATTGATGGAGGACGCCGGACTGCGTTAGACTTCTGTTAGATACTGGTGAAAAGGGACCTTTCCTCTTACTTTGGCGAGGGGAAAGGTCTCTCGCTCAATATGCATTTTTATCGATTCATACGCCGCCAAAAAATCGTTCAGCAATAGCCTAGAAAGAGGTGGACGCTTATGATCCAGAGCACTGTCAAAACCGCGCGGCGCGATACGCTGTGGCGGCAAATCAAGCGCAACAAGGTTGCGTATGCGTACATCGCGCCCTTCTTCATTTTGTTTGCAATTTTTGGTCTATATCCAATTTTTTCAGGACTCTACATTAGCTTTTTCCGTTGGGACGGCGTTGGCGCGATGAAATGGAAGGGTTTGGATAATTATGCCCGTATTTTTAGCGATCCGACGTTTCTCGTTGCGGTAAAGAACACCGTATTTATCGGCGTCATTGCTCATATTCCAATTTTACTAGGCGGTTTAGTGATGGCGTATATCCTCAATAGTCCAAAGGTGCGAGGCAAAGAAATTTTCAAGACGATTATGTTCTTACCTATGGTTACAAGCGTCGTTGCTATTACGCTCGTATTTCAGATATTTTTCGGGTATAATTTTGGGCTGCTAAACTATTTCATGAGCTTTTTAAAGATTCCGCCGGTTAATTGGCTTGGCGGTTCGGGTGAATACATCAAGACGGCAGTAATCATTATGTTTGCATGGAAGTGGATGGGCTGGAATATGGTCATCTATTTGGCAGGCATGCAAGGCATTTCCAACGATGTGTATGAAGCCGCAACCATCGACGGCGCACGTCCTACCCAGACCTTCTTTCGCATAACTTTACCCCTGCTTAAACCCATTATTCTCTTTACGCTCATTCAATCGACAATCGGCACGGTCAATTTGTTCACCGAGCCCTATATTCTCACAAACTCTCTGACGGGCGGTACAAATAATCAGGGATATACAATGATGCTTTACTTGCTGAATAAAGCTCCCAAGGGGAACAACATTTACGGTGTGGCTTCAGCTGTGGCATATGTGATCTGCGTGGCAGTTATTATTATCTCACTGCTGCTACAGTATTTGATGTCAGAACGTGACAAGCCGGAAAAGGGGGTACGCCGCGTATGACGGGTATGACATTGTTGTTAATCGTCCTTGCAATTTGTGTAATCACGTATCTATTTGCACGAAATAACCCCCTTGTGGCAAAAATCGCTTTGTATCTGGTGCTGGTGCTGCTATCCGTCGTAATGATTATTCCCTTCTACTGGATGTTTGTTCTCGCCACTCATGAAACGCATGTGATCTACGCCTTTCCACCGCCGTTTTGGTTTGGTGCAGCTATTGGCGATAACTACGCCTTCATGAGTAACGCCGTTAATATTTATCGTCATTTTGGCAATTCCGTACTGGTCACTGTGGTCAGTACCGCACTGGTGCTGCTGTTTTGCTCCATGGGCGGTTATGCGTTTGCAACCTATCGCTTTCCCGGGCAGAAGGTCCTGTTCTCGATTTTGCTGGGTACGATGATGGTTCCTGCGTTGGCAAGCGTTGTGCCGTGGTTTATCCTCATCTCACAATTAGGCTGGATCAATCATTTCGAGGCGCTGATTATCCCCGGCTGCGCTAATGCATTTGGTATTTTTTGGATGAGACAGTATTGCCAGAACAATGTGCCGGTGTCGTTAACCGAAGCAGCTAAGATTGACGGCTGTAGCGAGTGGCTCATTTTTTTCCGGGTTATTGCACCTATTTTAATTCCCGCATTTTCGGCGCTTGGTATCATGCAGTTTGTCAACACATGGAATGACTACATGGTTCCTATGTTAGTGCTGCGCGACACGGATATGTATACGCTTCCGATTATGCTGTCCTACTTGAAGGGAGATCAATCGCGCGGTTCTAATGTCGGCGCTTTGATGCTTGCAAGCGCTATGTCAGTGCTGCCACTGCTGGCAGCGTTCCTATGCGCTTCTCGCTTTTTTATGAGCGGTCTTACGGCTGGCGCTATCAAAGAATAGGGGGATTTGTATTCTATGGAAAAATCCATTCATCTGGACCATCTCATGCTCGGTGTATGCTACTATCCGGAGCACTGGCCTGAAACGCTTTGGCAGGAAGATTTACGTCGTATGAAAGCCCTTGGCATTGAACGTGTGCGCGTGTTCGAGTTCGCATGGAACATCGTCGAGCCCACAGAGGGCGTGTTTGATTTTGACTTGTTTGACAAGTTCTTGGACCTAGCGTACGCGGAGGGTATGACGGTCATTATGTGCACGCCCACCGCTACCCCGCCCGCATGGCTTACGACTCGTTATCCGGAGACGCTGAACGCGGATAAGGACGGTAACTTGATGCATCATGGGCATCGCCGACATTACAACTATAACTCCCCCGTCTATCTGCGCTACGTCAAAAAGATTGTTTCTGTGCTGGCTGAACGCTACGGGCAGCACCCCGCCATTGTGGGTTGGCAAATCGATAACGAAATCAACTGTGAAATGAATGAGTTCTATTCCGAAGCGGACCGTGCAGCCTTCCGCGTTTTTCTTGAAGAAAAGTTTGTCACGCTGGACGCATTGAACGACGCGATTGGCGCGCGTTTTTGGAACCAGACCTATAGCGAGTGGAATCAGGTGGATTTGGAACGTCATTCTCTTCATGGTCATTGCAATCCGCATATGGCTTTGTTGGAAAAGGAATTTTTCTCTCTGAGCGCTATCCGCTTTGTCAAGCTGCAAAGTGACCTGCTACGTCCCCTCGTTGGTCAGCGCTTTATTACCACCAACGGCATCTTCGGACATCTAGATAACGAGCGTTATACGCAGGAATGCCTAGACTTTATGACCTACGACAGCTATCCTAACTTCGCCTATGGTCAAGAGGGGATAAACGGGAAACGCGACGGAGAGCTGGGCGATCGTATGTGGTCAATGAATTTGAGCCGTGCACGTGCGCTCTCCCCGAATTTTGGTGTAATGGAGCAGCAATCCGGCGCGAACGGGTGGGATTTTTCCATGCTAGCGCCTATGCCTCTGCCCGGACAAATGCGTTTATGGACGATGCAGGCGGTTGCCAACGGCGCGGACTATATCAGCTATTTTCGTTGGCGTACCGCTCCCTACGGAACGGAAATTTACTGGCATGGGCTTAATGATTATGCCAACACTCCTAACCGCCGTTTGGATGAGGTTGCGCATATTCATCGGGATTTTAAAAAGCTGACGTCTGTTGCAGGCAGCAAATACGTCGCCAAGGTGGCTTTGCTTAACGATTACCCCAATGAGTGGGACGGTGAGCGCGACCTTTGGCACGGCCCGCTTGATCACGCATCCCGTAATGCCATTTTTGCTGCCAGTCAGCACACCCATACTCCTATGGATTTACTCTATTTACAACCCCATATGACCGCGAAAGATCTACGAGCTTATGACATGATCTTTTATCCCCATCCGAGCATCCTAAGTGACGAAACAGCTACGCTTTTAAAGGAGTATTGCGAATTGGGAGGCAAGTTGGTTTTGGGCGCGCGTACCGGCTACAAGGATGAGTATGGTCGTTGCCCCATGCGGCCTATGCCGGGTCCTGCGGCGTCTCTTTGCGGTATAACCGTCCGTGAATATACCTTGCCGCATCCTGCCCAGCAAACAGAGATTCGGTGGAATGACGACAGGCTGCAAGCGCTAGGCTTTTGGGAAACCTTGATTCCCAACGACGGCACAGAGACGCTAGCTTTCTTTGCTGGCAGCTATCTGGACGGCGAATGCGCCATGACCCGCCGAGCGTATGCAAACGGTGGAGCAGCTTACTATCTAGGCAGCGGCTTTGCAGAAGCTACCGCCGTCAAGCTGTTGGCTATATGCGGCGTTCTATCGCCCTATGATGCGTTGGTATCCTGCCCGGCAGATATCGAATTGGCTCTCCGCGTTTCCGGCGAGCACCAGTGGTTTTTCTTGTTAAACTACACTGGAGAACCGCAAACGGTTGAGATTGCCGCACAAATGCAGGATGCGCTTACCGGCGCGCTCCATCAAGGAGAGCAGACCATTCTTCCTTATGATCTGCTTATTCTCCAAAGGAGCTAAAGGGAAGAGCTCCGCTGGCAGAGTAAATAAGTTGTGAAGCAAAGCTGGCCCTCCTTTTTTGGGAGTGGCCAGCTTTTATAAATGGTCATTATACAAACTGTTCTTTTTCGCTTTGACCTTTGAAAATTGAAACAGCCCACGAAAGGGCTCCGCCCTTGCAGCTAGCAAGCAAATGAACACGTCGGCCAGTCCCATGAAAAGAAACAATAGCGCCGCTTCCCCTTCCGCTGCCCAGCGGACTGATCAGCGGTGAGGCAGCCGCCTGCGCCGCCATGAAAGGCTCCAATACGCTGTACGAAAAGGAAGAGGCGAAGCTGGGGCAGGGGGCGGAAGCCTAAACAGCGTAAGCTGCAACCGCGCTTTACGCCTGCTTTTTCAATCCGTACCCTCGCTGTAGCATACCACCCGCCATTCTGGCTTCACCTGCACCACAAACAGCGTACGGCTGGCAGCGCCGTTCGCGTCGGTGCTCAGCCCATATACGGACAGATAGCGGTAGCTGCCGTAATAGGACGCTTCGGGGCGTTCAAAGCCCTCGATAAGGTTGGACGCGCCGGAGCGCAGGGAATCAGCAAAGGCCAGCGCGTACTCATCCAATTGCTTCGCTAGGCTCTCGTCCTCCTCCATGCGGTCCGGGTCGCCCACCACTGCGTCCATATAATTCGAAAAGCCGTTGCTGATGTAAAACACGCGCCCGGTAAGGTCCATAAACACTTGAAAAGCCTGAAAATCCAGGAATTCCTCGACGTCGTTCTGCTGTAGCCCTTCTACATACATCCGTCCATAATCCGCATCCGTCTCTACCGTCCAGCGCAGCGATGGCAGCTCCCATTGTAGATACTGGTTTACTGTCAATGCTTGCGCGACGTTTATCGCTTTCTCCGGGGTGAGAGCGGCTTCGCCTAGCGCGGACGCGCATAACAGAAGAGCAAAGCATACGAGTAACCATAGCCGTTTCATCCTCATCTTGCATTCCACCTTTTAATCATCAAACGATTCAATGTGGAAAATTCTTGCATTTAGATGGCGCTATGTTTTTTTGCTTTGCGCTTTGAGGCTTGAAACAGCCCCCGAAAGGGCTCCACCCTTGCGGCTAGTAAGCAAATGAGCACGCCAGCCAGCTCCATAAACAGAAACAATAGCGCCGCGCCGCTTCCCTTTCCGCTGCCCAGCAGGCTGATCAACGGTGAGCCAGCCGTCTGCGCCGCCATGAAAGGCTCCAATACGTTGTCAATAAACATGCCGCCTAGCAGATAGCCCAGCGGAATGGTAAAGAATTGCAGGGAGTTGCGGGTAGAATAGACCCGCGCCTGTAGCTCCACGGGGATTTGCTCCCGCATCAGCACGTTGAGGTTGGTGTTCATAAAGGGAATGGGCAGCCAGCCCATCACTGCGCCCAAGCACCAGACGCTAAGGCCTCGACCCAACGCCAACACTAGGTTTTCCGTGCACATGGAAATGACCAGCGTCCAATAGATGACGCGCACCTTGTTTTTGGGCGGCTTGGTGACGGTTACCAGCACGCTGCCCACCAAGTAGGCAAAGCCTGTGGTAGATTTGATCCAGCCCAGCGCCTCCTGACCGGCTCCGGGCCGGGAAAGCATCAGGGCGGGAAGCGCCGCCTCGTACATGGAGGCCACTAAATTGATGGCGGACAAAAACAAGATGATATTGAGGACGCCGCGGTTTCCTCGTAAATAGTTAAGCCCCTCCTTAGCGGAGCGCAGCACGCTCTCCTTGGGCTTTCCTTCCTCCACACGGGGAATGCGAATGAAAAAAAGCAAAGTAAAAAACGCGATGCAAAAGGTTGCCAAATCAATCCAGATTACCAACCGTAGCCCGCTGAAGGCAATAAGCGCCGTGGCGATGACAGGCGTTAAAATGGTGTTTAGGGAACCGGCCATCGCCTGTAAGGCGCTGACCCGGTGATAGCTTTCCTTGGGCACCAGCAAGGTGGTTGCCACCTCGGAGGCTGGCTGTTGAAAGGTGTTCATCAAGCCGCTTAACGCGTTTAACGCATACAGATGCCACAGCTCCAACCGATTTTGCTCCAGCAATACCAGCACGCAAAGGGTGGAAAGGGCTGCCGCCGTATCGCAAACCAGCATCACAGCCTTACGGTTCCAGCGGTCGGTAAGGGAACCGGCAAAAATGCTGAGAACCACGTAAGGCGCATAAGAGCAAACCGAAAGCAGCGCCGTTTGCAGCGCCGAACCGCTTTGCTGATAGGACCATAGCACCAAGGCATAAACTGTCATTGCGCTGCCCAGAGCGGACAGCACCTGTGTTGACCAAAGAAGATAATAGGCGTGAAGCCCGTTTTTACTAACTGATTTCATCATTGATCTTGCTCCTTCGTTTTTGAGTAACCAATCAAAACGAGCAAGATCCACAACGGACTAGAAAAGGCGGATTCTGAGCCGCTCCGTGCCGTCCTGTCCGTTACAGGATCTTGCACGGAGCCAAGGCAATGGTGAGGAGCAATGGTGCGACCTTCCTTCTGGTTGTGAATGGGTACAGTATACCACAGACGGCGGAAAAGGAAAGCAATTTTTCGTTAGGCATGAGCGGCAAAGTGCGAGCGTTGCGAAACCTACGGATCGGTTTTGTGGTGCAACCGTAGAGGATGCATGCGCTGCTTTCACCAAAGGCGGCGAAGCCTTGCACTCTCACTTCATCGCGTCTTCCAAACAGCGGGCAGTGGAAAAGGGATAGAGCACCGCACGCACGCGCCCTCGAATCAGCGCTCGAGGCAACGGCCCGATGATATGACTGTCGTTGGAATTGCTGCGGTGGTCACCCAATACATAGTACTCATTCTCCGGCACAGTGATTTCCGGCAGCGTGTAATTGGGCCGATAGGTCAGATATTCCTCCGGGTAGGTAACGCCGTTGACGGTAAGCCGCCCATCCGCAATGCTGAGCCTGTCACCGGGCAAGCCCACGATGCGTTTCACAAAATTCTCCGTTCGATTCGGATATCCACAGATTACGACGTCGAAACGCATTGGCTCCTGCCAAAGATAATCAAATTTGGTAACGAACATGATTTCTTGGTTCTGTAGGGTGTCCTCCATAGACGACCCGTCAACGCGAATGAGTTCGAAGCCGTAGGCTTTAATAGGCAGGGCAATCACAACGGCTAGCAGCAAGGCGCTGATCCAAGAGCCTACCTCCTTGAAAAAATCGCGGCGTGTCCTTCTTGCTTTCTCTGTAGCATTCATTCTGGGTTTCCCTCCTTTACCCTAGCATAGCGAAGCATTTTGCCGGGAACGCCATCAGAATCAGCATCAGCGCAGCGCTCCAGCATAACCGCCGCCTGACGCGGACGGCAGCGCAATTGAATAGCGCTTCTGCCGCAGTCAGCAGCGCTTGCTGCTCCTCCGCAGCGGAAAGCAATCGGTCAAGATAAGTATTCATCGTCCTGTTTCCTCCGTTTGTCCAATTTTTTGCGTATCCGGTGCAGCCTTATTTTCACCTGAGCCGTGATGAGGCGATTGGCTTTGGCAATCTCTTGGTAGGATTTTTGTTCGTATCCATATTGAAGCAGCAGCCGACGTTCTTCATCGGATAGGCTTTCGATTGCGTACAGCAGCCCAAGGCGCGCCTCGCCCTTGAGGTAGATTTCCTCCGGCGTTTCCTCACTTTCTGGCTCCGTCATGGCAGACAACGGCAGCGTGGGAACGCGCCGCTTGCGTAAAAGATCAATACAGCGGCGGCGAACCAACGTATACAGATAAGCCTTGAAGGAAAAGCCATGCCGGTATTGCTGCCGGAGTAAATAAATCTTTACAAAGCAATCCTGCACCACCTCCTCCGCCAGCCCGTCATCGCCAAGAATCCCTTTGGCATACAGCGTTGCGTGGGAACGATGACGGGTGACAAGAAGGGTGAAAGCCGCCGTATCGCCCAGCCTGACTGCATGCATCAATTCCTCATCCGTCTGCATAAGGGTTACTCCTTTCGGCTGTTGGTTACTATGATATACGAAAAAAAGGAATGCTGGTTACACAATAGAACGCATTTGTGCAAGAAACGCTTCCGTCTGATGGATGGTTTATGCTACATTTCCGTTCCGCAGGGTGCGGCATAGAAATGCAGCATTAAACGCTGATACCAAAAAACGGCCTGTCCTTGGGCTAAGGAACGTGGCGGACAGGCCGATGAATGGTTGAAGATATTTCATTTTCTACTAAAGGAGTATAGCGTGTATCGACTTCATCATGGATATCGGGCGCTGTCCTTAGGGTTGTCCAACTGCGGCGGATTCCTTGGCCCAGCCCTCCACGAAGGCCGCCTCTACGGTGCTCCATGGCTGAGCGCCTTGGGCGTATTCCAGCAGCGCCGCGCCCACACCGTTCTTCCACTCCTCTGAAGGCATGGTGGTAAAGGTCCAGCTCACAGGGGTTTTTCCGTCGGCGATGAACCGATCCGCATCCTTGAGCAGCGCATTGGTAGCGGCATAGCCCTCGTCAAAGGTTCGAAAGGGCGTTACAAAGCCCATTTCATTGGCTAGCATCTCCCGGCCCTCGTCGCTGGTGATAACCCATTCCAAAAAAGCCTTGGTAGCCTCGATATTTCCCTGCTTGGCTTTTTTGTTGATACACCAGTAATTCTCAGACCCGGTGCACAGCCCCTGCTGCTCCTCGCCCTCCGCGCCGATGTAAATGGGCAGCATGCCCAAATCCTCGTCCTTCATGCCCGCCGCGATACAGTCCGCATAGGCCCAAGTGCCGTTTTGAAAAAACACGGCTTCGCCCAGCGTGAATTCCGCAAGCGCGTCCTCCATGGTCTTTGCCCCTAAAAGAGAGGGGGCGCAGGTAGCGTCCGTGATGTAAAGATCAAAAATCTTCTTATAGCCGTCCAGATAGGTTCCTTTGATGGCCGCCGTGGAATCAATTCCCTCGGCCTTATACTCATAGTAAACGGGCAGATTAGCCAGATGGGTCTTGAAGCGCCAATCCGAGCTGGAATCCAAGCCTGCCGAGGTAAAAGCGCCCTTCACGCCCAGCTCGTCCCTGCGGGCTTGAATATCGTCCGCCACTGCCTTCAGGGTTTGAAAGCTGTTGATTTCATCGGGGCTGGCAATCACCGCGTCGGTCATACCGCAGTATCGATTCAGCAGCGCCTTGTTGTAAATCAAGCCGTAGGTCTCGATGACATAGGCTACGGCAAGCACTGCATCCCCATCCTTTAAGGCGAATTCCTCATTTTTCAAATGCTGGTACAGCGCCGTATCCTTTAAATCGAGGCAATACTCCTTCCAGACCCGCAGCCCGATGGGGCCGTTGACCTGAAAAAGCGTGGGCGCGTCCGCCTTCTCCATTTCAGAACGAAGCGTGGTTTCATAATTGCCCGAGGCTGCTGTGACCACGGTAACAAGCGCCCCGGTTTTCGCCTGATACTGCCGGGCCAGCTCCTCCCACTGGGCGGCCTGCTCCGGCTTAAAATTCAAATAGTACACCGTTCCATTTGCCTTTTGCGGGGGCATAGTGGCGGTATCCGGGCTTGTGCTGGGAGCCGCCGGGGCGTTGTCCGCCGTGCCGGCATTCCCCAAAACGATGGCCAGCACTGCCGCTAGCGCCAGTACCACCACAACCACAATCACCTTTTTCATAGTCTTCCGCTCCTTCGCGTTTTTCGTCCGAGCGTTAAGGGAATGCCCCGGAACGCCGTGCGTTCTATAGGCTTTCCAAATAGGAACACTCCATACCGAAAAACGGAAACCAGCGATAAAAAATCGTCTATGGCTCCTCAACCGCAAGATGCGCGTGCTGCCGCACCTGATCCCATGGCACATTATAGCCCGCGCCTTTTTGACAGAATACCGAGTCTGGCGTATCGTCGGCAAGAGGGTTGTAGCCCCGCTCGCGCACAACCTCCTCGGTGTTGTGGCAGGGGGCGTAACGATCCATGCGGCAGTCAAAGCTTCCCTTTCCGTGGGTAGCCGAAAGAAAGCTTTCCTGATATTCCATCATCCGGGCATAGACCGCCAGCCCGCACAGCAATACGCTGTCGCCGAAATACTCCGGCCCCTCTAGCTGCGCGTTCAGCGCCATCAGGTCGCCGGTTACTTTTCCACAGCTTTCCTTAGGGATACGCAGCCGAAAGCGGCAAACGGGTTCTAACAGCACGCTTTGCCCATACATCAACCCGTTGCGGATGGCGCGATAGGTCGCCTGCCGAAAATCCCCGCCCTCGGTATGCTTGAGATGGGCTTTGCCGGAGAGCAGTTCCACCTCAACATCGGTTAAAGGCTCGCCGCAGAGCACCCCCTTGTGCACCCGCTCCATGACGTGGGTTTCAATCAAGCGCTGCCAGTTCAAAGTCAGCGTATCCACATGGCACAAGGAACGAAAGGTAATCCCTGAGCCGCGTTTGCCCGGCTTCAAGCGCAAATGAACCTCCGCGTAATGGCGCAGCGGCTCGTAATGCCCCACGCCCACGCAGGGCGCAGCCAGCGTTTCCTGATACAATACCCGGCAGGGGCCGAAGCGCACCCCAAGCCCATAGCGCTCCTTCATTAGGCTTTGAATGATTTCCAGCTGAATGCGCCCCATCACATGTACGGACAGCGTCCCCTGCCGTTCCTCCACCCGCAAAGTGGGTTCCTCCTCCTCCAAAAGCCGCAGGGTGCGCATTTTTTCCACGCTGGATACCGATGGGTCGTCCCAGAGCACATCCGCCGCCAGCATCGGCTCCGTATGGAACAGCAGCCGCTGGGCCCCATGGTTTTCCCCCAAGAGATCGCCGGGCTTTATTCCCTCCAGTCCCGGCACGCCCACCAGCTCTCCAGCGGTTACGCGGTCGGCGGTTTGATAGCGTTCCCCATGATAAAGGCGGCACTCATTGATTTTCATTTTTCCAGCAGGCGTTTGGATTTCGTCCTTTACAGCCAGCGTGCCGCCGGTCAGCTTAAAAAAGCAAACGCGGCCGCCCTTTGCATCCCGGCGGATTTGGGATACTTTTGCGGTGAAAGGATGCTGTTCAAGCTCTTGGTAACGGGTGGGCGTGAGACGAGAAAGCAAGCGCATAAACCCCTCGACCCCCTCGCCCGTCAAGCCGGAGCCGGCAAAAATCGGAAAAACCTGACGCTGGCCAAGCAATGTGGCTACACCCTGCGTCCACGTTTCTTCCTCATAGCCTGTGGAAAAAAGGCGCTCCAATAGGTCCTCCCGTTTCCCCGCGATTTCCTCTCGCGCGCTTTCCGGCATTTCTCCCTGCTGCCAATCCCGTAAATCCAGCATATCCGGCGAGAGGCGTTTCAAATCGGCAATGCAGCTTTCCGGGTTTGCGCCGTCCCGATCCATTTTATTCAAAAAGACGACGGTGGGGACACGGTTTTCCTCTAGCAGCCGCCATAGGGTTTCCGTGTGGCTTTGCACGCTCTCGGCGGCGCTTACCAGCAGGACGGCGTAATCCAAAATCGCAAGGGCGCGCTCCATCTCCGGGGAAAAATCCGCATGGCCCGGCGTATCCAGCCAGAGGATTTCATCCTCTCCCCAATGAAAACGAGCCTGCCCGGAAAAAATCGTTATCCCGCGCTGCTTCTCTAGGGGATGAGCGTCCAAAAAAGCATCCTGATGGTCCACACGTCCCAAGGCGCGGATGGCGTGAGCGAGGTACAGCACACGCTCCGAAAAGGTGGTCTTGCCTGCGTCCACATGGGCTACGACGCCAATGGTTTTTTTCATAGCGGCTTCCCTCCAGCACATAGGGTCTTTGTATACTATAGCGGTTATCGAGAGGCTTGACAAGTGCCCACGCAGCAAACGCCCACCTCCCTGTGGGTGCTTCCTTTGAAAACCTTGCTTGACAAATAGAGAAATCAAGCTTATCCCATTGGTCAAGGAATTGACCTTTTGTCAGCGGTAAGGAGGGGAGATGTGTGACGAAGGAGGACCGCAGGAATGCTTTTCTCTACTGCAAGTTCCGGGATGAACAGTTTGCGATGTATGACGAATACGCTAAACAAAATGGGATTCTGATGAACACGTTTCTCGTACTAAACGCTCTTTTTTACGCCAAGGAGGGCATGACGCAAAAGGAAATCTGCGACCGAACCTTCCAGTCTAAGCAGACGGTGAATCTCATTATCAAGAATCTGCAAAAGGACGGATATGTGACGCTGGCCGAAAATACCGACGACCGACGTAACAAAATGGTTTTCCTGACCGACGCAGGCCGCGCCTATGCGGAAAAGCCGGTGCGGCACATCACTTGGTCGGAGGACACAGCCATGTCCATGCTTACGCCGGAGGAGCAGACGCTGCTCATCGACCTGTCGCGGCGGTTTACGCGCAATTTGGAAAAATTGGTCAAGGGGGAGGACGGGCCATGATTATCAACACCGGAGGACGCACGGATACCGTTCAATACTATACAAAGTGGCTCCTGAAGCGCTTTGAGGAAGGATATGTGTATTCCAGAAATCCGCTCTTCCCCAACAAGGTCACACGCTACGAGCTAACGCCCGAGACGGTAGACGGCGTGCAGTTTTGCTCCAAGAATTATGAACCGATTTTAGCAGAGCTTCCGAAAATCATCCATCGATTTCATACGTATTTCCATTACACCATTACCGCCTATGACAAGGATGTGGAGCCCGGCGTGCCCTCCATTGACGAAAGCATGGAAACCCTGAAAAAGCTATCCGCGGTTGTCGGCAAGCAGCGGGTGGCATGGCGCTATGATCCTGTGCTGCTGACGCAGAAATACACGCTCCAAGCCCATCTGGAAACCTTTGAGCGAATGGCGAAGACCCTTACCCCCTATGTGGATCGGTGTATTTTCAGCTTCGTGGAAATGTACAAGAAGCTAGAAACCAACATGCCGGAGCTGATTGCGCTGACAGAGGCGGACAAGGAGGCGCTGGCGGAGGGTTTGGGGGGGATTGCCGCAAAATACGGGCTGTATTTACAGACCTGCGGAACCAATGGGGATTACACCCGATACGGTATCCATCCCTCCGGCTGTATGACGCTGGATATGATGGGCAGGGCCAATGGAATCACCTTCCGCAGCCTGAAGCATAAGGGCATGCGGCAAGGCTGTCACTGTATCGAAAGCCGGGATATCGGCGCGTACGACACCTGCATGAACGGCTGTAAATACTGCTATGCCAACAAGCGCCCCCAAAAGGCCTTTGAAAACTATCAATATCACGACCCCGATTCGCCGCTCCTGCTGGGGCATTTGAAGGATACGGACACGCTGCAGCAGGGCAATCAACGAAGCTATCGATACAACAAAGCAACGATAAAGGAGAAATAAACATGGAATTTTATGAAGTCATTAACAACCGGAGAACCATTCGGGAATTTGAGGTGAAGCCGATTCCTCAGGACGTATTATCTCGCATTTTAGACGCGGGATTAAAAGCGCCCTCCTCCGACCACCTGCGCCAGTGGGCTCCCGTGGCGCTGACGGAGCGCGAGACGATCGAGGCAGTCGCCAAGGAGATTCACCCCCTTTCCTGTCATATTCAAAAGCCAGTCACGCCCCAGCAGGAGATGTTCAAAATTGCATTTCCCAAGCAGCAGAGCATGCTGGCTGAGGCTGGATGCTTACTTTTACCGTATTTTAAGCAGAGCTCCTCGCTGTATAAGCCGGAAAACGTATTCACACTTATTCACTTTGGCGCTACATGGGCGCTCATCGAGAATATGCTGTTGGCTGCAACAGCGGAGGGCTTAGGCTGCGCCATCCATATCCCCGTAGGCGAAGAGACGAGCGCCATTCAAAAAATCTTAGGCGCAGCCAAGGACTACGTGCTTCCCGCATTGATCGCGGTGGGCTATCCCGCCCCCGACGCTCAAACGCCGACACAGGTTTCGGCAACGGTGGCGGAAAAGGTCCATTGGAATCGATGGTAAGGGGACGCACACTGTTTGCCAAGGGAGAAGTAACGCTATGAACATCAAGGAAACCGAGACCCGCTCCATCCTGACCAAGTCCAACCTGCCAGTGGGAGACTACTCTGTCAACCCCTATGTAGGTTGCACCCACGCTTGCAAATATTGCTATGCCAGCTTTATGAAGCGGTTTACCAACCATCCCGAGCCGTGGGGTGAATTTTTGGATGTGAAGCATTGGCCGGAAATCAAGAATCCATCCCGGTACAGAGGCAAGGAGCTGTTTGTCGGCTCGGTGACCGATCCCTACAATCCCCAAGAGGAGCGCTACGGGCGTACCCGCGCGCTGCTCATGCAGCTCAAGGGCAGCGGGGTGAAGCTGAGCATCCAGACGAAATCCGATCTGGTGCTTCGGGATATGGATTTACTCAAGACCTTCCCCGATGCGCGGGTGGGCTTTAGCATCAACACGCTGGACGAGAGCTTCCGGGAGGACATGGATAAAGCCGTCAGCATTGAACGAAGGTTTGCCGCCATGGAGGCTCTTCATGCTGCCGGTATCCGCACTACCTGTTTTATTTCTCCTATTTTTCCCGGCATAACCGACGTTCCCGCCATCATCCAGCGTGCAATGGACCGCTGCAACCTAATCTGGCTGGAAAACCTGAACCTTCGGGGCAGCTACCGAACCGTTATCATGGATTATATCCGGGAAAAGCGGCCAGATTTGCTGCCGCTTTATCAGGAAATATATTGCGGCGGCAGTCGTCTTTATTGGGAAACGCTGGACGCGGAGCTTCGCACCCTTGCCCAGCGCTTGGGTCTGCCCTACGTGCGGGACGACGACAGCATGAACGCGCCCTTCGATGCACCGCCTACCGTTGTGAATTATTTCTATCATAGTGAAATCAAGAAGTCCGCCAAAAAGGAGGCGGAGCGCCATGCCTGAGCTGCCGGAGGTTGAAACCATTCGGCGTATTTTGGAGCCGCAGCTCAGGGGGCAATGCATCTTGGCGGTAAATGTGGGAAACCCGCAGGTCGTTGCCTATCCGGAAGCGGAGCAATTTCAAACGGGGCTGGAAGGGCAGACCATTGATAGTCTCAGCCGCCGCGGCAAATTCTTGACTCTGCATTTCACCAGCGGAGACAGGCTTGTCCTGCATTTGCGAATGACGGGGCAGCTTCTGGTTATGCCTGCCGGAGAGCCGCAGGAGAAGCACACGCACCTCCTTTTTGCTTTGTCAGGTGGAAAGCAGCTGCGCTATATCGACGTGCGACGCTTTGGTCGGTTTTGGTTTTTTCATAAGCAGGAAGCGGATACGCTGACCGGGCTGGCCAGACTTGGAGTAGAGCCCACGTCGCCCGCCTTGACGGCCCAGTATCTAGCGGCAAAGCTGGGCGCGCGCAAGAAAACCATCAAGGAAATGCTGCATGATCAGACTATTGTGGCAGGAATCGGCAATATTTATTCCGATGAAATTCTTTTTGCGGCGGGCATTTCTCCCAAGGAGCAATGCTCATCGCTGACAAAGGCCGACTGGGAACGGCTCGCTGTGAAAATTCGAGAAGTGATTCTGTGGGGCATTGACGCGAACGCCATGACAGCGGAGGAGTATTTAGGCGGCAAAGGCAAGGAGTACCGCAATATGCCCTATCTACGCGTTTATGGGCGTGCCGGTCAGCCCTGCACCGTGTGCCGCAGCATGATTGAAAAGGCTACCGTAGGCGGCAGAACCAGCTGCTATTGCCCGTGCTGCCAGGAAAAAAAGCCATGATGACCGCCCAAGCCCTTTATGAAACGCTTCTAGCAGCCTATGGCCAGCCCCAATGGTGGTCGGACAATCCCTATACGGTGATGGTGCAGGCAGTTTTGGTGCAGAACACAGCGTGGTCGTCGGTGCTTAAGGTGACCGCCGCCATGGAGGAGCCGCTTACGCCTCAAAGGGTTTTGGAGATGGAGACGGATGCGCTGGAACAGCTGATTCGTCCCTGCGGCTTCTGCAAAGCAAAAGCTGCTACCCTTCGCAGGCTAACGGCATGGTACGCGCAGTATGACTGTGATGCGCAAAGCATTATGCATATGGCGCAGGCTCGCATTCGCCGGGAGCTTCTCTCCCTTAAGGGAATCGGTGCGGAAACGGCGGACGTGATTCTCGTCTATGGGTTTCACAAGCCGTCCTTCATTATCGACGTTTATACGAGACGCTTTTTAGCGCGGCTAGGCTACGGGTTCGCGGACGACGAAGCCATTCGCCAATTCTTTCAGCGCGAGCTGCCCATGGAGGCACGGTTATACGGCTGGTTCCATTGGCTGATTCTCATGCATGGTATCCAACGCTGCAAGAAGAACCCTGCTTGTGGAGGGTGCCCTTTTTACGGGGCCTGCCATGAGGCGCAAAAATAATTTGGAGGTAGAACCCATGAAGCCGAAGCCCACGACAGACCTTACCGAGAAAAGGAACTTTTACAAGGAATTGCTGTCCCTCGCCATTCCCATTGGTCTGCAAAACTTGTTGGTCGTCCTCATCGGCGCGTCGGACGCGCTTATGCTGGGCAGGCTGACACAGGACGCGGTGTCTGCGGTATCGCTGGCAAACCAGATTGCATTCGTCATGAGCCTGTTTAGCGGGGCCGTGGTGGGGGGCGGGGGCGCGCTGCTGGCTCAATATTGGGGTAAGGGCGACCGAGCAATGGTCAAAAATCTATTCAGCATGCTTCTGAAATGGGCGTTTGGAATTTCCTTCATTTTCTTTGCGCTGGCTATGTTTGTCCCGGAGGCTTTAATGCGGCTGTATACGCCCGACCCGGCGCTCATCCAAATCGGCGCGTCCTACCTCCGCGCGGTCAGCGTCTCCTATCTATTCAGCGGGATGACCCAGTGCTACTTCCTCGTTATGAAGCTGGAAGGAAAGGCGTCCAAAAGCGTCGTCATTTCCGTTGTCACGCTGGTGGTGGATGTTACGATTGACTATTTTCTCATCTATGGCAAGGCGGGCATGCCAAAGCTGGGCGCTAACGGCTCGGCTTACTCCACCGTGGTGATGGAGCTGGTCGCCCTTGTGTGGTGCGTGGCGGAATCCTATCGGGGAGAGAACGTCCGTCCCGACGGGAAGAGCCTGCGCTGGTTCTCCGCCGCTATTACCAAGGATTTGTTTAAAATCGCGCTGCCCATGCTTGGCAGCTCCCTTGCTTGGGGCGTTGGGTTTTCCATGCACTCGCTGATCATGGGGCATCTCGGCTCCGACGCCACTGCCGCCGCTTCCATTGCCTCCATCGCTCAGGAGCTAATTACCTGCGTTTGCAAGGGCATATCGGCAGGCGCGGGCATTATGGTTGGCAAGCTGCTGGGGCAGGAGCTATTCGATCAGGCTAAGACATACGGAAAAAGGTTTTGCCATATTTCCTTCTGGGTTGGCGGGATTCACATGCTGCTGCTAGGGGTCCTTGGCCCCATTGTGGCGGAGTATTTTGTGCTGTCCGCCACAGCCAAGCAGTATTTGATCATCATGCTGATCTTTAGCGCTTTTTTATGTCTTTGCTTATTCCATCAACACCATCATCGTCTGCGGTGTTTTTCCGGCAGGCGGCGATGCTAGGTATGACGCGATCAGCGTGTTCTTTGCGTCATGGTGCTTTGCACTGCCGCTGGCTTTGCTGGGTACCTTTGTGTTCCACTGGCCGGTGATGGTCGTTTACGTGCTGATGTGCGCGGATGAAATCGTCAAGCTGCCTTGGCTATATCCGCGATATAAGAAGTTTCTCTGGCTAAATAACCTGACCCGAGAAAACCCAGCCGCCGGAGCGGAGGGCTAACGGGTCAGGCCAGCCAGTTGAACCGATTATCGATTTCCGTACATTTGCTGATAGTAGTTCTGGTAATCTCCCTTTAGGATATCCTGCCACCAGCTCTGATTGTCCAAATACCACTGCACGGTCATGCGGATACCGTCGTCAAAGCGCGTTTGGGGCAGCCAGCCCAGCTCGTTATGGATCTTAGCAGGATCGATGGCGTAGCGGCGGTCATGCCCCGGACGGTCGGTGACGTAATGAATCAGGCGCTCCGGCTTGTCCAGCTCCCGCAGGATGGTTCTGACCACCTCGAGGTTGGTGCGTTCGTTATGTCCGCCCACATTGTATACCTCGCCTTCCCGACCCTTGCGCATAACCAAGTCGATAGCCGAGCAGTGATCCTCCACATAGAGCCAATCGCGAATATTTTCGCCCGTACCATAGACCGGCAGGCTTTCATCCGCCAGCGCCCGGGAGATCATCAGCGGGATGAGCTTTTCCGGGAAGTGGTAGGGCCCATAGTTGTTGGAGCAGCGCGTGATGCTCACCGGCAGCTTGAAGGTGCGCGCGTATGCGAGGACGATGAGGTCAGCGCCAGCCTTGGAGGCGCTGTAGGGGCTTGAGGTATGGATTGGGGTGTCCTCGGTAAAGAACAGCTCGGGTTGGTCCAAAGGAAGATCGCCGTATACCTCGTCGGTAGATACCTGATGGTAGCGCTTGATGCCGTATTTGCGGCAAGCGTCCATAAGCACCTGTGTGCCCATGATGTTGGTGCGCAGGAACACCTCGGGATTGACCACCGAGCGGTCAACGTGGCTTTCGGCGGCAAAGTTTACAATAATGTCGGGATGCTCTTCCTCAAAGAGCTGGTTGACGGCTCCACGGTCGGCAATATCCGCTTTGACAAAACGAAATTGATCGTGGGTCATGGCTTCCTTCAGCGTCTTGAGGTTGCCTGCGTAGGTAAGCGCATCCATGCACACAATTCTATCTTCTGGATGCTTTTGTAGCTGATAATAGATAAAATTGCTGCCGATAAAACCGGCTCCGCCTGTTACAATGATTGTCATGGGATATAGCCCCCTTTGTTATTTATGACTCGTCTACTTACTTAGAGAACACAAGGCCGTCTGCAACATTATACAAATGCTTGCCATAAGGAGATTTCCCATATTTTTCAGCCGCTTTGATCAATCCGGCTTTATCGATCCATCCATTACGATAGGCAATCTCCTCAGGCGCGGAGATCTGAATGGATTGCCGCTTCTCCAGCGTCTGTACAAAGTTGCTCGCGTCAATCAGGCTATCCATGGTCCCGGTGTCCAGCCATGCAAAGCCGCGTCCTAGCAGCTGTACGTCAAGGGAGTGATCCTTTAGGTATAGGTCGTTTAGCGTGGTGATCTCAAGCTCGCCCCGGGCAGATGGTTTCACGCATTTTGCCATATCCACAACGCGCTTGTCATAGAAGTAAAGCCCCGTTATACAGTAGTTGCTCTTGGGCTTTTGTGGTTTTTCCTCTACCGAAAGCACTTTGCCGTTTTGGTCAAACTCCACGATTCCAAAACGCTCCGGATCGGTAACATAATAGCCAAAGATGGTGGCGCGCCCATGAGAGGCGTTTGTTGCAGCCTCGCGCAGCATGCTGGAAAAGCCGCTGCCATAGAATATGTTGTCGCCAAGAATCATGGCGCAGGACTCGCCGCCGATAAATTCTTCCCCCAGTAAAAAGGCCTGCGCCAGCCCGTCCGGGGACGGCTGAACCTTGTAATGAAGCGATAGGCCAAACTGATTGCCATCACCCAATAACGCTTCAAAGCGCGGTGTGTCCGTGGGTGTGGAGATGATGAGAATATCCTTGATCCCGGCAAGCATCAGCGTGGAGAGCGGATAGTAAATCATCGGTTTGTCATATACAGGCAAAAGCTGCTTACTGGTGACCATTGTTAAAGGATAAAGGCGAGTGCCCGCACCGCCGGCTAATATAATTCCCTTCATCTGTTTTTGCCCCCTTCTATTGATATAGCGATTCTTTATATAACTTCACAAAATCGGCAATATAATCGTCAGTCAATCCTCGTCCATTATATCAGCATATCAAAAAATGTACAAGGCGGCTCTTGGGAATCACGTTTTACGCAATCTCCAAAAGAAAAAAGGCTTGGGAAAAGACAGCGTCCTTTTCCAAGCCTATGGTTTTAAATTTTTTACAGCACCTTGTGTAGAAAATCCTGGGTTCTTGGATTCTTGGGATTGGTGAAAATCTCCGCCGGCGTGCCTTCCTCCAGCACGACTCCCTCATCCATGAAAAGCACCCGATCCCCTACCTCGCGGGCAAAGCCCATTTCATGGGTCACAACGACCATCGTCATGCCGTCTTGGGCCAGCTGCTTCATAACATCCAGTACCTCGCCTACCATTTCCGGGTCGAGGGCGCTGGTTGGCTCGTCAAAAAGCATAACGTCGGGATTCATGCATAGCGCCCGCACGATGGCGATTCGCTGCTGCTGTCCACCAGAGAGCTGCTTGGGGTAAGCCTTCGCTTTTTCCAGCAAACCAACCCGGGTGAGCAACGCGGTGGCTTTTTGCACAGCCTCGTCCTTGCTCATCAAGCCCAGCTTCACAGGCGCTAGGGTCATGTTCTGCATGACCGTCAGATGGGGGAAAAGGTTGAATTGCTGAAACACCATGCCCATGCGGCGGCGAATCTTGTTGATGTCGCATTTGGGATCGGTAATATCGGTTCCCTCAAAGAGAATCTGCCCGTCCGTAGGCAGCTCCAGCAGGTTCAGGCAGCGCAAAAAAGTGCTCTTGCCGCTGCCGCTAGGCCCGATGACCACCAGCTTTTCGCCGGGGGAGATATGCTGATCGATCCCCTTGAGCACCTCCAGCTGGCCAAAGGATTTGTGGAGATTTTTAACGGTTATCACTCTGACGCAGCCTCCTTTCCAGCTTGCCCACCAGCCATGTCAGGAACATGACCATGATCAGATAAATCAGCGCCACCGCCAGCAGGGGCATAAACGCGGAATAGGTAACGCCGCGAATGCGGTTGCCGGCAAAGGTTAAATCCATTACCGCCACATAGCCCGCCACGGAGGTCTCCTTGATGAGCACAATAAATTCGTTTGCCAGCGTGGGCAGCACCACCTTGAGCATCTGGGGCGTGATGATGTGAATCATCGTCTGCACATAGCTAAGGCCCAAACTGCGCCCAGCTTCGAACTGCCCCTTGTCGATGGAAAGGATGCCGCCGCGGAAAATCTCGCTTACATAGGCGCCGGAGTTCAGGCCGAAGGCGACGATGGCAATCAGAACGCCATTGTCGGAGGAAGCGAAGATGATGTAATACATGATCATCAACTGTATGACCACGGGGGTGCCGCGGATGATGGTGGTATACACCCGGCAGAGCCAATCGGCAAGCTTTAGGCAGAAGCGGCCAATTCCCTTGCGCATGGTCAGCTCGTTTTTGTCCCATGTGGTACGCACGGTGGCGATGACGATACCGAGGGCAATGCCGATCAGCAAGGCGAAAAGCGTGATGATCAGCGTGTTTTGCAGCCCTTTCCAAAGCAGCATCCAACGATCCTTATCAATAAAGTTAAGGATAAATTCAGCTTTGATCCCTTCAAACCATGTAGCGAGTCCTGTAAACACTATAATCCTCCTGTGCGCAATACAGAAAAGAGGGCGTCTCAAGAAGATGAGACGGCCCTTTTATCGGTGTTGACGGCTTACTCCGCTTCAACGGGAATGTATTTCTCGATGATGGCTTGCACGGTACCGTCGGCGATCAGCTCGTTCAGGGCGGTGTTGAAGCTTTCCAGCAGCTCGGTCTTTTCCTTGGAGAAGCAAGCGGCGTAATCCTCAACGGCGTACTCGGTATCTAGCAGCTTCAAGCCTTCGTTGGCTTCCACAAATGCCTTAGCGGGAGCGTTGTCGATGACCACGCAGTCGATTTTGCCGCTGACCAGCGCCATAACGGCGTCGTTGCCGGTCTGGAAGCGAGATACGGTACCCTTGCCGGCTTCTTCAATATCGCCGGAGGTGTAGATATCGCCGGTGGTGGATTCCTGCACGCCAACCTTGTGGTTCGCGCCGTCAGCCAGCAGGTCGTCAACGCTGGTAATGTCGGAATCGGCCTTCACGATAACGGATTGAATACCGGTTGCATAGCTGTCGGAGAAATTTACGGTTTGGAGGCGCTCCTCGGTTACGGTCATGCCAGCCATGCCGAAATCGATTTTGCCGGTCTGCACAGCGGAGACGATGCCGCCAAAGTCCATATCAACGATTTCCAACTCGTATCCCATCTTTTCGCATACGGCGGCGGCGATTTCAGCGTCGATGCCTACCACTGCGTCACCCTCAACGTATTCATAGGGAGGGAAGGAAGCGTTGGTGCCCATCTTCAAGGTGTCGGCAAGAGCGAAGGAAGCGGTCAGTACCAGCGTCAAAGCGACGCAAAGAGCAAGAATCTTTTTCATAAGTCATATCCTCCTACATCCATTGGCTTTCATTTAAGGAACGTGCATAGTATACAACCGTTTATGCAGGATGTCAAGAGAATTTTGCATAAATATTCAATTATTTTTCATTCCCATGCAGCGTCTCTCGCTCGCTTAGGTAGCGCGTCCTCCCCATCTCGTACGCGTCGCCGCCAAAGGCGTCCAGCGCTACGGTAAGAGGCATCTCCTTTACGGTTAAGCGCTTGACGCTTTCCGTTCCCAAATCGTCATAGGCTACGACCTCGCAGCTTTCCACACAGGAGGCCATGTAGGCGGCGCACCCGCCAATGGCTGTAAAGTAAACCGCGCCGTTTTCCTTTAGAGCCTCCCGCACTTTCGCACTGCGCCCTCCTTTGCCGATCAGCGCGTTAACGCCGTAGCGCAAAAGCGTGGGCGTATAAGCGTCCATGCGCATAGAGGTGGTGGGGCCGATCGCTCCGGTCGGCTTTCCCGGCGGCGGCGGGGTGGGGCCTGCATAAAAAATCGTTTGGCCTTGTAAATCGATAGGCAGCCTGTGGTGGCTGTCAAGGGCGGCGCAAAAGCGGGCGTGGGCTGCGTCCCTTGCGGTATAAATGGTTCCGCTGAGAAGCACCCTGTCCCCCGCGCGAAGGGTCAGCAGCTGCTGTGAATCTATGGGCGCATGTAAATGCATAATCTGCATAATAATGCTCCTTCCTTTAAAGCGTGGCGGCAGCATGGCGGGTGACGTGACAGCCCACGTTGACAGCCACCGGCAGCCCGGCAATATGGGTGGGATAGGCCTTGATATGGACACTCAAGGCGGTGGTCAGCCCGCCAAAGCCCTGAGGGCCAACGCCCAGCCCGTTGACAGCGTCGAGCAGCTCCGCTTCCAGCGCTGCATAAAAGGGATCGGGATGCTCGCCCTCTCGCGGCTCCACCAGCGCTTCCTTTGCCAGCTCCGCCACCTTTTCAAAATCGCCGCCTATGCCTACGCCCAGCATCATAGGCGGGCAGGGATTCGCTCCCGCCAAACGGACGGTTTCCAGCACAAAATCCTTTACGCCCTGCAAGCCTTGGGCGGGAATCAGCATGGCAAGGCGGCTCATGTTCTCGCTGCCGATGCCCTTAGGCGCTACCAGCAGCCTGAGGCAATCCCCGGCAGTGAGACGGGTATGGAGAACGGCGGGGGTATTGTCGTTGGTGTTGCCCCGGCGGATGGGATCAGCCACCACCGACTTACGAAGGTAGCCGTCGGTATACCCCTTGGCGACTCCCGCGTTCACCGCCGCCTCCAGCGTACCGCCCACGATATGAACGTCCTGCCCAACGTCGGCGTAAACCACGGCAATCCCCGTATCCTGACAGATCGGAGTCTGGGTGGTTCGGGCGATTTTCTGATTTTGAAGGATGAGCTCCAAGGATTCCTTGGCGGGGGCGTAGGGCTCTCGCTCAGCCGCATCCTGTAATAAGCCGCACACCTCGCCGGGAAGCAGCGTGCAGGCCTCGATACACAGCCGCGCTACCGTCTCGGTGATTTCCGCCGCCTGTATGGTTCGGATTTCGTTCATTGGTATTCTTTCCCTTCGTTAGCTAGTCCAGCGTAATGCGCAGTACCTCGCAGGGATTATTCCAGCGGGGCAGGCCGTTGGGATTGCCCGCTCCGGCAGAAATCACCATGCGGTTATCCACAATACCCTTGGTGTATTTCGGAAAAAAATGCTGTCCCGGCGAATACATTCCGCGGTTCAGCAGGCGAATCTGTCCGCCATGCGCATGACCCGAAACCACCAGATCCACATCTCTTTCCCTCAGATATTGAATATAATCGTCGGGCTTATGGCACAGCAGCACCTTGCAGCCCGGCAGCCCTTCAAACGTATCCATCATGTCTTTTTGCCAGACGTATTTGGGGTTGTACCAGCCGCCGATCCACAATTCGCCAAAGCGCACATATTGGTTGATTAGTACCTTTGCTCTTGTTTTCTTCATCTGGCTGATGAGGGCGTTGGTATTTTTCAGCCGCGCCTCGTGGTTGCCCAGAGAGTAAAAGGTGGGCAGCCGATGGGCTGCGTCCCGCAGGAAGGACAAGCCCGTCTGCTCGCTCTGGGTATAGCGATTGGTAATATCTCCCGGTACCAGCAGCGCGTCTGCCCCGTCAATCATAGGCCATAGATCCTCGTAGGGCTCGTCGTGGAGGTCGCTGACCACCGCAAAGGTATAGGGACGGCTCAGCTTGCCGGTATGCAAAGTATAAGAAGTCAGTACACGCAATAATAGTCATCTCCTATTTAGCAGCGGGCGCGGGCTTGTCAATGTTACCAATAGCCCAAGCGCAGACCCCGCCGACGATTAGGCAGCCTAGATAAATCAGCCAGTCCGTAAGACCGGTGGCATAGGAATAGCCCGGAGTCAGCAGCGCCTTCACAGGGGGCAGAATCATCAGCGTAGAGGCCAGCACCACGCCGATTACGCCGTGCATGAATATAGAATACCAGCGCTTAAGGCAGTACTGCACGCCGTTGGATAGTGCAATCACCGATACCAGCAGGCAAAGCCCCATCGGCAGCACCACGCTCATATCCAGATTGCCGATGGCGGCGTACATAGGAGTGGCTAGCCCTAAAAAGAAAAAGATGTTGGAGGGGCTCATACCGGGTACGATGATGCCCAGCCCCCACAGCACGCCGCACAGACACCACCAGCCCAGCGTGGGGGTAATCTGGCTCTGCCCAGCCAGCGACATGGGGATCATCCACGCCAGCATCACCAAGCAAGCGATGATCATCCCGGCATAGGAGCCCTTGGCAACGCCCTGTGCCTGAGCCTCCTTCAGCAAATGGGGGATGGTGCCTAGGATGAGGCCGATAAAGAGGAAAATCGCAGCGGTTTCCGCCGCTTCCAGAAAGCTTCCCAGCACCTTAGCGATCAGCAAAGCCCCTACTAAAAAGCCAATGCCGATGGGAAGGAAAAACCAAAACTGTTTTTTGATCTGCTTCAGAGGGTTGGATAAGAGAAGCATCATCGGTTTATAAATTCCCAGTATCACACAAAGCGCGCCGCCGCTGATTCCGGGAAGCATAGCTCCCATGGCGATAATCGCGCCCTTAAGAGCGCCCCAAAGGGGACTCTCTTTTTTTTGGCTTTCCACGTTTTTTCCCTCCAATATTTTGGTTGTTAATCAGGCTCGCGTTCCGAAAGGCAAGTATACGTCCGCCGCTCCTGCACGCTTTTGTAAGCCGGACGGATAATCTTATCCATGTTCATAAGCTCCTCCATCCGATGGGCGCTCCAGCCTACGATGCGGGCGATGGCGAAGATGGGGGTGAACATTTCGTTGGGGATGCCAAGCATGCTGTAGGTAAGGCCGCTATAGAAGTCCACATTAGGGCTGACGCCCTTGAAGATTTGGCGTTCCTCGGCGATCAGCTGAGGAGCCAGCCGCTCCACAAGCGTGTAAAGGGCAAAGTCCTCCTTGTGGTGCTTTTCCTCGGCTAGCATTTCCACAAAGCCGCGGAAAACCTTGGCGCGGGGGTCGCTGATGGAATAGACCGCATGGCCCATGCCGTAAATCAGCCCCTTTTGATCAAAGGCTTCCTTATGTAGCAGCTTGCGCAGGTAAGCGCTCACCTCGTCATCGTCGGTGAGGTCGCCCACATTTTGCTTTAGGTCGGCCATCATCTCCACTACCTTGATATTAGCCCCGCCGTGCTTAGGCCCCTTTAGGCTGGCTAGCGCGGCAGCCATGACGCTGTAGGTGTCGCTGCCGGAGGAGGTGACCACGTGGGTGGTAAAGGACGAGTTGTTACCGCCGCCATGCTCCATATGGAGAATCAGCGCCAAATCCAGCACCCGCGCTTCTAGCGCTGTATAGCTTTTGTCGGGCCGTAGCATGCGCAGTAAATTTTCAGCAGCCGACAGGCTGTCATCGGGGCGGTGTATGTACAGGCTTTCATCCCGCTCGTAGTGGTTGTAGCTATGGAAGCCGTATACCGCCAGCATGGGAAACACGGCGATCAGCATCAGGCATTGCCGGAGCACATTGGAAAGCGCGGGATTTGTTGCCTCCGGGTCGTAGCTGGCTAAGGTGAGCACGCTTCGGCTCAACGTGTTCATCATGTCCCGGCTGGGCGCTTTCATAATCACGTCCCGCACAAAATTAGTGGGTAAGGTACGGCTGTCCGCTAAGACGGTTTTAAAATCTGCCAAGTCATTTTGACAGGGCAGCTGGCCAAAAAGCAGTAGGTAGGTGATCTCCTCAAAGCCCAGCCGATGCTCCCGGAAAAGTGCGCCCACCAAGTCGGCAATATCATACCCACGGTAGAAGAGCTGACCTTCGCAGGGGACCATAGCCCCGTTTTCTTCCTTGCTGCTCACAATTTCTGAGATGCGGGTAAGCCCTGCCAGCACGCCCCGCCCCTGTTTATCTCTGAGCCCTCTTTTTACACCATAGGTTTGATACAGCTCCGGGTGAATGCCGCTGTTTTGTTCCATCTCCGGCGCGTGAGCTTGGGCGTAGTCTGCCAAGCGCTCTAATGGATTTCTCTGCTCCATGGATACTCATCTCCCTTCCTCATGCAGTATAAATGAAACGGAGCCGTCGGTCAATCACCCCGCCCCGCTAAGGTTGTCGAGGAGCGTCGAAGATTGACAAAGCGGCCTATGGATGCTATTCTCCATGATAATCCATCCCGATAAGGAGACTGAGCCTGTGAGCAGCAGCCGAACCGTCCGTTTTGTGCAAAACATGGCCTGCACTGCGGCCTACCAGATTACCGCCATGATTATGGGCTTCATCACGCCCCGGCTGATGATCCTCTATTATGGCTCCGAGGTTAATGGTCTGATCGTATCCGTAACCGAATTTTTGACCTATTTTAAAATGGTAGAGGCCGGCTTAGCCGCGGCGGCGATAGCGGCGCTGTACAAGCCCTTAGCCGACGGTGATAAGGACGTGGTAAGCGGCATTGTCTCCGCAGCTCGGCTATTCTACCGCAAGGCGGGCTTTCTTTTTTGCGGGCTGACGGTGCTGTTTGCCATCGTTTATCCATTTGTGGTGCCTGTCTGTGATATCAACGGCCTGCAAATGAGCGCCCTTTCGGAAATGCTTCTGATTTTGTCCATGGGCATTGCAGGCGCGCTGGAGTTTTTTACCTTATCCCGTTACCGCGTACTGCTGACCGCCGACCAAAAAACCTATGTGGTTTCCTTAACCTCTATGTCGTCCTTGCTTTTATCAACGGCGTTAATCGTAGTTCTGCCCTATTTGGGCGCAGAGGTAACGGTGGTCCGGCTGGCGGCTTCCCTGACCATTTTGCTGCGCTCCGTCATTCTGTCCCGCTATACGGCAAAGCGATACCCGGATGTGAACCCGGAGGCTAAGCCCGACCGCTCCGCCCTTGGCAAGCGCTGGGACGCGCTGTACGTAGAGCTGACGGAGGTATTCCAGCAAGGCGCAGGGGTTATTTTGACCTCGCTGATTACCCGCGACGCTTCCATTTTAAGCGTGTACGGGCTTTATCACATGGTTACCGTCGGCCTTTGGGGCATTTTAAAAATGGGAACCACGGGGATTTATTCTATTTTTGGCAACCTGCTGGTAAGCGGGGATAAGCCCGGCTTTCAAAAGGCCTACCGGGATTTCGAGTGTCTGTATCACACGGTGGGTAGCGTCCTATTTGGCGCGGCTGCGGTATTGATCGTCCCCTTTGTAACGCTATACACCCACGGGGTAGAGGATGTGAATTACACCGTGCCCGCTATTGGGCTTCTGATGATCGTCGAGGCGCTATCCAATCAATGCAAAATGCCAATGGATTTGATGATATCCTCCAGCGGCATGTTCCGGGAGGTACGCTGGCATTGTGTGGCCCAGGTAGCCACGACGGTTGTCCTAGGCACGGCGCTGGGAATCGCAGGGCTTTCCTATGGAGTGGAAGCCTCTGTCTGCGGCGTTCTTCTAGGCGTGATTCTTGGCAATCTGGTGCGGGCGGCGTTTCAATTACGCTTTGTGCCTAAAAGCATCACCGGCTTGCCGTGGAAGGACAGCCTAAGGCGCATGCTTCGTTTAGCCCTGACCGTGGCGGTAATCGCCGCGCCCTTTTTGCTATGGGTCAGTCCCCCACGGCGTTTTTATACATGGGTGATGTACGCCGTGGTGCTGGTGATCTATGCGTCCGTTGTTTCGCTGGCTTCCGCTTGGCTGTTTGATCGGGAAGCGCTGCGTTCGCTGCTGGGAAGAGTCGGATTTATGGTCGGCAATATCACCAAGAAAAATCCTGCCAGTCGGTGAGCGATACGCAATTTGCCCCAAGCAGCTCCCGGTGAAAATAGAGGGAGCCGTATTTGCGTCCATTTGCCGCTACGGCCTTTGGGCGGCGCGGACAAACTCCGTGGGGGTAACGCCAACAGCCCGTCTGAAAATTTGACTGAAATACTGGGGGTTGTTGCCGCAGCCTACCTGATCCGCTACGTCGTATACATGACCCGCGCTGTCCAAGAGCAGCTCCTTAGCGCGCTCGATGCGCTTACGGGTGAGGTAGGCTGAGAATTTCTCCCCGGTTTTTTGCGCAAACTGCTTGCTTAAATAGTCTACGTTCATATACAGCCGGTTCTCGGCCAGCCACTTTAGGGACAGTTGAGAGTTTGACAGGTTCTGCCGCACATAGCGCTTGATCTGGGCCACCACGTCCTGTCGGTCCGCGTCGACGGAAAGCTCCCGGAGCTTGTCCAGCGCTAAGGCTCGCAGACTTTCCGCGTCCTCCATGCTTTCGGTGCGGGCAATATCCGGCAGCGCGTCGGTTTCGCCCCGAAGCATCAGATATTTCACCAGAAAGCCGGAAACCATCTGCCGCAAAAACTGCACGTCCGTCGCCGAAGCCAGCAGCTCCGTCAGCCGATGAAGCGCCTTTTCCCGTTCCTCCGCGTCCCCCTGAGCCAGCTGTGTCACTAGACCGCCGCCCTCCCGTAGAATACGGGAGTCGTTATGGATGCGCGTTACCCCCATGCCGCTCATCAAATCCACGGTGTCAAAGCGCATTAACCGCGGCAGCAGCTCGTGAAGCAGCGCCGACAGATTGACATAGGAGGTATGCTCATACTCCAAGGCAAGGCTTTGCCCCGCCGGGCGGATGGCCGATAGCGCGGCGTCCTGCTGGGCATAGGATGCGGTATAGCTTTGAAAGAAAAAAATCAGCGCATAGTTTACATAGAGCATATGAAGGGGCACGTTTTTAGCCCAGCCCTCGTGCAGCTCCATCGCCTTCGCCGCGCATTTCTCCGCGTGCTGGGGCTCCACATACAGCAGCGTAATCTGTTCGTAATTGACGTTTTCAAAATCCACAAAGGGTTGGTTGCGGTTCAGCAGCTCCGATAGCTCCGCGTCGCCGCTGAGGGCTTCGGTCAGCAGTCCACGGATGAGCCGCTGCCCCATGCCTGCGTCCGGCGTTTGCTCCGCCCGCTCGGCGGCGCGGCGGCGCAGCTGATAGCACTCCTCCCGCACCTCTTCCATGATTTGCGTGATTTGCTCCGGCTGGGTGGGCTTCAGCAGATAATGACGCACCCCCCAACGCATGGCCTCCTTGGCGAACTCGAATTCGGCATAGCCGGACAGAATCACAAACTGGGTATCGAGCTGGGCCTCCTTCACCTTGGCGATCAGCTCCAAGCCGCTTAAGCCCGGCATTTTGATATCGGTCAGCACAATATCGGGGTATTCGTCTAAAATAGCGTCGTAAGCCTCTACGCCATTTTTGTAAAGCCCCACCACGGAAATGCCGAGCGTCTCCCAATCGATAGCGTCCCGGATGGATTCCCGTATGGCGCGCTCGTCATCCACAATCAGCAGACGCAGCATAATCGTTTCCTCCTTTAAGCGGCTCATTTTGCTTTGGGCGGTAGGGCAAGGTCAGGCGGCAGACCGCGTACCCGTTTTCGTTAAACAATCTAAGCCCCATTTCCTCACCGAAGGTCAGACGCATCCGTTCATCGATGTTGGTTAGCCCAATGCCAAAGCCGTGGGCTTTTAATTCGCCGGTGCGAAGCCTGCTGAGAAGCTTCTCCTCCATCAGAGAGCCGCTGTTTTTAACCTCGATGAAAAGGCGCTCCCCCTCCAAGCGCGCGTCTACAACGATCTGGCAGAAATCGTCGATGCTGGTTTCCACGGCGTATTTGACGGCGTTTTCCACTAAGGGCTGGATCACCAGCTTGGGGATTTCCACCTCCATCAGCTCCGGCGGAACCCGGCACAGGTAGCGCAGATGATCCTCAAAGCGATATTGCTGTATGGTGATGTAGCAGTCCACCAGCGAAAGCTCTTCCTTTACTGATATTAGCTTCCGCTCCCGGTTGAGGGAAACCCGCAGATACTTGCCAAACGCATCCACAATCGCCGATACGTCGGTAAGCCCAGCCGCCCGGGCGCGCCAGTTGATGCTGTCCAGCACATTGTAAAGAAAATGAGGGTTGATTTGGGCCTCCAGCGCCTTTATCTGAGCCTCCTTGTTCAATAGCTCGTTTTGGTAGCGTTCTTGTATGAGCTGCGTAATTTCATTGGCCATTTGGTCGAAATGGCGGTGCAGCACCGCTACCTCCGTCGTGCCGTCCATGGCGGTTTCCTGAGGAGCGGGCAGGTTTTGCCCTCGGAAGCTTCGCATCTTCTCCACCAAAGAGGTAAAATCTCGAGAGATGGAATGGGCTATGGCCCCCGAAAGCGCCATAGCCACCAGCAGAGTGGCAAGCAAAATACCAAGGAAAAGCCAAAGCGTATTGCGCAGCGTGTTCCACTGCCGGTCGTAGGAAACCATACAGACGTATTCCCAGCCATAATCCGGCACGGTGCCGCGCTGGGCAAAGTAATGATGGCCTTCCAGCGCTATGACGCCGTATCTTCCGTCCATGGCGCGGATGGCAGGAAGCGCGCCTGCGGCGCTGAGCTCCTCGCTTTGGTAAAAGCTGCCGTTTTCATCATCCAGCAGATAAAAGCTCTGGTCATATTCGTTATGAAAGGTAGTCGCATCCTTGACGATGCGGTCCATATCCAGACAGAGCACCAGCACGCCCAGCGTTTCCAGGGTAAAGGGCTGAATGCGCCGTACCCCGCGGCAGAGCAGCAGGCCATACGAATCCGCCCATTCCGTGCTGACCGAAAGCTTGCCCCCGGCGTTCAGGGCTTTCTGATACAGCGCGTCCATAGCCTCCTGGGTTGGGCGGTTGGAAACCTCCCCGCCAGCAGTAACGGTAAAGGAATCCGTGATGAGACTGATATGGTGGATATGCTTGGCGGGGTACTGCTGGTAGGCAGCCAGCAGGATATCATACAGCTTATGATAGGCGACCTGCCGCTCGGGGCTTGCCTGATCGTCCCGGACGATGGCAAGCTGGCGCTGCAGCTCTGCATTGCTGTAAAGCTGCTCGCTTAACGCTTCCGCGTTATCCAGCGCTTTGCTCACCAGCTCGGCGCTGTTGCGAAGGGAGCTGTCCATGGCTTGGGATAGCAAATCACGGTTGGTGTTGAGTACGTTAAGCCCCAGCATGGCCGCCGCCGCCATAATCAGCACCTCAGCGCCCACGGCCAGCAGAAGGATTTTTTTACGCAGGGAAAGGCTGTGGATTCGTTTGACGCCGTGCATACCGTCCACCCCTTTTCATTTTTTCGATAATGCCATTATAAGGAAAACAGAGGATCGACGCAAGCGCAACGGATAACCCCTCGGTTTTTTGGAGCATAAAACAAAGGATTTTTGCTTTTTTTCCTCCGAGCCCTTCGGTATAATCCCGTCTTTGACAGCACAAGAAGCAAAAAACCGTTGCAATCCATTACAGTATAACGGTTACAGCGGTTTGTTTTTCTGTTTTGAAGTTTTGTAATTTATTTTCTTCCCTTGCTTAATTTTTGAA
>JAQUWD010000046.1 GCA_028693055.1 Eubacteriales bacterium | reverse complement strand
GGGCGACCACATGCTTAGCCCCTTATAGATATCGCGGTCTCCATTTTTGCTTTGGGCGTTGTACTTCGCCCGGGCTTCGGTGGAAACGGTATCCGCCACCCGCTGGTGAAAAGCAGGGTCAAAGATGGAGGCAAGGCCGATGGCCTGTGGAAAAACTGTGGCGGTGCCTGCTCTGGCTACGCCGTGGAGCGCCTCGTTCCACCAGTTATAGGCGGGGATTCCTAAGCGCTCAATGGCGGGCGAATCGTAGCGCAGCTGGGAGGCTTTTTCCTCCAGCGTCATTTGAGAAACCAGTTCGGCGGCGAGCTTTCGGGCGGTTTTCCGGTTCATGCTGATCACGCTTTCTTTTGATAAGGTTGAGAACTGACGGCGCTGTCCCTTTGCCTGTCAGCCGTCGGTCATCGAACATGGCTGACGGCTATCGCTTGGACGGGGCGGAGGAATTGCGGTTATGCGAATGATTTCGCCGCAGGCTTGACGGGTTCCTTCTTCCATAAATACCTGAAAGCAAGTGATGCGGTTGTGTCTATGGGAATAAAAAAAATTCTGGAAAAATCATAACCTGTCTATTGACATGGTTACAAGAATGACTTATAATAAGCCCATCAGATCAATCAACACGCTATAAAGCTTTCTTGGATATCACTTCTGAAAACCGGGAAAGGAGGTGAAGTGGATGAACCAAAAGGAGTACCTTGAGCTTTTAAAGCAAGAGATCGCCCCGGCTGTGGGGTGTACGGAGCCGATTGCCGTTGCATATGCGGTTGCGAAGGCAAAATGCTACCTAACGAAGCCGGTTCAAAAAATTGCGGTAAGCTTGAGCAGAAATATGATGAAAAACGCTATGGGCGTCGGCATTCCGGGAACAGGAATGGCCGGTATCGGCTTGGCGGCAGCGTTAGGAGCCTTTGGAGGCGACGCAGGAGCGCAGCTGGAGGTGCTGCATCAGGTAAGCCCTGAGGATGTGACGCAAGCAAAGCTTTTTGCGGCGAACCACGTAACGGTGTCGCTGAAGGATACATCCGAAAAACTGTATGTAGAAGCCATTGTGGAAAGTAAATCAGAGACCGTGTCGGTGACCATCGCTCGCAAGCATACGCATATTGTTCGAATCATAAAGGACGGCGTTACGCTGTATGACGGCGACAAAGAATGCGCTTCTTCAAAGGAGCCTGTCAAACCAAGAGAGATGACCATACAAGAGATTGACCGTTTTGCGAGAGAAACGCCATTGCAGGGGCTTCAGTTTCTCAACGATGCTATTCAGATGAATCGAAAAATTGCCAACGAAGGGCTAAAGGGAGACTACGGCTTAAGGGTGGGTAAGATTTCCTACGAAGGCATCTGTAATTCGGGAACCTTTGACGATGGCTGCGAGTACGCGGTAGCGTTAGCCGCCGCCGCTGCTGACGCTCGAATGTCGGGAAGCCAATCCCCGGTTATGACCATCTGTGGCAGCGGCAATCAAGGAATTACCGCTATGGTGCCGATCATCGCGGCCTGCGACTATTTTCAGCGCTCCCAGGAGGAATGCCTTCGGGCGTTAGCGTTAAGCTGCCTAATCACGATTCATGTAAAGGGGTACATCGGCAAGCTATCCCCCATCTGCGGATGCGGAATGGGCTCGTCCATCGGCGTCTGCGCGGCTGTGACATATCTGCTGGGGGGGACGCTTAAGCAGATCGAAGACGCAATCAGCAATGTGATCGCGGATGTTTCGGGTATCATTTGCGACGGTGCAAAATCCGGCTGCGCCTTAAAGGTAGCCACGGTGGTGAGCAGCGCGTTTCGCGGCGCAAGGCTGGCGCTAAAGGGGTCCGGCGCAGGCAGCTTAGATGGAATCGTATCCAGCGAGGTAGAAACCAGCATTCGTAATATCGGCCGTTTGGGAAACGAGGGCATGATTGCCGCCGACCGCGTCATTTTAGATATGATGACATGCAAATCCTAAAAAATTGGGAGGACATTATGGATAAACGCACAAGAGTTTTAAACGCACTACAAAAGAAAACGGTGGATCATGTCCCGGTCGGGTTCTGGTACCATTTTTCCGGTGAGAACGCCATGGGCGATCCCTGCGTGCAAGCCCATGTGGATTACTATGAATCCACGGATCTGGATTTCATAAAAATCATGTGCGACGGTTATTTCCCTTATCCCGTACCAAAAACCATCCAAAAGGCGTCCGACTGGTATCAGCTGCAGCCTTTGGGAAAGGATCATCCCTTTATCCGGGAGCAGGTAGAGCGCGCAGCGAAAATCGTGGCGTTAAAGGGCAAAGAAATGTGCGTTTTCTATAATGTATTCGCGCCTTTTTCCTCCCTTCGCTTCGGCGTGGATGACGAGACGATCATGAGACATTTAAAGGAGGATCGTCTGGCGGTGATGCACGCGCTGGATGTGATTGCTCAGGACAACGCGCTTCTATCGCAGCTGCTGATCACCGAAGCGGGCTGCGACGGGGTGTACTACTGCGTACAGGGCGGCGAATATGGACGGATGTCTATGGAGGAATATCAATCGACGATCAAGCCCAGCGACCTGTATGTACTGGAGCATGCCAATCGTTATTCTCAGTACAACATTATGCATTGCTGCGGCTGGTCGGGCCAGAAAAACCAGCTAGCGCTCTGGAAGGATTATCCTTGCCGGGCCATCAACTGGGCGGTTCATGTGGAGGGGCTTTCACTAGAAGAAGGGAGGGAATTTTTCGGAAACAAAACGGAGCTTGGCGGGTTTGAGACGCTTTGGAACGGCAGCTTCCATCAGGGAATTATTTACACCGGTGGAAAAGAGGAAATTCTGGAGTATACCAGAAATATGATTCTTAACCATGGAAAAACGGGACTGATGCTGGGTGGAGACTGTACTTTGGATGCGTCTGTGGATCACGAAAGAATCCGTTGGGTAGTGCAAGCCGCCAGAAGCGTTTAATAACCAGCAGAATAGCTACCCTAAAACGCCGGGAAATACTGAAAACAGGAGGACGATTGAATGAAAAAGGTATTTGCGATTATTCTTACATTGGCTATCATGACGACTGTTTTTGCGAGCTGCGCCGTCGCGGAAGAGAAGGTAACCTTGACCTTTTGGAATGGATTTACAAGCACTGACGGCGACGTGCTAAAGGAAATTGTGCAGCGGTATAACGAGACCAACGACAAGGGCGTTACCATTGAGATGGACGTTATGCCCTGGGATACCTTTAACGAAAAGCTGCCCGCTGCTATCGCGGCAAACCAAGCTCCTGATTTTGTGCTGTGCAGCACCGGCTACTATCCCTCTTATGTAAAAGCAGGAAGCTTCCAAGACACCAGCGATTACTATGAGCGGCCCACCGTCAACAAGGATGACTTTGACGCAAACGTCGTCGAAGGACTTCGCTATGACGACCTGATCGTTGGCATCCCCATGCAGCTGGTTTCCCACTATCTGTTCTGGGACAAGGATCTGTTTGCCGCCGCTGGGTTGGATCCCGAGCAGCCGCCTACCTCCTTTGACGAAATCAAAGAGTTCGCTGCAAAGCTGACGAATCCCAGCCAAAATCAGTACGGTTGGTTGATCCCCGTTGACAGCAACGTTGTGGCTCAGTATACCATGTTCGCCTTTGGCGGTAATTACACGGATGAAACCGGCACTGTATCCATGTTGAACTCTCCTGAAAATGTAGCCGCCTTCGAATGGATGTACGATGTATACGCCAACATGAAGGCCAGCCCCACTGACAGCGACGACAACACCTACATCTCCGGCCAGCTGGGTATGTTCATTAACGGCCCGTGGATCATTAACGGTTTGAGAGATAACGAGATCAATTTCGGCGTTACCTCCGTACCCGCTCAGCCCGGACAGGAAAAACAGGCGACCATTATTCCCGTTGGCTTCTCCATTCCCAAAACCACTTCACCCGAGCACAAGGAATTGGTTTATGACTTTGTGGAGTATTGGAACAGCGCTGAAATCTGCACCGAGTGGACCCAGCGCTGCGGCACTCCCGCTTACTTGAAATCTGCCCAGGAGAACTTCAAGGACGATCCCATTACGCTGGCGCTTTCCGAGCCCCTGAGCTACGGCACCGTAGCCTTGAAAAAGACTGGCGTTTCCCCTGTTGCCAGAGAGTCGCTCTACCCGGCCTTGGAGGAAGTCTTCGCGGGTGCGGACATCCAGACCACGTTGGATAAATACAATGAAGTAGCCCAAGGCGTATTGGATTCTTTGTTGAAATAACGCATATTGGGCATTGATGAAGAGGGCGCCTCGGAATGCGGATTGGCGGCGCAATATGCAACGCTTCTGTCATTGGTGACAAAGCTGCCTGCGCCTTCCTCCCGGCATTCCGAGAGGCCCTCTTTCCCTAAGATAAGGAGGGATTCCATGATCGCGGCAAAAAGCTCGTTTTTGAAAAAGGCCTTTGACAAGGATCGGGTAGGTTATCTCTTTATCCTTCCGTCCTGCCTGATTATACTGGTATTCTCTATCCTTCCGCTGCTGGCTTCTTTTATTATCGGGCTAACCGATTTGGATATCTTTCTGGCTACGCCCAACTTTGTAGGGTTAAGCAACTTCCAGCGCAGCTTTGCGGATGCTCGCGTATGGAACGCTTTTGCAAATACCTTCTCCTATGTGCTTTTAACTGTGCCGATTCAGCTGATTATCGCGTTGGTATTGGCTTATTGGCTTTATCGCCCCACTTGGTTTAACAAAATGTGCCGTTCCGTTTTCTATGCGCCGGTGCTATGCTCCTTTACGGCTATCGGCATAATGTTCAATTTGCTGCTCAATTCTACGGTTGGCTATATCCCTTATGTTATCAGCCTTTTTACCGGCCGCGTTGACGCGCTGCTTTCAGACGTTCGCTACGCTATGCCGATTATTGTATTTATCTCTATTTGGAAATCCTTCGGGAAAACGATGATCATTCTCGTTGCGGGTATCAGCGATATTCCGGCTACCCTTTACGAGGCTTCCGCCATTGACGGAGCCAACCGAACCCGGCAATTCTTTCATATTACATTGCCTAATTTGCTGCCAACCATCAACTTTACCCTTCTTACTTCTTTGATTGGCGCCTTCCAAGTGTTTGACGTGGTGTATGTAACCACCGGCGGCGGACCGCTTAACTCTACGGAAACCATGGTGCAGTATATCTACTATCGCGGCTTCTCCATGCCCTATGAGTTAGGCTACGCATCCTCCATGGCAGTGGAGCTTTTCTTTGTGATCGCCGTGCTAGTGCTTGCATTCAAATGCATTTTGGAACGCAAAATCAAAAATATTTATTAAGGAGGGAGAACGCGATGAAGCGTATTACCGTTTCAAAAACAATGCAGGTGATCCTGTGCTTGTTAATTCTATTTTTGATCGTCTTTCCTTTTGCATGGCTGCTAGTCAGCACCTTTAAGCTGCAAAAGGACATCATTAAATGGCCGCCAACCTTTTGGCCTAAGCATTGGACCTTTAAAAACTATTCAGCGGTATTCGAACGAATTCCGCTGGCAAAATATATTCTAAATACCGTTATTTTTGCCGGCTTTGTCTCCCTGTTCTCTTCGTTTTTTGATTCTGTAGCCGGCTATGCGTTTGCCCGTTTGGATTTTAAGGGGAAGAATGTGATCTTTAATATTGTTCTGCTAACGATGCTGGTGCCTTTTCAGATCGTGATGATACCGCTGTATATCGAGCTGAATCTGATGGGAATACTCAACACGTTTGTGGGCCTAATATTACCCAGAATTACGTCTGCTTATGGCATCTTCTTCATGCGTTCCTTTTTTACCGGCTTGCCAAAGGAGCTGCAGGAAGCGGCGCGAATCGACGGCATGGGCGAATTTGGCATTTTTGCGAAAATTATGCTGCCCCTTTGTAAGCCCGCCTTCATCACCTTCTTTATTTTCTGCTTAACCAGCAACTGGAACGATTTGATCTATCCCCTCATGATGACAAGCTCTACCGCCATGCGGACGCTACCGGCAGGGTTGGCTATTTTTGTGGGCGAGGGCGTGCGCGAAACGGGACCGGCGCTGGCAGGTGCGTTGATCTCTATGCTGCCTTTGCTGATTCTTTACTGCGCGGCGCAGAAGTACTTTGTGGAAGGTATCGCCGTATCTGGAATGAAAGGGTGATGGAGAATGAATGAAAACGCTTATGCGGCCTTGGAAGAAAAGCTGATCCAGCTGATCCGGATCCCCACGGTATGCCGCACGGAACGCTATGAGATCAAACGCTATCGTGAAAAGCTGGTTGAATTGTTCCCGGAGGTTTTTCGCCGTGCGGATACGCAGCCCATTGGGGAAGCGCTGCTACTCAAAATTGCGGGCGAGAAGGAAGAACTGCTTCCGGTATTGTTCACCGGCCATATGGACGTCGTCAACGCCACCGAGGAGGATTGGACGTTTCCGCCCTTTTCCGGCACGATCGAAAACGGGAAAATCTGGGGACGCGGCTCTTTGGATATGAAGGGCGCGCAATGCGCTTTATTAGCGGCATTGGATAAGCTACTGACAGAAGGGTTTACTCCCCGGAGAACGCTGTATCTCTACCTCTCCTGCGACGAAGAAATCGGCGGCTACACAGCGGAAGAAGCTGCCCAGTGGTTAAAAGGCCGGGGAGTGGAGCTGGAGACCGTTTTTGACGAGGGCGGCACCATCGGGGAGGATTTCTGGGAGCGTATTCCGGGAAAATCCGTGCTGGTGGCCGTTGCAGAGAAGGGGTCGCTGGAATATCGCTTTACGGCAAAGGCAGAGGGTGGTCATGCGGCGAATCCGCCGAAGCATTCCGCAATTGTACGGCTGTGCGCGCTGGTTTCTGATTTGGAAGAGAACAGCGCTAGCCTCTTCCGCCGTGGTTTGCAGCCCCAGGCAAAGCAAATGCTGCTGGAAATGTGCCGTTCCTTCGCGCCGGAGCAAGGAGATGCGCTGAGACGGGCTCTGACCGAGAAAGAGGACGTTGCAGCCGGACTGACCCAGAGCTTGCCGGATCAAGCGAGCTTTTTATTGGGTGCGACCATCGCCTTTACCAAAATTGAAGCGGGCACCGCTTTTAACGTGATGCCGAAAACGGCGGCGCTAACCGCTAATGTAAGACCCTCCGCAATCCAAGGCGAGCAGGAAATCACCGCCATTCTGAAACGCAAGGCAGAGGAATATCAGGTAGAGTGCGAGCTGGTGGGCGGCTCGGACGCTTCCCCCTGCTCCGATACCGCGTCTTTTGGCTATCAGGCTGTGGAAAAGACGGCGCATAAGCTGCTTGGGCAGCTGCCCGTGGTTCCGTTTATACTGGTAGGCGGAACCGATTCCAAGCACTTTCTCTCCGTTGCGAAAAACGCCATTCGCTTCTCTCCCATTTTTATCGGCAAAAATCAGGGGCGAGGCGTACACGGGGTGAATGAATGGATCGAGACGGATTCTCTACATCAAGCGGCTAGCTTTTACGAGAATATGATACGAGATTTTATCTAAGACTGGAAATAGAGGGAACAACAAGATGGATAAAATAAAGCAGCTCCAACAGTCCATGCCTGAAGCGATCGAAGCGCTTTGGGTGGATGATCCTGCGAATCGCTTTTATCTGACGGGGATGCGCTCTTCCGCCGGAGCGGTGCTCGTCACACGCAAACATGCGTGGCTGATCATTGACTTTCGCTATTTCGAAGAGGCGGAGGCCAAGGTACACAATTGCGTCGTGCTAGAGCAGAAGGAGCTTTTTGATCAGACGGAGGCGCTTTGCACTCAGGATGGGATCAAGCGGCTTTCGTTACTCTCTTCGCGCGTTAGCGTACAGCGCCGAAGAGAGATCGGAGACAAGCTGCCTTCATTGGTTATTGACGATTCGGATGAAGCTGACCGATTGGTTGAACGCATGCGCTCGAAGAAGGATTCCCTAGAAGCGCAATGGCACCGCGAGGCGCAGCGGATTACGGATGAAACGTTCACTCATATCTGCGGTTTTATCAAGCCGGGCTTAACGGAGATAGACATTGCTCAGGAAATCGGCACGACGCTGACAAGGCTGGGCTCCGATGATAAGCACTTTAACTTCATTGTTGCTTCCGGGCGCAACAGCTCGCTGCCGCATGGCTTTGCAACTGCCAAAAAGGTGGAGGCGGGCGATTTGATTACGATGGATTTTGGCGCGGTTGTCAATGGAAGACTGGCGGATATGACCCGTACGGTTGCGCTGGGACCGGCGTATGACGAACAGCGGAAGATCTATGAAGCCGTTTTGGAAGCGCAGAAGATCGCTATGGAGCGGATTAAGCCCGGAGCGGTCTGCCGAGAGGTGGATTGGGCTGCCAGAGGCTATCTGTACTCCTTAGGCTATGAAGGATGCTTTTCCCACGGATTGGGGCATAGCGTTGGCGTAGAGGTGCACGAGAGCCCACGATTCAGCGAAACCGACGAGCATAGGCTGGAAGCCGGATATGTTATGACGGTGGAGCCGGGCGTTTATCTAAAGCAACGCTTTGGCGTGCGCATCGAGGATATGATACTGATTACGGATAACGGCTTTGAAAACTTTACCAAAAGCGATAAGCGATTATTGGTCTTATAAAGGAGCGTACAGAATAGATGAATCCCTTTACCTTTCAATGCGGTACGAAAATGATTTTTGGCGCGGGTACGGAAAGCCAGGTAGGCCAAGAGCTTGTGTCTTTTGGAGCGACTAAGGTTTTATTGGTTTATGGGGGACAGTCCATACGCAGGAGCGGCCTTTATGACCGTGTATGTAGCGCTATGACAGCGGCAGGCCTTTCGTGGACCGAATTGGCGGGCGTAGTTCCCAACCCGAGGGTTTCTCTGGTCCGGGAAGGCATACGCCTGTGTAAAGAAAATGGCGTTGATTTTCTGCTGGCTGTAGGCGGTGGAAGCGTGATCGACACCTGCAAGGCCATTTCCTTTGGATACTATTATCCGGGCGATGTGTGGGATTTGGTTTCACATTCAGCACAGCCCGGAGACCAACGCCTGCCGGTTGGCGCCATCCTAACGCTGCCGGCTGCCGGGAGCGAGGAAAGCGACAGCTGTGTGATCTCAGATGAAAAGCTGAAGATCAAGGGTGGATTTGGTTCCCCGTTGATGCGCCCTGTGTTTTCGATTATGAACCCGGAGCTGACATGTACGTTGCCGCTGTATCAGACAGCTTGCGGATGCATGGATATCATGGCGCACGCTATGGAGCGCTATTTCTCCAGAACCAAAAATACGGAGGTAACGGATCGGCTGGGCGAGGCTATGATGAAAGTCATCGTGCACAACTTGCCTAAGGTAGTGGAAAACCCTCATGATTTGAACGCACGGGGTGAAATCATGCTGGCGGGTACCTTTGCCCAAAACGATTTAACCGGCGTTGGCAGGGAGCAGGACTGGTTCAACCACGGGCTGGAGCACCAGATCAGCGGGTTTTATGATATCGCTCACGGAGCCGGGCTGGCGATCTCCTTTCCTGCGTGGATGGAGCTGACGCTGGAAAAGGATGAGTGCGTGGAAAAAGTAGCGCAGTACGCGGTGAGAGTGTGGGGCGTGGAGATGGACTTCGCCCAGCCCCGGAACACAGCTCGTGAAGGAATTGGTCGGCTGAGAAATATGATAAAATCCGTGAAGCTGCCGTCTACTCTTTCCGAAGCGGGGATCGGCACAGAACGATTTGAGGAAATGGCGAACAACTTGACAGACGTGGGTAAGTCCACCTGCGGCGCTTTTTGTCCCATGAGCAAAGAAGACATTGTTCGTTTGCTAAAGGCGATGCAGTAAAAAAGCCGATGAATGCGGCAGAGCATTCATCGCCCCCAAAAGAAAAGTTTTCCGACGACAGCAATAATGTGGTATACTTTTTAACATGATCAATCTTTCTTATTTGGCGTCGGCGCGGCTAAAAAGATAAAGCCGCGTCGGCCTTGCAGGAGGTACCAATTGGAACAGCCTACGAAAATTATCCTTCCCACGCGCAAAGAAACTTTGGTGGACGTTGTTCGCAACAAAATTATGGAGACGATTATTCAGGGAGACGTTTCCGAAGAAAGCGTGCTCACAGAAGGAAACCTTGTACAGCAGTTCGGGGTAAGCAAGGCGACTGTTCGAGAGGCGCTTGTACACCTTTGCAGCGAAAACATCCTGAAAAGCATGCCCCGCTATGGTTACGTACTGGTGCGCATGGGCGACAAGGAATGTGAAGATATCAATCAGTTCCGCTTTTTTTTGGAGGCGGAATCGCTCAAAAAGGCCTTTGATCAGATTGGTGAAAAAGAATTGGCGGAGCTTCGAGAGCTGCTTAGGCAGCATCAGGAAAGCGACGCCAGCAAGGTATGGGACATATGGAAGAAAAACATTGAGTTTCATAGCCTGTTGGTATCCTTTTGCCACAATCAGGTCTGTGTGGAATATTTGCAACGCGCGATGCAAAGACAGTCCATCTATTTTGGACAGTTTCGCTGGACGGGCAGCAACACCTTTGACGATCATCTGAACGCCGATCCTCACAACGATATCTATCAATCGATGTGCAAAAGGGATTTGGAACAAACGCTAGAGCTACTTCACAAAGATATTTTCTGGAAAGGAATGCGAGCCTGAGGGAAAAGCGGGAGCTGATTTATAGGAGCGTTTCCGTAACGTCTTTCCCCCAAGCCCGCGCCAAAGCCTCTGCCACTGCGCCTTCATCGTTAGTGCGGCTCAGCACCATGGCGGCGTTCTTTGCGTCCGGGTGGGCGTTGGCAGGGGCGTAGCTATAACCGCAGCGGCGCAGCATTTCCAGATCGTTCAGGTGATCGCCTACAGCCACAATCCGCTCCATGGGCACCTGTAGAGCTTGCGCTAAGAAGCTGACGCATGCGCCCTTGGAGCAGGCTGCGTCGACGATTTCGTAATAGTAATCAGCCGAGAAAAACATCGTGCATTCCGGCAAAGTTGGACGTTCGCTTTCTAAAAAAGCCTGAACCTCCAGTAGCCGCTCGTGAGGCGCGGACAGCATCATCTTGAGCCATTCCTCAGGCGTATCCTCCAGCGCTGCCATACGGTAGGGCTGTTTTTCGCGTAAAATATAGGGATCCATAACCGCGCTTGGGTTCACCAGCAGCAGCGGGCCGAAGGCAAAAATCTCGACGCACACATCCGGGAATTGTTCCATGAGCCGCTTTAGCATTGGTCGGTAGGCGGCGGCGTTCAAGGTGCGGCTGTATAGCACCGTACCGCTGGATAGGTCAACAATGGCGGCTCCATTGTACAAAATAGCGGGTGCGTTCACGGGTAATAGGGCGGTGGCTAATTGACAGGTGTCCTCCGTTCGCCCGGTGGCTACGGTAAAAAGACCTCCTTGACGAACAAAGGCCTCAATGGCGCGCAGATTCTCCGCCGGTATGGCCTTTTGGCTGTCGAGCAGCGTGCCGTCCAAATCAGTGACCAGCATAATCGGCTCTGTCATGGCGTTTTCCTCACAGCCCTTGGGCGTCCAGATAACGCCGCAGCTGCGCTGTCCAGTCCGTTTGAATTACGCCTACGCCGCGGCGAATCAGCCATCCCCAGCCTTCATCAGGGGAAACGGTCAGCGACCGATCATCGTCATGATGAGCCGACATATCAATGCCGCCGCCTAAAGACAGGGCGTTGATCCATAAGCGAATGCCGCGTTGCTGTAAGCGGGCGATAAAAGCGGGGGAGATCAGATGATCCTCGTCGTTTTGGACAAAGACCTCCACCTGAGGTATGCGCAGCTCCTTGGGCAGCGTATCAAACTGGGCAAGCTCTTCGTCACAGGTGATAATAGGAATGAATTGGGGAACAAAGCCCCTGCTGCGGATCCAAGCCACAACCTCATCATAAGGCACACGGCCCTTAATCAGCGCCTGATCCTCCATGCCTTTGGCCGCCACCGCGTCGTATACCTCGTCGATAAAGTGCCAGCACTGGTCTAGATTGATCAGGCATCGTCCCTTGAGGGCGGTCAACAGCTCGTCCAGCGTGGTTACATAGCTGTCGGATCGATTGCCGATGACATTTTTTAGCGGCGCGCTTCGTAGCTCCGCTAGGGTGTAATCCTCTACCAAACCCGGCAGCTCCAATAGCCGCATAGGCGACGGGTCGTGAAAGAGAATCATCACCCCGTCCTTGGTTTTGTGAATATCGGTTTCAACGATGTCCGCGCCGCAGCAAATGGCGGCTTCAAACGCCTCCAAGGTGTTTTCTACAATGTTGCCGCCGAAGCAGCCGCGATGGGAGGCGATCAATACTTTTTGATTTTCCATGTTTCTCATCCTTTCACAGCGCCGTCTGCCATGCCGGGAACCATGTACTTTTGTAAGAAAATGAACAAAAGCAGCAGAGGCACCATCAGCAGCATCGCATAGGTCATTACCATATTCCATTGCAAACCATATTCGTTATTATATGCGTATAATCCGGCTGTGGCGGGCCACGTGCTGGAATTTTGAATAAACGTCATGGGGTAAACCAGGTTGTTCCAGCCGCCTACAAAGGCAAAGACCGCCACCGTAATCACGCCCGTATAGGATACCGGCAGAATGATCTTGGCGAAGGTACCAACGCGGCTGCACCCGTCAATCATGGCGGCTTCCTCTAGCTCCTTGGGTACGGATAGAAAGAAGGGACGCATGATCATGATGGAAAAGGGAACGGAGCTAGCGGCGCAGGCTAGCACCACGGAGAGAATGTTGTTGGTCAGCTTTACGTTGCTGAACATAATGAAAAGCGGGGTCAGCGTGAGCGTAGGGGGAAGCATTTGCGCTACAAGGAATAAAAGCAGCATTGGCTTTTTTCCTTTTAAGCGGAAACGGGCTAGACTGTAGGATGCGGGGATGGATAAAAGTACGCTGAACGCCATACTGAGGGTGGCGTTGATAAAGCTGTTTAAAAAAGAACGGCCTACGTTGCCTTGATTGGTAAAAATTTCGGCATAGTTGTCAAGGCTGGGGGATTGCGGAAGGAGCGTAGCGGGCAGCGTAAATATTTCCGTATCTGTCTTAAGGGACGCGGAGAACATCCAATAGATGGGGAACAGAAACGCAACGCATAGAACCAAGGAAAGGCCGCACCAAAGCCAACGGCGGGCATGCTTCAGGCTCATCGTCACATCACCTCCGAATCGGTTTTGACAAAGCGCAGATAGTAGATGGACACCAGTAGCAGGATAATGAAAAGAATATTGGCCGAAGCTGCGCCCTTGCTAAAATTGCCGGAGGTGAAGGAGTAGCGGTAAGCCACGCTGGCAAGCACTTCGCTGGACTGCACAGGTCCGCCGCCCGTTAAAACGTAGATGAGGTCGAACACCTTAAAGGTGTTGATAAAGCCCAGCACAACCACCGTGAGCATCGTGGGCTTTAGCATGGGTAAAGTAATGCGACTGAAACGCTGCCAGCCGTTGGCACCGTCGATAGAGGCGCTTTCGTAAACGTCGCCGGGAATATTCAATAAGCCCGTGGTTAGCAGCATCATATTATAAGGGATGCCAACCCATATATTCGTAATAATGGCGCAGGTAAGCGCACTGTCCTTTTCAACCAGCCAGCCAACGTTTTCACTTAAAAGGCCGAGGGCACGCAGCGCGTCGTTGATAATACCGGTGGTGGAGAACATATATTTACCCAACAGACCCGTTACGGTGTGGGGCAAAAGCCATGCAAGCATGAGCAGCCCGCGCAGAAAACCGCTGAGGGGGAAACGCTTTGCGAAAAGGAGCGCAAAGGCAAAGCCCAGCGTAAACTGAAAAATGATGGAAAAAATGGTGTAGGTAAAGGTGTTAGCCACGGCACGGGGAAAAACACCGGTGGGATCTAGAAAAAGGGCGATATACTGATCGAATCCTACAAAGGTATAGCGTCCGCTGCGCAAATTCATCATGTCCATGTTTTGGAAGCCCATGATGAAATTATAGAATACCGGATAAAGACAGAAAACAGCCAGAAATAGCAGAGCCGGCAGCAAAAATGTATAAGCAACGAATTTCTCACTGTTCAGCAGACTTCTTCGCATGGTAATTGATCCTTTCTTTGCGTCGGCTTTCACAAGGACAAATCAAAAGATGTGCATGGAACTGATTGGGCTAACCCCACGATTACCCGCCTGATTGGACGGGCAATCGTGGAGTAGGGCGTAGCCCATGTCGGGGTCGCAGGGGCGTGAAAGCTCCTTGCATCCCCTGTGTCAGCATAGGTTAATACTGCCAGTAGGCGGCGTTTAAGGCTTCGGCTCCGGCTAGAGCGTCCTCGGCGCTTTGCTCGCCAGACAGGGCGGATTGAATGGCCGTGTATACATTCACGGACAGGTCAGGCCAGAAGGGATTCACCCGAGCGATTGCGCCGGGAAGGCCCGCTACGAACATGCTCAGCGGCGGCTCGGTGAAAGCGGCGTTAGCGGCGGTTTCAGCGTTGGTCGGCAGCAGTCCCTTGTCGATGCACCAGGTGAGATTGCTTTCGGCGGAGGACATGAATTTGAGATATTTCACCGCTGCGTCTACGTTTTTGCAATCAGCCGTGATGCCGATATGATAACCGCCTAAGCAGGTGGCAGGCGTATCGCCTTCGGTAACCACGGGCATGGTGGTAGCGCCGTACTCAAAAGAAGTGTTTTCCGCGAGATTGGCGATATTCCAAGAGCCGTTTACCATAAGGGCTACATTGCCGCCCTGAAATGCTTTCATCAGATCGCCATGGCTGTAGCCGAGCACTTCCTTGCTCATATAGCCTTCCTTGACCAAATCTGCAAGGAAGCTGAGGGCCTTGGCCGCTTCCGGCGTATCCAGCTTTTCGATGGAGCCGCCCGCCGCGTACAGCCACGGGATGAACTGGAAGGTGGCAACCTCGCTCTGGGGCGCGGCAATGGCCAGACCGTAGTTACCCTGCGCCTTAGCGGCTACACAGATTGCCAGCACGTCATCCCACGTGGTGGGAACGTCCAGTCCAAGGGAGTCCAGCATGGTCTTGTTGTACCACAGGCCAAGGCTGTTGCTTTCAAAGGGCAGGCCGTATAAACGATCCTTGTAGGTGACGGCGCTTAAGGTGGCGTTGTAGTAGGTGGGCATTTCCGTCCAACCGGATACCAAATCGGTGATATCCATCAGATAACCGCTGGCTGCGAAGGATGCATAGTCGGGGTTGTCAAACATGATCACGTCCGGCATGTTACCGGCTAGCATGGCGATACGCACCTGCTTTTTCAGCTCGGCGTTGACGGTGCTGATGTGTTCAATCTTTATGTGGGGGTTCTCGGCTTCAAATTGGGCGACAGCCGCGTTGTAGGTTGCGTCCTCACTGCTTTGCACGTTCATGACGGTCAAGGTTACGGTTTCTTCCGCTCCTGCAAAGCTGATGCAGGTTAGTAGGAGCACCAGTGAGAGACAGAAAGCAAGCATTTTTTTCATGGTTATTTCCTCCTTTAATGTAGTTCCTGTAGGTTGGTTTTATCTTAGCACAGAAATTGGAACGGGTCAATAATTAAAGCTCATAAAATGAAAATTATTTCGTTTTAGGGAAGTTTTCATCCGTTTAATTCATTGTTCAACGCACTAAACAAACAATAATGGCAATACAATTCGGGTAAAATCGCAAAAAATAGCGGTGCCTTCAACAAAATATCCATTAAATTGGACTGTTCCATTTTTCAGTAAACATTGATGCGCACTCCGTCTTATGCTATACTTTTGGTAAGACAAAGAAGTGGGAGGGCTGCCAATGGCAACCATTCGAGATATTGCCAAGCTAGCGGGGGTTTCGCACGGTACCGCGTCCAATGTATTGAACGGACGGGGCAACGTCAGTATGAAAAAAATCCTTCTGGTGGAGGAAGCCGCGCGACAGCTAGGCTACAGCCTTGACGAGCGGGGCAGAATGCTCAAGCAGGAATTTGACCGTTCCATCGCAATTGTGCTGCCCACCCTACAAATGGACCGCTACGCCATCCTATATGCTGCGGCTTCCGCTTATCTACAGGAGCACGACTATGCCTGTACCCTCTATTTAACCGGCGATGTACCAGCGCAGGAGGAAAGCGCGCTCAATGACATTGCCAGTCATCGCTCTCAGGGGGTGCTACTGGTCGCCTGTCAGCCGGAGGGAAGCGACGCCCGGGCGCTGCTTGCGCGTAGCGGCACACGCATCGTCTGTGTGGAGCGTGAAACGGACGGCATGGAGGCCTTTGTTGGCTTTGATATTGCCCTGCTAGCCCAAAGCGCCATTGATCTCATAGAGAAGGAGCCCATCCAGCGGCTGACGCTGATTGGCGGCTTATCCGGTCACCGGAACGAAGCGGCCTTTGCAGCTGCCATTGCCAGCCACGGTGAAAAAATGGGCTGGCAGCTGCATCAACTACAAACGGATGCGTCCGCCGCCTTAATCACCGCTTTTACCGCCGTCAGCGCTGCTCCCTCCCCGGACGTGATTTTAACCACCTCCTTGGAGTATGCCCGGCAGGTTGTATCCGCGCTGGAATTTCGGGGTGTGAAGGACAAGCCGCGCGTTATCACGCTAGCAGCATCCTCGCTATTACCGGCGGGAGACGGTCTTTTACGGATCGGCATGAACTGGAAACGGGCTGCCTTGAATGCATGCCGTATGCTGCTAAAGGAAGCGTCCCTTGCATGTCAGCGGCTTTGCCCAGACCCGCCTTTACCGCGGCCTGTTTACGCAAAAGCAGCCGTCAGCCCCACGGAGCTGAATATATTGATGATGGACGAGCCGGCTACCTATGCGCTGCAAAATCTTTTGCCGGATTTTACCCGGGCAACCGGAATTCATGCGCGGTTTGCCGTGTTTCCATATGCGGATTTGTTTCATGTGATTGATCAGATGGGGCCCAATCATCCCTATGATGTGATTCGTATGGATATCATGTGGCTGTCGTCCTTTGCCCATAGAGGCTTAGCGCCTTTTGACCCGGAGGATTTGGAAATAAAGTCCATCCTCGCCCCCATGCTGACCACCCTGCGCGAGGCCTGCTCTCCGGTGCAAGGAGCCGTTTGTGCTTTTCCCTTTACCCCCAGCGTTCAATTGCAGTTTTATCGGCGGGATTTGTTCGAGGACGGCAAGGTGAAACGGCAATTCTATGAAGCAACCCACCAGCTTTTAGAGGTGCCCAAGGACTATGACAGCTTGGAAACGCTGCTTCGGTTTTTTTCGGCGGCGGAGAACCCGCGCTCCCCGATTGAATACGGTTCATCAATTGTAACGGGCTCTCCCATTGCGGTGGCCTGTGAATTCCTACCCATCCTGTCCGCTATGGGCGGTCAGCTTTTTGACGACGACGGAAATCCGAATGTGTTTTCCGAGGCCGGGGTTCGCGCGCTCACCCACTACTTAGCGCTGAACCGCTATGGGTGCAACGTGTCTGCCGGCGCGCTGTGGAAGGGAGCGGTAGAGAACTTTGCCAAAGGAAGCACGGCAATGCTGAATGTGTTTACCAATCATGCGCGGAATATCGTCGACCTGAGAAAATCAAAAATTGCGGGCCGTATCGGTTACGCTACCGTACCGGGACAAAATCCCTTGCTGGGCGGCGGCGTGCTTGGCATCGCTGCTTCCAGCCAGCGGCAAACGGCGGCGTTGGAATTTATCCGCTGGGCCTGCAGCGAGCAAATTGGCGTGCCGCTAACCCTCCTTGGCGGCACCTCGCCGTGCCGCTCGGTTTATACAAACGAGCATTTGCTGGAGCTGTACCCATGGCTTTCCGTCATCCCGGATAATTTCCGTTTGGCGGTCCAACGGCGCGCGCCGCAGCCGCTGGATGATTATACCGCGGAAACCATGCTTGGGCGCGCTATCAAGAATGTGTTATCAGGCTTTGTAGGCCCAGAGGAAGGTCTCAAGGGCCTACAGGCGGAGTTGACCGCTCTATTGGTAAAGAATCAGTAGGTTTGACGAGGCCAAGCGAAAGTACAAAGCGGAAGCGCGCTTCTTTCCCCATATTGGGTTTCGCACTTCTACGGGTTAAAAGAACAACGATACAGCGCAATAAACGAGCAATAGCGCCATGACCGTATTTGTGATCTTCGCGTATTTCGAAAATAGCGTTTTGAATAGCGAACCGAACAACGCCCAGCACAGGGTAAAGACAAACCCAATAAACGCCAGCAGCAGGGCGAAAAGCGTCAACGCTCCCCACTGCCCTTGATAGAAGGGCAGGATATATACCTCCATGGACAAAATACAGTAGACGTATATTTTGGGATTGATAAATTGCAGCAGCAGTCCTGATAAGAAGCCGCTGCGTGAGGTGGCTTCCGTTATTTCTGAGGAGCTCTTGTAGGTTTTCCATGCCAGCCACAGCATATAGACCGCGCCGATAATGAGCATGAAAAGCTTGAGCTTGGGCAGAAACGCGGAGAGCGCATTGCAGAAAAAGGTGCAAAGCAGCATGACTGCCGAAAAGCCAACCCAGATACCAAAATTAAAGGAGACAGCCTTTCGAAAGCCAAGCCGTCCAGCGTTTGACATGGACAGGATATTGTTAGGCCCGGGAGTTACCGCCGTGATCACGGCATAGGTGAGGAAATGAATCCAACTAAACATATGGCTTGTCTCCCATCACTCGTGATGCTATAATGCACTAGCAGTACAACATACTGATTTCTAATATATCGTACTATATGTGCATTATAATGTCAACAGAAAGGAGAAGCTATTTGAGTATCAATGTAGCGGTTTCCCAAAACATCAAACGGATTCGAGAACAGAGAAAGCTTACCCTTGACGCGGCGGCAGGCGTTACCGGCGTTTCCCGCAGTATGCTGGCACAGATTGAAAAAGGCGACGCAAACCCAACCATCTCTGTTCTATGGAAGATAGCAAACGGATACAAGGTATCCTTTTCCACGCTGATTGCCGAGGCCCCCAAGGCTGCGATGGTGATTCCGGCTGACGCTGTCCCGCCGATCGTTGAGTGTGAGGGCAAATACATCAATTATCCGGCCTTTGGCTTTGACGAGCAACGAGGCTTTGAAACCTACCGTATAACCATCGCCCCGGGCGGCTGCTTGCAGGCGGAGCCCCATTTGGCGGGCACGGAAGAGTATATCACGGTGTTTTCAGGTAAGGTTGAAATTGGAGCGGTGGATCAACGCTTTGTTCTTGAGCAAGGCGCGTCCATACGCTTTTTGGCGGATGTACCGCATTCCTATCGGAATATTGGCGCGGAGGAAGCGCAGCTGAGTATGCTCCTATACTATACATAATAGGAAACGCTGCTAAGTTTGTCGCTACTGACGATTCATGATGTCGTACATCATCACAGCCGCCGCTACCGCCGCGTTTAAGGATTCCGCCCCGCCACGCATAGGCAGCTTATAGCGGTGCGTACATTGCGCCAGCGTATCCTCCCTAAGACCCGCGCCTTCGTTGCCGATGAGCACGCAGACCTTCTGTGGCAGCTGCTGACGCTGATAGAAGGGTTCTCCGTGCAGCTCCGCGCCGATTACGGCATAGCCTTGCTCCCGAAGCGTTCTTGCCGCCGCCGCCCCATCCTCCGCAAAGCTGAGGGGGATGCGAAAAACGCTGCCCATGGTTGCCCGCAGGGTTTTGGGCGCATAAGGATCAGCGCAGCCGGAGGAAAGGATACAGCCGGAAAAGCCAGCCGCGTCCAGCGTTCGCAGAATCGTACCCACGTTTCCGGGGTCCTGTACATTTTCTAATAAAATCAACCGTCCAGTCTGCTGGGCAAGGGGCAGGGATGGAGGAAGCTGACAGACCGCCGCCACACCTTGGGGCGTTTTCACTTGAGAAATCGTCTCCAAAACGGCGGTAGGAACAAAAAAAACGGCAGCGGCAGCCGGTACTTTCGAAAGAAGAGCGGCATACCCTGCCGCTCTTTCCTTGTCGATAAAAAGCGCGCGTACCCTCTCCGGGCAGACGGCTAGGGCTTCCGATACCATATGCTCGCCATCGCAGAGAAAGGCGTTCTGCTCCTTACGGGCTTTGGCGGTACAGAGCGCCTTTGCGCTCTGTACCGCTGGGTTTTTGATGCTGGTGATCTCCTGCATACTACATCCGTTCCGGCGCTTCCATGCCGATTAGGTAAAGCCCCGTCTTGATCGCGTTTTTTGCCGCCAGCGTCAGCCTGAGCCGCGCCGCCCGCTCGCCGGGCTCCGCATTTAGGATGCGGTTTTCATAATAGAATTTGTTGTACGCCTTGCACAGCTCGGTTACGGTGCGCGTCATGACGCTAGGCTCGTAACGGTCGGCCGCGTCCTTAACCGCCTCCGGGAAGCGAGAAAGCTGGCGTAACAGCTCTTGGGCGTAGTCATCCCCAAGGGCTGTGTAGTCAGGCTCCTCCTCGCCATATTCCGCCGCCTTGCGCAGCACGGAGCAGCACCGGGCATGGGTATATTGCACATAAGGGCCGGTTTCGCCATCAAAGCTCAACGCCCGATCCCAGCTGAAATCGATATCCTTGATTCGTCCGGCTTGTAAATCGGCGTAAATCACAGCGCCGATGCCCACCTGACGGGCCACCTCGTCCTTGTTTTCCAGCTCCGGGCTTTTTTCCTCAATAATTTTTAACGCCTTTTCCTTGGCGCTGAGCAAAAGCTCCTCCAAATAGACCACATGACCCTTGCGGGTGGACAGGCTTTGGCCCTCGTAGCTGATCATGCCGAAGGCGACGTGCACCAAATCCTTATACCAAGGATAGCCCATCTTTTCGATGACCTTAAACCATTGCCGGAAGTGCAGATCCTGCTGATAAGCCACAACATACAGGCATTTATCAAAGTCGTACTCGTCCTTGCGCCACAGAGCGGCGGCGATATCCCGGGTCGCGTACAGGGTCGCGCCGTCCTTTTTGAGAATCAGGCAGGGCGGCATGCCGGTCTTTTCCTCGTCTAAATCTACGATGGACGCGCCCTCGCTCAAGGTGAGCAGATTCTTTGCCTTCAGCTCGTCGATGACGCGGCCCATTTTGTCGTTGTAAAAGGCCTCGCCGTTATAGCTGTCAAAGGTAACGCCCAGCAGATCATAGACCCGCTGCGTATCCCGCAGGGTTAGCTCCTTAAACCAATTGAACAGGCTCATGGCTTCCTCGTCGCCATCCTCAATAGCCTTGAACCAGCGGCGGCCTTCGTCCTCGAGGGCGGGATTTTTTTCCGCTTCCTCATGGAAAAGCACATAGAGCCGCGTCAGCTCCTCTACGCCCTTTTGCTCCACCGTAGCCTGATCGCCCCAGAGCTTGTAGGCGCAGATCAGCTTGCCAAACTGGGTGCCCCAGTCCCCCAAATGGTTGATGGCCACCGTCCGATAGCCCAGAAAGTCATAAATGCGCCGCAGGCTCTGGCCGATCATGGTAGTGCTCAGATGGCCGATATGGAACCGCTTGGCAATGTTGATGGAGCTAAAATCCAAACAAACGGTTTTGCCCTTGCCCAGCTCCGATGCGCCGTAGCGCTCTCCCGCAGCAAGCACCGCTTCCAGCGTCTTTTGGGCAAAATTATCTCGGTTGAGGAAGAAATTGAGATAGCCGCCCTGTTGCTTTGCCTCGCACAAATGGGGCGCGGAAACCGCCCCGGCCAGCGCGCTTGCGATTTGGGGTGGGCCCATGTGAAGGGCGCGGCTTAATTTAAAGCAAGGGAAGGCATAATCGCCCATTTCCTTCTCCGGCGGAATTTCCAGATAGCCGGTTACCTCTTGCGCGGAAGGTAGGTTTTCCACTCCGGGATAGCAATCCTGTAGCGCCGACTCGATCAGCTCCCCGATGCTTTGCTTCATATCCATCATGCTTCGCTTCCTTCCGTTTTGGTGGTTTCGGTCTTGTACCAGTCACATTTTCGTTTCCATTTTCCCCGGCAATAGACCACCACGGTCATCAAGCAGCCTAGCAGCCATGCCGTTAGCAGCGAGCCATACAGGCAGGTGGGGTCGCCGGCTGGGAATTCCGGCGAACGGGTCAAATAAGCCCACAGGTATGCGATAGGCATGCGAATGATTACCGTGGTGATAATACTAATCCACATAGGAATCACGGTTTCGCCCGCGCCGCGCATCACGCCCGTCAGCGTTTGGGTAACGGAGAAGGCGATGTAGCCCACCGCCAGCAGCTGCATCATGCTAACGCCATAGGTGACAATCTGCTCCGTGGCGGTAAAGATATTCATCAGCTGGCGGCCAAAGAGCAAGATACAGATCGTCAGCGCAGTGGATACGCCAAGGCCGAGCCAGAGAGTATCCTTTGCGCCCTGCTGCACTCGGTCCATGCGCCGCGCGCCTACGTTTTGCCCGGTAAAGGTGGTCGCGGCAATGCCGAAGGTGAAGTTGGGCATCATGGCAAACCCGTCCACCCGCATCACTGCCGTGCAGGCCGTTACCACATTGGGGCCAAGGGAATTGGTAAGAGACTGCACCAGAATACTGCTTAAGGAGAACACCATCTGGGTCATGCCCGCCGGAAGCCCCAGTTGTACGATGCGCCGCATGATTTCCTTATGCAGCTTGAGGGTATGACGGTTCAAGTCCAGCACGTCCGTCATACGGTTCAGCTTTCGGTAGCACAGCACCGCCGAAACACCCTGAGCAATGATGGTGGCCCAAGCAACGCCCTCGGTTTTCATGCCCAGCACGGTGATAAAGCCAATATCAAGAACGATGTTCAGCACAGAGGCTACCAGCAGGTAGAGAAGCGGCCCGACGCTGTCGCCAAGACCGCGCAGCACGCCGCTTAAAATAGCGTAAAAGGCCATGCCGATGATTCCTGCCATAATAATGACAAGGTAGGAGGACGCCATTTCCAGCATGCTTTCCGGCGTGCCCAGCAGCAAAAGCAGGGGACGAGAAAAGACCACGCCGATCAACGTCATGATTACGCCGCTCCAGAAGGTGAGCATGATGGTAGTGCCTACGGCAGCGCTTAGGCTTTCCCGGTCCTTGGCTCCAAAGTATTGGGATACAACGATGGTCGCGCCGGTGGAAATTCCCATAAAGAGCACGATCATTAAATTGATGATCGGGCCAGCCAGACCCACCGCGCCCAAAGCGTCGTCGCCAATATACTGGCCCACCACGATCGCGTCCACGGTGTTATAGAGCTGCTGGGCTAGATTGCCCAATAGCAGCGGAATTGCAAATAATGTAATGCCGGTAAGCGGGCGGCCTTCCGTTAAATCACGGGGAGCGAAAAGCTTGCGTATGGTTTCCATGTTATCTCCTTATGCTAGAATTACGGATGAAGAATGGTACCCATGGGGTCGCCCCGCAGCACCTTTAGCACGTTTTCCGGCGGCTCTAGGCCAAAGACCCGTACCATAGGAACCTGATTGTCTCGAAGCATGATAAAAGCGGAAGCGTCCATAACCTTAAGCTCTCGCTCGGCAGCCTCCTGATAGGAAATGTCTCGTATTAAGGTGGCGGAAGAATCCACATGGGGATCGGCGGTATAAACCCCGTCGATATTCTTAGCCATGAGGATAGCGTCGCAGCAAAGCTCAATGCCCCGCAGCACCACGGTCGTATCGGTGGAGAAGCAGGGGTTGCCAATGCCGCAGGCCAATAGCAGAATCGCACCGGCTTCCAGCCGCTCGATCGCGTTTACGGTGTTATAGCTCTCGGCAAAGCGAGGGATATCCACGCCGCTCATCACGGTAGCCTTCGCGCCCAGATGGGCGAGGGTGTCCCGCATATACAGACAGTTTTGCAGCGTGCCCAGCATGCCCATTTGATCAGCGGCTACGGTGCCCATGCGCATCGCCGCGCCTCTGCGACCACGCCAGATATTGCCGCCGCCAATGACCACCGCCAGCTCCACCCCGGTTTGCTGGATGCTTACAAGCATCTTTGCGGCTTCCTCAAATTTTTCATGGCAAAAGCCCTTGCCCTCTACGCCCAGCGCTTCGCCGCTCAGCTTTAGAATCACCCGTTTCAAGGTCGGCATAGGTATCGTCTCCTTCGTTGGTTTGTGATGGAAAGTAAAAAGTGGCACGCAGGCAAAGCCCGCGTGCCACAAGGTCAATGCCTGACCGTAATTGACGCTTATTTCTTCTGCATCTGAGCGGCAATTTCTTCAGCAAAATTGTCCTGACGCTTTTCGATGCCCTCGCCGCGCTCGAAACGGGCGAACTTCACAACATCCAGCTTCGCGCCGATTTCCTTACCAACCTCATCGGTCACCTTCTGGATGCTCTTATCGCCATCCTTGACGAAGGGCTGATCCAACAGGCAGACTTCCTTGTAGTACTTCTCGATGCGGCCTTCCACCATCTTGTCCACGATCTTCTCAGGCTTGCCCTCGTTGAGCGCCTGAGCGCGAAGGATTTCCTTTTCCTTGTCCAGATTATCGCTGGGCACTTCGTCCTTACGCACGAAGGTGGGCTTGGCGGCGGCGATTTGCAACGCAACGTCGTGGTAATAGGCTTTGAATGCATCGTTGGCAAAGGTGGCGGGGTTGTCGTTGGCAACCTGCACCAGCACGCCGATTTTTCCGCCCATGTGGATGTAGCTCTCAATCGCGCCGTCCTTGGTTTCAAAACGAGCAAAGCGGCGGATGGAGATTTTTTCGCCTATGGCGACGGTGGCGTCGCTCAGCAAATCGGTGATGCTCTTGGACTCGTCGTCGATATACTTCTGGTTTAGTAGCGCGTCCACGTCGGCGGGATTAGCGACGGCGATATGCTTGGCTACGTTCTTGCAAAACGCCTTGAAGTTCTCGGTATTGGCTACAAAGTCGGTTTCGCAGTTGATTTCAACGATTACGCCCACGGTGCAGTCGTCGTTTACATAGCTGGCAACCATGCCCTCTGCGGCAATACGGCTTGCCTTTTTTGCGGCGGCGGCAAGGCCCTTCTCACGGAGCCACTCCACAGCCTTTTCCATTTCGCCTTCTGCCTCAACAAGGGCCTTCTTGCAGTCCATCATGCCGGCCTGGGTCATTTCACGCAATTCTTTTACCATTTGCGAAGTAATGTTCGCCATAAATATCGCTCCTTATACTATTCAGCTTACTCTTCTACCTTCGCGGCTTCCTCGGCGGGGGCGGCGTCATTGGCGGCGTCCTGCTCGCCCTGCTTGCCTTCCAGCACAGCGTCAGCCAGCTTGCCGGCGATCAGCTTCACGGCGCGGATTGCGTCGTCGTTGCCGGGAATGACATAGTCCACTTCGTCGGGATCACAGTTGGTATCCACGATGGCGACGATCGGAATGCCCAAAGAGCGAGCTTCGCACACAGCGATATGCTCCTTGCGGGGGTCAACCACAAACAGCGCGCCGGGGAGCTTCTTCATTTCGCGAATGCCGCCCAGGTTGGCTTCCAGCTTTTCACGCTCATGCTCCAGCTTGATAACTTCCTTTTTGGGAAGCAGATCGAACTGGCCCTGCTGCTCCATCTTGTCAATCTGGTTGAGGCGATCCACACGGGTACGGATGGTGCGGAAGTTGGTGAGCATGCCGCCCAACCAACGGTTGTTTACATAATACATGTTGCAACGCTCGGCTTCGGAGGCAATGCTTTCCTGAGCCTGCTTCTTGGTGCCGACGAACAGCAGGGTTTTGCCCTCCATCGCCAGCTCGCGCACGAAGTTATAGGCTTCGTCCGCCTTGCGTACGGTCTTTTGCAGGTCGATGATGTAGATGCCGTTGCGCTCGGTGAAGATGTACTGCGCCATTTTGGGGTTCCAGCGGCGGGTTTGATGACCGAAGTGTACGCCCGCTTCCAGGAGCTGTTTCATTGAGATAACTGCCATGTTTGTTTCCTCCTTGTTTTATCCACCCTTCGCGTGGTCGGACGCCGCCACCGCATGCGCGGCACAAGCGCATCCTCCGCAAAGGTGCGTAATCGGGTAAAGTATAGCACATCTTCGATACTTGTGCAAGAGCCCGGAATCAGTTTCACGGTCACCGCATTTACTTTTTAGGCAAAGAGAATTTTTTCAAGGAAGGAAGAATCCCAACCAGCTAGTTTGCGAAGGCTCTTTATACTAGCACCGTTTGTTTGTGCTTTTTTGATATATTCCATTGCCAGCTTTCTAAATACATTCCATACGGCAACTGTATTTCTATTATGAATACGAGAAGCATCTTCGCCAAAGGTTACATCCAGATGCCAATGCAAGCAATTTTCAATTCCCCAAGGACCCTTTTCAATGATCATTTTTGTTGATTATCCACGAGAAAAGCACTTAACGTATGAAACGAGTGCCGTTCTCCTTTTGGCTTTGCTCAGTGGGAACAACAAAAATGCCCCTTGCAAGAGTTCCCCAATCGAAAAGCGCCGGATCCATGATGGAAGCGACGCTTTTCGATTGGCTCCAGTAAACAGGCGTGGGTTCGGGGCGCTACCCCAAATTCCTATAGGGCCGTAAGCCCATCAGGTCCCGTTTGTGCCCTCCATTATTTGGCGAATTCGGTGCTACGTGTTTCCCGAATGACATTCACTCGAATCTGTCCGGGATACTCAAGCTCCTTCTCAATCCGCTTTGCTACTTCCTTGGCAAGCACGCGGGTGCCGTCGTCGGTGACGTCCTCCGGCTTAACCATGATACGCACCTCGCGGCCGGATTGGATGGCAAAGGACTTTTCAACGCCTTGGAAGCTGTTCGCGATTTCTTCCAGCTTCTCCAGACGCTTGATGTAATTCTCCAAGGACTCTCGACGCGCGCCGGGGCGTGCCGCGGAAATCGCATCCGCCGCTTGTACCAGCACCGCTTCTACGGTCTGAGGCTCTACATCGTTGTGATGGGCAAGAATGGCGTGAATCACGTCCGGGCTTTCCCGATATTTACGGGCTAGCTCCGCGCCCAAGGTTACATGAGTGCCCTCGGCTTCATGGTCAACGGCTTTGCCGATGTCGTGGAGAAGTCCGGCACGCTTGGCTAGCGCAACGTCCGCGCCCAGCTCGGCGGCCATCATACCGGCTAAATGGCTGACCTCGATGGAATGCTTCAACACATTCTGACCGTAGCTGGTACGATATTTAAGCCGTCCCAGCAGCTTGACTAACTCATGATGAATGCCGTGCTGATGGGTTTCGAAAACTGCCTGTTCGCCCGCCTCGCGAATTTGATTGTCAACCTCTTTACGGGCTTTCTCAACCATTTCTTCAATGCGAGCCGGATGGATACGGCCATCCATAATCAAGCGTTCCACCGCAATACGGGCAATCTCCCGGCGTACCGGGTCAAAGGCGCTGACAATCACCGCTTCCGGCGTATCGTCAATAATCAGGTCAACGCCGGTAGCGGTTTCCAGGGCGCGAATGTTGCGGCCTTCCCGTCCGATGATGCGTCCCTTCATATCGTCGTTAGGCAGGTTGATTACGCTGACAGTGCTCTCGGCCACATGGTCGGCGGCGCATTTTTGGATGGAAAGAGCGATGATATTACGGGCTTTCTTTTCGCCCTCCTCCCGCGCGCGGGTTTCAATTTCACGCACCATGGCGGCAGCGTCGTGATACGCATCCTTTTGTACGCGGTTAATCAGCATCTGGCAGGCCTCGTCCTGCGTCATGCCGGCAATACGCTCCATCTCCTGCAGCTGCAAGCCTTTGCCCTGCTCCAGCTGCTCGGCCTCCTGCTGCAATTCTCCTGCGCGCTGTGCAAGAGATTCCTCGCGGCTGTCTAGATTGTCCTGCTTTTTATCCAAGCTTTCCTCGCGTTGGAGGATACGGCGTTCACTGCGTTGCACCTCGGCGCGCCGCTCCCGGCATTCCCGGTCCAGCTCGGTCTTTAAGCGCAAAACTTCTTCCTTCGCTTCAAGGATCGTCTCTTTTTTCTTCTCGTCGGCTTTGCGCTGTGCATCTTCCAGTAAATTCTTAGCATATTCCTCTGTACGGCCGATTTTCTTCTCGCTGGCTTGCTTACGGTATTGGTACCCGCCTGCAATGCCTGCCGCACCCAGTATCAAAGCGATTCCGATTGCTAAAAACACATTCATGCTGTTTACACCCCTTTCTGTTTTTTACATTTTCGTTTTTGTTCCATTGCTAGGTTGGCTTTTTGATAACAAAAAGCCGACGAGCATAGCTCGTCCGGCTACTGTTTATTCGTACCCGACAACATACAGGAATGACCCCATAGCCGAATCGGCATGGCGTCCTCATGTGTGCGTTGCCTAATTCATATACTCAAGGAAACCCAAAGCGGGTTTCCATAAGCCAAACCGCTATCGAACCCCATATCGCCGTCAAAGCGCTGAGGGATAAAAGCCAGGGAGTATATCCGAAAACAGCCGAGCCTTTCGCATAAAGCGATTAACCCATTTAGCCGACTAGTCTATTATAATCGCAGCAGACAAGGCTGTCAAGACGCTATCATGGGGCGGCGTTGGTTCGCGTTTTGTATATTCGCCGGCCTTCGGCGCCAAACTAGCATGAACCCAATACCGCCCCGCGGCATAGGATGATGCGGAGGGAGCGCAAGATGAAAAGTAAGTATTTCAAGGATACCCAAGGACTGGATTTGCCTTTCGAGCTATGCTCGCCAGATAAGGTGAGCGTGTGCCTGCGCATTGAGAAATCAGCGCTCGATTATGTGCTGTCGGAATCCGAAAGGCTGTCCATCACCAGCGGAGAATATATCGAAGGGTTAATCCGCCGGGAAGCGCGCAATCAAGGGGGCAGGACGCTGATGTGAAGCCCCCTGAAATGCGTCGGCCTATTCTTTGGGCTTTAGCGTGCCGCTGGCCCAATGCTTCCGGCATAGGCTCACATAGCTTTCGTTGCCGCCCAGCACCACCTGTTCGCCTTCCTTGACGACCTTGCCGTCGTAAATGCGGGCATTGCAGGTGGCTTTTTTGCCGCACCAGCAGATGGTTTTGACCTCTTCTATGGTATCCGCCCAAGCCAGCAGCCACTTGCTGCCTTCAAATAGGTTCTGCTGAAAGTCCGCCCGAAGGCCGTAGGCAATGACGGGAACATTCAATTCATCTACCACATGAACCAGCTTTTCCACCTGTGTTTTGGTTAAAAACTGCGCCTCGTCCACAATGACGCAGTCATACTCTTGAATGGGATATGCGTTCAAATCCTCAATAAACCCACATTCACAGCTAAGGCCGCATCGGCTTGCAATGACGGTGCTTCCGTCTCGGTTGTCCAGTCTAGGTTTGAGCATCAGCACCTTCTGCCCGCGCTCCATATAGTTGTAGCGTACCATAATTGCGTTGGCGGTCTTGCTGGAGCCCATGGCTCCGTATCGAAAATATAGCTTTGCCAATGGTTTTCATCCTTTACGTTTTAGTTTTCAACGGGCAGGGCAATGCCAAGCATCTGGCCGATATCCTCGGCGCGGGTCGCCGCGTCGCTATAGCCGCTGAGTCCGCGAAAGGCGTCGTAAGCCCCCTGTAGGTCTCCGGCTTGATAAAGCGCTTCCGCTTCATTGTAAAGCTGATCTCGAAAGAAGTTTTTGCACTCCTTGGCCTGCTGCGCACTGTCAAAGTAGTCGCCTAGCTTCCCAAACAGGTTCAAGGCTTGCTCGTAGTTGCCTTGCTTTTTTAGCTCCTCGGCATAGGCGTAAACCTGCGTTTGCAGATTTTCCAGCCGAATGGGGGCGTCCGCATAGTCGCCCGCTTCGGCATAATCATACAGCGCGGCTTCAGCGTTTTTGTTTTCCTCAGCGTTTCGCGCGTTGCAATAGCGGTAATGCACGGCTGCATTCTCAAAATCGCCGAGGGCTAAAAAGGTTTCCGCAGCGGCTGCATATTCTCCCGCCGTTTCTTGGGCATAGGCATGGCAGTATTGGTAGCGCTGCTCGCCCATCATAAAGCCACGGCTTTTTTCAAAATATGGCTCTGCCTCCAAGTACTGCCCCTGCTCAAAATAAACCAAGCCGGTGGAATAGGCGGCGTATATGGGCGCTTCCTGATAATCGCCCAGACGTTCAAAGGCGGCGGCAGCGGCGGCGTAGTCCCCCGTCGCAAAGGTGGCAATCGCCTTTTGATAGGTCCCGCTTTTATTGGTAGAGCAAGCGCTTAGGCAGAGGGCAAAAAGCCCGGTCAGCAATAAAACGGCTATCCTTTTCCTGTGCGTCATGGTTCTTCCCTCCATGCTTGGCGCGGCTTTGCTGCATCAGCGAGTGCGCGCCTTAAAATCCTGACGAAGCGCCGCGTATAAATCCACGTCCGTAAAGCGCCCCTTATTATACAGCCGTTGGCGCAGCAGCCCCTCGTGACGCATGCCGGCTTTCGCCATCACCCGTCCGCTGGCAGGGTTGTCGCTTTCGTGCTGGGCTTCGATGCGGTTTAGGTTCAGCTTTGTAAAGCCGAACTCCAAAACCGCGCGCAAGGCCTCCGTCATGAGGCCTTGATTCCAATAGGCGCGGTTCAGGCTGTAGCCCACCTCGGCGGAGCGGTTATCCTGCTGAAGCCACATAAACCCGATGGTGCCGATTACCTTTCCCGTGTCGTTTAGAGCAATGACAAAGGTAGACGGAGCCGCGTTGCGATATTGTCGCAGCAGATACCGTATATAGGAGCGGGTTTGGTGAATGGAGCTATGCGCGTCCCAAAGCACGTGCCGCGCCACCAGCGGGTCGCTGGAATACTCGTATAAATCCTCTGCATCGCTCATACGCACCGGGCGCAGCGTCAGCCTTTCCGTCCGGATGGTGGGCAGGCTGGAAAAGATATCCAGATACATTTGCATCATATAGCCTCGTTATAGCAAATATTGTTGCGGAGGCTGAGGCAGCGCAAGGCCGCAAAGAAGCACTGCCAGTCCCAATATCAAAAGCGCGACAAGGAAAATCATCAGCCAGCCAAAGGCAGTCAGCCTGCGGCGCTTTTTCTGTGTTTCCATGCTCATATCCCCATGCCCTCCCATTCGTAGCGTGTTTTTTTCCTGCCGCGGCGTGTATCTCATTTAACAAAAAGAGATGTGTCGACGGCGGGAACGTTTCTTGTCCATCAATCGTTTATTCTATGACAGGATGAAGCTTTTGCCAAGCCATTAACAGACCCAGCGCTGTTTTTGCGTCTCGCAGCTCGCCGCTCATTACCCGTGCTACCGCCTCCCGAAGGGGAAGCTTCTCCACCCGGAGAAATTCGTCCTCGTCGAGGTGATCCTCGTGCTGGCTAAGGCCAGTGGCCAAATACAGCCCAAGGGTTTCGGTGCAGAAGCCGGGGGTAGCCACCATATGGGTTAGCAGCTCCATGCGCTGGGCTTTTAGGCCGGTTTCCTCCTGCAGTTCCCGTATCGCGCCCTTCAAGGGATCCTCACCGGCGAAGTCCAGCTTTCCGGCGGGTATTTCCAAGGTGAGCAGGTCGATGGCCACTCTGTGCTGGCGCACCAAATATACGTTCTCGCATTCATCTACGGGGACGACGGCGGCTCCGCCCTTATGGTGCACAATTTCTCGCAGGGCGGTGCGCCCGTCGGGCAGGCGCACCTGCATATGGCTGACGTTGATCAAAACGCCTGAAAAAACGGTTTCATCGCTAATGGGTATTTCTTTTAATTGGTTATCATTCGTCATTCGGCAATCCCTCCCGGAAGGTTTTACCGATAAGAGTTCGGCATAGGACAGCCGTAAACCTTGCGCGAGGGAAAAAAGAATGCGGCAATGGTGGAACAACCTGTAAAAACTGTCGAAAGCGGACGGGCGGTTCATGGGCGGATTCCTTGACAGCCCGTCGGTTCCCCCTTACAATATAGAGGGAATGCCCTGCGCTTTCAAGGACCCGAGCCAACTGGGCACAAGGAGGAATCTGTATGATTTGGAAGCTGAAAGAATATGGAAAAAGACTGGCGGCGCTACTGACAAGCCTATTGTTGCTGACCGCACAGCTTGCGCTGCCCGTGGGAGCCGCATTGGCAACCGCAGATCTAAGCGCTTTACCGCTTGTAACGGTGAATTACACTGCTACCGATCTGTCCACCGGCAGTGTGCAGGCTTTTGCCACCGCTATGGGCGAGACCCCGGACACGGCGGTTTATTGGGCGCAGCTGCCCGAAAACGTGGACTGGAACGCGGGTGTAACCGTGACGGCCATGGGGAATGGGCAGTATTATTACCTGCCCGACGGCTCCACGCCCGTTATGGCGATGAATGCCTCTTCTGTGGACGGCATGACCATTACAACCTATATACAGGCGTTTGTCAGCGCTGAGGATTTGTCGCTGGTGGCTCAATATCCTCTGTATCTGTCCGCCGTAACCATGCCGCCGGTAGAGCCTAGCGAGCCGGTAGCAACCACCGGTACGGTGAACCTGGTCTACAAGGACAGCGCTACCGGCGCGATGTGGACGGACACCAAGACCGACGTTCCTGCCGGATATCAGGAGTTTTACGCCGAGCTTGGCGGGGAATATGCCAATTACACGGTAACCAACGGCAACCCCAAGGGGGTCGACGTGGTAGCCGGGCAGGTTCACGAGCTGGTTTTTGAAATTGCCGCGCCTCAGGCGGCGATCACCACCGGCACGGTGAATCTGATCTATAAGGACAGCGCTACCGGCGCTACATGGACGGATACCAAGACGGACGTTCCCGCCGGATATCAGGAGTTTTCCGCCGAGCTTTATGGCGATTATGAAAATTACACGGTAACCAACGGCAACCCTAAGGGGGTCGACGTGGTAGCCGGACAGGTCCACGAGCTGGTTTTTGAAATTGCGGCCCCTCAGGCGGCAATCACCACCGGCACGGTGAATCTGATCTATAAGGACAGCGCTACCGGCGCTACATGGACGGATACCAAGACGGACGTTCCCGCCGGATATCGGGAGTTTTCCGCCGAGCTGAGCGGAGAATATGCTAACTACACGGTAACCAACGGCAATCCCCAAGGGGTTGAAGTGGTAGCCGGACAAGTGCATGATTTGACCTTCGAGCTTGCCGCTCCCCAAAAGCCGGCGATTGAAGTGGAAATCAACCAAGACGGAGCCACGAACAACTCCGTCAATGTACGCAATTGGCCCAAAGCGGACGCTTCTACCCTCATTCGGGAGGTACCCTCCGGAACGCCTGTGTTTGTCTACGGCAGTCTGAACGCGGACGGAAGAGAATGGTACAGCATCCGCTATAACGATCAAGATTGCTATGTGGTGAAGGACTATGTAACGCTCACTGCGCCCAACGCCACAGTGACCTTCCTCTACCGTGACGAGGCAGGCAATGCCATCGGCGAGGGTCAAGGACAACAGACGTTAGACAACAACACCTATACAGACTTCGCTCCCTATGCCCCGGCGATTAGCGGGTATACGTATCAATACGCCAATGTGGAGCAGCTAGTCATTGCCGGGGGCGCGGCGAATCCCGCCGAGGTCACGCTTGTTTATAAAGCTGACCCTACCTCTGCCACAGTGACCTTCCTCTACCGTGATGAAGCGGGCAACGCCATCGGCGAGGGTCAAGGACAACAGACGTTAGACAACAACACCTATACAGACTTCGCTCCCTATGCCCCGGCGATTAGCGGGTATACGTATCAATACGCCAATGTGGAGCAGCTAGTCATTGCTGGGGGCGCGGCGAACCCCGCCGAGGTCACGCTTGTTTATAAGGCTGACCCCACCTCTGCCACGGTGACCTTCCTCTACCGCGACGAAGCAGGCAACCCCATCGGCGACGGACTGGGACAACAGACGTTAGACAACAACACCTATACGGATTTTGCTCCCTATGCTCCGGCAATCAGCGGGTACACATACCAGCGTGCCAATGTGGAGCAGCTAGTCAT
>JAQUWD010000045.1 GCA_028693055.1 Eubacteriales bacterium | reverse complement strand
GTGAACCCCTTCTCCGCTAACGTTGGCTATGCCATGATGCTGGCTGACTGGCTGACCAATGAAGAAAACCAGACCCTCCGTTTCGAAGATCAGGGCGACGGCCCCTCCAACATCAACGCCGCCGGTGCTGAGGCCGTAGCTGCGAATCCCGCCATTGCCGCATTGGCAGTGCAGGGTCAGTATGCCACCGTACAGCGCGTAGGCGGTAACTATTGGACCCCCGCCGCTTCCTTGGGAACCATTTTGGCCAACGGCAACCCCGACAATACGCCGGTAGCCGAGCTACTGGAAGCATGCGTGGCCGGTATCACCGCGCCTGTGAACTAACATCGAAACGATGGGAGAGCATCTCTCCTTGAGGTCTTAATCCATATGGATCCTTAAAGGGTCAGAGCTGTCTCAAAAGACTGTATCACGGAGCGGGGGCAAGGAGGGAAGCCTCTATCATTCCTCCGTCTCCGTGATACAGCTGTATTCACGGCTTTGAGACGGCTCTTTTTTCCGATTGACAGAGGGAGGAAACCCGCATGAAATCGAATAAAGCAGGCGGAACCGGCTCCGGTGTAAAGAATTTCTTTGCCGGAATCGGCCGCTATTTTTATGAATGGGGAGCGGCCGTCGTACATAGCGACGGGTTTGTAAAGCTTTCCGTGGTTCTTATGGGCGCGGGTCATATTCGCCGGGGTAAATATTTGCAGGGAGCGGCGCTGTTTGTTCTTGAAATCTGCTTTTGCTTGTTCTGCGCAACCTTTGCCGCGGATAATCTTGCAAAATTTGGCACGTTAGGCAGCGTTCAGGCCCAGAAGGTTTTTGACCCAGTGCTGTTTACCAATGTCTGGAATGATTATGATCATAGCTTTAAGATTTTACTTTACGGCATTGTCAGCCTGATTATCATCGCTATGTTTATCCTCCTGTGGATGAACAGCGTGCGCTCCGCCTATCGGCTACAGCAAACCGCTGAAAAAGGGGAGCATATTTCCAGCCTTCGGGAGGACCTCCACAATGCGCTTGACAAGAAGTATTACCGTACGCTTCTGGCGCTACCCATAACGGGCGTGATCCTGTTTACGGTCATTCCGCTGATTGTTATGATTGCCGTGGCTTTTACCAATTACGATCAGCAGCATATGCCTCCCAACGCGCTGTTCACATGGGTGGGGCTGGATAATTTTAAAGCCCTGTTCTCCACCTCCATGACCATTACCTTTGGGTATTCCTTCCAGATTGTTTTGATCTGGACGTTGATTTGGGCTGTTACCTCCACCTTTACCTGCTATATCGGCGGCATTCTTCTGGCCCTGCTGATCAACAACAAGCGTACCCGCGCAAAAAAAATGTGGCGAACCTGCTTTATCATCGCTATGGCGGTGCCGCAATTTGTATCGTTACTGCTGGTGCGCAGCTTCTTTGCCGATCAGGGCATTGTGAATACGATATGCAGCAATATAGGCTTGACTGATTTGCTCAAGCAGGTGGGGCTGGTCTCCGACCGTCTCAGCTATATCCCCTTTTTAACCGACGCCAACTGGGCGCGGGTCATGATCATCCTGATCAATATCTGGGTTGGCGTGCCGTACTTGCTGCTGATCGCTACCGGAGTGCTGATGAACATTCCGCAGGATCTCTATGAGGCGGCTACCATCGACGGCGCGAACGCCTATCAGCAGTTTAAAAGCATCACCATGCCTTATATGCTCTTTGTTACCGGGCCTTATTTAATCAATTCCGTCGTGCAGAACATCAACAATTTCAATGTCATTTATCTGCTTACCGAGGGCGTGTACGAAACCCAAGATCTGCTGCTGGCAGGTTCCCATGCGCGGGAAACCGATTTGCTGGTCACTTGGCTCTTCCGCCTCACCAATAATTACTACAACTACAAAATGGCTTCCGTCATCGGTATTTTGGTATTTGTAGTATGCTCGGTGATAACGCTGGTCTGCTTTAACGTCGTGATCCGCGGCAATCGAGAGGAGGCTATGCGATGAACGCTTCTCACAAAAAGGGATGGTATATCGGCGGAGCCCGTTTCTATCCCATGCGTCATATTGTGCTGCTGGTGCTGGCCTTTTTCTGGTTGATCCCCATCGTATGGCTGGTGCTGAACTCCTTCTCGGCTTCCAATTCCATGAGCATCAGTCGCTTCTTCCCGGAAACCTATACGCTGGAGCAGTACCGTAAGCTGCTTTTTGCCACTGATGCAGCCAGCCAGTTTCCCCAATGGATGCTCAATACCTTTATCATTGCTATTTTCAATTGTATCATTTCCACCTTTTTTGTGCTGATGGTCGCCTACGTGATGAGCCGTATGCGCTTTCCGGGCCGAAAGCCGTTGATGAACCTGAGTATGATTCTTGGGCTGTTTCCCGGCTTCCTGTCGATGATCGCCGTATACTTCATCCTAAAGACCTTCAATATGACCAACAGCCACATCGGGCTGATCTTGATTTACTCCGCCTCCTCCGGGCTTGGCTACCTGATTGCAAAAGGCTTTTTTGACACCATTCCCCAGTCGGTCAGCGAAGCCGCCAAGCTAGATGGAGCGTCGGAAAACCGTATCTTCTGGCAGGTCATTGTACCCATGTCCAAGCCCATCCTCGTGTATACCATCATCTCCGCCTTTTTAGCTCCATGGATGGATTTCATCATGGCGAAGATCATGCTCAACTCCGGCAAGGCCACAGACTGGACAGTGGCGCTAGGCTTGTTCGGCATGTTGGACCGTACCCGTAAGACGGTGTATTTCGGTCAGTTCTGCGCAGGCGGCGTGCTGGTGTCTATTCCCATTTCGATTCTGTTTGTCATCATGCAGAAGTTTTATGTGGAGGGTATTACCGGCGGCTCCACGAAAGGGTAACGTTTTACGCGTGCCAAAATCTCCTATGCGCTGCTTTGAAAGCGTATGGGAGATTTTTATTTCTGCATTTTTTTAAGTAATATGCTATACTGAACCAATAGTAGCCTTGCGTAGGCAAGGACGGGAGGAATGCATTCGATGACGTTGCAGCAGCTGACTTATGTGGTTACCGTGGCGGAGACCATGTCAATGAACCGTGCGGCGCAGTCGCTGTTTATTGCCCAGTCCAGCCTGTCGGCTAGCATTACCAATCTGGAAACAGAGCTGGGCTTTACCGTTTTTAGGCGTACCAACCGGGGCGTGACGGTTACGCAGGAGGGAGAGGAATTCCTCGCCTATGCCCGCCAGCTGGTGGATCAATACCGGCTGACGGAGGAGAAATTTATTTATCACCGGGAAAGCAAAAAAAGCTTTAGTGTTTCCGCGCAGCATTACACCTTCGCGGTGAAGGCGTTTATCGAAATGGCGAAACGCTGCGGGCCTGATCAGTATGCCTTTGGTATTTACGAATGCAAAACCTCTGAAATCATCGAGAACGTGCGCGGCTATAAAAGCGAGCTGGGCGTGCTGTATATGGACGATTTTAACGGTGAAATTATCGCAAAGCTGCTGTCGGATAACGGCCTTGAGTTTGTGGAGCTTTTTCAGTGCAATACCTATGTGTTTTTGGCTGCGTCCCATCCGCTGGCTGGGCGCGAGCGCCTAACGCTGGAGGAGCTTTCCCCCTACCCCTGTTCCTCGTTCGACCAAGGCAACAACCAATCCTTCTATCTAGCGGAAGAGGTTTACAGCACCTATCATTATCGACAGGTAATCAAGGCTAGCGATCGAGCCACGCTGCTCAATCTGATGATCGGTCTGAACGCTTACACGCTGTGCTCCGGCATCCTTTGCGAAGAGCTGAACGGCACGGATTATACGGTGGTGCCCCTTGACAGCGCTAAGCTGATGCGGATCGGCTATATCAAGCGTCAAGGAAGCGCAGTGAGCCGATTGGGGGAAATCTACATCGAAGAGCTGAAAAAGTGCAATGTGAACGTCCTACATTAAATGAGCCTGTTATCGATAAAAACGATAGCAGGCTCACTGCTTTCGGTATTAACACCTTTTCGGTAGATGCGCTATAATACAAACCATTCCCGATGGGGTCAGGAGGGTATGGAATGATTGAACTGGAGCACGTCAGCAAGACCTTTGGCGCAGGCTGCGAAAGCGTAGAGGCGGTTAGCGACGTGAGCCTGTCCATAGGGGCGGGCGAGATTTTTGGTATTATCGGATTTTCCGGTGCGGGCAAATCCACCTTGGTACGCTGCATCAACATGCTGGAAACGCCTACGGAGGGCAAGGTAACCGTAGACGGCAAAGAGCTGACGGCGCTACGCCCCGGCGAGCTTCGTAAGGCGCGAAGCAATATCGGCATGATCTTCCAGCATTTTAACCTGATGCGTTCCCGTACGGTTTACGGTAACATTGCCTTCCCGTTGCTGGATGCAGGGCTAACCAAGGAGCAGGAGCGGGAGAAGGTACGGGGGTTGCTGAAGCTAGTGGACATGGAGGACAAGGAGAACGCCTATCCCAGCCAGTTATCCGGCGGGCAGAAGCAGCGGGTGGCCATAGCTCGGGCATTGGCCAGCGATCCTAAGGTGCTCTTGTGCGACGAGGCGACCAGCGCGTTAGACCCGCAAACCACTCAGTCGATCCTGCGCTTGCTACGGGATTTAAACCGGGAGCTGGGGCTTACCATTGTGATCATCACCCATGAAATGGCGGTGGTGAAGGAGGTCTGCCACCGCGTCGCGGTCATGGAGAACGGTCGTGTGGTGGAGCTTGGCGGGGTGTTTGATATTTTCGCCCATCCTGAGCAGCCCATAACCCAAGATTTTATTCGTACCACCTCCAATCTGCAAAAGGTTTATGATCTACTGGAAGAAAAATCGCCGGTGGTTCAGCTACAGCAGGACGAACGGATTGTGCGCTTGACCTACGATTCCCGCAATGTCGCCGAGCCGGTGATCTCGGTGCTTTCTCGGGAATATAGGGTAAACATGAGCATTATCTTTTCCTCTATTGAAATCATTGAGGACGCGCCACTGGGCGGTTTGGTCGCCATCATGGGCGGCGAGGATGAGCGGATTGAGCAGGCGCTGAATTACTTGAAGGAACGGAATGTAAGCGTGGAGGTGATCGCCGATGGCAGAGCTGCTGAATAATCTGATTCCCAACGTAATCGACAAATGGCCAGATTTATGGATTGCCTTTGGCGAAACGCTGTATATGATGGTTGTTTCCGGCCTTATCTCGTTTCTGCTTGGCATGATCTTCGGCGTAGTGCTTACCGTAACCGCAGAGGGGCGCATTATGGCGAATAAGCCAGTTTTTACGGTGCTGGACAAGGTGATTAACATATTCCGCTCCGTACCGTTTATCATTCTTCTGGCTGCATTGATTCCGCTGACGCGCCTAATCGTAGGCAAGGCCATCGGCACCGCCGGGGCGATCATCCCCTTGATTTTCGGCACGGTACCGTTTTTCTCCCGACAGATTGAATCCGCGCTGGCAGAGGTAGATCACGGCTTGATTGAGGCGGCTCAATCCATGGGGGTTAGCCCCATAAAGATTATTTTCCGGGTATACCTGCGGGAAAGCATTCCCGGCATTGTGCGCGGCACCACCATTACGGTGATCAGCTTGGTGGGCTTAACGGCTATGGCGGGCGCGGTTGGCGGCGGCGGACTTGGCGATTTCGCCATTCGCTATGGCTACAACCGTAACCAAGTGGATATCACCTACGCCACGGTCGTCATTCTTGTAGCGGTCGTCAGCCTGATACAAGGCTTCGGCAATATCATCATTCGTAAAACCACTCATTAATTTTTTAGGAGGCATTCATCATGAAAAAGACAGCGGCAGTTCTTGCGATTCTACTGGTATTCACCCTATGCTTCTCCGCCTATGCGGAGGAAAAGACCACCTATACCCTGGGCGTGTGCGGAGATTATAACGATTATTGGGAGCCGGTCATTGAAAAGCTAAAGGAAGAGGGAATTACGCTAGAGCTGGTTGAGTTCTCCTCTTATCCCCAACCCAACCGCGCGCTGGCGGACGGAGAAATTGATCTGAACGCTTTTCAGCATTACAAATATTTAAACAGCGAGATTGAGTCCAACGGTTATGAGCTGAGCGTGGTGGGCGACACCATCATCGCGCCTCTTGGACTGTACTCCCTCAAGGTGAAGGATGCGACAGAAATCAAAGAGGGAGACAGCATCGCCATTCCCAACGACCCCTCCAACGGCGGCCGCGCGCTAAAGCTGCTGGAAACTGCCGGGCTGCTGACCATGGATCCCGAGGTGGGCTATCTGGGTGAGAAAAAGGACGTCACCGAAAATCCCCTCAACCTAGAAATCATCGAGACCGACGCTGCGCAGCTGCCCAGCCTTCTTCCTGATGTGACTGCGGCGATTATCAACGGCGGAAACGCTTTGGGCTATGGATATACGCTGGATGATGCGATTTTCATCGAAACTCCTGCCGAGGGAAGCGACAATCCCTATGTGAACATTCTGGTCTGCCGTACCGCTGAGAAGGACACGCCTATCTTCGCGCACATTCTGGAGCTGCTCCAAACCGACGAGGAAGCCAAGCTGCTCTACGAGCTGTACAACGGCACCATCATTCCCGCATGGGAAACCACGGTGACGGGCGCGGAGGAAGCAGCGGCACAATGACGATTTATCAAGAAATTGTAGGGGAGCAAGCTTGGCTTGCTTCCCTGCGTCGCTTTTTTCATGCCCATCCTGAACTGTCCAGACAGGAGTATCAGACAGCGGAAAAGATTGAGCGGGAGCTGGACGAGATAGGCGTTCCTCATCGCCGGGTAGACGACACGGGCGTATATGGAGAGATTATTGGATATGGGGGAGAGGGACCGACGATTGTGCTGCGTGCCGACATCGACGCGCTGCCCATTCAGGAGGAAGCAGAGCTACCATTTCGCTCACAAAACCCCGGCGTGATGCATGCCTGCGGCCATGATATGCATGCCTCCACTTTGATGGCGGCGGCGCGGGTATTGGCGCGGCGAAGAGGCCAGTTTGGCGGTACGGTTCGGCTTTTCTTCCAGCAGGCTGAGGAAATCGGCTATGGTGCAAACCGTTTTGTGGAAGCGGGGCTGCTGGACGGGGCCTTTCGTGTGTTTGGTATCCATTCCGCGCCCGACCTTGCCGTGGGTACGGTGGGCGTGAAGGCAGGCCCCAATAACGCTTCAGTGGATCATTTTACCATCCGCATTAAAGGAAAGGCTGCCCATGTATCCACGCCCCAGCTTGGCGCTGACGCGGCTTACATCGCCGCCCAAATCGTAGTGGCGGCTCAGGGAATCGTGACGCGGTGCACCTCGCCCACCGACGCTGTGATCCTAGGCGTTGGTAAAATATCGGCTGGTACGGCTTATAATATCGTTGCGGAGGAAGCGGTGCTCGAGGGCACAACGCGCCTATTTACGCCCGAGCTGCGCACCTCCGTAAACGCGCGGTTAGAACGGCTGGCAAAGTCCGTTGCGGAGCTGTATGGCGGTGAAGCAACGGTGGAATGGGTGGATTATGCCTCGCCACTGGTCAACAGCCCTGACGTTTGCGCTGAAATCGGCGGCAGAGTGACTGCGTTATTCGGAACGAACGCGCTGATTACCGATCGCGCTCTATCCTGCGGCGGCGATGATTTTGCCGAATTCCTTCTTCAAGTGCCGGGAGCCTATGCTTATGTAGGCACGGCCGCGCCGGAAACAGCCGGCTCGTCCGGCCCGGCGCACAACAGCCGCTTTACCATCGACGAGCGGGCGCTGCCCATTGCCGCGACCCTTTACGCGGAATGTGCGTGGATGTGGCTGAACCATTAAAAAACGCAATGAGTCTCCCGCATTCTTTCACTGATTTTCCCGAACTTTCCATATCTTTCCCCCGCATAAGACACTCTCAAAAATCCCATATTAGGGTTGCAAAGACAAACGGCAGCCAAAAGCGGAGGACAACGCGGAGAGCGCCGTCAAGGAGGCAAAACAGATGCGGGCAACAGGTATTGTGCGCAGGATCGACGAGCTTGGGCGTGTGGTCATTCCCAAGGAAATTCGCAGAACATTGAGAATTCGAGAGGGAGATCCGCTGGAAATTTATACCGATCGCGACGGCGAGGTCATTCTTAAGAAATACTCTCCTATTGGAGAAATGTCGGCTTTTGCGAAAGATTATACGGAATCTATTTTCCGCGCCATGGGGCATATCGCATGCATTGTTGACCGTGATCAGGTGGTGGCGGCCAGCGGCGTTAGCAAAAAAGAGCTGTCCGACAAGCCCATCAGCCCGGACATGGAGGTGGCCATCGCAAACCGCCAGACGCTGGCGATTAACCGGTCGGTAGGCGGGAAAATTGTGGCTGTGACCAACGAAGAGGATATTACCGGGTATACGGCTCAGGTGGTATCGCCCATCATTGCGGACGGCGAGGCCATTGGCGCGGTGCTGCTGCTTTCCAAGGAGCAGGGCGCTAAAATGGGAGACGCGGAACTAAAGGTAGCCGAAACCGCGGCCGGAATCGTAGGCCGCCAAATGGAGCAGTGACCGGGCGGCAAAAGCCGCCAAACTTGCTAAACCGTGGCAATGCGCTTATAATAGGCATGTCGCGGTTTTTTTCATAAGCCGCGTAGTAGAACGCACGGAGGAACCGCTTTGAGCAAGGCACAGAAATCCATCGTAGGCGGCATGACGGTTTTAAGCGTCGTGGGCATTATTTCCAAGATTATTGGCGCGCTGCATCGGATTCCTTTGGCATGGCTGATTGGCGACCAAGGCATGGGAACCTATCAGCTGGTGTTTCCCACCTATAATATGCTGCTTGCTATTTCATCTGCCGGCTTGCCTGTGGCGATTAGCCGAATGGTCAGCTTCTCGCTGGCAAAGGATGACCCTAAAAACGCAAAAAGAATTTTTCGGGTAGCCCTGTATCTGCTATCGGCTTTAGGCTTTATTGCTATGGTTTTGATGATCGCCATGAGCCCATGGCTGGCGAAGCGCTCCGGCGATCTGGCGACGCAGCCGGGCTTTGCGGCGATTGCACCCGCCTTGCTGCTGGTGTGTACGATGTCGGCCTTCCGGGGCTTTATGCAGGGTCAGCAGAATATGGTGCCAACCGCCATGTCCCAGATGATCGAGCAATGCGCGAAGGTGCTGATTGCGCTGCCGCTGGCTTATTTTGGCATGAAGGTTTCGATTGCTTACGCCGCCGCCGGCGTGCTGCTAGGCACCTCCATTGCCGAAGCACTGGCTCTTTTGTATATGTTTTTGACCTATCGGCGCAATAAAGGGGAATATGCTGAATTGCCCCAAGCAGAGGGAATCCCGCTTTACTCCACCAAATCCATTATGACCCGTCTCATGTCCCTGAGTATTCCCATCACCGTAGGCGCTTGCATCGTGCCCATGTCTGCGTTTATCGACAGCGGTTTGCTGCTGAATCGATTGGTAGATGCGGGGATTGAGCGCGGCACGGCGCTGGGGCTGTACGGCCGGTATTCCGGCTATGTGCTTACGCTGATTAATGTGCCCTCCGCGCTGGCGGCCGCGATTGCCATGAGCTTAGTACCCTCCATTTCCCGCTGCATCGCCCAAGGGGACGGTGTGGGTATGCGCAAGCAAAGCGCGCTGGGGCTTCGGCTTTCCTTTGTGGTTGGATTGCCCTGCACCGTAGCCATGTGCGTGCTCAGCACCCGTTTACTCAGCTTAATGTTCCATTTTTCCTCCCCTGAAACGTTGGAGGGAACGGGAAAAATGCTGAGCCTATCCGCGATAACGATTGTGCTGTTTACCGTTGTGCAAAGCACAAGCGGTATTCTTCAAGGCTTACGGAAGCAGCGCATCCCGATGTATACGCTGCTGGTAGGCGTAATTGTGAAGGTTTACTTGAACTATACGCTGATCGCTATGCCCCAGATCAATATCTACGGCGCTTCCATTGCCTCCATCACCTGCTATACCCTAAGCATGGTTCCTAATCTATACTATGTGCATAAATACACCGGGCTTAAGCGAGATATCGTCAACATTTTTCTGCGCCCCGCGCTGGCGTCGGCTTTGATGGGCGTTATGGTCTTTCTGCTGGGTAAATGGCTGCCCTCTGGCAGGCTGTGGACCATCTTGATTGTAATGCTGGGCATTGGGGGATACGTTTTCTTTTCGCTGGTTACAGGCGCGGTGCAAAGGAGCGATATCGCCCCGTTCCTGCGTAAATTTCACAGAAAACATTCCAAGAGCGAAAACGGGGAGCAAAACCCGTAAGGCTTACGAAAGGATGGAACGAGAATGGCGGAAATTACGGTTGTTACGCTGGGTACAGGCGATGAGCGCTACCTGACCAGAGAGACGGAGCGGGTTTTAAAGCAGGCTAGAAAGGTTATTCTGCGCACGGAGCGGCATCCCATCAGCGCCTTTTTACGCAGCGAGGGCATTTCCTTTGTTTCTTTGGATCAGCTCTATGAAAAATGCGAAGATTTCGACGCATTTAACCAAGCGGCTGCGGTAACGCTGCTAACCGAGCTGAAGGAAGGCTCCTTTTGCTATGGGGTCAGCGATCCCGCCTTTGACAGCAGCATTTTTACCTTGCAGCGGTTAAAGCCGCGAGAAGCGAAGATCGTTGTGCTGCCGGGCGTCGGCGTTGCAGATCAGTGCCTTGCCATGGCGGGGCGCAGGAATGCGGATGTGCGGGTTTTTGCGGCGGCTGAATATGTAGAGGCGCGCGTCTCCCCCGAAGAACCGCTGCTTTTGTGCGAGCTGCACAGCCGCGAATGCGCCAGCGACTGCAAGCTAAAGCTGATGACCTTGATGCCGGAGGAAATGACGATTCAGCTGATTACCGGCGATGAGAAAACCGGGGTTCTCAGCTGTGCAGAGATTTCACTTCTGGAGCTGGATCGACAGAAGCAGTATGATCATTTGACGGCTGTGTATGTCCCCGCCGCACCGCTTACGGCTCGCACCCGCTTTGATATGGACGATTTAGTTCATGTGATGAACCGCCTCAGGGCCCCGGACGGCTGCCCCTGGGATAAGGAGCAGACCTATGAAAGCCTGCTCACCAACCTTTTAGAGGAAAGCTATGAGTATATCCAAGCGGTGCGCGACGGGGACGTGGACCACATGTATGACGAGCTGGGCGATGTGCTGCTACAGGTGGTTTTCCATGCGGAAATCGCCCGTCAGCATGGTGATTTTGACATTCTAGATGTTACCACAGCCATTTGTCAGAAAATGATTGAACGTCACCCTCATATTTTTGGCACGGTGCAGGCGGATACCTCTGAGAAGGTGCTGGAAAACTGGGAGGCGATCAAGCGCAAGCAGCGGGGCATTACCTCCACCGCCCAGGCGATGGAGGATGTGTCCACCGGGCTTTCTCCCTTAATGCGGGCTGCAAAGGTGCAGCACAAGGCTGCCAAGGTCGGTTTTGATTTTGCCAGTCCGGCAGACGCTCTATCCAAGGTCTATGAAGAGGCGGACGAAGTAAAGGAATGCCTCGAGAAAAACTGGGATACGGAAGAGGAGCTGGGCGATCTTTTCTTTGCGGCGGTCAATGTTTGCCGTCTATGCGAAAAGAATGGCGATATTGCTTTATTTGGCGCTATAGAAAAATTCATTACCCGTTTCAAAAAAATGGAAAAATCTATTAACGAAGCGGGAAAATGCTTGGGGGACTTGACTTTATCAGAAATGGATGTATACTGGGAGGCAGGAAAGCGTGATGCACGTTGAGTTTCAGCCCGAAACTCAATATTGCTGAGCTTTCTGTGGTAAGATCAAAAAGCCCCATGCTTATGCATGGTAAAACAAAAGGAGGAACACATTATGAACAAAGCTGAATTGACTGCTGCCATCGTTAAGAAGACCGGTTTTACTAAGAAGGACGCTGACAAGGCTCTGGCCGCTGTGACCGATGTGATCACCGAGGCGCTGGTTGCCGATGAGAAGGTACAGATTGTTGGTTTCGGTTCTTTCGAAGTCCGCAGCCGTCCCGCTCGTATGGCCCGCAACCCCCGCACTGGCGAGCAGATCAAAATCGACGCTTCCAAGGCTCCTGTATTCAAGGCCGGCAAGGCTCTGAAGGACAGCGTAAACAAGTAAGGTTCCTTCTTCTGACCGCTGTCACCGATGGCGGCTTGAGCACCCGTACCTTTTGGTACGGGTGCTTTCCTTTTTATAACGATTGGGGAAAGGTGCTGCGCTATGCATTATGCTGATTATAAAACCATCCTATCTCCCCAGAACGGCATGAATCTATACCGCGGCTGCCTTCATGGCTGTATCTACTGCGACAGTCGCAGCGTCTGCTACCAAATGAAGCATGATTTTGAGGATATCGAAGTCAAGCGCGACGCCGTTCGTATCTTAGAGCAAGAGCTTCGGCGCAAAAGAAAGCCTTGCATGATCGGAACCGGGGCTATGTGCGATCCCTATTTACCCTTGGAGAGGGAACTAAAGCTCACAAGGCAATGTCTACAGCTGATTCGAAAGTATGGCTGCGGCGTTTCTGTTTTAACCAAATCTGCTGATATTCTACGAGATTTGGATGTGCTCAAACAAATCAATGCACAAAGCAAATGCGTGGTGCAGATGACCTTGACAACCGCCGATGAAACGCTTTGCCGCAAGCTTGAGCCGAATGTGTCCACGACCAAGGAACGGATCGAAACGCTGAAAATCATGCGCGATGAAGGCATACCTACAGTCGTCTGGTTAAGCCCGTTTTTGCCCTTTATCAACGATACGGAGCAAAACCTACGCGCCCTCTTGGACGCTTGCGTAGAGGTGCAGGCAAAGGGCGTTATGTGCTTTGGCATCGGGGTGACGCTGCGGGAAGGAGACCGAGAATATTTCTATAGCAAGCTGGATCAGCTGTTTCCCGGCATGAAGCAGCGCTATGTTGAGACCTTTGGCAACGCGTATCTGTGTGACAGCCCGAATAATGGAAGGCTGATGGCTCTCGTGATTGCCGTTTGCAAGGAGCATGGCATGCTATACCATCCTCAAGAGGTATTCGCTTATTTACAACGCTATGAGAGCAAAACAGAGCAAATGAGCATGTTTTAATGGAAAGGCTCCTTAATGTTCTACGTCCGGAGCATCTTGAGCTTCTGCCCTGCGATCAACCGCGCTGCCGGGTCGTGCCATGTCTGCGCGTGCCGGTTGGATTGGCAAGGCGCAATGAAGCCGGGCGGAGGAATGTGTTCTTGTTCAGTCGAGAAATATGTGGCATAATAATAGATACAAAGCTGAAACCATATGCCATCGGTCTTGGAGGGAAAGGACTATGATGATGCAGCCAGAGAAAAGCATTGTCGCGTTATGCGATGACGAGTAGCGCTTTCTAAGCGCGTTTTTGCCGCAGGTTCAGTCTGCCTTACGCCAGTTATGCTTTGAATGCGACGTTCTGTGCTATGAAAGCGGGGAAGCGTTGCTAAAGGATATTCGCAGCGGCAAAAAGCCCTCCATCCTGCTGCTGGACGTAATGCTGGATCGATTGGACGGCATGACACTGGCGCGTGAGCTGCGCAAGGATGCGGTGCAGATTCCCGTGATCTTTGTATCCAGCAACAGAGACTGCGCGCTGTATGGTTATGAGCTGGAGGCTCTGCGCTTCTTGGCAAAGCCTGTAGAAGAGGAACGCCTGCTGGAAGCATTGAAAGCAGCCATCCAAAAGCAGCAGGCGCAAACGATTGTTATTCAAACCGTAGATGGGCTTTCGCGTCTGGAGGTTTGTCAAATCCGCTATGTCGAAATGCTACGTCGTGGCGTACAATTTTTTCTTCGTGATGGGACTGTATTGCCTACGCGCCTGAAGATCAGTGACATCGAGCAGGAGCTACCAAAGCAGCGTTTTTTTCGGTGCCATCAAGGTTATATTGTGAGCTTGGATGCGATTTCCACCCTTGTGCGCTCCGATGCTGTTCTTGAGAATGGCCAGCATATCCCTGTGAGCCGGTATCGGCTTGCTGATCTGCGAGAGCGTTTTTTGAACTATCTCCACGACGCCTGATAGCCCTATCATTGCGGTGAGTCGAGTGGCTGTGAAGCGCCGCTTTCCAAGAAGCCCAACGGCAGTGCAATGGTGATGGAATAGATAACGTCCTTCACCTGCGTGGTCATCAAGCGCCCATAGGGCTCTAATATTCGTTCGATAATGCGCAGGCCATAGCCGTGGACACTTGAGTCCGTATGCTTTGCAGAGGCTTGCACCTTGGGCATGGTGTTTTCACAGGTAAACACGAACAGACCGTTCTTTGAGCGCATATCCAAGCGAAGCAGACCGGGCTGTGCCGATGCGCCTGCACCGCCGCAAGCGCAACGGCACTGACCCAGAAAACAAGGGTCAGGCGATCAGGCAGAAAGCTGATGAATACAAAAGTATTATTGGTTAGCCCGATGGCTTGAATGATCAGCGCAGCGATGGCAGACAACCCATGCAGCGCCGCCATTGCACCCATAAGAGAACGGGCTCGGTCACATTTAAAAGTTAAGAAGCCCAGCATCACGCTAAAGGATAGGCGACTAGCAAACACGCCGAAATCCATGCCCCAAAGCGCCGTATATTGATAGAAGAAATCTGTGCCAGCGATCACGCCCAAAAGCCGCAAACATGCCAGCAGCGCCAGTAGAAGGAATGCGCTCTCGCCGTGCTTGCAGCTCAGATAGCAAAGCAGCACGGCAATGCCGCACAGCGTTAGCTCCATCAAGCCCGTGCGATTCGCCTGCGCAATGAGTCCGCGTTCGTAGCCGTATGTGCAATTGACCTCAACGTCACAGGGATACACATACGCATAGCCGGTTTCGCTCTCTAGCGGCGAGGCTTGTGCAATGGTTAGCGTATGACCGTATACCTCGCCATACAGAGGAATCTCCACAGCACCCGCGCGATCTGTCGTCAGCATGGGAAGGACAAACCTATCCTCGAGGTTCTCTGGCAATGGCATGTCTGTATATACAAGGTCATCGTCCAGCCAGACGGCGACGGAGGCCATGACAGCGTGAATGCGTAGAATGGGCTGGGCGATCTGCGCGTCCCATATGCGCGCGTAGTAAAAGGTCTCGCCTGGGTTACAGCCCGCATAGCGCCCATTGTTTCCTTCCAGCAAAACCTTGCGGTTCTCCCGTACCACATAGACCGTCCAGTTTTCCTCCTTGCTTTTCTGATCTCCCTCGGTCATCAAAGACCAATCCACGGTCTGCATTCCCCTGGGAAGCGCATATACGGACAGAGCGGCAAGGCACAAGAGGCAGCATAGCACCGCCAACACAATCATAAGGTGTCTTTTCATTTCACGCCACCTTTCCCAGAAAGCTTGATGGTCTCAGTATTGTCCTTGAACGCACATATGCAAGCCGAATTTGAAGAAACAGGCCGAGCAAATTACGCACGCTCGGCCTGTTCATTGATTAGCGGTGAGCTTATTCCTCGTTGGCCGACGTGTTCAGGGTCACGACCGAGGTGAAAAGCTCCTTGTTCTTTTCGATGGTCGAGGCGGTGGCGGAGGTGGAGCGCACGCCGTTATCTACAAGGTTCTGGATGCGGTCGGCCAGCGCTCGCACATCGTCCACGGTCGTCTGGCGGGCTTCTTCCATCCAGCGCAGGCGGATTTCCTCGGTCAGGCCGATCAACGAGTTATTGACAGCGGTGATTGCACCGCTGAGCGCGCCCTGTGGGCGGGACAGGCTGGTGTAGCTGCCCACGATGTAGGTATTCACCATATCCTTCGTGATGTCTGCCGTGCGCAGGTATTCGGGCAGGGCCTCAAACACCTCGAAGGTGCCGACGAGATTGGGATCGCGGTAGGAATACAGAAGCTGACCGAACGGCTCCAGGGAGGAATATGCGCCGTAAGCGCCCAACGCGCTGCGCAGCTGCGGCAGCAGGTAGGTGTCATCCATCAGCGCTGTGAGTACGACGTCCTTGCCGGTAAAGCCGTCCGAAGCGCCGACGATGACGTTCATCTGCACGGTGGAGTTGACCGTAACGGCGTCCCATTGAATATCCTTGCACAGTACGGAGTAATCGACCGGCTCGCGCTCGGTGGCGGGCAGCTCAGCCAGCAGCGCGCCCAGCTCGGTGCGTATGGCGGCGATGGTGTCCTTGTCTCCGGCACAGGCGACAATCGCGCCCGTACGGCTCAGCACGAAATCCCGCGCCGCCTCCAGACGAGCAGTGAGCGCTGCGTCGTCCAGCGTGAGCATGCTGGTCATATACTCATAGAAGTCAAAGCCCGAAAGCTGGGCGCTGTAGGCGGAAACGCTGTCGAGCGCTGCACTTGCGCGTAAAAGCTGCACACTGAGTACGTCTTCATCCAGTGTCTGCTCAAAGTAGGAATTCTCGCGGACGATGTATTGACGAATGGTATCGGTATCGGTGAAATCGCTGCGCAGTATCAGCTCCCTTAGCAACGCGGCGGCAGCGGGTACATCCTCGCGCAGCACGTTGCAGGAAAGCATAGCTGTGTACAGCGGCGTGGCACCTTCCACGTAGGAATTTTGCGCGTTCAATCCGGCGCCAAAGCCGCTCGTGTAGCGCAGGATCAGGCTGCTCAGCTCTTCCTTGCTATGCTCGTCTGTATCCACGCTGCCAAGCAGGTTGAGGTATAGCTCCACATCCTGGAGCTGCTCCACGGGAATGGTAGAGCCGTCCAGCATCAAGCGTAGTGTACCCACGCCGGTTACCTGCGCCTCGGAGGTGACGTAGCGCACGCCGTCCTGTTCCTCGTCCGTGACGTCGTAGTGTACCAGCTCCACGGGGAGGGTATCGGGTGTGGTGACGACAACCTGCGCCATCAGCTCGGCGTCGGGCGCAGCGGCGCTCCACTCGGCGAAGTCTGCCGTCTGTTGCACCCGATCGGCGATTTCTTCGTCGGTCATGTCGGCCTTCACCTGCGCCAGCTCTTCTTCCAGCTTGGCGGCATTTTGCTCGGCTAGCCCGGCAGCAGGACGCGTGACAGCCACAGCCCGGTATGTATTGCCGAGCACCCAGCGGTTCAGCGTATCCAGCATCTGCTGGGTGTCCGCCTTATCAATGGCTGCTTCGAAGGCGGGGTAGTAATCCGTTCGGCCAAAATAGGTCCAGAACAGCGAAATGGCCTGACTGGCGTTCACACCCAGATTCTGATCCTCACCCACGAGTAGCAGCTCCAGCTTGGCGGCGGAGAGCAGCGCGTCCAGATCGGTTTGGCTGATGCCGTCTCCCGCGATTTGCGCAAGGCTGTCATCCACGGTTTTCACAAACAGGTCGCGGTCGCTTTCGTTCACGCCGCTGGCGACGATGGAGAACGTAGGCACAGGGAGATCGATGTTCACACCCATACTGATGCTGGCCTGCGGCAGTGCCTCGCGTAGCGCCTGCATGAGGGGAGAGGACTCCTGCCACAGCAGTGAGGAAAGCAGATTCAGACTTAGATAATCCTCCAGCTCAGCGCCGTCCGCGCCGAAGCTGTAATAAATATAGGAGGCGTTCTCGGTCTGCGCGCCTTGCTCCACGGGTGCGTCATAAGTGGCGTAAAGCGTCTCGGTATAAGGCTCCACGCGGCCCATTTCCACTTCGATGTCCTTGCGGTCGTACTTGGAGAGATACTGCTGATCGATCAAGGTCATGAAGCTGGCGTAATCCATCTTGCCGTACAGCGTGATGAGCGCATTGGATGGATGATAGTACGCATCGTGGAACGCGATGAGCGATTCTTGTGTGAGTAAGGGAATGTCGGAGGGCATACCGCCGCTCAAGTAAGCGGTTTTGCCGCCTTGAAAGAGCGAGAGCATGTTGTTATGATCTGCCTGTCGGCTCGCGGTCAACGCGCCCTGCATTTCGCTGTACACGGTGCCCGCAAGCGTGAGTGGCGCATCCGCGTCCGTCAGCTCGTAGCGCCACGCCTCGCGCTGCACCATGCGCGGCTCGGTATACACCAGCGGCTCAAACACGCCGGAGAGGTAATAATCCATCAGCGCCAGCAGCTGATCCTCGCTCAGGGAGGCGAGCGGGTAGCTGGTCATGCCGTGATAGGTGGTAGCGTTGATGAAGGTGCTGTACGCCTGATTGACGACGGAGAGGAACATGTTCGCATCCGGGTACTTCTGCGAGCCGCAAATAGTCATGTGCTCAAACACATGAGGCTTGCCCATGTTGTCCAGCGCAGGCGTGCGGAACGCGATGTCGAAGGAACGGTTGGTGTCCTCCGAGGCTAGGTACAGTAGCTGCGCGCCGGTTTTTTGGTGCTCAAACAGCACGCCAGTCGCGCCCAGCGGTTGCATGGGCGTGATGGATTTCACCACGAACCCGCTGATTTCATCGCCCACTTGGGGCAGGGTGATTGCTTCGGCGGCGGCAAGCCCGAAAACGGTCAACAAAAGCGCCAGACTCAGTAAGAAAGCAAAGAATTTTTTCTTCATGGAAGGTTTCCTTTCTCTGTATATAAGCACAGGAGCAAGCCATAGCGCAATTGAAGTGAAATGAATCATTTCACTTCAATTGCCTCGTACTCGTCCATTAACGTGCCGAAGCGGACTAGCAGATTGTTGACAAAATCGCCATTCGTCGCATCCACACCCGCGATGGCTAGCGTTTCTGCCGTGGAGGCAGGGTCGCCGGAGGCGATGTAGGTCAGGTAGCTCTCCACAGCCCCCTCCTCGCCGGAGGTGATCCGCTGGGTGATGTCGCAGGAGGCGGAAATTGCAACCGCATACTGGTACACATAATAGCCCTGAAAGAAGTGGGGAATGCGCGCCCAGCCCATGCCGCTGTGCGTCAGCGTTTGCATCTCGCCACCGCTGTATTTTTCGCTGTTTTCCAGCCACAGCTGCTCCAATAGGTCGGCGGTAAGGGTTTCGCCACTTTCCAACGCCTCCATGCTAATTTGTTGGAAGCGCGCGAACTGCGCCTGCGTGAAGAAGGTGGAGTAGAGCGTGCTCATCTCCTGCGCGATGTAGTATTTGCGTTCGGCGTCCGTCTGCGCGTTCTTAATCATATAATCGGACAGCAGCAGCTCGTTCAGCGTAGAGGTAACCTCGGTGACGATGGTGCCGGGGTTAGCGTTGTAAGCCGTTTCCTGCGCCTGATCGGCATACCACTGGTTCATGGTGTGCCCCAGCTCGTGAGCGAGGGTGGACATGGCGTGGAACGTGCCGTCAAAGTTGAGCAGCATGTAGGGATGCGCGCCCCGGATGCCCATGGAGAAAGCGCCTGTGCGCTTGCCCTGGGCGGCGTATGCGTCCACCCAGCCGCCCGCCAGCGCCTTGCGCGCGTCGGCCACATAGGTTTCGCCCAGTGGAGCCAGAGCGGCTAGCACGATCTCGCAGGCTTCATCATAGGTGTAGGTGATGCCGGGCTCGGGGGCGATGGGCAGGTTCATGTCAAAGCCGTAGATCTCGCTCAAGCCCAGCTCCTGCTTCATCAGGTTGGCATAGCGGCCCACAAGGTCGTTGCCAGTGAGCGAGGCGTCGATGATGGTCCGATAGAGCGTGGGCTCCACATCGCTGGTCGCAAGGTCGGCTTCCAGCGCAGAGGCATAGCCGTGCGCCTTGGCGTTCTCGCTCACGCCGGTGCAGTAGTTTTGGAAATTTTGCGCATAGGTGTTGCGGAAAGAAGCGTAGGCGCTCATCATGGCTTCGGAGTATGACTTGCGGAACTCTTGCGTAAAGCCGCCCAGCAGCGCCAGACCATAGTTGTTCTCATCGGCGGTACGGGTCACGCCGTCCGGGAATTCGATTTCCGAATAGGGAAGCTCAAGGTAGCTCAGCGTGCTGAACAGGTCGCTCGCGCCGTAGGTGAGGCGAGTCAGCGGCAGCAGTAGGTTTTCCTGCTCCTCGCCCAGCAGGTGCACGCTTTCCTTGCGTGCACGCTGGAAATCCAGCAGATAGGGCGTCATGCGCTCATCCTGCTCCAGCTCGTCCAGCAACGCTGCATCCTGTGAGAAAAGCTCGTTGGCGGCAAAGGCTGAGCTCTCGGTGGCTGAAAAGGAAAGGTTGTCAATGCGTCCGGAGAGCGTCTGCGCGGCGCTGTCGCCTGCATTCAAGCTGGTCTTGAGCGTTGCGTAGCAGCCCAAACGGTTGAGCTTGGTGAGCAGCTCATCCTGAAAGGCATACCACGCCACCACACCCTCCACGGTTTTCAGCGTGCCGCGGAAGCTGGGTAACTGGTCGATTAGCGTTTGAATTTCGGTGATCTCTGCCTCTACGGCTACGTCGTCCGCATACAGGTCAGTCAGCTCCCAAGTGGTCTGTCTTTCTTCTGCCAACGCGGTTAAGCTCATGCTGAGTGCAAGAATCAGTGCGAACAGGCAGGCGAGAATTCGTTGTGGTTTCGTCATGGTTTGTTCCTCCTTAAAATTGGGTTTGTATCGCAACAATAAAGGATGGGGGACTGGGCATCAAAGGCTTGTTCTACCCACGCCATTCCGGAAAAGGCGGTGTTTTTTCTTTGAATCTTTATAGCCGCATCACCCGCCTTCTTCTCCAAAGTAAAAGCAGACCTACAAGGCTCACCGCGATCAGCACCGTATAGAGCAGCGGCTGCCGCGTGTCGCCGGTTTGTGGCGGGATAATCGAGGGCTTCACTTCGCCCACGGTAATGGAGATACTTGCGGTGTTCCCAAGCGAATCCGTTGCGGTCACGACCGCCGATGTGGCTGTTGATGGCGCCAATGGTGTGCCAAAGAGCATACCCGCCGCGCTGATGTTTAGCCAATCGGGGGCGTCAGAAAGGCTGAAGGTGTAGGGCGTATAACCGCCGTAGACGCCGCCGGACACATCAAGCTCCGTCATTGGCACATCCACGAGCTGTGAAGGTATGTTATAGGAGGGTGTTCCAGCAAAAGACAATGTACGTTCGACGAGAAGATTCATGCTGCTGTTGGGCAGACTGAGCGCCGAAAACGTGAGCTGTGGCGAGCTTTGGAGTACGGTGGCATTAGGAATGGAGTTCACACTCCAGAACGGCTCGAATACCTCTACGTCCGGATTGGTTACTTTTTTCAAGAAGATCGGCATCAGACCATAATGGTCTTCCACGTTGTTGACGGTATTCGGCCACCATCCTGATTGCAACGCATTCTGATCCACACGCCACACGACCAGCCCGCCTCCAGATGAACCGTAGAACAGCGCCAGTCCCGCGTCGAAGCCGGTATATTGTCGGTTTTCAATTAGGTAATACACATTCGGGTCAGAGGTGTTGACGCGCAGAATGTTATAGTTACTTGAGGGCTCGGTGGCATAGAGCGTGAAGTTTCCGGTAGTGTCAGTGCTGACCGCGTTATAGAAGCCCAAATAGATTTTGCTCACGGGATCAAGGTGTGTTGGTGACGAGCAGAGCTGCTCGCCCGGCTTTGCACCCCAGCTGCCCGTGCCCATTAGGCTGAGCCCCTCCACCCGCTGCGACGGATTCGCGTCCCTAGTAGCGTACAGATCAGGCAGACCCATATCGTGCCCCAGCTCATGCGCAGCTGTGCCGTATTGTGCTTGCTGGGGCGTGCCGCTCTTTGTGTCGTAATCGTATTCCGACGTGTAATTAGACAGTTCCCCAATGACGGTGTACTTGGTCACACGCTTGCCGCCCACCCGCATGGTCATGTAGTGATAGTCAGCCGAATCGCCATTGGAGAGCATGTTGTTGTACTTCCAGCTGTGCGCCCATACGGCGGGCTTACCCTCTGCGGCGTACGCGCCGCCGTAGGATGCCTCAAAGCCGCTATATACCACCAACACAGCTAGCTCGGTCGGACTGATGAAGCCATCGTTATTGCGGTCGAAGCTGGCAAAATTGACGCTGCTTTCAGCCTCCAGCATAGCATAGGCATAGAGCGAACCCATATTGTATATGGCATAGTTTTTATGATCTGTACCGCGATACAGTCCGGAAATTGGGTCATTCTGTACCAGCTGATTGGTCGGGTCGGCAAGGGCATAGCGCGGGCACGCAAACGGCAGCGTGACGGTGACAACGCCGTCGTTGAGCGTTCCCCCCGTTTCCGCAACGGGCACATAGGTGAACTTGCCATTGGACACGGTTTGATAATACTGGGTTACCCCGTTTTCAAAGATACGGTCATGCCACTGCTGATCACTGAAAATGCATTTGACGTCGTTAAATTGCAGCTTGAGCACCAGCAACGGGCAGGTTGAATCCATGGGCGGGTAATTGGATGGTTCGTCCAGATACTTGTCTTCTTCGGTGGTGCATACTTGAGCAAGGCCTTCGGCGCGGTCGCCCACAAAATTATAATCAAGCGGAATGGGATCAGGGGTCAGCGCATAGGTACTAGGTCGGCTCGCTGCCACTTCGTTTCGCAGCGCCTGCAATTTGCTTTGCAGGCTGTCGCTATGATTGTGGACGTTCACATTTGTGCTGATCGTGCGCACTTTGGCTTGTGTCACGGAACCGCCCAGCGCGTATACGCCGTCTTCCTCAGTCACATAGCGCAGGTAGTCGTTTTCATCCAGCACCAGCAGATTGCCGTCGGTATCGGTCATGTAGCTGAAATACTCGTCGCCCCTGTTATAGATCTGCACTATTTCGCCTGTGGCTGGCTCAGTGAAAGGGATGATGCCCGGACAGGCAGTTCCGGCTAGCGCAGAGGAAGCGCAAAGTATCAACAAAATCGTCAGCAGCAGGATTAGCCCCGTTTTTGCTCTGTTCATTAGTATTTCGACCTCGTATCTTTTCGTTTGTACATCGATTGATCCCTATCTATTTTTATCACAAACAATAACCCGTGTGCAATCAATTTGGCTATTTGGTGCAAATTCGTGGCTGATTGGCAGGATGCTGTCCGGGTAGAATGCTTGCAGAAGTTCTTTGGACGGCTCATTCACATCACGTTAGCCACTGAGCAGATGGTGCGAATGGCAGGTCTTTATATGCAGTAAAGGGCTGCAGCAATCCGCAGCAAATGATAAATGCAAGGATGAATGCATGGCAAACGCGGATTTGCTTTGGGGGTTCTTGTCGGGCGAATCATCCGCGATACGCTTCTTTACATCAAAAGCTCGTCTCGTTTGTCAGCTTGATAAACCATCAGGCTTTATGCCGCATCCTTTAACAATTTCTGCGAAAAATACGCATCGGTTCGCAGGGCTACGTTTTCCTGCAAATTGCGGTAGAAAAACTGATAGTCGTACAGATGATATACGCCGTCGGGGAAAAGGCTGTTTGAGTAGTCCTCGGGTGCGATATCCGGCAGTTTCAAGGTTCCCCGCGTTTCGTCGAGATAAGCGCCCGTAAGCGCACTGACTTCCTTAACAATTTCGCCGCTGTAATTCGTAAAGCATGCGCCTTTGTTTTCCGACGCGTCTGCATAGGTGTTATCCGTTCGCCAATTTAGCGGATTAATGGCGTGGGTTTTTGTTCCGTTGGGGACAATCAGCGAATCCATGATTCCCTCCGCTTCGGAATTAAAGCTAATGACGACGCCAACGTCATCGGCTCCCGCCGCAGGGATAATCCATGGGTAGCTTTCCAGATCCTCGTCCGTGATGCGCCATCCGATGCAATAGGCTGCAATCAGCCGATCCTGCAAAGTCGGATCGCCCAAAAACTCCTTCATCAATCGCAGGATCATATCAGAGCCTTGTGAAAAACCGGCAAGAACAAAGGGACGATCCTGCGGCACGCTGTCAAGGTAGGCAAGAAACGCCTCGCGAACGTCTTGATAGGCAAGGCTTAGATAACATTCCCTTTCGGAACTTGTTAAGGAATAAATAGGGAACGTTGCCTGCCGATAATAAGGGGCATACATCGTCAGCGTATCCTCGTAAATACCGCGTTCCATATTCAGAGCGCCGACAAAGGATTCTTTGGTTTGTTGATCCTCCAGCGACATGTTCATATTCCCGTTTTGTCCCAAATCCACCGTTGGGCAGACAAGGAATAAATCCGCCTGTTTGTCATCTCCAATTTGATCGTACGCCCATTGGGAGGGGTCATGATAATCGATTGTCTCCTCACCAAACGCAGCAATGCATGTGCTGCAAATCAAACAGATCATCACAAGAAACGAAACCATTTTTCTCCTCATTGTCTGATACTCCCTTTCATTATGTCATGTCGTTTCTTTATTCCACTCATGAAGCCATGTTGAGCATTACGGAGGCGTGGAATTGCTGCGGATCGTGCGTGAGTTCAACGCCGCCGTCATAGGCCTGCGCAATGGCTTCAATGTTTTTTAGTCCAATGCCAATATGTCCGGGTTTCGTGGATTGATAGGAATGCGCTTCGTCTACTCGTAGTCTGCTATAGCCATTATCGACCGTAATCGCCAGCATGGAACCAGAATAGATGATGTTCAGCAAGATAGAGCGCTGATCCGTTTCTGCAGCAGCAGCGGCGCAAAGTGCGTTGTCGAGCAGATTGCCCAAAAGCACGGCCATATCATCGTCGCGAATGGAAACATGCGGCGGCATGTTGATATGCGTTGTAAAGGTAATCCCGTCGTTTTGCGCCTGATCGGCATAATAGCCAATCAACGAATTCACGATCGGGCTGTCGCATACAGCGGGGATGCCATGCACATCCAAGCCCTCGATTTGATGCGCCAGATAGCTTTGCACCTCTTCCGTCTTACCCTCATGAAGCAGGCCTTGCACCGCCAGCATATGATGGCGCAGCTCGTGACGCTGCCGCTGGGCATAGTCGATGTTATCCGTAATATGTCGGTACTGTTCACGATTCATTTCCAGTTGACGCTCGCTACGGTTCAGCGCCTGCTGCACAGCAATGCGCTCATGGGCGTAGAACAGCATACGAAACACTGCAACATAGATCACAAAGACGGAAATAAGCAGCATGATAAACATCATACAAAGCCAGCTGCTGCGGTGCAGCTGGACAAAATCCATCGGCACAATGCCGCAGGCAAGCATCAGAAACAATGTAAGCGATACAAGCGCTAACGTGCCGGATTCCTTTGCACTCAGTCCATCGGCCATGGGCATGTAGCACACGCGTAGCATGAGCATCAGCAGCGGCAGCAGCGCGGAGGTGCTGATGGCTAGACTCAGCAGCGTCGGATGCTCATATGGCATGCTTCTTGTGGGGGAATCCGCCCATAGCGCGTTTTGAATGCAGGTGACGGTAAGCGCCGCCGTTAGCGTAAACGCGAAGATGAATAGCTTTTTTTGCCACGAAATTTTCAGCGCATAGCAATACCAGCCGAAGCACGGCAAAAGACAAAGAAAGAACACGATGTTGATGGCGTTCATCTGCGCCGGTTCATCCGGCATATGCTGATCGAGCAGGTAAGCTGCTCCTGCGAAGCACAGAGCCAAGGTCAGCAACAGTACGCCTGTGATGACCAGCGTTTTGCGTAGGGAAAGACGAAAATGCGAATGGAACGGATAGAAACACAGGAATGCAAATGGAACCAGCTGCACCAAGCAGCCGCAAAGCAATTGTAGAAATACGATCATATGCCGCACCTCCTCGCTAGACGAAACAAATAAGCTTGGTATTGTTTTTTGAGCTCAGCTTTGCTTGAACGCGAAAGCATGACAATCGTGCCGTTCTTGAGCAGCAAACGATCACTTTGAAACGACTGAATGTATGCCATGTTCACAATAAAGCTGCGCTGCGCTTTGATAAACAGGTTGCTGTCAAGCTGTCCATATAAATAGTCCAGCGTCGTGTGCGTTTCAATGTCGCCTTGCACGGTGTGCAGGATGGATTGCTTGTTGTATACCTCAATATAGCGGATGGAACGCATTGCCACAGGCAACGTATCGTGCCCCATCTTTACTTGCAGGACTTGGTCTTTCGCTAGATCGGAAAGGCAGCGTCCTAGCGCTTCCTGCACATCCTTTTTCTGCAAGGGCTTGAGTAAATAATGGGCGGCTCGCACCTGAAAGGCCGCAATGGCAAAGTCATGGCTGGATGTGATGAAAACGGTGTGACGAACCGCATCCGCCTGCATTTCGCGCACAATATCCATGCCGTTCTTGCCGGGCATAAAAATGTCCATGAAAAGAACGTCATAGGGTGCAGGATCTTTTAGAAAGTCTTCACCCGTCGAGTACACGCGAATATTTGCTTGGTAGCCTTCGGATTTAAGACACTGTAGGAGCATATCTCGAAGCGACGAAACCGTTTGTGCATCGTCGTCGCATATCACAATCTGCAAGAGCATCGTTGTTTTCCTTTCGTATAAACAATACCAATATATATCATAGCAAAACTCGCGAAGAAAAACTACGCTAATTCGTAAAGTGTATCCTTTGAGGTGTGAAATGCGCAAAAAAGAAGATAGGAATATGCTAAAATTCAAGTACATTCAAAACGGAGGTAATACTCATGAGAAAAATTGGCGCTTGGCTATTGGTACTATTTCTATTCAGTGGATTTTCAGCATCGGCGGAAACCTTATCTGTGCCTGTTTGGATAGGCGACAGTGAAATGCAAGTAACAATGGAACGCTATGAGAACGGTATGGGCGTTTTCATGGCTTATGACCCAGCTTATTTCTTCGTTGATTCAGAAAACCGGGAGGTTGTCTATTTTGCGCAAACCCCAACGGCTTTCCTTTCCTTTCAGAATTTGGACAACATTTCTATCGAAGAGGCAACCGATGGACTAACGCTGCAAGCCAAGACGGATGAATTCACGGTGAATGACGCCACCCTCGGGGGCTTGTTCTCTGATTCCATCCCGGTTATCGCGGTTCTTTATGAAAAAATGGTGGAAGATCTTTCCTATCAGCACGCTTTCTACTTGGTTGCAAGAGGCGCAAACACGCTGATGGTTGAATGCTATTATCCCACAACGATTGATATGGTTGTTGGGGCGGAGCTTACGGCGATGCTTCAAACGATCACACTCCAAGATAATGTTACGCCGACTGTAACCGCCCGCACGAACGCCTCGCCGCAAATAGTCAGCAATCGGGTACAGTGCGAAATTTGCGGGGAATGGTTTGAGGCCGGCAACGAGTTTCGCAATCATCAATGCGTCAGCTATCCAGAAGAAAGCAGCAATCTGGTACAGTGCGAAATCTGCGGGGAATGGTTTGAAGCTGGCAACGAGTTCCGAAATCATCAATGCGTCAGCTATCCAGAAGAAAACAGCAATCGGGTACAGTGCAAAATTTGCGGGGAATGGTTTGAGGCTGGCAACGAGTTCCGGAATCATCAATGTGTGAGCTATCCATCGGCAAACGATAGGGTGGAGACGTACCCTTCAGAAGATAACATCAGTGAAACTTATCCGTCCGATGAAAACGAGACCTATCCGCAAGAATAAACACGTCGTAAGGTACTGTGCAATCGGATCATTATTAATATCAGAAAGGAATTTTGATTATGAAACGATTTTTAGGGTTACTTCTTTGCTGCTTGCTTCTGAATAGTGTGGCACTGGCACAGGAGGATGGTTTTACAACGCTTGCTTCCATGGAGGGCTTTTACGGCACATGGGCGGCGTGCAGCAGCAACGACGAATATGAGTATCTGGTGCTGCATGCCGATGGAACCTTTGAAGCGTATGAAGCCTGGCAGGTGATAGCGACTGAAACGCCCGGCGATGCGCTCATGCGTCGGGGAGCGTATACCTTCGACCCTGCGACCGGCGCGTTCACGCTGGAGGGCGACGAACTGGCCTACACGCTGAAAACGGGTATTGCATCAGAGGGAATGGAGTCGGGCGACGGCACAGTAGAAGGAACTGCGGACATGCCTACGCTGCTGCTCTATGCTGCTGTGCCGGAGGAAGACGGCGTGTTCTATGAGCCCAGTAAGCTATTCCTGCCCATGCGCGAGGGTATGCTGCTGCTGCCCACCTGTGAGACGCTGTCAGCCGACGAGCTTGAATGGTCCAAAGCCGATAAACTCGGCGCCGCTCCGCTAGATGCGCCCAGCTACCGCTTTGCAGCGGATGGCACAGGCGAGTTCTTGACCTATACAGACGCAGAGGAAGCGGATGTTGTCAAGCTGACCTATACCATAGATCAAGGTATCATTACGATCACGCAGGATAACGGCACGGTTCATCATTGGCTGGCGCAGTTTGCCTATCGGCTCTTTCAGGATGAGAACGGCGAACCGATCGACGACGAAGCGTTGCAATACATCGACACAGATGATGACGAATACATAGCGATCAATGCGGTGTGGAGCGACAGCCATATCCTTGTCCATGATTTGGATACTGGCTCAATCTTCTATCTTGATGGTGGGTACTAATCACTGAGAGTTACTGGAGGAAACGCAAGGATGAACAGTTTACGCAAAACACTGGCTCTAGCGCTGGCGAGCACGATGATCTTCTCAAGTGCGGTCGCTTTTGCAAGCTGTGATTGGATCAACAGCGACATTGGGTGCAGCGTCGCTGCGGACGATGAAATCCGCATTCAGGATGACCTGCACGCTGCGGTCAATCAGGAATGGCTGTTGACGGCGCAATATCCCGAGGGCGCGATGATGACCGGCACCTTTCAAGAGCGAGGCTACGAGGTGCAAGGTGAAGTGCTGGCGCTCTTAAATGGGGAAACGATAGACACAGATGCCGGCCGCCGCGCACAGACGCTGTACGGGCTGATGATGGACATGGACAAACGAAATGAACTGGGAATGACACCCGTAATTCCATACATTGAAGCGATCACAGCCATTTCTGATATGGATGAACTAACAGCGTATCTAATGCGCACAGACGTACCCTATCGCACGCTTTTCGCCTGTGCGAGCGATGTGGATTTCAAGGATAGCGACCATAAAGCCGTTACGGTGACAGGGCGCACATTCCTGCTGGGCGACGCGGGTGAATACAAGTCCCAAACGGAATCGGGCGCGCGCAGACAGCAAGCCACCACACAGGTGATGGTGGCGATGCTTAAACGCGTTGGTTATACAGGGGAGCAGGCCGAAGCCATGGCGGAGGACGCCTTTGCCTTTGACGGATGGATGGCTGCCCACGCCTATGGACTGTCGGACATGAAGCAAGCGGATTATTACGAGCGGATTTACAATCGTCGCACCCTTGCAGAGTTGGAAGAAATATCCCCCAATTTTCCGATTGCGCAGATGGTTTCTCGCTATACAACGGCAGGCGTGGACACGTTTATTCTCCATAATCCCGACGATCTGGCGAATGTAAGTGCGCTATATACAGTGGAGAATCTGGAAAAGATCAAGCATTATCTGATTTGCCGCACGCTGCTCACCTGCGCGCAAATGCTGGATCAGACCTGCTTGGACGTGATGGATACCGCAAATGCCGCGATTGCGGGAATGGCGGACTATCATAGCGTCGTGGCGGATATGGCCTATGCGACCTGCAACGGGATGCTGATGATGGACGTTGCGCAGATGTATGTGGAAACCTATGTGTCTGCGGATACGAAGCAAGAAGTGACCCAAATGGTCGAGGATATCCGCAGGGTATTCCGTGGGCGCTTGGAGAAAGCAACTTGGATGGGTGAAGAAACGCGAGCCTATGCCTTGGAAAAGTTAGACAACCTGATCGTCCGTGTAGCTTATCCGGACGATTGGTCGCCTTACACACTCGATGGGCTGACGCTTCGCGGCTACGACGAGGGCGGCACCATTTTAGAAGCCATGATGACGATCGCGAATGATCAGCGTGAGAAGGACATAGCCACTGTTCTTGAACCGATCGACCACAGCGAGTGGACAATGGCGCCCCAGACCGTGAACGCGTTTTATTCGCCCACGGACAATTCCATCAACATTTTGGCAGGTGTTCTTGGCGGCGATCTATATGATGTAAACGGCGATGAAGCGGCGAAGCTGGGAACCATCGGCTACATCATCGGGCATGAGATCACCCACGGCTTTGATACAACCGGCAGTCAGTTTGACAAGAGCGGCAACATGCGCAACTGGTGGACGGAGGAGGATCGTGCGGCCTTCACGGAGCGCACGGACAAGGTACAGGCGTATTTTTCAAGCATTGAAGCGTTGCCCGGTCTGTACGTGGATGGTCAACTGACGCTGGGCGAAACCGTTGCTGATTTGGGCGGCGTTTCCTGCACGCTCGAATTGGGCGCAGAAAAAGAGAACTTTGACTACGATACCTATTTCCGAAGTCTTGCTCGCTGCTGGCGCACACGGATGCCGCAGCAAATCGTGGAGATTTTGATTCAATCAGAGGTTCATCCGCTTGGCTACCTGCGCACCAATGTGACCGCGCAGCAATTTCAGGAGTTCTATGATACCTATCAAGTGGTGGAAGGCGACGGTATGTACCTTGCACCCGAAGATCGTTTAAGCGTATGGTAAGTACTGAAAAGGAGTGCTCTTGATGAAAAAGAAATGCCTATTAAGCCTGTGCTTGGCGATTATGCTGCTACTCGGCAGTGTAACCGCTATGGCGGAAAAAACGGATGACCTTGCCGAATGGACGGTGATGCTCTATCTGTGCGGCACCGACTTGGAAACAGCGAACATGGCGGCAACGGTGAACCTTGGCGAGATCGTTGATACGACGACCAACAAGAATGTCAATTTTGTTTTCCAAACAGGTGGAACGGAAACATGGCATACACTGGAGGTCTTTGATGAACTGGAGATCAAGAGCGACAGGCTTCAACGCTTCAGCTATGCGGATGAATGCTTCAGACTGATGGATGAGCAGCCCCTTGCCAATATGGCTAGCGCCGAAACCTTGGAAAGCTTTATCCAGTGGGCGGCGGAAGCCATGCCAGCCAAAAAGTATGCGTTGGTGCTGTGGGATCACGGCGGCGGAAGCTATTCTGGCATCATCCAAGATCAGCTGCACGATTATGCGATCATGCAGGTGGAGGATGTTGCCCGTGCACTGCGAGGCAGCGGCGTTTCCTTCGAGACGATCGTCACCGACGCTTGCCTGATGGCAACGCTGGAGGTCGCACAGGCGTTTGCGCCCTATGCGAACTACCTTGTTGCTTCGGAGGAAATCGTTCCCGGCGAGGGCGGCCCCTACACCCAGTGGCTACAATACCTCTACGATCATCCAACCTGTGATGGGGCGGAGCTGGGCAAGGCGTATGGCGATGCGATGATGGAAAAATATACGGGAATCAGCGAAACAACGCTGGCAACCCTTACGTATTCCACCATCGATCTGCGCAAGATTGACGCAGTGAGCTCTGCGTTTGACAAGATGTTTGCCGAGATCGGTACGCTGCTTGACGATCCGCAGCTATTCAGCGATTTCAGCTATGACATACAGCACACGCAAACCTATGATGAAGGTACGCTCTATGACCTTGTGGACATGGCCAACCGCGCGGCTAAGGGCCCCTTGAGCAAAGAGACAGCGGACGCTGTGACTGCCGCCGTCCAAGAAGCCGTCGTTAGCGAGGTGCACGGGAACGCGCAGCTTGGCGCGCATGGGTTGTCGTTCTATTACGCGCCGCAGGATGAGGGCACACGACTGGATCATTACGCGCGCAACTGCAAGAGTGCGTCCTATCTGTCGTTCCTTGACAGAGTCAGCATGAAGTGGACTGCGCCCGAATGGGTCTACGATCAGGTGCAGCGTCAAAGCGATATTTCGCGCGCCGATTATTCGGTGGTGTTCGAGGCTGGTTTCGATTCGGACAGCGCGTTTCCGACGCTGCACATCACCAACGCGCCGAAGGCTGTTGTAAGCGTTGACGCACAGCTTATGCAATATGACGAAGAGCAGGAGGAATACGTTGCTCTCGGCATGGACGTCAATGTGCCAGGCTCCTTTGACGAAGGCTATTTCCACTATGAATTCCCCGGAGAGTGGCTTGCGGTGAACGGAACGATTTGCCAGCTTTCCATCAAGGAAGAGCTGGACGATATGACGCTCTATCGCATTCCCTTCATTGTCGAAAATGAGCTGGAGGCCCTGGTAAAAGACAACCTACAGTACGAATTCCGTGTGGGTTATGTGTACAGCACGGATGCGGAAGCGCTTGCCGCCGATCCGAATATGCCGATTTATGGGACGTATACACTCTACGGCGTATGGAACCAAAACGACTCGTCCACCGACCTGCCCAGCCGGGACGTATGGGACGTAAGTGATTTTGCCAACATGCAGCTATGCTTGCTACGGAGATTCGTTAATGTTTACACAGGCAGCGCTACCGGTAATAGCGTTGAAGAAGGCTTCTCTTATCCCGAAGCGCCAGGGCTGTCAATCGAGATGCTGCCTGCGGGTACTTATGCGATGGCTTTTGTTGTCACGGATGTGTTTGGTAACGTTCAACGCTCCGAGCCCTTTGAAATTCAATGGGATGTCGCCAATAAAAGGGTGACCTACGATATGTTGGATTAAGATTAGGAAAGAAAGCCGTCGCTTATGCAAAGACGGCTTTCTTCCTTCTGATGGAGGAACAGATGAAAAGATTATTTGTATGGCTCACCGTTTTGATGCTGCTGTGCGGCACGGCTAGTGCCGAATATACCATTCAGGACGCGGTTCTAAGCAGCGAAACAGGCACGGTTACATTGTACAGCAAGCCTAACGGGACACAGATCGCTATTGCGCCTGCCAGCCTGTGGATTTCCTATGACTATCTTGAAAACAAGGGTGATTGGGTCTACATCACCCTTGGCGGCATGGATGAGATCGGCGTGGAGTTGAACGCCTATGTGAAACGATCGCAGCTACTGGATGTTGATGGGTTAGATTTGTCGCGCTTTGAGCAGGAGCATCCCGTGCAGGTGCCTCGTGCCATGATGAACGTTGCGGCGGACGTCTTTGACAATGCAGAGTACAAGGGGAATCCGATCGGCCGCTTGGAAGAATCGCTGATCGTTAGTGTGCTAGCCCAGACGGAGACAAGTGCTTTTGTGCAAATCAGCAATTTTATCGGTTTTGTGGATCAATCTGCCTTGACAATGACGGTCGTATCCGGCGATCTTCGGCTAGACACCTCGGGCGTGCACGACGCTGTGGTGTACTGCCCGGAAGGACAGGTTGTACCGATTTACGGCTCGTGCAGCGAAATCGGAAAACCGCTTCAGTATGTCCCCTCTGTGCATAGCGGTGATACAGTGCAGGTACTACTCGAGGTGGATGGTTATCGGCAAATCACCTATACGCTCTATGGATCGGTACAATACGGCGGCTTTATACCCGAGCGCTTCTTTCAGCCTAGCACGGCTAGTGAAGCGGAGACCATCGTTGTGCACTCCTCCGCGCCGGACAAGCGAGTTAATCTTCGCGATGCGGCAAACAAAAACAGCAACAGCATCGGCTTATTCTGTGATGGTACGCCTGCGCAGTTATTATCTGATAACGGTCAATGGGCTTATGTGCGCATTGGCGACCTTACGGGGTACATGTTGGATACCTATTTGAGCACCAATCAGACAGGCGCTGATCTCCAAACAGTTGTAGCAAACGAGAACCTGACGCTGACGCGCTGCGATGTATTCATAGGCACAGCACAGCCAAAAACCCTTGAGGTGGAAGAGGGTACGCAAATGAGCCTGCTGGGTTTCGCCCATGATTCAGGCAGCCGACAAAATCAGCCCTATGTCCGCTGCGGCGATTCCTTCGGTTATGTTGAATTCGCTAAGCTGCGTCCGCTGGACGATTCCCACGCATTGTGCGCGAAGACCACGGCGAATACAGGATTTCGTGACTGGCCTGATAAGCAATGGGTGTTGCGAGAGCAAATCCCGAAAAACAAACAGGTAACGGTTCTGCTTCATGGTGAAAACTGGTCGTTCGCCCGTTACGGAACGTCTGAGGGCTTTATATCGAACAAGGTCTTGAAGTTCCAAGGTTCTTTTCTTCTTACCGTGAAAAAGTACATTCAGGAAAATAATGGAAGTAACTTAAAATCAAGTTTACCAACTTGCAGAAATATGCAACAGCGGTAGCCTAGATAGGTGCGAAAGCCCCGTGCT
>JAQUWD010000044.1 GCA_028693055.1 Eubacteriales bacterium | reverse complement strand
AGAAGCATGGGTCAAGGGCGCAGCCCTTGTCAGGATTCCAAAGGGTGAAACCCTTTGGGGGAGTAAGGGAAGAAAGCCCGCTCCATGTTCAAAAGCAAAAGCACGGGTCAAGGGCGCAGCCCTTGTCAGGATTCCAAAGGGTGAAACCCTTTGGGGGGGAAGTTGTTGTTTCAAAAATGATGATGTTGTGCTATGCTTGATGTATATTTTGGAGGAGGCTTTTTATGAATTACGGCATCCAATTGTATAGCATACGCGATTTGTCGGAAAAAGATTTGGGTAGGGCATTGGAGGGCGTGGCAAAGCTGGGGTATCAAGAGGTAGAGTTCGCGGGCTTTTTTCACCATAGCGCCAGAGAAGTAACGGCGATGCTCAGGGATAATGGACTGGCTGTCAGCGGTACTCATACGGGACTGCAAGAGCTGAAGGAACGCTATGGAGAGACGGTGCGGTTTCATCAGGATATCGGCTGTGATACGCTGATTATCCCGTGGGTGGAGCTTAATAGTAGTGAGAAAATTGACGCTGCGATAACGGATATGAACGGCTTGAAGGTGCGGCTGGAAAAAGACGGTATTCGATTGGGCTATCATAACCACGCACAGGAGTTTGTGCAAAACGATGATGGTTCTTTCGCCTATGACGAGCTGCTTTCCCGGACAGAGCTGGCACTGGAAATCGATACCTATTGGGCATATGTGGCGGGTAAGGACCCGGTCGCGCTGATGCGGCGGCTGCAAAGCCGGGTACCTGTAATCCATATCAAGGATGGCCTGAGCGATGGCGACGGTAAGCCCTTGGGCATGGGCGAGGCTCCGGTGCGCGAGGTCTATGCCGCCGCAAGGGAAATGAGAATCCCTATGGTGGTGGAGAGTGAAACACTTACGCCGGACGGCATGACCGAAGCGGGTATCTGTATTGCGTTTTTGAAAAGCTTGGAGAAATAGTGCTTTCAAGCGGCATACGTTGACGAACAGATAAAAGCTTGTTCTGAAAAGGCTCGCGCTGTATGGATATCACGGTGTCCAGTAACTGCGAGCCTTTTTAGAATGATGAAAAGATCATGTTGACCTATGCGAAATAAACATGAGGGAGGAGCGGCGAATGCCATTTACCATCATTCGGCAGGATATTACACAGATGGAGGTTGACGCGATTGTCAACGCGGCTAATACCGACTTAGCCATGGGCGGCGGCGTGTGCGGCGCTATCTTCAAGGCAGCCGGTGCTAGGCAACTTCAAGCCGCCTGCACAAAGGCCGCACCGATTCAGACGGGCGAAGCAGTGATTACGCCGGGCTTTGGGCTGAAAGCGAAATATGTGATTCATGCCGTTGGCCCGGTCTATCGGCGCGGGAATCCCGAACAAAGCGCGGCGCTGCTACGCTCGGCATATATGCAGTCCCTGCGTCTCGCCGCCGATCACGGCTGTGAAAGCATTGCCTTTCCGCTGATATCCAGCGGTATTTATGGCTATCCGAAGGATAAGGCGCTTTTGGTGGCGACAGGGGCGATACGGGATTTTCTGCAAGACCACGAGATGAGCGTAAGCCTTGCGGTGTACGACCCCGCTTCCTTTGTGGTCGGTGAGAAGCTTCTGGGCGCGGTCGCAAGCTATATCGACGAGCGCTATATCAACGAGCACTCTGGCGAAAGAAGGCAGCTCCTTGAAGCGGAGATGGACGCTTTAAATGAGGCTGACTTTCCGTTGGCTAGCATTCCCTTGCCTGATCTGGCAGCGCCTGGTTTCGGCGCTGGTCTTGATGATCTTGTTGGCAACCTTGACGAGCCGTTTTCGCATACGCTGCTGCGGCTGATCGATAAAAAGGGCAAGACGGATGCGGAGGTTTATAAACGCGCCAATATTGACCGAAAGCTTTTTTCCAAGATTCGAACGGGCAAGGACTATCTGCCCGGAAAACGAACCATCCTCGCCTTGGCTGTGGCGCTGGAGCTAAACCTTGCGGAGACGGACGATCTGCTAGAGCGCGCGGGCTATGCGTTGTCCCATAGCCAAAAATTTGATGTAATCATTGAGTATTTTATTGTAAACAGCCGTTACGATATTTTTGAGATCAATGAGGTGTTGTTTCAATACGATCAACCGCTGCTGGGCGGCTGATGATATCAAATGTCAATTGTCGCTTTGGAAGCGACCCGCCGCCGCCTCCGATGCGCTATCCTTACAGCATCAACAGTAAGGAGGATGCATTCCATGAAAAACAACCTGATGGAGCTGGTCTTTATTCTGGACAAAAGCGGTTCTATGGCAGGGCTGGAAAAGGATACCATCGGCGGCTTCAACGCTATGTTGGATAAGCAAAAAAAGCTGGACGGCGAGTGCCGTATTACCACGGTGCTTTTTTCCACGCAGGATCACCTGCTTCATGACCGTATCGACATTCGCGCGGTAAGCCCACTCACCGAGAAGGATTATTCCGTCGGCGGCGGAACGGCGCTGCTGGACGCAATTGGCTTGACGATCAGCAGAATTGTCAGCGTACAAAAAAACACGGCTGAGGAATACCGTGCCGAGAAGGTGATGTTCGTAATCATCACCGACGGCGAGGAAAATTCTAGCCGCGAGTATTCCTCGGATCGCGTGAAAGCGATGATTGAAAAAGAAAAAACAAAGTATGGTTGGGAATTTATCTTTCTGGGCGCGAACATTGACGCCGTAGAGACGGCGAGAGGCTTCGGCATCTGCGCCGACCGCGCGGTGGATTATGTCCCGGACGCCCAAGGGACAGCTTTGAATTTCAGCGTCATGAGCGACGCTGTGATGGAGTTCAGGGCATCCCTCGATGGAGCGATTTCTGACGAGCATTTTGAGACGATCAGGAAGGACATGAAGCAGAGGGGCGGTCAATAATTATGAACGTGGGTCGGGGGCGGAGCTGAGCGTTAGTAGTAACGGCGTGGACATGACGATGGGCAGATAGTAACGGAAATAATCGTTGGCGGGGGACAGTAAACACACGCCAAAGCTAAGAAGCGCCGGCAGATAGACGATCAGCTCCCGCCAACGCTTTTGATGGCAAAGCGCCAGACCGCCTCCGATCAATTGCCAAGTATAGAAGGGAATGACATACAGCATGGCCAGCATAGGAAAGGTGCGCCAGCGTTGAGCCCATGAGCTTAAAAGGCGACGCAGGGGATCCAACGCCTCAAGCTGAACCGGCTGAAACTGCCCCTCCCCCTCAAAGGTATAGGGATAGAGGACAATACGCGCCCCCGCCTGCTGGCTGTAGGTCATGCCCTCATACATAGGCGTAAAGGCATAGTAGCCGTTATTGCCTGCCATAAACGCTTCCAAATAGGTCTGAGGATATTTTTGAAGCTGCTCAAGCCAAAGCTTCCGATAATTGGCGAGAGCGGCTTTTTCCGTCTCCACTCCCTGACCAAATTGTCGAAAGGTATATTTCACCGGGTCGGAAATCCAAGGCTCGTAGATATAGCGGATCTGCTCCAAATCTAAAATTTCGTCGATGGCTGTCCGTTCTTCCGGGGTCAGCTCGTCATAATGGTCCCGCGCTACCCGAGCGGTTTGCTGAAAGCACACGGAATATAGACCGGAGGCGGTGGTGTCTGTGATTCCCGCGCCGGGAATCACCACATGCGTGAAGAAAAGCGCCACGGCGATTGCACTCCCCAATGCAGCGCCAACCTTGAGCCGCTCTTTGCCCTTGAGGCCAAAGAGGATAACGCATAGCGCAACCGGTGCGACAACATATAGCCCGTTGTTGCGCAATAGAAAGCAGAACAGCCCGGACAGACCATAAAAGAGTAGCGCTTTTGGGGTTAAGCCGTTTCGTTCCCGTACCACGTGAAGCGTTTGTAGCGTAAACAAAAGCAATAGAGCGGAATAAAGGGTATCCTTACAGATCATTTCGGCATAAAAGCCAAAGAAGGGCGTTATTGCGAAAAATGCTAAGGCGAATAGCTGCCAGAGGGGGCGAAGCCCAAGCTGCTTTAGCGCCCTTTGATTGAAGCCGCAGACCGAAGCCAACACAAGCACCTGTAGCAAAGTGAACAGAGCGGCGCCGATATTGTCGCTTCCAAGGGCGCGCCCGATCGTTACCAGTCCGCCCAAGAGCCACGTAAGGAACACGCCATGCCAAGTCGTCATAGGCGCTAAACCAAAAAATTGCTCCATCATCTGCGCAATGTCATAATTCGGGGTTCCGGGGAAATAAGCGATTAGGTAGGGGAGCCAGCAGAGCAGGAGTACGACCATCGTCGTACCGACGGTGTGAGCGCCGTATAAGGTGCGAAGCCGCCTTAGTTGCGGAGGAAGAAACGGTATATGGCCTTTTCGCCTCAAAACGCCGTCGCTAAGCGTCCCAGTGATCAAGGTAAGGGCGGCTATCATGGTAAACCCCTGCCCCAGACATTTAAACGCCGCCTGAGGCCAAGAAACGGTAGTACCCAGAAAAGCCCAGGAGTCATAGGCGAAAAGAGTGGTTCCGAAATAATTTGCCACCCCGAATAGCAGCCCCAAAAGAAGCTCTCCAGCTTTGGGCCGGTAGCGCCTGACGGTGAACGTAAGATAAAAAAGACCGGTCAGACATAGCCCGACAAAGCTCCATACGTAATCGGTGGTAGCGGCTGGGACGGCGCTTTTTCCTGCGTAAAGCTCGGGGTTGATTACAAAGGCTTTGGTGCACAAGAGCGCTGCCAGAAACCACAGGATGATGGCAGCTGGCTTTTGCAGACGGCTGCGCAGCTCGCCAATTGAATTCTCCATGGCTTTTCTCCTTTGATATACATCAGTGAATCCATGGGAAGAATAGCATGGCGGTTCAGCTTTGTCAACGTAACCTAAGGGGTAGCGGCGTCAATTGTGAAGGAAAGCTACCCGTCTTTTACAAAAATGGAAAGCAAATGTGTTAAAAATGAAGAAAAAGCATTGACAGTGTAATAAATTTGTAATATTATATGCATGTTAAAGAGGAAGAATGGCGTTGTATAAGCGAGACTCTTTACAGGACGGGCAAGAATACGGAGGTTGGCAGTATGACTGGAATGGAACGCGTACACATAAATCGCAGGGGGGCGGCGCGCCGTATTTTGGCGCTTACGGTGGTGTTGTGCCTGGCGTTTTCAGCCGTGCCGTCGGCATTAGCCGCTGGCTCTTTGGGGACGGGCGCGTCCTCGCTATATCCGTCCGCGAATCGGTTTTTTATTCAGGTGCCTACAGCCGGGGCAGTCTTTTTCACGGGTGAAACCTATGGTACAGGCACCACGGTGACGGTTTCCGCCGGTACGGTATGGATTTTGGTCAACGAGGATTACTATACCGTGGATTCCGTGGAGTATTACGGCGTTTATTACAATAATGAGATTTATCATGTCCGTCGTCAGGACGTGGTAACGTTGAACTCCGCCGATGTAACGACTTATATCAGGAACAGCGTTTGGGCGGCGTCGAGCTTTACCACTTTGAAAAAGACGTTAGAGCTGGTAGGCGATGTACGAACCTATGGCCTTCAGCTGGCCCTGCAAACCTTGGGGTATTATTCGGGAGTACTGGACGGCAACTACGGCGAGGAAACCGACGCGGCTGTATACAAGTTTCAGCGTGCCAGCGGCCTAACCAAGGATGGCGACGCGGGCCCCCTGACACAGGCGGCATTATACGCCACGGCGCTTGGCAAAGGAACGACGACGGGAACAACCACCGGCACCACGACTGGAACCACCACCACGGCGGGTACCAGCGGCACGCTGAGAACAACGGTTTCCGTCAATCTACGCAAATCTGCCTCGTCGGCTTCTGCAAAGCTGGCTAGCGTACCCGTTAATTCCATACTGACCTACTATAATACCAGCGTTTCCGGCGGCGTTACTTGGTATCAGGTTATTTACGGAAATCAAAACGGTTGGCTGATGGGCACATATGTCAGCGTGACCAGCTCCAATACCAGCGGTGGGTCCAGCGGCACGCTGGTAACCACGGACAGCGTAAACCTGCGTAAATCCGCTTCAACCTCCTCGGCTCGGCTGGCTATGGTACCCAAGGGCATTACCATGGCGTACTCTGCCACCAGCGGTTCCGGCAGCGCTATTTGGTACAAGGTAACCTATGGTATTAACACCGGCTGGATTTTGGGAGCCTATACCAGCGCTAGCGGCTCCTCCTCCGGCGGATCAAGCAGCGGGAGCACGAGCACTGTGACCGGCACCCTTCAAATTACCAAAACCAGCACCCGTGTGCGCGCGACGCCAAACGGCGCAAAGACCGGCGTGGTTCTCGCTATTGGCACACAGGTTTCCATGACTGGAGCGGCTACCACAGCCGGTGGGTATACGTGGTATCCCATTTCTACCACCAGCGGCGTTAACGGTTATGTACGGGGCGATTGCGCTACTGTGATCAGCTCCTCGGGAGGCAGCGGCTCTGGTAGCAGCGGTTCAGGCAGCAGCACCATTACCACCACGTCTAAGTTTGTAACGCTATCCGCCAATACCGCGCTGTTTACGTCCTCTATCCGGCCAAGCTCCGGCACGATTACCGCGCCCATGGGCTCCGTGCTGCTGCTGGTAGGAACCTATACCGGCTCGGACAACGTAACCTATTGTCAGCTCTATTATCAAAATACCCTTTATAACTGCCTTTACTCGGATGTAAGCTCCAGCATCATGAGCGACAGCTCGCTGGCTACCTATGTAATGCAGCTATGGAACAGCACGGTAACCGACAAGTTCTATGACGACGGCACTTGGGTGGGCGATGTGCGGGTTTATGCCATGCAGCTGGCGCTGTATGTGCTGGGGTATTATACAGGCTCTTTAGATGGCAACTACGGCAGCGGCACGGCGGCTGCGGTTAAGAATTTCCAGCGAGCGCAGAAGGTGACCGCCGACGGCGTGATGGGCGCCCAGACATGGCCTCTTTTATGTGAAAAGGCAAAGCTAGTCTCCAACGGTACCACCTCGTCTACGGGCGGCAGCGGAAGTAGCGGCAGTGGAAGTAGTGGCAGTGGCAGCAGCGGCAGCACCGGTACGGTTGTTACGGATTTTGGAACCATTACCAGTGTTACCAAGCCGTCATGGTCCGAAGCGAATCAGGGCAATTACTGGCCCAAGTCCAGCTTTGCCACCGTGTTGGACGTCAATACCGGATACGTGTTCACCATCTATCGTACCGGCGGCACCAATCACCCCGATGCGGTTACCTATACGGAAAACGATACGGCAACCATGTGCAAGGCAGCCGGGTTTACTTATCCCAACCGCAGACCTACCACCGAGGAGCTGGCTAAAATTGTGGCGGACAGCGCCAACGACAACGCCAACTACACTTGGCCCGATTTCAGCGGCAAGCTGACCGGGGTAAGCAGCATCGGCAGCGCCTGGGACCGCCGCCCAGCGTTGCTCAACGTGAACGGCAAGGTATATGCCGTCAGTATTTACGGCTGGCCGCACAGCTTTAAAGGCATCGGCGCTAGCGACGGCTTATCCACTCAGAAATTCCCCAACGGTAATAAGCTCTACGAGAACAACAATATGTACGGTTGCATCTGCGTCCGCTTCTACAACTCTACCGGTCACAACAGCGTCAACGAAACGGTAACGGCGCAGCACAACGCGGCGGCAGACACGGCTTACAACTACGCCAAGCAAAAATGGCCTACCCTATGTAAATAATAGGTTTCATCAAACAGCGCGAACGATTTTTCGTTCGCGCTGTGTTTTAACCTATGTTTTTAATCCATTTCCACCTGATCCACAGGCGTACGGTTCTGATACGCCTTTTCAATGGCTTCTAGTATCCAGCCATGACTGTCGCTTAGGCTCATGGTAGCCATAGCTGTCAGCTCAGTCAATTCCTGCTTTTCCTGATCGCTCAGGCTTTCGATGATTTTTACATCTTCCTCGTTATCGGACGTGAGCTTTATGGGTCGGCCGTTTCGTGGACTGGTATATTTCTCAAACCACTGCCTAAGCTCTGCTGTGGTTTTGCCGATCATCCACTGCTCGTAGGCGTTCATCTGCTGGTACCATTCGTTTGTGGGATTCATTCCGTATTCTGCTCCCCGCTCCCGCTTGGTGCGCCATGCGGCGATTTCCTCCGTCAGGCTTTCCACGGTGTTTTCGCTTACGCCCGTCACCTTACCTGTAGCCGTATCGGTGACGTTATACCCCTCCTTATCTGGCCAGCCGCTGAAGCGGGGCATGCTGGCGCCATCGTAATTCGGCGTAGCCACCTCGTAAATATCCACCAATGCATCCAGTATTCTTCCCTCCTTATCGAATACCATGCTTGCCATGGTCACGTTAAAGCTATAAACCGGAACCTCCTTTTCGTCCTTGCCCGGCCCGCTTCTAAAATTCGCCACGCTGCCAAGCCCCACAAACACTTCGGCTTTTTCCGGGTTCAGCGTAGGTCTAGGTCCTGCGGACTGCGATCCTGCGGATGGCGAACCTGCGGACTGCGATCCTGCGGACTGCGATCCTGCGGACTGTGGTCCTGCGGACGCAAAATCCCCCTTGGTAACCGCCTGCTCCAGCACCCCCTTCATAGCGGACAATATACTTTCCGACGTGCCGGTCGCTCCACTGACCGCCTCTACGCCGTCTATTCCTTGCTTTTCAACGATGGCTGTACGCAATCCCTCTTCGGCCTTTTTAAAATACTCGCTCTCCTCGCCATTCCTGTTTTTTGCGGACAATTCTGTTATTCTACCGTCTCTAACGGTGACCGTTACAATGACGTCGTCGTTGTATCCCGGCGCCAAATCTTGATAAACGCCGTCCTGATAGGATTCACAAAGCGCCGACGGTATTGGCAGCACAAGAAAAGCCGCTATCATCAGCGCAACCGCAGACCGTAAAATTTCCTTTTTTTCCATGAACGTTTCCTCCTGTTCGCTTGACATTCTATACATGGTATAGTATAAAGATGGGTGGGGTTTCATGCCCCAATTTTACCTTTGAAGGGGGATCAGCTTCATGATCCGTAGTATCGTAGGCGCTAACTGGGGCGATGAAGGCAAGGGAAAAATAACGGATGTGCTGGCGGAAAACAGCGACGTTGTCGTACGCTTTCAGGGCGGCGCTAACGCAGGCCACACCATCATCAACGACTATGGCAAGTTTGCCCTGCATCTGCTGCCTTCCGGCGTATTTCATCAAAATATCGCCAATATCATCGGGCCGGGCGTAGCGCTAGACATCGAAAAGCTACTCGCGGAATATGACAATGTGGTATCCCGGGGCGTGCCCAAGCCGCAGCTTTACATCAGCGATCGGGCGCAGGTCATGCTGCCTTATCATGTGGACTTTGACAAATTCGAGGAAGAACGCCTTGGCAAAGCAAGCTTTGGTTCCACCAAAAGCGGCATTGCGCCCTTTTACGGCGACAAGTATTTGAAAATTGGCATTCAGGTCTGCCAGATTTACGACGATGGCATTCTACGCGCCCGCCTTTCCAGCGCCGTGGAGCAGAAGAACGCCACCCTCAGCAATCTATACCACAAGTCGGCGATTGATCTGGAAGCGCTGATCGCACACATCAAGGAGCTAGGCGAGCGTATCCGTCCCATGGTGATGGATACCACGCTATTCCTTCACAAAGCGCTCAAGGAAGGCAAAACCGTACTTTTGGAGGGACAGCTGGGCACCCTGCGCGATCCTGATCACGGCATTTATCCCTACACCACGTCCTCCTCGCCGCTTGCCGGTTTTGGCACCGTAGGCGCGGGCGTGCCGCCTACCGCTTACAAGGATATTTTCTGCATTACCAAGGCGTACTCCAGCTGCGTAGGGGCAGGCCCCTTCACCACCGAGATTTTCGATGATGCTGCCAAGGAGCTTCGGGATCGCGGCGGCGATGTTGGCGAGTATGGAGCCACCACAGGCCGTCCCCGTCGTGTAGGTTGGTTTGACGCTGTTGCCTCCCGCTACGGCTGCATGGTGCAGGGCGCAACCGAAGCGGTCCTTACCAACCTTGACGTGCTTGGCTATCTGGATCAAATTCCCGTCTGCACAGCCTATGAGGTAGACGGCAAACAAATCACCGACTTCCCCAACACCCCCGTCCTTATGCGCTGCAAGCCCGTTTACACCATGCTACCCGGCTGGAACTGCAGTGTACGCGGCGTTACAAACTGGAACGAGCTTCCCGAAAACTGCCGCAGCTATGTAGAGTTTATCGAAAAGCAACTGGAAACCCCCATTCACATGGTATCTACCGGCCCCAAGCGCAGCGAAATGCTCTACCGCTAGCAGGGGCAGTGCCCCTGCGCCCCGGACTGCCCGCTTTAGCGGGCAGGGGACGGTGGGTGGAATCGCCCCGCGACGGATAGTCGCGGGGCTTTTGCGTTATTGGGTGTTCGCCAACTGGATAGGTTAATTAGACTGCTACCATAAAATGAGACATCCACTCAACGAGAAAAAAGCGATAATAGAGTGAGTGGGAGGAATCGAGTTTAAAGCAACCGAGAGACAAGCCGCCGTAAAAATAGAAAAGCAAACAGGCTGTCAGAAGGCAGCCAAAGTAGAGGAAAGAACAAAAGGGAAATTGGGCATGGGCTAACAGGAGCGAATCATCCATAATGACATAACCCCTAAGCCGCAAAAGCTCAAGCCCTGCGACTTAGAAAGAACCTTCGCTTGATCTACAGGACGGGGCGAAAGGAACCGTCAGGCGAGTAAGGCGCCAGCTTGGTCAGAATGCTCCTGATAGCGGTCAGGAGCATTCGGCAAATGACAATGATTTCTTATGCCCACGATGGGCTTTTATTCTGCGATAACGTTCACCAAACTCAGGATACGAGGCCGTCAAAGAACACCACCGGATCCACTACCTCGTCCATCGTGATGGCGGTCGCGCTAGCGGCGGTCACGCCCGTAGCAGCCAGAATTCACAGCGGCTTGCCGGTGCCATTGCCCGTGAAGAAGGCTTCTTCCTCGGCGGTATCAATGCGGTGAGCAAACTCCTTGGTAATGTTTATGGGCATGTCAAACATGGAATCCCAATGGCGACCATGATGAACCACGAGTGGGGACAGATGAGGCAAAATATCTGCGATCGCTGTTTGCGTTGGGCTTTCAAGCGTTTCTCATCATCGTGTGTGTGGCGATCTACGCAGTGTTGGTACGCACGATCGCGGTGGAAACGGACGTGGTGGCGGCAATCTGGGCATGTATTGGCTATACCGTGCTGCTGTGCTTGTCGCTGTTCAAGTCTGGTGGGGTTGCAAAACAGATTTTTAATGCGCAATAAGGTTTTCCTTATATCATATTGTTCTTTACGGGCGATCATAGTTATGCTATAATTATGACGAGCCTGAAAGGGGGTGTTTCCATGCAAATCATACCAATCCGCGACCTGCGCGATACCAATGAGATTAGCGAGCGGTGCAAGAGCAGCCGCGAACCGATTTTTGTTACCAAAAACGGCTATGGCGATATGGTGCTGATGAGCCTTGAAACCTACGAGCGCACAATGGCTACGGCTGAAATTTATCGCAAGCTGATGGAAGCCGAAAACGAACTTGCACAAGGGAGAAGCGTCGATGGCCCCACCGCCTTTGCGACGCTGCGAGCAAAATATGATAAAACCGTATCGCTATAAGCTAACGCCCTCGGCAGTCCAAGATTTAGACGACATCGCGGCGTATATCGCGATACAGCTTTATGCCGAGGATAGCAACGTCCAGCTTCTCAATGAGATTGAGAGCGCAATTCTATCAGTCTGCGACTTCCCTCAAACGGCTCCCCCTGTGAATGACGCGCTGCTTAAAGGCAAAGGGTATCGTAAGCTGATCGTTAAGAATTACATTATTCTGTACATACCGGACGATGAAGCATGCATTCTTAACGTCATGCGTGTTGTCTACTATGCCAAGGATTACTTAAAAGAACTATAAAGAGCAACACTTTCTTTCAAGCATCTCATAACGAGGTGCTTTTCTTTTGCCCAAAATCAACGAAGGAGGAATTGCATTGGCCTACGTCCCCGTTCCCAAAGACTTGACGAAAATCAAGTCGAAAGTCCTGTTTAGCTTGACCAAACGGCAGCTAATCTGTTTTGGCGGCGGTGCGCTTATCGGCGTTCCGCTTTTCTTTTTACTCCGAGACAGCCTTGGCAATACGCCCGCTGCGTTCATCATGGTGATCGCCATGTTGCCCATGTTTAACCCACGACACCAAGGTGTACCTCCAAATGGACGAAACGATAGAAGATGGCTACGACGGCGTTTTCATCGGCGATGCTATTGTTCAAGTGGAAAGCATTGAACAGGGCAGCATGGACCGCTATTGGCGTAAGGTGCGCTACTTGTATGGCGATGATTTTGCGGATGGGACGCTGAAATGGACGGAAACGAGCACTGTTTATTGCGCGGTGAAGCGGTGGGGCTATGCCCCTGCGTTAGCGTTCAGCAGCACGCCATTGCCAATGCCGAATACGTCATAGAAGGCGAGATTATTCCTCATGTGCGCGTGCAGGAGAATCAGAATCGCCACACCGGCTATGCCATGCCGGAATTTCCCGGGTATAACGGCGTGGCAAGCGGCGAGTGCTGGCTGCTAAAGGAAGCAAGTGCGCGACTAGGTGTAACGGATAAAACACTATACAGATGGCAGCAAGCAAAACGATTGGGCGCGCAACCTTCAGAGGTATCAGGTGACCTGGAAAAGCAAGTGAAGGCATTGCGCAAGGAGGTTGAGGAGCTCCGGCAAGCCAATGGGATTCTGAAGAAGGCAATGGGTTTTTTCGTCAAGGGATAACGCAGCTAAAGCCACGAGAAGCGTATGCGTGGTTGGAGCTTAACCGTGGAACAGTCAGCATACGGCTTGGGTGCGCAGCAATGGGCGTTGGGCGACCTGGCTACTATCGATGGCTGAAAACCAAAGGACAAAAACGAAAGCGGGACGCTGTGTTATCCGAGATTAAGGAAATACGCAAGGCGCACAAACGCATAGGCGTAAAGCAAATACAAAAAAGGCTCAAGCGAATCCATGCCAGCTATGGAACGGTTTATCGATTGTGCAAGGAAAACGGGCTCATGTCAGGACGAAGACCAAGGGGGATCACCAAGCGTGATCCAAGGGCAGAAGCAGCAGAGGATCTTGTGCAAAGGCATTTTGAAGCGAACCATCCCATGGAGAAAGTGCTCAATGACATCACAGAAATGAACTGTAAGGATGGAAAGCTCTATCTAGCAGTAACAATGGATTGCTTCGATGGAGCCATTGTAGGCATGACTATGAGTCAAAACAAGCGAGCAGAGCTGTGCAGATTCTCCTATTTGGATGCTATCCATCGTTATGGCAAAACCGAGGGGATGATCGTGCATAGTGATCACGGAAGCCAATACACCAGCAAGCTTTTTCGTGATTGCCTCAAAGCAGAGGGAGCTCGCCAAAGCATGGGACGAACCGGCAGCTGCTATGACAACGCCAGAATGGAATCCTTCTTTGCAACGCTCAAAAAAGAGCTGATTTACGGTTTGGCGTTATCTCAGTTAACCCGGGACGAGGTAAAAACGTTGATCTTTCGATGGATTGAGTGTGATTACAATAGAATCCGCCCTTACTCGGCCAACGAAGGTGACGTTCCACCGCTTCAAAAACGAAAAGCCTATTACGCTGCAAAAGCAGTAGCATAAGCGCGTTACAGGAGGGCGCTCCACGGCCGCTGGGCCGACCTCAAGGGTCATTGCAAGCCCCCGTCGTCTGGCGGAAAGTAGCACAAAGCCCTTGCTGCGTCAAGGGTACTGTTAGACCTTGACGCAGCAAGAACTTTGCGCTAGATGAATCCCGCCGACGGGGTCATGCAATCGCCCATGTTACGCTTGGGTGACTGTGGGTTCTTTTGTTGGGTGTCTCGTTTTATTGACAATTCCAATGTCCGCAACTTGGGTGATAAGAATCAAATTTCAGAACAAGCGTTTTAGACCGCTGTTTCATCTCGCGCCTACCATCCCTCAGCCCTACATAATACACATGGCTTTACGGGCAAAAAAAGCCCGAAATTCGCCCCGAGAAACCACACTGTTTTCAAACGTCGAGTGTTGAATAAATGATGCAAAAGAGGTGTTCCCATGCCCAGAGCCAGTCAAAGACGATTGCTGGAGTGGTCGTTTTTCCTCAACAACAGAAATCGTATCACTTACAACCGCTTGTGCCAGCGATGCAGCCATAACTGTAAGCAGAGCTTTCGCGCCATTGTCATCGTGTGCAGACGCTATCAATCCAACCGTACAAAGGAGAAATGAGCGCATGTCCGATTACCGCAAATACTACTATCTCAAGCTCAAGGAGAGCTATTTTGAGGATGATTCCGTTATTCTGCTGGAAAGTATGCAGGACGGCGTTCTCTATTCCAATATTCTTCTGAAGCTCTATCTGAAATCGCTCAAGAACCGTGGCAAGCTCCAAATTGATGAGGATATTCCTTATACCGCGCAGATGATCGCCGTCATCACCCGCCATCAGGTCGGTACAGTGGAACGGGCATTGCAGATTTTTCAGAAGCTGGGACTGGTCGAAGAACTGGCTAATGGCGCTTATTATATGAGCAACATTGAACTCTTGATTGGTCAATCCTCTACGGAAGCAGAGCGCAAGCGCCGCGCACGGTGTGAGATACAGGCATTGCTGCCCATGCCGGAGAGCGGACAAAAGGCGGACAAATGTCCGGACATTTGTCCACCAGAGATAGAGTTAGAGAAAGAGATAGAGATAAAGAAAGAGAGAGAGCTAGAAAAGGGACACGGCGCGCCTGCCTTTTGGGGGCGCTATGCCAATGTTCTTCTGACAGAAGCGGAGCTTGTCTCCTTGCAATCCGAGCTTCACGACCAATGTCAGCACTATATCGAGCGGCTTTCCGAGTATATGGCATCCACGGGCAAGCACTATAAAAATCATTTGGCGACCATCCGCCGCTGGGCGACAGCTGATGCTAAGAAAAATGTACCTAAGCAATGGATGCCCGATTATAGCTTTAAGGAAGGAGAAAGTCTATGAGCGACAGCACTGCCGCAGCTTCCGACTATACAGACCCGACTAGCGGGCTGTTATACTGTGGCTTATGTCACACGCCCAAGGAGTGCAGAATCCATGTGTTTGGGCGGGAACGAACGATTTGTTGCTCCTGTGCCTGTGAACTGGAGCGATGGAACGCTGAGGAAACAGAACGCCAGCAGTGCGAACGCCTAGCGCGTATTCAACGCCTGAAAGCGACTGCATTGCAAAACAAGGCGCTTTGGGCTTATACCTTTGATCGCGATAACGGCAGCAATCCTGCCATGGTGTATGCTCACAACTATGCAAAGCGCTGGTCTACTATGCGCGAGAAAGGCGCGGGATTGCTTCTATGGGGCGGCGTTGGGTCCGGCAAAACCTTTGCCGCCGCTTGCATCGCTCACGCGGTAACGGAGCAGGGTTATCCCGTATTGATGACCAATTTCGGAAAAGTCCTCAACAGCTTATCGGACATGTTTTCCGAGGATAAGAACCGCTATCTTGCCAGCCTTAATGAGTTTGATTTGCTCATCATTGACGATTTAGGCGTGGAGCGCAACTCGGAATATGCGCTGGAACAGGTTTACAACGTGGTGGATAGCCGTTATCTCAGTCGTTTGCCGTTTATCATCACAACCAATCTTTCGTTGGACGAGCTGAAACAGCCAAAGGATTTGGCTCATGCGCGGATTTATGATCGCGTGCTGGAACGCTGCACACCAATCTGCTTTTCGAGCAGGAACTATCGCAAAGATAACGCTGCAATGAACAAAAGTGAAACTGCGAAATATCTTATAGACTGAAAGGAATTGCAAATGAACAATACTTACCCTGATATGAATAACGGCATTATGTTGCCCACGAATGAACTGGATGCACCTGTAATGACGAAACAGATTGGCAGAACGACATATGAAGTATCTTACCATTTCAGTGCCACCAGCGCTGAAACCATGAACGATAAGATTAGAAGGTTGATTAAGAGAGATATGAATAGCTAAAGACGCTCCTATACTATTGAGAAACTATATGACAGATTATGCAATGCGATAAATACATTTAAACAATTGATTCCAATTTCAAGATATTTGTAGCCGAAATCCGAGGGAAAACAACTATACGAATCTCGGAACAGTAGAAGGATTTTCTCTCGTTTTATCTTCAGCTCTTCATTAATGGCAGCAGAAGGAATTTACAAGGCAGTGTCGAAAAGTAACTATTAAAGAGACTGATAGAAAATGGGCGAAGTGGAGGGATGTGCTTGATTAGGAGAGGGTGACCATATTATCGAGAAGTCTATACGATTATAAAAGCAGTTAATTGAAAACTTATAGGGAGCACATTTTGTGAGCAGCAAGAAGGTTGTAATCTTTAGTAAGTGTTAGAGCGCTTGCTATGCGGATGCAGCTTATAACAAGTTTAAGAGTGATATGGAGATAGTAGTGCTTCCATAATAACGAAGCTGACTCACAGTTCTTAAGGAGTGTATCATGATTACGCCGGAGACAAAAATACAAGTATTTATAAGCTCTGCCTGTGGTGATGAACCCGAAAAGATTAAGTACAATTTTGCACGTGAAGCATTGAAGGTATTAATAGAATCAACAGGTTTTGCAAAAGTGTATACCTTCGAATCAGAAGGAGCCTCTACCACATCGGCAGAACAACACTATATTTTTGCGTTAGAAGATTGCGATGTGTGCATTTTCCTAATTGATAATAGGGATGGCGTTTCGCCAGGAACTCAAAGAGAAATTGATACGGCTAAAAAGCATTGTATTAAATCTCTGTTCTATTTTTGTGACCAATTTTCAAAAGAAGAAACACCACTACAAAAAAGCTTAAAAGGCGCAATATATGCAAAAAGCAAAGTTGTTCATGACTTCAAGGAGCTTATTAAAAATGGTACACTTGACTTGATAAACGATTTGGTCTTGATATATAAGCATTACTGTAAAGGACATCTAGCATGGAACGACAAGCATGTGGATGAAGCAGACTCTGATATTGGAAATGTTGAATTCATAACGTATGCGAACAATGTTGCACAGAAAGACCTATTTACCAGTATTGACATTTGTATTGGGTATTTTTCAAAGCTAATTCTAGGATACTCTTTGGATAAAGTGCAGAAAACAGGAAAAATCGACGAGGCATGTGCTGCATTTCTACCCGTACTCTTTGAGGGGGAAAATATCAATGACAATAATTTTACTTCCATCCTGCTTGAAATCGAAAAATATCAAACACCGCAACTCTTTGCAGTAATAAAAGAACGATATGAAGCAATTAAAGAATATTACTCTGGAAATCAGAGCAACTGCCTTGATAAACTGAACAACGCTTTGCTTCTTGCTAGACAAAACGGTATAGATGAATGGTTTATTAAAGATATATTAATCGATCTGCGAAATCAACGCGCTTTTTTTGAACAAAGCCAAAATACTTTCTCATTAGAAAAAACATATCAGCAGGAACTGGATAGTAGTCAATCGTTACTTTATTACCCGCAATTAGACAGGCTTGACAGCAGTTACTATAAAGGAATAATTGAAGATACGATAAAATATAAAATACAAACTCCAGATACGGTTATGTACGGTCATGGCTTGGAAAAATACATTAGGTCTCTTGCAGAAGTTTTCGTATTGGCAATGTACAATGGTTCGCTCACCCATATGCAGCTTTTATATGAACGAATAAAACACATGGCATTTTATTGTGCAACACGATACTCTGATTGGCACATAAAAAAACTGCTTTTAAAAACTACAATAGTAGATGGAAATGAAAAAGAAATTGATGGTATGCTTAGTTGCTTTGATGATTTGCGTAGTAAAATGAATTCAAAAGACGCATATGAGATTTATGCTTTTGCCAACAATCGTCCAATAGAGTATCAACAATTTATTGCAAAACTAGAAGCATTCAGAGTTACTGGCTATTATATGGACGAGGAAATGTTCCAGAGTTCATGGGGAGATTTAAGAGTTTCGGTTTTGAAATGGATGGAAGGAGATAAATCAACAGTTGCAGTAGGTAGTCATATATTTTCCACATTGAATGGCACCTACATGCGTATATCGCAAGATGAATTAATTGAAATTATTTGTGGATGTATTCATAAGAACATGCGTCGGTTTTATGACGATGCATTCAATTTAATTCGCGATGGTATAAATCTAGATCAAGCGTCTAGTGAATCAGTATCCAATCTATTGGTTGCCATCAGTAATGTCGTGAAAAGCTCAGAAGATAGAGCAAATATTTATTCCTTAAAACCAGCCCTCTACACACTCCGCAAAAAATTTCGATCATTAACAGAAGAACTTGACAAAACCATTTCAGTTGAAATGCCGGATTTTTATAACGATACATACCGTTTGGAAACATCTAACAAAGAAGATAGGGATATGCCCGAATTTTTAAAATTATATATAACAGAATTACAGGATGATAACAAAACGCAAGGAAGAAACGGCGGTTATTTTAGCCGCGGGAATCAACTGCATACTACGATAAAGAATATTTTATTGCAAAGCACAGTGACGTTTTCTAGTGAACTAATTATTTCTGCATTTGAGGAATCCTGTGAAACCTTGCTAAAGGAAACGCAGACAATAGAAGCAAAAATGAATGCGATAGAACTACTAGTTTATCTAGTTGAGTCTCGCCCTATGATACGGGAAAGCAATAAACAACAAATAGCAAAATTGCTTGCAAAAAAATCTCAAATAGAAACGGCACACGCTGTCATGACAAATCTAAGCGAAACCAATCTCAGATTTTCTGCACTTCTTTTATATCACTGTTTAGGCGAAGATAGCGCGGTCGAGTTGATGAATGCATTGGTCGATATTGGAGACGATGCCTTATCAAACAGAAAAGCAAGTTATGCATTTTTGAATTATCTAGAAGCAAGTAGTACCCCTATGGTTGACGAGCTATTAGAACACATAATATTACAACGGGCAATAGAGTGGTGTGCAGCATCAAATCTGCATATCAGATGGAATGCCATACAAATTCTATTTCTACTGTTGCGAGACTCAAAAAATAAGAGTGTTATCTGCAATCAACTTGTAAAGCGAATGGATACCGATAATTTGTACATCAAGAATACAATCTTAAGGAATGCATATCATTTAAAGACTGTTGATCCTGAAACCTTAAAATATATCATGGAAAAAGCGTCTGTAGACACAAACTATGTAGTACGTAAAGTTGTTAAAGAAGTACGTTTGGAGCTAGAGTAATTCTATTTGTATGAAGCCGGTGTTCAATAGGTTCTTTGAAATATACAATACATACAGCTCTTTTACCCATTAAGAGACGCATTATCTATATGATATGAGTTTATTAAAATTACTTTAATTTTCCAATTGCTATTAATATTGCCATGTCGCATGCAATGTATCAAGAAAAAATTGTTGATGGAATTATCTGACTCGATTGGATGTGATTGCCCCAAAATAACAGTAGGACACACTTGACGGGTAACCTTCCATCACGGTCACCGCATTTACTTTTTAGGCAAAGAGAATTTTTTCAAGGAAGGAAGAATCCCAACCAGCTAGTTTGCGAAGGCTCTTTATACTAGCACCGTTTGTTTGTGCTTTTTTGATATATTCCATTGCCAGCTTTCTAAATACATTCCATACGGCAACTGCATTTTTATTACGAATACGAGAAGCATCTTCGCCAAAGGTTACATCCAGATGCCAATGCAAGCAGTTTTCAATTCCCCAATGGGCACGTACAGCATGAGCAAAGGAATCAATGCTGCTTAGCGAGGTGATGAAATATCTAGTTTCTGAAGTGGTCGTGTCTTTTATGGTAATTGTACTTTTTACCGCACCAATAGCAGACAATCCTGACCATCGATCGCATCCGTACAACCAGTCAATGTTTGTTTCAAGGTATTTCATCGACCATCCCGATATGCTGCTGGGCAAAATGGCGTGGCATGACAATATGTACGGAAATCAAAAGGAAACCGCTTGCCTACCCATCGAGGGCGCTGAGCTTGCCGATCAGCTTGCCAGCGCTATGCAGCATATCACAGGGCAAATCACCGAAGCGGAATTACCCGACTTGGGCGAGGGAGAAGTCATCAACACGTCCATCCCTGCTGACCCCGATGTGCGCAATTTCTCCTATGCCATCGTAAACAGCGAGGTGTATTACCGCGAAAACAGCCGAATGGTAAAGCCCGAACTAAACGCCACCGCCAAGGAGCGGGTGAAAGGGCTGGTTGAGCTACGGGACTGTGTACGGGAGCTGATTGAGCAGCAAATGGACAATGCGCCGGATGAGATCATTCAACGCACACAGGCGCAGCTTAACGCCTTGTATGACGATTTCATGGCAAAGTACGGTCTTATCAACAGCCGTGGCAATGCTAACGCCTTTTCCAAAATGCAGCAGCTTGGTACGCGCAACATGAGCGCCTATCTGCGCAAAATCGCCATCGACGGATATGTGGTCAAGCTGGAATTGCCGGAGCTGAAGGAGATGATCTCTTTGCTTCGCCGCTCCAGCAACAATCTGAATCAGCTCGCCAAACGCGCCAATGAAACAGGTCGCGTCTATGATGCTGATGTGGAGGATGTGCTGCAAAATCAGGAGCGGCTTTGGCAGGCGGCTAATGCCATCCTCACCAAGATGGCGGCAATCAAATAACCGAAAACATGCGGTCTGCCACTGCGCAGGCCGCGCTTTTTTCATGCAAACAGGAGGTTTCTCATGGCGACCACACGCATCATTTCCATGCACGTGAATCAAGGCAAAACCGTTGCCAAATGTCTGGCAGACCGCACGGAGTACGCTAAGAATCCCGAAAAGACGCGGGGCGGCGAGATGGTTTCCTCTTATTCCTGCGACGCGAAAACCGCCGATGCGGAGTTTTTATTTGCCAAGCGCCAGTATCATACGTTGACGGGCAGAGCGTACAAAAACGATGTGATTGCCTATCAGATACGGCAGTCCTTTAAGTCGGGCGAGGTTACACCGGAGGAAGCCAATCGGCTGGGCTACGAGCTGGCTATGCGCTTTCTCAAGGGCAAACACGCTTTTATCGTGGCGACCCATTGCGACAAAAAACATGTCCACAACCACATTATTTTCAACTCCACCACGCTTGACTGTCAAGGCAAATTTCGCGATTTCCTTGGATCAGGAAAAGCTGTGGCGCGTTTGAGTGATCTGGTCTGTATGGAGCATCATTTGTCCGTGATCGAGAACCCGCAGCGCGGTAATCACAGCTACAACAAGTGGCTGGGAAAGCAAACGACGCCGTCTCATCGTGATCTGGTGCGCACCGCTATTGACGGTGCTTTGGCGAAAAAGCCCGCGGATTTTAACGCCTTTTTGCAGCTCATGATGGAAGCTGGATATTCGGTCAAGCGCGGGGCGCATATCGCGTTTCGGTGCGATGCGCAGAAGCAAAGTATTCGTCTTCGTTCATTGGGTGTAGGATATTCGGAGGATGAGCTTCGTGCCGTGATTGCCGGAGAACGGGCACATATGCCGCGTAAAAAGTATTCTGTTACTGTGCTTCAAAAGAGCAGCCTGCTCATCGACGTTGAGGCAAAAATGCGGGCTGGTCAAGGCAGGGGCTATCAGAATTGGGCGAAGGTGTTTAACCTCAAGCAGATGGCACAGACGATGGCTTATCTGCAAGAGCATCATCTGCTGGACTATGCGGAGCTTACGCAAAAGGTGGAGGACGATTCCTCTCGCTATAACCATTTGTCTACGACGATACGCGGCGCAGAGAAGCGAATGGCTGAGATCGCGGCGCTCAAGACCCACATCATCAACTACTCCAAGACCCGCGACGTTTACGCGGCTTATCGCAAGGCGGGGTATTCCAAAAAGTATCTTGCAGAGCATGAGGTCGAGATTATTTTGCACAAGGCGGCAAAGAAAGCCTTTGACGATTTGGGCGTGAAAAAGCTGCCCACTATCAAGAACTTGCAGGCGGAATACGTAGAGCTGCTGTCAACGAAAAAAGCTGCTTATGCGGAGTATCGGGCAGCACGGGACGAGATGAAGGAATTGCTGGTGCATCGTGCGAACGTGGATCGGATTCTTGAAAATGGAAAGGTAGAAGCTAATAAAATCGAGAGATAAGATGGATGACTTGACTTATTTTAATTCTTGTTCAAGATGATCAAATAGCTCTGAATTAAAGAAATCACGAACGCTTATGTCCAAACCATCGCATAATTTTTTGATGGTTGCAATGCCCGTGTTGCTGGTTGCCCCATTAACAATATCACTAACGGTTGACTGCGTTACTCCCGAGATATTGCTGATTTTGTTGATGGTCATATTTTGCTCGTTACATAATTCATATAGCCTCTGTACAACGGCTTGTGCAATCGTCATCCCCCGCACCTCCATCGAAATACCGTTACTAAATGGTAACAGGAGACGGTGGTAAAGTTTAACGGAATACCGTTGACATTGAAAAAAGCATCGGCTAAGATAACGGTATTCCGATAACTTAAAAGGAGATTTCCTCATGCCAAAGAAACCATTTGCAGTAGCCTTTACCGGACATAGGCCAGAATCATTGCCATTTGGAGAAAACGAGATGGATACTCGATGCTTTCAACTCAAAACAATGATACAGCAGGTCATCACCGAACGGGCACTGTTGGGATATACAGACTTCTATTGTGGGGCTGCTCGGGGTGCGGACATTTTATTTGGAGAACAAATTTTGCTCGCGAAAGAGAATGGATTAGCCAATCTTCGTTTGGTTTGCGTCATTCCGCATGAAGAACAGGCAACTCATTGGAACAGTACATGGAGAGAACGTTATTATCATTTATTAGAGAAAGCAGATGGAGAAATTATAATTTCTGCGCGCTATACCCGTAATTGCTATTACGAACGAAATCGCTATATGGTTGACCATGCAACTGCGTTATTCTCTGTTTTTAATGGTCGTCACACTGGCGGTACATTTTATACAACAAAATATGCTTATCAACAAAACAAAGAAATTGTTTTACTTGATCCCAATTTGATGATAATAAAGATGATTCCGCCAAGATTGCAACTTGGGCGTGAATAAGTGTTTGACTATGGTATAATCCTAGTAACGACCATGATAGGAGGAAGCGAGGATGGCTGACCGCAGGCGCACCTATGTGTGCATTGACCTCAAAAGTTTCTACGCTTCCGTGGAGTGCATGGAGCGCGGGCTTGATCCCATGGTTACGAACTTGGTGGTAGCTGATGAAAGCCGCACGGAGAAAACCATTTGCCTCGCCGTGTCGCCGTCGCTGAAAACCTACGGCATCCCCGGACGCGCACGCTTGTTTGAAGTGGTTCAAAAGGTGAAAAACGTCAATGCCGAGCGCCAACGCAAGGCTCCGGAGCGCAAGTTTTCGGGTGAATCCTACAACAACGACGAATTGAAAAGCAATCCCTCGCTTTCGCTGGCTTACATCACTGCGCCGCCGCAAATGGCGAAATATATGGAGATCAGCACGCAGATTTACAACGTATATCTCAAATATATTTCTGCCGAGGACATTCACGTTTATTCCATCGACGAAGTGTTCATGGATGTGACCTGCTATCTGGAAACCTACAAGCTGACCGCTCGCGAGCTGACCATGAAAATGATCCATGACGTACTGCACACCACGGGCATCACGGCAACGGCAGGTATTGGCACCAACCTCTACTTGGGAAAAATCGCCATGGACATTATGGCGAAGCATGTGCAAGCCGACAAGGACGGTGTGCGCATTGCGGAGCTGGATGAAGCCGCCTATCGGCGCGAATTATGGACGCATCGTCCGCTGAAAGATTTCTGGCGTGTGGGCCGCGGCTACGTCAAAAAACTGGAGGATTTAGGGCTTTTCACCATGGGTGACATTGCGCGATGCTCTCTTGGCGACGAAACGGATTATTACAATGAGGACTTGCTTTACAAGCTGTTTGGGGTGAATGCCGAGTTGCTCATCGACCACGCATGGGGCTGGGAACCCTGCACAATCGCACAAGTCAAAGCGTATAAACCGTCCAGCAACAGCTTTGGCACGGGACAGGTTTTGCAATGCCCCTATTCCTTTGAAAAGGGAAAACTCATCGTCCGTGAAATGACGGAATTGATCGTTTTAGATTTGGTAGATCAGGGACGAATGACCGATCAGATGGAATTGACCGTGGGCTATGACATTGAGAACCTCAGCGACCCCGCACGAAGAAAAGCCTATAAGGGCGCTGTCACGACGGATTTTTACGGACGCGCCATTCCTAAAGCGGCGCATGGCGTGGCAAATTTGGACAGGCAAACTTCCTCCACAAAGCTGATCATGGAGGCGATGATGGCGCTATATGATCGTGTGGTAGACAAGAATTTGCTGATTCGCCGCGTGAACATGACCGCCAATCGGTTGGCTGACGAACACAGCGCCGCGCAAAAGCCAGCGGTGGAGCAGCTCGACCTTTTCACGGATTATGCGGCGCTGGAAGCCCAGCGAAAAGCGGAAGCCGAGGCGCTTGCTGAGGAGAAAAGGCTGCAGCTTGCCACGTTACACATTCAAAAAAAATACGGAAAAAACGCCATTCTAAAGGGCATGAATTTGGAAGAAGGCGCGACAACGATCTCTCGCAATCACCAAATCGGCGGGCATAAAGCATAGGAGGCGCGACGAATGAACGGCAATCCCAACGCTCCCCATCGGTACGATGATATGCTTGCGCTGCCGCATCATGTTTCGAAAAAACATCCGCAGATGTCGCCGGAGAATCGTGCGGCGCAGTTTGCGCCTTTTGCCGCTTTGACAGGTTATGGCGCGGCGGTGAAGGAAACCGCACGGCTGACCGACCAAAGAATCGAGATGGACGATGATGATAAAATTCTGCTGAACGGCAAGCTGCAACGGATTCAGGAGAATCTCAAGGTTTGTCCCGAAGTAGTGATTACGTTCTTTCAACATGACGAAAAAAAGGACGGCGGCGTGTATGTGACCGTGACAGGTATCGTCAAAAACGTAGATGAACATCAGCGGCAAATCGTGATGGTCAACGAAAAAAACATCCCCATTGACGACGTGATTGCCATCGACGGGGAGCTGTTTCGCGGAATGGATGAGGCTGTGGAGTAATTGCGGAAACGTATGATTTCGTCCTTTCGCTGGACAGGCGTCAACGTGTTTTGCCAATGATGTCCTTCGCATAGAAGCGCCCGAAGGGCGCGCAGCCGCACAAGCATTGTGCGTGGGGTTTGGGGAATCCTCCCCAACAAGCAACGGGCGATTTGCCGAAAAGCAAATTCGCCCGTTTTGCATGTGTGTTATAACACATGCCCTGCTTGCCAGTATTATACCGATAAAAGAATTATAACGAGTTGGCAACTGAATGGCGTGCAGTATAAGACTTTCAACTAATAAACTCGGTATAATAGGAGAGCATAGGCCGTATAACACTTCAGCAGTTCTTCGCCCCTTAATCTCTCCGTTTCGCCCATGTGGGAAAGCGCCAGCACCCAAGCACTGGTACGCGCTGTGAGCATGGGACTTGGCATTTCCATTTTGCCGGAACAGCTGATTCATACGGGTGTGGAGCGTGGGCAGATCGTCACGCGAAAACTCATAGATGACGATTTTGAACGGCTTCACTTTTTGGTATGGCATGAAAACAAGTTTCTTACGAGTTCAGCAAAGGATTTTCTCTATCTTGCCAAGCGGTTTTGTTCGGAAGAAATACTGTAAATCTAAAAAGAAATTTGCCTCCGTCAAAGGATAAAGCGATTGCCGTCGTATACAGCTCAAATTACGTGCCTTAATATAGCTTGCACTTCAAGAAGCACAGAAGTGCAGATGCGCCTTGCCTTAGCAAAACCCAAAGGAAGTTTTACGCATGATATTGACTTTTTTCGTTTCGACTTTATTGCTTGGCTGGGTTTTCATCATCCAATGGCATAGACTTGTAATTATGCGTGGAAGTTTCCAGCCCCAGCATCAACGAAGCATGGTTCAAAACCACACGATAATGATTCTGAATAATGATTCTCGCACCTTTGGCATCCCCTTCTTCGATTTTATTCAACAATCTTTCGTGTTCATGGCATGACAACTGTTTATCATGCCAAAGCGATGAATAAAAAGTGCGCACACGCCTCATGTTGACCCGTAGATGATCGTACAGATGGACTATGACCGAATTACCACAGCACTCGTACATCATCTCATGAAATTTTTCATCCAATCCACACCATGTAACAATGTCATGCCTATCCAAGGCTTCTTTCATACGGTCGTTCAGCTTTCGCCACTCTTTGACATCGCGTTGATCGTTCATTGCGATCAAAAAAATGGCCATCCCTTCCAACGCTTCAGCAGCTTGATAAACTTCAATAACATCTTCGGAACTTAAGAATTTCACATAGGTTCCTTTCCTTGGGACGATTTTCACAAGACCGTCATCTTCAAGGTTTCGCAATGCTTGACGTACAGGCGTTCGACTGACATTATGTGATGCGGCAATTTCCGCTTCGATAAGATATTCGCCAGACTTAATGCCACCACATGTAATCTTTTGCTTTAACTCATCGTAAATTGCCGAGGTTTCTAAGGGTTGCCTCATGACGTTGTCCTCCTTTATAAAAGCACTTATAAAATACCACATCAATATTATTCTGTCAAATTTCATTCGTTAGAAGGATTGTATGAATATTGATAAAATAATTTATAAAATACTATAAAAATACTTGATATTATTTTTTGTGCATGTTATACTTAAGCCCAAAGAACCGGCAGACAACTAAAAAGGAGGAATTACAAAATGGGGAAAAGCAGATCGACAACGGGAAAACTCTTAGCTATTCTACTGGTACTAAGCTTGACACTGGGCATTCAAATGGGGGCGATTGCAGAAGTACAGAACATTGTTTTCTATGGAAGAGATTTTAGACGCGCTGGACGCTGTGCGCAACAGCAACAGCGGCAAACCGCACTGCATCGTTATGAAAACGGTGAAGGGCAAGGGCGTTTCCTTCATGGAGAACGTTGTGATGTGGCACGGTATGGCTCCCAATGATGAACAATACGCACAAGCAATGGCAGAAGTGGAGGAGGGACTGCAATGAGTGAAATGAAGGCATTGCCGACCCGTGATGCTTATGGCGACGAGATTCTGGTGCTCGGCAAGGAAAACCCCGATATTTATATAGTGGATTGCGATATTGGCAAGTCCTGCAAAACCGTTCCTTTCTCACAAGAGCTTCCCAATCAGCACGTCAACGTGGGCATTGCAGAACAGAATGCCTGTGGCGTTGCTGCTGGATTGGCAACATGTGGAAAAATCCCTTTTGTGACCACCTATGCGGTGTTTGGCAGTATGCGTATGAGCGAGCAGATTCGCCAAGAAATTTGTTACCCGAAGCTTAACGTCAAGATTGCCTGTTCGCATGGTGGATTAACCCCGGCCAATGACGGCGCAAGCCATCAAGGCATCGAGGACATGGGAATTCTGCGCACCATTCCCAATATGACGGTTGTTATGGGCTGCGATTATCATTCCACGCGTAAGTTGGTACGCGCTGCCGCTCAGCACAATGGGCCTGTTTATCTGCGCTTTACCCGTGACGCTATCCCTATGATTTACGATGAAAACGAAGAATTTGAGCTGGGAAAAGCGAAGCTGCTGCGGGATGGAAAAGACGTGACCATCATCGCTAACGGTGATATTATGTCTGTGGCGCTTGCGGCTGCCGAAGAACTGACCCAACAAGGCGTGTCCGTCCGCTTGCTGGATATGCACACGATTAAGCCCCTTGATGTGGAAGCCGTCAAAGCCGCTGCGAACCAAACCAAAGGAATTGTCACGGTTGAGGATCATAACATTATCAACGGCCTAGGAAGCGCGGTTTGCGAGGTAGTTGCCGAGATGGGCAACGCGAAGGTGAAACGCATCGGCATTCCAGATTGCTTTGGCGAGTCCGCCCCCTACGAACGCTTGCTTGAGAAAAACGGCATTACGAAGGAAGCTATCATGCAGGCCTGCAAACAGCTCATGGAGGGAAACGCATGAAAATCGTTGTATTGGACGGATATACCCTGAATCCCGGCGATCTCTCGTGGAAGGCTCTTGAGGCGCTAGGCGAGGTAACGGTCTATGACCGCACGCCTAAGGAGCTGGTTGCAGATCGTATCGCGGGTGCAGAAGCCGTGTTCACAAATAAAACGCCCATGACCCAAGAGTCTATTCAAGCATGTGATACGCTTCGCTTCATCGGGGTGCTGGCCACGGGCTACAATGTGGTGGATGTGGAAGCCGCAAAAGAACGGGATATTCCGGTTTGCAACATTCCCACCTATGGCACCACGGCGGTTGCACAGTTCACCATCGCGCTTCTTTTGGAGTTGTGCCATCATATTGGCGCTCATAGCGATAGCGTGCATCGCGGAGAGTGGACGAGCAATGCGGATTGGTGCTATTGGAATTTCCCGCTGATGGAATTGGCAGGCAAAACGATGGGCATTATCGGTTTCGGTCGTATTGGTCAGGCAACAGCTGTCATTGCTAAGGCGCTTGGAATGGAAATTCTGGCATTTGACGCTTACCAAAGCGAGAGCGGCAAAGCTTTGGCTAACTATGTAACGCTGGATGAGCTTTTGGCTCGCTCTGATGTAATTTCCCTGCATTGCCCTTTGTTTGCGGATACGCAAGGAATCATTTGCAAGGCAAATATTGAAAAGATGAAGGACGGCGTGCTGATTCTAAACGCCTCTCGCGGTCCGCTGGTCATCGAGCAGGATCTGGTTGAAGCGCTGGAAAGCGGCAAGGTCGGCGGCGCGGCATTGGATGTGGTTTCCACCGAGCCGATTCAAACGGACAACGTACTGCTGAAAGCAAAAAATTGCCTGCTCACACCGCATATTGCTTGGGCACCTAAGGAAAGCCGTCAACGTCTGATGAATATTGCTGTTGAGAACCTGCGCAGCTTTACGGGCGGTGTGATTGTCAACAATGTATGGAAGAAGGCATAACGATGATTAAACATGTGGTCTGTTTTAAGATGAAGCCGGAGAATGCTATGAAAAATGCTTGCAAGCTGGCATTGCGGTTTCAAGATATTAGCTCAAAAATACCGGGATGCGTCACCTGCGAAACGGGAATCAACACCAATAACGAGAAGGATTTTTACGAGCTGGGTCTTTCACAGACTTTTGAGAGTAACGAAGCGTTGCAAGCGTACCTTGCTCATCCGCTGCATCTAGCAGTTCGTGAATTCGTTTTTGAAGTCATTGACCACCGCATTGTGGTGGATTTTGACCTGTAATCATGTCAATCAAAGGCAGGAAGCGTCAATGCTCCTGCCTTTTTTGAAGGAGAAGGTTCATGGAAAAGCTGATTGCTTTGGGCACGGGAAACGCTATGGTCACTCACTGCTACAATACCTGCTTTGCCTTAAATAACGAGCAAGGTACGGTGCTGGTGGATGCCGGCGGCGGAAACGGTATTCTTGCACAAATAGAACGCGCAAAGATCGACTGGACAAGCATTCACGATTTTGTGATTACACATGCGCATTGTGACCATTTGACAGGCGCTGTATGGGTACTGCGGAAAATTGCCACGATGATGCTAAATGATAAGTACGACGGCGTCTTGCATATCTATGCGCATCAAAGTGTGCTTCACGGACTAAAAATGATGGCAGAGTTGATGCTACAAAGCAAATTCGTGAAGTTGATCGGAACACAAATTCTATTCGTAGCCTTGCACGATGGCAAGCAGGCTGCCCTTTGCGGCCGTGCCTTCACCTTTTTTGATATTGGCTCGACAAAGCTGCTGCAATTTGGGTTTCGTATGATCCTTGAAAATGGGGAGGTGCTGATCTTCCTAGGAGATGAACCCTACAATCCCGCCTGTCGCGCAAATCCACAAAATGCTGATTGGGTATTGTGCGAAGCGTTTTGTCTATATGCAGAACGCGAACGATTCAAGCCCTATGAGAAGCATCATAGCACGGTGAAGGATGCGTGCGAGCTAGCGCAATCATTGCATATAAAAAATCTAGTGCTGTGGCATACCGAGGATACGCAGATTCTGCAACGTAAAAAGCTATACACTGAGGAGGGCAAAGCTTTCTACACCGGAGCACTCTATGTTCCTAATGATCTTGACGAAATTCTGTTGGAGGATAAGCCATCATGAAGAAGTATGTTTTGATTCCCGATTCTTTTAAGGGAACGCTAAACGCATCAGAAATCTGTGAAATCATGTCTAAAGCGATTTGTTCGCTCCAACCAGACGCAGAAATTGTATCCATTCCTGTAGCGGATGGCGGAGAGGGAACCGTAGATGCTTTTTTGCAAGCCGTTGGCGGCGAAAGGATTAACGTACAGGTGAAAGGTCCTTACGGTGAAACCCTTACAGCAGCTTACGGACGATTGAATGCAACGACCGCTGTCGTTGAAATGGCGGCAGCCGCAGGGTTGCCGATGGTCGGGGAGAACCGAAATGCCGAAGCAACCACAACTTTCGGCGTTGGTGAATTGATCGCCCATGCCCTTGAGCACAGCGCAAAGGAAATCATTCTTGGGCTGGGAGGTAGCGCAACCAACGATGGTGGGTGCGGCATGGCAGCAGCGCTTGGCGTTCAATTTCTGGATGAGGCAGAGCAGCCTTTTGTGCCGGTGGGAAAAACGCTCAATCGCATATCCCGCATTGACATGTCGCGTCGTAATCCGTTGGTTGACGGTTGCCATTTTCGCGTAATGTGCGATATCGACAATCCTCTTTGCGGCTTGCAGGGTGCATCTGCCATTTTTGGACCGCAAAAAGGGGCGGATGCTGCCATGATTGAGCGACTAGACAACGGTTTGCATCACATGGCACAGATGATCTCGCGCGATGTGGCGTGCGATGTTCTCGCTATGCCTGGTGGTGGCGCAGCCGGAGGTATGGGGGCGGGCGCTGTGGCTTTTCTGGGCGGTCAATTACAGATGGGTATTGACACTGTACTGGATGTTGTACACTTTGATGAACTGGTAAGCGATGCATCCCTTGTCTTGACGGGTGAGGGTCGCTTGGATGGACAGAGCTTGCGCGGCAAAGTCGTTATTGGTGTAGCCCGCCATTCACAAGGCAAACCTGTTATCGCGATTGTTGGCAGTATCGCTGATGATATTTCGCAGGCTTATCACCAAGGCGTTACGGCTGTATTCAGCATCAATCGTTCGCCGATGGCTTACGAGCAAGCTATCCTTCATTCAAAGGAAAATCTATTTGCTACTACTCAAGACGTTGTACGTTGTGCTTGCACAGGAATTCCATGCTAAACAAATATTGCGTTTTCTTGCTTCTTGTCGAATGCTTTTGAACAAACATATGGCTTTAGTGTTCTCGGTGATTGTACTGTCCTACGATCCTATATACAAACTGATAAAGCATTCTTGTTTTTAATCATCATTATGCTTTGCTAAAACCATGCGAGTGTATCTCGTGTGGTTTTATTTCTTGCGTACCTAAATGCCGCTCGCCGCCCATCCCTGTTGCTTTTCTCATTTCAAAAAGCAATAGGGAGGACATAGGCATGATACAAATCAATTTGCGGGATTATTACCCGATTTATCCAAACGATATGTTTGTTGAGGTCACAGAGGAAGTTGCAGAGCAGCTGCATCAATGGGAGCAGAACGAGAAATCTCATCGTAGGAAACTGAACCGTTACCGCGCACATTATTCGCTAGATATTGGCGACGGTATTGAAAACGATGCGATTTTTTCCTGCACAACCCCTGACGAAGTCTACGAGCGTAAGCTCACTCGCCAGCAGCTTCACGAAGCCATCTCTGCTCTACCTGACAAGCAAGCGAAGCGGGTATATGCTCACTTCATCATGGGCATGAGCCAAGCCGATATAGCGCGTGCGGAAAGGATCAGCACCGTTGCCGTAAACAGTTCCATTGTTCGTGGTCTGCAACGGATGGGACGGTATCTGAAACAAAATTTTTGATAGGGGGTTAATTTTAGTTCTTTTTTTGTCACAGGTATGTGAGAGGAACTTTTGTGAGTCTTCTCCCGGAACTTGATAATTAAATAGTCGATGTTACAGGTACAACCCCCGTGTGGTGGAGCGGCAGACAGGGCGGCGCGATGATGGCATAGGCCGAGCGATAAACGCAACTTGTTGACTTTGCTGTGGCAAGCAAAGCGCGATGATTCCGCACGGGCATAATGATACTTCTTCACAGCCTCCCACAGACTAGAGGGGGAGTTCCTGCAGTATGCGTTAACCAACGGAGGCGGCGGTACAGGCAGGACTATGATGCGAACAAGCCATTCGCAGCCTGTAGCATCCCCGTGCCGGGGTGCGTGGCAAATACGGCAATCAACACTTTTTCGTTTGGATGGCTTTGAGCGATTGGAGCCATCCAAACGTATCAGAAAGAAGGGAAATCTTTGAATCTTTCCACAAAAGACGCTTATACCGTAATGCTCAAGGATTATCCCGATGTAATGGACATCAACCAAATGTCTGACGCATTAGGCGTGAGTAAAAAGACAGGCTATAAGCTCCTGCAAAACGGAGCGATCACTTATATGAAAATCGGGCGTTGTTATCGTATCCCCAAAGCGCACCTTCTTACTTACCTCCAGATTGGTACAAAAACCAGTTCTGCGATTTGACATCCTTGCTAATGAAAAAAGCTCGCGATATGATAGTTCCGTCAGCGGGTGATTTTTCAATGGCTGCCAATAGAGGAGGTTTTGTGGATGGTAGCCGGACACTTACAGGAAAAGAAGGGACTTTTCTACATCGTACTGAGCTTTAACGACGTTACGGGTAAACGCGCGACAAAATGGATTCCCACAGGCTTGCCCGTGAAAGGCAACAAGAAAAAAGCGGAAGAACTGCTGCGTGATGCAAGGGTTAGTTTTGTGCCGGAAACCCCACCGGAAAAGGACACGCTCTTTGCAACCTATTTGGAGCAATGGTTGGCGATTACCAAAAACACCGTGGCGCTAACGACCTACGCTTCCTATAGCGAATTGTCAAGAGGCGCGATTCTTCCCTATTTCAAGGCAAATCAAAAAACGCTGAGCGGGTTGCAAGCAACGGACATTCAAACCTTCTACACCAAGCAGCTTGAGCGGGTGAGTGCGAACACCGTCATCCATTACCACGCGATTATCCACAAGGCGCTCAAATATGCCGTCAAGACCGACCTGATTGCCTCCAATCCTGCGGATAAGATTGATCGTCCAAGAAAGGAGCGCTTCATCGGCAGCTTCTACGACAAGGACGAAATGCACAAGCTGTTTAAAGCCGCCGAGGGCACGAAGCTCCAGTTGATCGTCATGCTGGGTGCGTTCTACGGTCTGCGGCGAAGCGAAATTCTAGGTCTAAAGTGGGATGCGATTGATTTCACCAACAATACCCTCACGGTACGCCATACGCTTACAACCTGCAATCTGGATGGTAAGCAGATCATGGTGATCGCCGACAGGACAAAAACAAAGTCCAGCATGAGGACGCTACCGTTGGTAAAGGAGTTCCGCAATAGGCTACTGACGCTTTACGCAGATCAGGAGTTCCACCGAAAGATGTGCGGACGTTGCTACAATATGGAGTACTTCGGCTACATCTGCGTGGACGAGATGGGGAACATCATAAAACCTAGCTACATTACGGATTGCTTTTCCCGCATCCTGCGAGACAACAACCTTCGCAAAATCCGCTTCCATGACCTGCGCCATAGCTGCGCGAGCTTGTTGCTCGCAAACGGCGTACCCATGAAGCAGATACAGGAATGGTTGGGGCATAGCGACTTCTCCACTACGGCAAACATCTACGCGCATCTGGATTACAACTCCAAGCTGACCTCGGCGCAGGCAATGCTGGATGGCTTGGAAATGGGACAATCCTTACAGGCAGTTGAAGTGTGTGAAGAAGCCAATATGGATTGCGCGGACGAAGGTGGCAGGAGAGAACTTGCAATAGCCTCAAATCGCATATGACACAATGGTTTGCAGGCTATGCTCTTGTGATTTTTCGAGTGAGAAATCATGTGGGTCAAAAGCAAAGCGGCTTCCCTCAAAACGAGGAAAGCCGCGTGGGAATTGGCGGAGCGGGTGGGATTCGAACCCACGGAACATTGCTGT
>JAQUWD010000043.1 GCA_028693055.1 Eubacteriales bacterium | reverse complement strand
CTTTATACAAAAAACGTCAGGATAGAAAATTTCTTCAAGGCCGATTGTACAAGGATTACATCGCTTACAAGGAGGAAAACCCAGATGTGCTTATTACACAGATGGATACTGTTTATAACACCGAAACTGATTGGCCGTGACATCACCACATGTCCTGTATGCGGCACACCGTTTCGACATATTGCCGGTCTCTCACCACCGCAAGCATCTTAACAGAATACATTCCATTTCCATTGCCCGTTGGGGAGGGGGAAGCTATGCCTATTATACACGATTCCTTGGCAATTTCTGCTGTCTGTTCCAACTATATTTCACCAGTGCTCTCAGCATTATCCCTGCTTGGCAGGTAATGCTGCTTTTACTTTTCCCATAGTTGTCGCCCAAGCGGTTTAGTTCAATGGAAATTATACGCGCTGCGGCAGATTGCAGTAGGTCTCGTGCCTGCTGCTTTTCTTCTGCCGCACTGCGTATAATTCGCTACTCATTTACCGACCTAGTTTTGATTTTTCCGCCAAATCTATCCCCAAATCCCTCCCTGTACACTCACCCCATGCCAAAACCAGGCCAAAACCCCGAAAACCTGTACACAACCCCTTCCTCCGCCCACCTCCATCCGCCCTCACCCCACCAAAAAAGGAGCCTATCCTCACGGATAAGCCCCTTTACTTTTGCAATTTTGCGACTACGCAAAGCAACCCGCCGTTCCCAGCTTCTTACTTGCTAGCTTCCTCAATCGCCACAGCCAGAGCAACGGTCGCGCCGACCATGGGGTTGTTGCCCATGCCGATCAAACCCATCATTTCTACGTGAGCCGGAACGGAAGAGCTGCCCGCAAATTGAGCGTCGGAGTGCATACGGCCCATGGTATCAGTCATGCCATAGCTGGCAGGACCGGCAGCCATGTTGTCGGGATGCAGCGTACGACCGGTGCCGCCGCCAGAAGCAACGGAGAAATACTTCTTGCCGTTTTCAATGCACCATTTCTTGTAGGTGCCCGCAACGGGATGCTGGAACCGGGTGGGGTTGGTAGAGTTACCGGTAATGGACACGTCAACCTGCTCCAAGCGCATAATGTCCACACCCTCGGTTACGTCGTCGCAGCCATAGCAGCGTACTTTGGCTTTTTCACCGTCGGAATAGGCGGTCTCCTTGACGACCTTTACCTTGCCCGCATAGTAATCCATCTGCGTTTGCACGTAGGTAAAGCCGTTAATGCGGCTGATAATAAAAGCGGCGTCCTTGCCAAGACCGTTTAGAATAACCCGGAGGGGCTCCTTGCGGACTTTGTTAGCAGTACGGGCGATACCAATAGCGCCCTCGGCGGCGGCAAAGCTCTCGTGACCGGCCAAGAAAGCAAAGCACTTCGTCTCATCGCGGAGCAGCATCGCGCCCAGATTACCATGGCCCAGACCTACTGCGCGCTGATCGGCAACAGAACCGGGAATGCAGAAGCCCTGCAAGCCAATACCGATTGCCTCGGCAGCCTCGTCAGCGGTCTTGCAGTTCTTTTTTAGAGCAATGGCCGCGCCAAGGGTGTAAGCCCACACGGCATTATCAAAAGCAATCGGCTGAACGCCGCGAACGATGGTCTCCACGTCCACGCCATGATCCTTTACATATTGCGCCATAGAATCCAGATCCGAAAAGCCGTACTCTTTCAGAACGCCTTCGAGCTTTTGGATTCTTCTTTCGTATCCTTCAAAAGTAGCCATTTCTTCTCACCTCTTATCAAATTCGAAATTATTGATGACGGGGGTCAATGTACTCTGCGGCCTCGGCAAAGCGACCATAGGTGCCCACGTTTTTCTCGTAAGCTTCCTTGGGGTCCACGCCCTTTTTAATGGCCTCCATCATCTTGCCCAGATGTACGAACTGATAGCCGATGACCTCTTTGTTGGCGTCCAGAGCAATTTTCAGCACGTAGCCTTCTGCCATTTCCAAATACCGCACGCCCTTTTTAAGAGTACCGTACATGGTGCCGATTTGGCTGCGCAATCCTTTACCCAAATCCTCCAAGCCAGCACCAATGGGCAGACCGTCCTCGCTGAAAGCGCTCTGCGTGCGACCATAGGCAATCTGAAGGAATAGCTCCCGCATAGCGGTATTGATAGCGTCGCATACCAAGTCGGTATTTAACGCCTCTAAAACAGTCTTGCCGGGAAGGATTTCAGCAGCCATAGCGGCGGAGTGGGTCATGCCGGAGCAGCCAATGGTTTCCACCAGTGCTTCCTGAATTACGCCCTCCTTAACGTTGAGCGTAAGCTTGCAGGTACCCTGCTGAGGGGCGCACCAGCCCACACCGTGAGTCAAACCGCTGATGTCCTTCACCTCGCGGCTCTGCACCCATTTGCCCTCTTCGGGGATCGGCGCGGGGCCGTGATTGGGACCCTTTTTCACGCATACCATTTCTTCGACTTCTCTTGAATATTGCATCGATTGTATCCTCCTGTTCCTACAAAAATCTGTGATGCGGACACATACAGATTCAGTATATCACATTTTTCTAGAAGGAAAAAGCATTTTCGCTCGTTATGATAAAATTTTATCATTTTTTTTTGCGGCAAATTGATCTTTGCTTATTGATCAACCACCGCGACGGCCTCAATCTCAACCAAGCCGCCCATGGGAAGCGCCGCCACCTGTACGCAGCTGCGCGCGGGGTAATCGCCTTCAAAGTAGCTGGCATAAACGTCGTTGACGGCCTTGAAATCTGCCAAGTCCTTCACAAAGATGGTGCTTTTTACAATATCCCCATAGGTTGCCCCACCGGCCTTTAAAATTTCGCCCACATTCCTCATGGATGCGTGAGCTTGTGCGACCACATTCTCGGCAAGACCGCCCTTTTCCATATCGATACCCAGCTGACCAGAGGTAAATACCATCTGTCCAACCTTCCAACCTTGAACATAGGGGCCGATCGCCGCAGGAGCGTTATCCGTGTGCAGTACCTGTTTCATTTCAAGTCCTCCTTCTTTTCTTTCGGTAAAATGATATTTAGGAGAATCGCCATCAGCGTTGCCAGTACCACAGGCGATTTGCCGATGATGATGGTCACGTCCGGGGGAAGCTGACCTAGCGAGCCGGAGGACTGCGCCACGCCTACGCCAAGCGCCGCCGACAGGCCTACGATCGCAGAAGAGCGGGAATCCATGCCCTCGCTGGTCAAAAGCTTCATGCCTGTCATGGCAATGCTAGAGAACACAGTGATGGTCGCCCCGCCCAGCACACACTGGGGAATGGTGGTCAAAATGGCAGAGAATTTCGGCAGCACACCCGCCAGTAAAATCACCCCTGCGGCCATTCCCAGCACCACGCGATTGACTACCTTGGTGGTGGACACAATGCCTACATTCTGCGAATAGGTTGCGGTGGGCAGGCCACCAAAGAAAGCCGACACAGCATTGGTAACGCCATAGCACATAATACCGCCCTGCAGCTCCGTATCCGTAGGCTCTCGATCCAAGCCGCCAATGCTGGTGGCGGTAAAGTCGCCAATGGCCTGAATAGAGTTAATCGCAAACAGCAGCCCAATCGCGATGCAAGCGCCAAGGTTGAAGCTGATCCCAAAGGGCACCACAGAGGGCATGGCAAACCAGCCTGCGCTGGCAACATCCGTAAAGCTAACCATGCCGCACAGCGCCGCAATGATATATCCTACCACCATACCGATCAGAATGGAAGCCAGTTTACATATTCCCTTGGCAAAGTGATTCAGCGCCACCACCACGCCCAAGGTGACAAAGGCGATCGCCCAGTTCTGCCATGAGCCGTATACCAGCGCCTCCGTCATGCCCTTCACGCCGACCACCAGATCATAGGTGTTGGCGGTGCCTCCCGCCATGTAGTTAATGGCTGTCGGGTAAAGGGACAAGCCGATGGTAAAGACCACGGTACCCGTGATCATGGGTGGAAAAAGCTTACGTATTTTCTTGACGAAGAATCCGAAGATAAAAGCGATAACGCCGCCTACCAGCAACGCTCCGGCAATGGAGGCAAGACCGTCAGGCTGTTCAGCCAGAGCCTGCATGCTGGGCACGTAAGCAAAGCTGATTCCCACGATTACAGGCAGACCCGAACCGAAGCGGAACTTTTTGCCGCCAATCTTAATGGGAAAGAGCTGCAAGAGGGTGGACAGCGCGGCAACCACCAGAGAGGTCTGTATCAGCAGCACGCGATCAGCCTGAGCAAGACCTGCGGTATTCGCCACAATAATAGCCGGGGTAACGCAGCCGACGATCATCGCCACCACATGCTGCAAGGCAAGGGACAGTGCGGGGCCGAAGGGCGGAATACCGTGAAGATGAAACAGGGCGTCCCGGCTTTTGGCTGTCTTTTCCATGGGAAGGAACCCTCCTTTGCATAATCAATTTTTTTAATTACGATAAGCGGTATGAGCCAAGGGAAGCCTGTCACGGAATTCCCCATCCACGCGCATAGCCGCAAGCGCAGCTGCAGGCGCTGTCGGAATGGTGGAAATCTCGCCCACGCCCTTCGCCCCATAGGCAAGACCGTTTGGATCGCTTTTCTCCACTAATATGGTCTCAATTTCAGGCACATCCGTAGCGCGAAGCAGTCCAAGCGTGCCGTACTTGCTTTTGACATAGCCGTTTTCCATGATGAAGTTCTCTGTGAGGGCATAGCCCAGCCCCATCGCCACGCCGCCCTCCACCTGACCCTCGCAGCTTCTGGGGTTAACCACATGGCCTACGTCATGGGCGGCAACCGCCTTGATTACGCGCTTGCTTTCATCCATGATCACCACCTGAGCAGCGTAGCCATAAGCGATATGGCTGACAGGGTTGGGTTTGTCGCTGCCCATGGGATCGGTAACGCCCGTATATTCGCCTACAAAATCCTGATGGTTCAGAGCGTCTAAGCTGCCCGCCTGAAGATAAGCCTCCTTCAGCTGCTCCGCCGCCCGCTTCGTGGCTTCGCCCATAAACAAGGTCTGTCGACTGGCGGTAGAGGTTCCGCTGTTTGGGGTTATGGCGGTATCAGGATGTTCATAAACAATCTGCTCCGGGGCAAAGCCCGTGGTCGTGCAGACAATTTCCAAAGCTACAATACCGATTCCCTGCCCCATGCAAGCCGCCGAGGTGCGAATGTGCACCTTACCGTCCAGAACGCTAAGCTTGCAGCGTCCGGTGTCCGGCACGCCGACCCCCAAGCCGCTGTTCTTCATGCATCCGGCAATTCCCGCATAGGGGCTGGAATCAAAGGCGGGTTTTACAGCCTCCAAGCATTCCCGATAGGCGCAATCCGAGGTGACGATTTGACCGTTCGGCAGCTCGTCGCCGGGCTTTACCGCATTGCGATAACGGATTTCCCAAGGGGAAATCCCCACAAGCTCGGCAAGGACGTTCAGGTTCATTTCGGCCGCAAAGCAGCTTTGGGTTACGCCGAAGCCCCGAAACGCGCCTCCCGGCGGATTATTGGTATAGACGCATAGGCCGGTAATATCCACGTTATGAAAGTTGTACGGCCCAGCCGCGTGGGTGCAGGCCCGCTGTAGCACCGGCCCGCCTAAGGATGCATAGGCTCCACAGTCGGAGATCAGCAACGCCTTCATCCCCAGCAGGACGCCGTTTTCATCACAAGCCGTGGTCACGTCCATTTCCATGGCGTGGCGTTTGGTATGAATATTTAGGCTTTCCTGCCTAGAAAACTTTACCTTCACCGGCAGCCCGGTCGCCCATGCCATCAGCGCCGCATGGTGCTGAACGCTCATGTCCTCCTTGCCGCCAAAGCCGCCGCCGACCAATTGAGCCTGACAGCGCACCTTTTCCGGAGGAAGCTGTAGCATACGGCTAATCTCCCGCTGCTCGTCATACACCGATTGAGAGCCGGTGTAAAGCATCAGTCCGCCTTCCCCGTCCGGCTGGGCAATGGCGCATTCCGGCTCCATAAAGGCATGGTCGGTCATGGGAGTGGAGTAGTGCTTGGTCACCACATACTTGGCCCCGGCGATAGCCGCGTCCGCGTCGCCACGCCGCAAATGCTGCTCTGAAAGGAGGTTGCCCTTTTCGTGAAGCTTAGGCGCATTTTCCTTCATCGCCTCTAACGGATCGGTAATCGGCGCAAGGGGCGCGTACTCCACCTCCACCAGCGCTAAAATCTCATCCAGCGTTTCCTTGCGTTTGGAGGCAGCCAGCACGATCGCGTCGCCGATTGTGCGGGTATAGTCGCCCTCGGTGATCAGCACATCCCAGTCCGGCACCAGATGCCCCGTTTTGTTAAAGGGTACGTCCTTTGCCGTCAAAATTCGTACAGTATCGGGGTGGGCAAGCGCCTTTGTCAGATCGATCTTCTTGACCAAGGCTCTGGGATAGGCGCTTCGCAGCGCCTTTGCGTAGATCATGCCCGGCAGCGTAATATCATCCACGAAAAGGCCGGTGCCAAGCACCTTTTCCTTTACGTCAATCCGGGGCATGTGCAGTCCAACCTTGCCTTCGTAGTTTTCCGAAGGGATGGGGCGGTTCTCCCGGAAAAAATCTGCCGCCATCAAGATTGCGTCCTCGATTTTCTGATAGCCGGTGCAACGGCAGATGTTGCCGCGAATGGCTTTTTTCACATCGCTCCGGGTTGGGTTGAGGGTTTCATCCAGCAATGCCTTGGCGCACAGCACCATACCGGGGATACAGAAGCCGCATTGCACAGCGCCTGCCGCCCCGAAGCAATAGACGTACACGTCCCGCTCGCGCTGGCTAAGGCCCTCTACCGTGACAACGGCTTTCTGGTTCAACTTCGAAATACGGAACACGCAAGCCTTGGTTTTTTTACCGTCCACCAGCACGGTGCAGGTGCCGCAGGCTCCTTCGCCACAGCCATTTTTGACCGAGGTCGTCTTGGCTACATCCCGCAGGAAATCAAGCAAGGTCATGTCTCTGTCCGCTGTGTATTCCACGCCGTTAACGCGTAGGCTATACATGGATCTCACCTCTTACCCTGGTTATTTTATAGTAAATATCGATGATGATGGATAACTTCGCCGATGAAGTCGGCGATTCCTTTATCCAGCTCCTTACCATCCGTCTCGAAAACCTTGCCGTCCAATCGCACCCGCAGCTTACCGTCCCCCAAGGGCAAGAAGCCTTGATTATGGATGCTTGCTTCAAAGTCCTCCGGGGTGGAGAATAGCGTCAGCTTATCGTGGTAGGGCTCGCCGCCATAGGGGCAGAACGCGGCGCAGTTGCCGCACTCGTTGCACAGGCGATCCACATGCAAAATCTGCTCCTTGCCCTGTACAGCAATCACCACATTGGCGCGGTTGGGGCAAACGTCCACACAGCTCTCGCACACGGTAGCGCAGCCAAGGCAACGACCGCTATCGCAATCCCCACAGGCATGCTTCAGCTCGCCGCGGCGGGCTTTCAGCTCTGCCTTTTCTCCGTTCATGGGCGTGTCGGCAGGCTTTACATTCATGATTTGCTCTACCACAGCCGTAGCGTCAGCAATGGCCTCCACGATGGTCGCCGGGCCGCGCTTCGCATCGCCGATGACGTGGGCATTTTCACCGAAAGCGGAAATAGCATCCCTATCGGGCTTTTCGCCAATGGCGGCAATGACCGTATCGGCGGGAACCTCCACCCTTTCGCCGGTAGGCTCAGGACTGCGCCGTCCATCCGGTCCGGGCGCGCCCAGCTTCATAACCTCGCAGATGAGCTTCCCGTTTTCCTGGGCTTTAGGGGCCAGCAGTTCCTTGAATTCTACCCCTTCTGCAACCGCCAGCTCCAGCTCCTCCAAATCGGCGGGCATCTGCCGCACCTGACGGCGGTAAACAATGCTGACGGATTGAACGCCTGCAAGGCGTTTAGCCGCACGGGCTGCGTCCATTGCGGTGTTGCCTCCGCCGACCACCACCACGTGTCCTTTGATACCCAGAGCGTTCGGCGCTTTTTTGGCTTGCTCCAAAAAGTCGATGACGTTCATGGCCTCGCCGTTTTCAAGGCGTAGCGCAGAATGCTTCCACGCGCCCACGGCAACCACCACTTGATCAAACGCAGACAGCTCTTCCCGCGATTTTACCTCGGTATTCAGCTTGATGGTTACGCCGACAGCCTTTAGCAGCTTTTCGTCGTTGTCGATGGCTTCATCGGGAATGCGGAAGGCTGGTATCACATGGCGTACCACGCCGCCCAGACTTTCACGCTTTTCATACAGCGTGACCCTTGCGCCCGCTCTGGCCGCCAAGAATGCCGCCGCCATGCCGCCGGGGCCGCCGCCGATGACGGCGAGCTGAAGCGGATTTTCCGACTGCACAGGCTTTACGGTAGGCAAATACGCTGCAAACCCTTCCCGCGCCGCCTTTAGCTTCATATCCCGAATGTGGATGGATTCCTCGTAGAAGTTGCGGGTACAAGCGCTTTGACACCGGTGACTGCAAATCGTGCCGGTCATAAAGGGCAGCGGATTCTTTTCACAGATCACCCGAAGCGCCTCCTCATAGCGCCCTTCCCCTACCAGCCGTAAATAGGCGGGGATATCCTGATGAATCGGGCAGGTTTCCTCGCAGCCGGCAATAAAGCAATCCAATAGCGGCGATTGATTCGTCAGTTTTCTGTTTTCCGGCAGCTTAGCCGGCTTCACATGGTGCGCGTCCTTGCGTGCGCTCTCAGCTAGCTTGGACAGTTTTTCCACATCCACGCCTTCAAAAGGAGCGTAGGGCGCTTTTACCAGCAGCTCGGCAATCTGTTTGAGACGGTTGTAGCCGCCGGTTTTGAGGATGGTGGTCGCCATGGTGATGGGCCATACGCCGCAGGCAAAGATTTCACCAATGTTGAAATAATCCGCGCCGCCGGAATAGCTGACCCGCAGCTTGCCGTCAAAATCCTTTTCAAGCTTCGCGGCTAGGGCGATGGATAGCGGATAAAGGCTTTTGCCGCTCATGTACATTTCTTCGCCGGGCAGCTCGCCATGGGCGATGGTTACCGGGAAGGTATTGGTGAGCTTGACGCCGAATTCTACCTGCTTTTTCGCCGCCAGCTTCAGCAAACGTTGCAGCATGGGAACCGCGTCCATATATTGCAAATCGTCCCGGAAATGATGGTCGTCGAAAACAAGGTAATCGTAGCCCATCTCATCCATGGTTTTTCTGGCAAACTCGTAGCCCAGCAGCGTGGGATTACATTTGATGTAGGTATTCAACCCTTTTTCATCCATCAGATACGTGGCGATCCGCTCAATTTCATCCGGTGGGCAGCCATGCAACGTAGAAATCGTGATGGAATCGCACACCTTGGGGCTAATCGCATCCACAAAGGCGGCGTTGATCTTTGTAAAGCGTTCCAAATTGGAAAGCGTCCATGCGCGGCATTCCTTCCATACCTCGCTGCTTTCCGCGTTGCGCATGCCGCTTAGGTATCGATCGATCTTCTCTGTTTTGATACCGGCCAGATCGTACCCCACGCTCATGTTGATTACAAACCCGTCGGGCGCGCCAAGGCCAAGCTCCACGCTTAACAGCTTCATGGCGAACCAAGCCTTTACATATTCGTCAAAGGCTTGCGGCACCGTTAATTCCGTGGACCATTCCACGTTATAGCCTTCGTCGTCCGCGTTAATACAGGGACGAGCGATGCATTTTGCCAGCTCCTCGCCATCCATTTTCTGGACGGTTTTCACCTCGAAAAAGCGGCTGCCCCCCGCGTAAGCCGCCACGATATTTTGAGCCAGCTGGGTATGTGGGCCCGCTGCGGGGCCGAAGGGCGTTTCAATCTTTTCATGAAAGATGGGCAGGCTCTTCCCGGCGGTGTGATGATAAAGCTCGTGTACGCCAAAAATGGTTCCGCTCTCTTGGTATTCGCAGAGAGCGCGCTCCATCAGGTTTGCAAACGATATGGGACGCATGGTTTCCGACATGGAAAAGCCCTCCTATCCGTTAATTCTGTGGCAAAGATCTTTGGCCTGCTCCCGGCTATGGGCCATGACCTGTTCCTTATCAATATCGATGAGTCGGCGGTTTTTCATTTTCACCTTGCCGCCGATCACAGTAGTTTTCACGTTGTGTCCGTTCATGCCAAACATAATATGACCGTTGATGTTGTCCTTGGTCATGGGGGTTAGCGGATCGTAGTCCATCACGATCACATCTCCCTGAGCGCCGGGAGTAAGAACCCCCAGCGGGGTTTTCATAAAGCGGGCGCACATCTTCGGGTTGTTTTCAAACAGCATGTCGGGAATTTCTCCCCACGCCACGGTGGGATCGCACAGCTCGTGCTTGTGCAGCAGATTGGCGACCTTGTAGCTTTCTATCATGTCGTTGGTATAGCCGTCGGTGCCAAGACCAATCAGGATCCCCTTATGGAACATTCGAAGCACCGGCGGGCAGCCGATGGCATTGCCCATGTTGCTCTCTGGGTTGTGGGAAACCATGGTGTCCGTATCCTTCAGCAGCTCCATCTCCGCCTCGGATACATGGGTGCAGTGGCCGCAGATGCTGTTATGTCCCAGCACGCCAAAATCGTGCAGACGGAACACCGGACGCTTGCCATGCTCCTTCACGCATTGGGTCACGTCATATATCCCCTCGGCTACGTGAATATGACAGCCTACGCCTTCAGGCTTTTGCTCCATGCAGTAGGCAAGCGTATCATCGGACATTGTAAACTGGGCGTGCATGCCCATCATGCCGGAAATCCAGTCGCTGTCCTGCTCCTTGCACCAAGTGAGAAAATCAACGTTTTCCTTCACGGCGGCTTTCATCTTTTCCTTGCCGTCCCGATCGCTGATCTCATAGCAGAGATTGGCGCGCACACCGTATTTTTCGGCGCTCTTGGCAATGCGGAATAGGCTGCCCTCAATCGCGCCATAGCTGGCATGGTGATCAATCACCGTGGTCACGCCGTTTTCGATGCAGTCTATAAATGTTGCGTCCGCGCTGGCTTCGGTCGCGTCCAGCATCAGGTTGCGGTCAATGGTCCACCACAAGCCGTCCAGCACGTCAAGAAAGCCCTTGGGGGCATATCCGTTAATGGAAAGCCCCCGGGCCAAGGCGGAATAGATATGGTTGTGGACGTTCACCATGCCGGGCATGATCACGCCGCCCTCGGCGTCGATGAACTCGGCGGCGGAATGCTTGCCTCTTAGCAAAGCGGTTACGCCAATCTCTATGATTTTTCCGTTTTCAATTGCAACGCAGCCATCCTCTAAAAAAGGATTGCTGGAGTCGCGGGTGATCATTCTGCCGTTTCCAATTAACAACATGGTCTATTCCTCCGTTCTTTGGCGGTTCAGCTGTTTGATATAACGGTTCCCGTCTTTCCCTCGATGCCGTCCTTGGCTTTTTGCAAAAGCGTAATCAGCGCGGTTCGCCGAGGGTCGCTGTCCGCAAATTCCATAGCGGCCTGAACCTTCGGCAGCATGGAGCCGGGGGCAAATTGCCCCTCCTGCGCATAATGCTTTGCTTGTTCAACCGTCATATGGTCAAGCCACTGCTGAGTGGGCTTGCCGAAGTCCACCGCTACCTTCTCTACCGCCGTCAGGATGATGAGATAATCCGCATCTACCTGTCGCGCCAAAAGGCAAGCCGCAAAGTCCTTGTCAATCACGGCAGCCGCGCCCTTCAAGTGATGATTCTCCGTTTTAAATACGGGAATGCCGCCGCCGCCGCAGGCGATGACCACATGCCCTGCGTTTACCAGCTCGTGGATCGTGGAGATTTCTACAATGGCCTTGGGCTTGGGGGAGGCTACCACTCGACGGTAGCCCCTTCCCGCGTCCTCGATCACGTCATAGCTGCGCTCCTTGACCATTTTTTCCGCTTCCTCTTTGGTCATAAAGGAGCCGATGGGCTTGGTGGGATGCCGGAAGGCTGAATCCTCCGGGTCTACCTCCACCTGCGTAAGCACGGTAGCAACGCCCTTTTCGATTCCGCGATCCAATAGCTCCTCCCGTAAGGCGTTTTGCAGATCGTAGCCGATATAGCCTTGGCTCATGGCTACGCACACGGAAAGAGGGCAAGGAATGTATTTTTCCGGGTTAGAGCGGGTCAGCTCGGTCATAGCCGCTTGAATCATGCCTACCTGAGGACCGTTGCCGTGGGACAGAATCACCTCGTGCCCATCCTCGATCAAATCAGCGATGGCCTTTGCGGTTTCCTTCACCGCCAGCATCTGCTCCGGCAGGTTATTCCCAAGGGCGTTGCCGCCTAAGGCGATTACAATGCGCTTGCCCATCGTTCCATCCTCATTTCGCAAATTCGCGCTTTTGGGCGCGATCGTCAAGAGCCTTCAAAATCTTTTGGGGATCCTTTACCTTGGCTAGGAAGATCATCGCCGCGATGATATAAGGCTTAAAGCTGGCTTCCTTGTAAAGGGGATCGCGATAGCGGTCGAATACGCTGGCGTCTACCTCGCCCTCCTTGCAGCTAACGCCGCTGATATCGGCTGGCAGGCAGTGAAGGTACAGCGCTTTGCCGTCCTTGGTGGTTTTCATCAGCTCTTCGGTGCAGGCCCAATCCTTATGCTTGGCATTCTGCGCCAGCAATTCCTTTTCCAGCGCCTTGATGCCCGCGTCGTCGCCGTCGCCGTAAAGCTCGGTACGCTTTTCCATAGCGGCGAAGGGCGCCCAGCTCTTGGGATAAACAACGTCCGCGTCCTTGAAGGCCTCAGCCATGTTGTTGGTCTTTGTGAAGCTGCCGCCGGTCTTTTGGGCGTTTTGCTTGGCGACCTCCTCCACCTCAGGCATGACTTCGTAGCCTTCGGGATGGGCCAGTACCACATCCATGCCAAAGCGGGTCATCAGGCCGATTACACCCTGAGGCACGGATAGAGGCTTGCCGTAGGAGGGGCTGTAGGCCCAGCTCATAGCGATCTTTTTGCCCTTTAGGTTCTCCACTCCGCCGAACTCATGAATGATGTGGAGCATATCCGCCATGCACTGGGTGGGATGGTCGATATCGCATTGGAGATTCACCAAGGTGGGCTTTTGCTCCAGCACGCCGTCCCGGTTGCCTTCGGTTACGGCGTTTACCACGTCGTGCATATATTTGTTGCCCTTGCCAATGTACATATCGTCCCGGATGCCGATCACGTCCGCCATGAAGGAGATCATGTTAGCCGTTTCGCGAACCGTCTCGCCATGGGCGATCTGGCTCTTTCCCTCGTCTAAATCCTGCACTTCCAGACCCAGCAGGTTGCAGGCGGAAGCGAAGGAAAAACGGGTGCGGGTGGAGTTGTCACGGAACAGGCTGATGCCTAAGCCGGACTCAAAAATCTTGGTGGAGATGTTGTTTTCCCGCATATAGCGAAGCGCGTCCGCGATGGTGAACACAGCCTCGATCTCGTCGTCAGACTTTTCCCAAGTCAGGAAGAAATCACCATTGTACATTTCCTTGAAATTGAGGGAATTGAGCTTATCAATATATTTTTGCAGCTGAGCGTCCATTGTCATTTCTCCTTTAACTTTTTTGTTCTTCAGGTCTGTTCTTATTTGCAGTAGCAGGTAGGCAGAGCGGCGTAAACAGCGGCGCAGGTGACCAAGTCCTGCTTCCACGTCTTTTCATTGGGCGCATGGGCCTGCGCTTCTGCGCCGGGGCCGAAGCCGATGCAGGGGATTCCGTTGCGGCCCATAATGCTGACGCCGTTGGTGGAGAAGGTCCATTTGTCGGTCAGGGGACGAGCCTTGCGCATTTCGACGGTTGTAGCGTCGCCGATGCGCTCGGTGCCGAAGAGATTGTGGTACGCATCCTCTAAGGCCTTGGTCACCTTATGGTTTTCGGGAATCACCCAAGTGGGGAAATAGCACTCGATGGGATAGACGCAGCCGGTCCAAGAGGGACGATCATATTGATACATGCTTACCTGCACGTCGTCGCCATATTTCTGTACAGCGGGCAGAGCACGGATTTCGTCCAAGCAGCTCTCCCAGGTTTCACCGGCGGTCATGCGGCGATCCAAGCTAATCGCGCAGGAATCAGCCACCGCGCAGCGGGAGGGACTGGTGAAGAAAATCTCGCTGACCGTGACGGTACCCCGGCCCAAGAAGCGGGCTTCCTTCCATTCCTTGTTGTACTGCTCGTTCAGCATCTTGACAAGGCCCTTGATCTGCGCCTGATCGTCGTTCTCGTTCAAAGCACGAACGTCCTGCAGAATATCAGCCATCTTATAAATCGCGTTGTCGCCCCGCTCCGGCGCGGAGCCATGGCAGCTAACGCCCTTCACGTCCACACGGATTTCCATGCGTCCCCGCTGCCCCCGGTAGATACCGCCGTCGGTAGGCTCGGTGGAGACTACAAACTCGGGACGGATTTTATCCTCGTTGATGATGTACTGCCAGCATAAGCCGTCGCAGTCCTCCTCCTGTACGGAGCCCACCACCAGCACCTGATATTGCTCGCTTAGCAGTCCCAAATCCTTCATGATCTTTGCGCCGTAGACAGCGGAAACAATGCCGCCCAGCTGGTCGCTAACGCCGCGACCGCCGATTTCCGTCTCGGTCTCATAGCCTTCATAGGGGTCAAACTTCCAGTTGGCCTTGTTGCCAATGCCTACGGTATCGATATGCGCGTCAAAGCCGATAAGGGTTTTGCCGCTGCCCATCCAGCCGATGATATTGCCCTGCTTGTCAATCTCGGCCTTGTCAAAGCCAACGGCGTTCATTTCCGCCTGAATGCGCTTCGCATGGCCTTCTTCCCCCGCGCTTTCGCCGGGGATAGCTACTAGCTCTCTTAAAAACTTGGTCATTGCCGCTTTGTAACCCTCGGATGCTTTTTTAATAGCGTTAAAATCCATGATGAAATCCTCCTTGCTTTGTTGAAAGCCAGTTCATTTTAGTATGCGGTAGGATATTCGCCGCCCCAGACCACCTTGCGGTACTTATCGGGGTCTGTGTCTCCCTCGGTGGAGAACATGAGTACCTTGGAATGCTTGTCGAGGCCGATGGCTTGCCGCAGCTCGCTGTATTCGTCGTTTTCCATCAGGGTGGAAAGAACGCCCATGCCCACCGCACCGCTTTCGCCAGAGGTAACAGCCGGGTCGCCCTTTACCGGAGAAGCCAGCATCCGCATGCCCTTAGCGGATACCCAATCGGGGCAGCTGACAAAGGCGGTGACGTGGTTTCGTAAAATATCCCACGAGAGGGTGTTCGGCTCGCCGCAGGCCAATCCAGCCATGATGGTTTGCAAATCACCATCTACAATACGAGGTTTGCCGTCCCCAGCTACCGCGCCCTGATAGAGACAATCGGCGACCTGAGCCTCCATCACAATCATCTTGGGAGGATCGTTGGGGAAGAGATTGGCGAAGAAGCCAACCACTGCGCCCGCCAAGGAGCCTACGCCCGCCTGTACAAAAATATGGGTAGGACGGTTTACTTCCATCTGCCGCAGCTGCTGCGCCGCTTCGGCGGCCATGGTGCCGTAGCCCTGCATAATCCAGCCCGGAATGTCCTCATAGCCATCCCACGCGGTATCCTGCACAATTACGCCGTTCTTGGTCTCTCCCGCTTCCTTGGCGGCTAAACGAACGCAATCGTCATAGTTCATTTTCTCGATGGTGACCTGCGCGCCCTCCCGGGCAATGTTGTCAAAGCGGGTTTTGGTGCTTCCCTTGGGCATGTGCACCACAGCCTTCTGCCCCAGCTTGTTGGCAGCCCACGCCACGCCACGGCCATGATTACCGTCGGTAGCGGTAAAAAAGGTCGCTTGTCCAAAATCTTTTTTGAGCTGCTCGCCGGTCAAATATTCATACGTCATTTCTGAAACGTCCTTGCCGGTTTGCTGGGCGATATACTTCGCCATGGCGAAGCTGCCGCCCAATACCTTAAAGGCGTTTAGGCCAAAACGATAGCTTTCATCCTTTACAAACAGCTCTCCAATGCCAAGCCGTTGGGCCATGCCGCAAAGCCTAGCCAGCGGCGTTATGGAATACTGGGGAAAGCTTGCGTGAAAAGCTCTTGCCTTTTCAATGCTGCTAAGACTCATGACGCCCAATTGCTTATCGTCGCTTGCAGGCATTTGGTTGATGACCCATTTAATCGCATCCATTGACAGACGCTCCTTTTTGATTGATCGTTCTTATTGGTTTTACCCATCGATGACATTATAACATTTGGTTTTTCACTTGTCAACAAATAATTTGATTCCCAAACAAAAAATTTGTTTGCTTTTTCAACGGCTATCGTTTATAATGTGGGCGAAGGAAGTGAACGCCTTATGAAGCCTTGGATGCTGGGCTTTTTAAACCAGCTGGCAACAGCCACCGCCGCTCAGTTCGGTAAAAATTGCGAGGTTGTGGTGCATGATCTTAGCGGTGAAAACCACGAGCACACCGTGGTTGCCATCGAAAACGGAAATATTTCCTCCCGCTCCATTGGCGACGGTCCGTCCCAAGCGGTGCTGGAAGCCCTGCGGGGGGATCCGAAGCTGCTCAAGGATCACCTTTGCTATCTTACGCAGACGGATGACGGGCGCATTCTGCGTTCCAGCACTGTTTTTGTCCGAGATGAAAACAGCGAGAAAATCGTGGGCATCTTTGCCATCAACTATGACATTACCGCCTTGGTGTTGGCGGAAAACGCGCTAAAGGACCTAGCCTTTACCCCGGAGACACAGCAGAAGCCTGAAAGAATCGTACAGAATGTAAACGCCCTTTTGGACGAGCTTTTGCAGCAATCCGTGGAAATCGCCGGCAAGCCGGTAGCGCTGATGACCAAGGAGGATAAGGTGCGAGCGCTCCAGTTTTTAAATGAATCCGGCGCGTTTCTGATCACCAAATCCTCTGAAAAGGTCTGCAAGTTCTTCGGCATCACCAAATATGCGCTGTATCATTCCATCGATATTAAGGGGCAGAGCGCAGAAACCGCATAGACCGTTTCCCAACAAAGAACGCGAAGAAGCAAACCGCCTCTTCGCGTTCTTTTTATTGGTTCACACGATGACTTTCACTGACCCGGAGCCGCGTCATGGCTCTGAGCAGCATCGCCTGATTGCTTAGATAGCTAACCCGATCCTGCTTTTGTAAGAGTGCTTCCTTTGCCTTGCGCTCCGCCCGTTCCGCCCGTACCCGGTCAATATTCTCCGGCCATTCGGCGGATTGCAGCATGACCACCGTCTCGTCCTGCGTGACCGTCATAAAGCCGTCGGAGGCAGCCGCCCATTTACGGTCGCCTTTTTCATCCCGAAAGGCAAGCTCGCCCTCGGCAAGGCTAACCACCGTGGGCGCGTGACCCGGAAGCACGGCGAGCCTGCCGTCTGCCGCCGCCACGGAGAGCATTTCCACCTGTCCGTTATAAAACTCGTGTTCCGGGGTCAGGATGCTTAAAAGAAAGGTTTTTGCCATTTACTTCGCCTCCAGCTCCTTAGCCTTTCGGCGCGCGTCCTCCAAGTCACCCACCATGTAGAAAGCGTCCTCCGGCAAATCGTCCGCTTCGCCCTCCACAATCGCCTTGAAAGAAGCAATCGTGTCCTTTTGCTTTACATAACGGCCGGGGATCCCGCTGAACACCTCGGCTACAAACATAGGCTGACCTAGGAAGCGCTGCAGGCGGCGGGCGCGATGGACGATCTTTTGGTCCTCCTCGCTTAGCTCCTCCATGCCCAAAATGGCGATGATGTCCTGTAATTCACGGTAACGCTGCAGATACTCCTGCACCTTCATGGCAACCTCGTAATGCTCCTGTCCCACCACAAGCGGGTCCAGCACCCGGCTGGAGGAATCCAGCGGATCGACGGCGGGGTAAATGCCAATCTCGGCTACCGACCGGCTCAAAACCGTTGTTGCGTCCAGATGGGAGAAAATCGCGCTGGGCGCGGGGTCGGTCAAATCGTCGGCAGGTACGTAGATCGCCTGTACCGAGGTGATGGAACCGTTATTGGTGGAGGTGATACGCTCCTCAAGCTCGCCAACCTCCGTAGCCAGCGTCGGCTGATAGCCAACGGCGCTGGGCAAGCGTCCCAGCAATGCGGAAACCTCGCTGCCCGCTTGGATGTAGCGGAAAATATTATCGATGAACAGCAGCGTATTTTGGCGCTTCACGTCCCGGAAATACTCTGCCAGCGTCAGTCCGGTCATGGCTACGCGCATACGGGCTCCCGGCGGCTCGTTCATCTGGCCGAACACCAGCGCGGTATTCTTGATTACGCCGGAATTTGTCATTTCCGTTAATAAATCGTTACCCTCCCGGCTGCGCTCCCCCACGCCGGTAAAAACGCTGTAGCCGCCCTGCTCCGTGGCGATATTATGGATCAGCTCCAAAATCAGCACGGTTTTGCCAACGCCCGCGCCGCCGAACAGTCCAATTTTACCGCCCCTTGCATAGGGAGCCAGCAGGTCGATCACCTTGATGCCCGTTTCCAAGATCTGCGCAGTAGACTGCTGCTGTGCAAAGCCCGGAGCCTTGCGGTGGATGGGCATCGTCATGTCGGTTTGGGGCAGCTGCTGATTGTCAATAGGCCGCCCCAGAACGTCGATGGCATGACCCAGCATTTCCATGCCCACCGGAATGGTAATAGGCGCGTCCGTGCTTTCTACGATAAGCCCACGGCTCAGGCCGTCCGTCGCCTCCAACGCAATGCAGCGGGCTACCGCTCCCATATGCTGATGGACCTCGACAGCCACCTTGCGCTCTCCATCCAAAACATAGAGCAGCGTATTGATGGGCGGGACCTCTCCCGTACGAAAGCGCACGTCCAGCACCGGGCCGACGATGCGCACTACGGTTCCTTTTGTCATATCGGTTCTCCTTTCCACATTGCGCTTATGCTACAATGTGAAGCTGTCTGGATTTCCGCCGATGATTTCGGTTATCTCCTGCGTTATAGCCGTTTGACGGGCATGGTTCAGCTCCAGCTGTAGCTTATGCAGCATCTCATCCGCGTTGCGGGTGGCGGATTCCATAGCCGTCATACGGGCGCGGTTTTCACTGGCGAAGCTCTGCACCAAGCAGCTAAAAATCATTCCAACAACGTAATGCCGCGCCATGCTATCCAATACCGTTTTTACGTCAGGCTCCAGCTGCAGCCCGGCAGCAGGCGTATGCATGGGCTGAACATTCGCCACCGTCTCCCGGGTAATGGGCAAAAGATGCAGCAGCGTCGGTCTGGTTACACCGCCCTTTAGCATCTGGGTAAAGATGATGAACACCTCGTCAAACTCATCCTTCTTATACCGCCTGCACACCTCGTTGGCCAGCTCTCTCGCTCCGTCCAGCGAAGGATTCTGCACAGCCGTCAGATAGCTTGCGTCCACCTTGATACCCTTGCGGCGAAAAAAATCCGTCGCCACGTGACCAAATGTAATCAGGCGCACATTACGATGGGTATCGTCCAGCACCTCGTGAAGGGCTAGCTTGAGAACGTCGTGGTTATATCCTCCGCACATTCCCTTGTCTCCGGCGATCACCATATAGCAAGCCCGCGCGCCGTTTTCCCGATAGAACACACTGCGAAAATCCTCCGGAGCGTTATCCAACAAAAAGCGCATGTTGGAGCGTACCAAGCTGTAATAGCGCATGGTCTGGTCGTGCGCCTCCATGGCTTTTCTCATTTTTGCAGAAGAGATCAGGTGCATGGCCTTGGTGATCTTTCCTGTTTCGTTCACAGCCTTGATATGATGGCGAATTTCAGCGCTGGAGCTCATTGCTTTTCACCCGTTGCTTCCCCCGCGGCGTTTTCCGTTTCCAGCCATTCGGACAGGCTCTTTTTCAGATTTTCTTCGTTGGACTGGGTCAAATCGCCGGTCAAGTTCATGGCGCGGTAGTCCTCGGGGAACTCCTTGGCAAAATAACCGGGAAAGCTTGTCTTAAACTTCACCACAGCCTCATGCTCCATGGCCTTGGGCAGCAGCCTTTGGGTAGCCGCATAGAGCAGCGCCACCTGAACGGCCAACGGCATCGGCGCATTATTGCGCTGACGGCAAAGCTCGGTCAAGGTTTCCCCATACGCCAGCTTATCCTGTGTGGAAGCATCCATATCGCTGGCAAACTGGGCAAACACCTGTAGCTCCCGGTATTGGGCCAGCTCTAAGCGCAGCTTTCCCGCCACCTTGCGGATACTCTTGTGCTGGGCCGCGCCGCCCACCCGGCTCACAGACAAGCCGCCGTTGACTGCGGGACGGATTCCTTCCCGAAACATCTCCGTGTCCAGAAAAATCTGACCGTCGGTGATGGAGATCACGTTGGTGGGTATATAGGCGGAGATATCCCCCGCTTGGGTTTCGATGATGGGCAATGCGGTCATGCTACCGCCGCCCAGCTCGTCGCTTAAGCAGGCCGCCCGCTCCAACAAACGGCTATGAAGGTAAAACACATCCCCCGGATACGCTTCCCGTCCCGGCGGACGGTGGAGCAGCAGCGACATGGAACGATACGCCACCGCGTGCTTGCTTAAATCGTCATAGATGATCAGCACGTCTCGGCCGTTATACATGAACCATTCCGCCATGGCGCAGCCCGCGTAGGGCGCGATATACTGCATGGTGGCGCTTTCGGCGGCGGTGGCGCTGACCACAGTGGTGTAGTCCATGGCTCCCGCTTCCCGCAGGTGGGTAATCAGCTGCGCCACGCTGGAAGCCTTCTGGCCGATAGCCACATATACACAGACCACATTGGTCCCTTTTTGATTGAGAATCGTATCCACCGCAATGCTGGTTTTGCCCGTCTGACGGTCGCCGATGATCAGCTCCCGCTGCCCGCGTCCGATGGGCACCATCGCGTCGATGGATAGAAGGCCCGTTTGCATCGGCTTGCTGACCGGCTTACGGCTTAAAATAGGCGGCGCAGCCATTTCTACGGGTCTCATCTCCGCGTGAGCAATATGCTCCGCGCCGTCCAGCGGCAATCCCAGCGGGTCCACCACATGGCCCAAAAGCCCGTCTCCGCAGGGCACGGATAAAACCTTGCCCGTACCGTAGGCCGCCATTCCAACAGAGATTTCATCGTCGTTGCCCAGCGCCACCGCGTAAACCAGCTTTTCCTCCAAGTTCATGGCGATGGCGTAGCCGCCGCCCTCAAACTCTATCATTTCGCCCAGCTTGCAATCGTTCAGTCCGTCGATATGCACTACGCCGTCGCCCACGAACTGCACCTTGCCGTTGCTTCGTATCTTGATCTCCGGCTCATAGCCGTCCAGCCGTTCCTTCAGGCTGCCGCCTATGGATTTGAAACCGGCGTCTGTCATAGCTCTCCCTCTTTTCCGACGTCGCTATGGCTTTTTAGTCTGCGCTGGGCTTCCAAAAGCTGCCCGCGCAAGGTTCCGTCATAGCAATAGCCGTTCAGCTCCACGCGAATGCCCGCGATTTGCTTCTTATCCAGCCGGCAGGTGAAACGCACCCGACGCCCGGTCAGCTCCTCAAAGCGTTCACCAATGCGCTTCTGCGCCGCCACCGATAGGGGCATACCCGTAATGATACGGCCCCGAAGCAGCGGCTCCTCGGTATGGTCCTCCGCTTTTAGGTGCTGCTCCTTTGCGCTAGCAATCATCGCAACAGCCTCCGGGGACTCCTGAATCGGCTTTTCTACTTTAACCGCCGTTCTTTTGACCCGTCTGACGCTTTCGCTCATGAATCAACCCACCTTACTGAGAAAATCATTCACAAGCTTGCTGTGATCCTCCGCCTTCACTTCACGCTGCAATATCTTTCCCGCTAAATTCACGCAGAGGGTCGCCACCTCGTCCTGAATGTCATCCTTAGCGTTTTGCCTTAAAGCGTCTGCCTCCAAGCGTGCCTGCTTCATCACAAGCTCCGCATCGGCGTGGGCGTCCAGCACGATCTGCCGCGCCTGTAGCTGCGCTTGGGCAACGATCTGCGCCGCGGCGTCATCCGCTTGTTTTTTAGCGACCAGCATATCGTCCTTTAGCTTCTTTTGCCGTGCGTCAATATCAGCCTTTGCGTCTGCAGCCTGCTTAAGCTCCTTCTCCACCGTGTCCGTACGCTTTGCCATAAACTTACGCACAGGCTTGTAAAGAAGAAAATACAGCGCCACTAGCAAAATGACCGCATTGATCACATGCAGCAGGATGGATAGCGGATTAAACAATCCTTCCATGCCTCATTCCCCCTTACCCATGAAATAGGAACCCCGTCAAACCACCTTCGCGCCCAGAATGAATACGATCAGAATGCTGACCAGCAGAGCGTACACGGCGCAGGTTTCCATCATGATTAAGCCGAACATCAAAGACGAGTTGATTTTTCCGGCAGCCTCCGGTTGACGGGCGATTGCCTCCGTTGCCCGCCCTGTGGCGTTACCCATACCAATAGCGGCTCCTGCGCCGCAAAGAGCCGCGATGCCCGCGCCGATTGCAATAAGACCTAATGTCATAAGAAAAACCCCCTTCAATACAGTGTTATCGTTATGCGCCAAAACGCGAATAACCGTTACTCGATCGCCTCGCTGGTATAGATAATGGTCAGCAGACCAATGACGAAGGTTTGGATCCCCGCGTCAAAAATGTTGAAATACGCGGCAAAAGCAGCGGGCAAAGCAATGGGAACTACCGCGTAAATCAGCTGCATCACAATTCCCGCCACCATCACATTGGCGAAAAGCCGAATGGCGACCGAGCAGGGCGCGATGCAGTCGGTAACCACTCGTATGGGAAATACGATGGGCGACGGAGAGCAGAGTCCCTTGATGCGCCCCTTAAGCCCATGGTGATGCTTAAGCCCCGCTACATTCACCGTAACAAACACGCAAAGCCCTATAGCGATGGTGCAGTTCAAATCCTGCGTTGCTGCTGGGAGACCGAACATTTCCGCGATGGTGGTTAGAAAAACATAGGTCATCAGCGTTAGCACCACCGGCGTAATCACATTCGCCGAATCCCCCACCTTGCCGCTGCACCAGCGGTACGCGCCGTCTACCATTAGCTCCAATACATTTTGCGCGCCGCTTGGCACAGCCTTCATACGCCGCACGACCAGCAGATTTAAAAGCACCAGACCGACGATGACAATGGCAAGCGCGCACCAGCCCATCAAAACAGATAATCCCACATTCACGCCGCCAACGTAAAACGGTTCAGGATACAGGCTGACCTCAAGCTGCATCTGCCTTTTCCTCCTTCTGCTTTCGATAATAAAGAAGCGCCATAGCGCTCATCAGCGCCGCTGTAGCAACAGCCACAAAAACCACTAGAATCGGCAAAGACAGGAAAGCCAGCCCAACCAGCACAGCCAGCCAAAGCGCGAATTTAAGCGCCATCATCCCCACCTTTGGCTTGCCTGAAAAGACTGCACGTCTTGTCAAGAAGCATTGCAGCGCTCCAAAGCCAACGGCTGCCAGCACCGCAAGCCCATACCCCCACCAGGGAACCGTCAAAAAATCCACGGCTTCATTCCCCTCCTTTTCGAACGGAACATCTTATATTAACACTTTCCAAAAAATGCTGTCAATCGCAAGATCGTGCTATTTACGTTTTCTTTTCAATTGGTTTCGATTGCGGTTATGCTTTACATTGTAGTATATTATATAAAGTTGTTAATAGCTATTGTATTTTGTGGATAAAATGTTATAATTTAATGCAAACAATAATGGGGGGAAATGTGTTGAAAAAGAAACTAACCAAGCTAATCATAGCCGTCGTTTCAATAGCCATGCTCCTATCCATATGCGGTTGCTCCTCCAAAAACGAAACGGCGTATCAAGCCCTGCCCGGTCTGGATACATCCAAGCAGATTACAATTAAAATCGCCATTCCCTACAAGACCAACAAAGCGCTAAATACGGTCTCAAACGCATTTATGAATCAGTACCCCAATGTCAGCATTCAGCTGCAATACGTTGAGGACTATGATTCTAACGCGGTTGAGCTTTTTAAGGACGGCTCTGTAGACGTTATATTACAAAAGGACGTTAAATATACAGAATATACAAGCACCGATAAAAAAAGCCAAAAGAAAGTTGCCAACGGCACCACAACCGACGATTTCTTTTATAATTTTGCAGCGGATACCGAGATTAACTTCTCCAATACCACGGCTGATATATCCGATAATTACCGCCACACGATGCAAAACGAAGCCGGTGAAGAGCTTGTCTATCAATACTGCTATCCCATCGGCGGGGAAACCCGCGGCGTTTTCGTCAACAAAACATTGCTGGCGCAGTACGGCCTGTCTGTGCCAAGCAACTACGCCGAATTTCTTGCTTGCTGCAACAAAATAAAGGAAAACGGCCTCATTCCCATTCAAGGCAGTCCCGACAGCGCGGCGTACGGCCTTGGCATCGCCCCGGCCGCCAATTACATCGTCCATAACGAAGCGGCGCTGCAAAAAATGGCGGCAGCCGAGGTCGGCGTAAGCGAGGAATTTAAAGAAACAATGAGTCAGCTTTACGAGCTGGCAAAGAACCGCTACTTCGACTATAAAACCGTAGAGGATATGGGAACCTTCCAGGCTTCGAATGAGCTTGGTCAAGCGGAAGGTTTTTTAGGGCTGATGACCGACACAACCACCTTCAAAGTCAAAGCCCCGGAAAACCAAATTGGTTACGTTGCCTTTTTGCCGTATTTAAGCTCTATGGAGACCGTCATTCAGACGCTGATCGAAGAATACTCCCTGAAAACGGAGTTTACCTTTATTTGTTCTCCACTTAACGACGCTAAAAGCAATAGTCCTGTTTACATCACTCCTTATTATGGCGTTTGCATTAACAAGAACAGCGAAAACCTTGTATGGCTGCGCGAATTTGTCAACTTTCTTTTCACGAAGGAGAACAATACGGTCTACGCTCAGGAGGCTTCCATTATTCCCAACATCCCGGAGGCTTTGCAATACGTAGCCAAAGCCTACGGCGTAAATGTGGACAAGGATATCACGTTGTGCGGACAAATCCGTTTTTCCGATAGCTACAACGGCTTTACCCCTGTTTCCAAAGGACTTACCAGCGCATTTAAATGTAGTGCGCTGAAGTATATGGTCGCTTTGAATAAGGATGCGGACGGTAACATTCAGTATCAAACCGACGATGCAGGGCGGCGATTCCTTTATCTAGAAAATGGAGAAACCATGATCTATGAGGAATATATAGGCGAGGAAGATCCATTAAACCCGGGTTACGCATTTTGCACGCTACAGTATTATCTGGACGCGTTGGACGCTCAGTTTGAGAAATATCGAAGTTAAGGGTTTCATAATCCTTTTCCTGCCCTAGCATTAGCAAAGGAAAAGGATTTTTCATACCCGAAGAATAGGTAAGGTGGATAAAATGCGTTCCGAACGCAGAAAACGAATGGGCGTCCTTATTCTGATCGTCATATTGAATGTAGTGCTGGTTGGCTGCGTCGTACTATCTGTATCAGCCGCATTCAGCGACGCGGAAAAGGCTTCGTTTAATCAGAACACAGAAAACATCCGCACGTTGACCAATGCCTCTGCAAACAAAGTTGAACTAGTGCTTGAGTACAACTCGGAGGAAATGCGAACCGTATCCAACTATATCAACACCTATCGCGGCGTCGGCATGACCGAAGAGGAAATAATCGATTTTTTTGACTCTTGCTTTGCCTCAATGGATAGCATTTATACTTGGCAGTTAATCGACAATGTGCCAAACGGTCAATCGGGGACTCCTCAAGGCTTTATAGCCATCTCCTTAAGCGCATCCGACGAGGCGGCCTTTTCCTATAGCGCACAAGCCTACCCGGAGCTTGCAAAGATATTCGTCAGCGCTGACGAAAGCACGCTGGGGAATGCCCATTATACAAGCGAGTTTACCGATTGCTCCTCCACCCACGAGAAGGTGTCCGCGATAACGGCAACCGTGCGCGTACGTGCTGAAGGCGATGATTCATACCAATACAAAACCTTGATGCTAACCCTCAAAAGCGATTATATGAACCGGCTGATCGCCAGCAACAACGATATCGATACTTTGAATTTTTTCCACTATTCCAATGTAATTATTGATAACGAGGGCGATTACGTTATCTCAAACAGCTATTTCCAAGGTACAAACATCTTCGACTATATTGCTTTGTATAACCCGAGCTTTGTTAAGGGGGAGGCCGCGCTTCTCCAGGAAAAGCTAAGAAACGAAGATTATTCCGATATGCTATTCTATGACAATAATCGTCAACAAAGCTGCGCCTATACCATCGTTCCCGTACAAAACAGCGACTGGCATATCCTCAGCATCGTTCCGCTTGCTTCTTTCCGAAACGGATACGATTATAACAGCAACTTTTTTCAGTTCGCATTCTTTTTCCTGATCCTATTTGTGATGGATATTTTACTGATTCTGCGGGTTAACATGCAGCTGCGAATCAAAACAAAGGAAGCGGAGGAAGCCAATCAGTCTAAATCGGTGTTTCTCTCCTCTATGTCCCATGATATCCGAACGCCGATGAACGCGATCATCGGTATGACGATCATTGCAAACAAGCAGTTGGAAGAAGATACGATGGATAAAGCCGTTTTGCGCGACTGCGTCAACTCCATCGAGCTATCGGGCAATCATCTGTTGAGCCTGATCAATGATATTCTTGACATTACCAAGATAGAGAGCGGAAAAATCATACTGCATCCCGAGGACTTCTCTATCGCTAACACAGTCAACCAAGTGATGGGGATGTGCCAAGCCAGCATCCGTGATAAGCAATTCGAATTTGAAGCCCATATCCAGAACGTAACCCACGAGTATGTTACAGGCGACGCGCTGCGCATCAATCAGGTTTTCATCAACATTTTAACCAACGCCGTGAAATACACGGAACCGGGCGGAAAAATCATTGTAACGCTGACCGAGGAGCCCGTAGCCGATAACCCCTCCGCCGCGCGCTACATCTATAAGGTGTCCGACACCGGAATTGGTATGGATCCTCAGTTTATCGCTACGCTTTTTGACCGTTTTACCAGAGCGATCGATACGCGGATTAACACGGTGCAGGGTACCGGGCTTGGTATGTCCATCGTCAAGCAGCTGGTCGACCTCATGGGCGGCACCATTGAGGTGCAGTCGGAAATCAACGTTGGGTCTACCTTTACCGTATCGCTTCCTCTGCCGATTGTGCCGAAAAAGCTCACGGCGCTAAAAACACCCCATGTTCCCATCCTTCTGATCGACGATGATCCGATTTTACTGGAAACCGTTCAGTTGATCTTGCAAGAGGCAGGAGCAGCGGTAGATACCGTAGGCAAAGGCGCGCGAGGCGTTGAATTAGCGAAGACGCGTATGGATACAGCCAACGCCTACCAGATCATCTTCGTGGACTGGAAAATGAAGGAGATGTCGGGTCTCGACGTGATACGCCGTCTACGGGAGACGATTGGGAACGAGGTTCGCATCATCGTGATGACCGCCTACAACATCACAGAAATCGAGGAGCAAGCCAGAGCCGTCGGCGCAAATGCTTTTCTAACGAAGCCTCTGTTTCGGTCAAAGCTGATCAGCGCCGTCGAATCGGTCTTGGCTGGGGACGAAGCGAACGTCAAGCGGGATAAAGAGCTTTTCCCCGATCTGAAGGTTCTGGTTGCCGAAGACAACGAAACCAACTGGAAGGTATTGAATAAAATCCTTTTAAGCTATGGAATCGAGCCGCAGCGGGCAGCCAACGGCCTGCTCGCCGTGGAAGCGGTTCAAAAGGCAGAGCGTCCGTTTGATTTGATCTTCATGGATATACAGATGCCCTTGATGAACGGGTATGAAGCAACCAAATCCATTCGCAGTCTATCCGAGCCAGATAAGGCCAGCACGCCGATTTATGCAATGACGGCCGATACCTTTGCCAGCGACATTGAGCGGTGCCGCGAAGCGGGCATGGAGGGGCATTTGGCTAAACCAATAGAAATGAACAAGCTGCTGGATATCATCCGAGCTTTATACGTACAACTGAAAAAGTAAAGCGCCGCAGAGCCTTCGATGAATCGCGCGCAATACGCCAATCGTAAAGATAAATCCTATCATTTCTTGACGGAAGAGGCGTATTGGTTGTAGAATATAAAAAATGGAAAGGGGTGTTCTGATGTTTTACGATCAAAAAATATGGGTTGGCAGCGATGCTAACCGTAATCCCGTTTATCTATTGCCGCAAATGGCCAACCGTCATGGACTGATTGCAGGCGCGACCGGCACCGGAAAGACCGTTACTTTAAAGGTAATGGCGGAAGGCTTTTCCGATATGGGCGTACCAGTTTTTCTGGGCGATATCAAGGGCGACCTTAGCGGTATGATCAAGCTTGGGGAGCCTAGTGACAAAGTCGGTCAACGGCTGATGGAAACCGGCGTAAATGAGTTTAAGCACGAAAGCTATCCCGCCGTTTTCTGGGATGTGTACGGCGAGGCGGGCCATCCCGTTCGCACGACCATCAGCGAAATGGGCCCTATGCTGCTGTCGCGTATGCTCAACCTGAACGATACCCAAGCGGGCGTGCTAAATATCCTGTTCCGGGTGGCGGACGACGAGGGTATGCTCCTGCTGGATGTAAAGGATATAAAGGCTATGCTTGCCTATGTAGGCGAGAACTCCAGCAAGTATACCATTAACTATGGCAACGTCAGCAAGGCAAGCATCGGCGCGATTCAGCGTGCCGTTGCCTTGTTGGAGGATCAAGGCGGCGATAAGTTCTTTGGCGAACCCGCCCTGAAGATTACCGATTGGATGAAAAACGACGAAGACGGCAGGGGCTATATCAACATTCTTGCCTGCGATAAACTGTTTTTAAGTCCGCTGATGTATTCCACCTTCCTGCTGTGGATGCTGAGCGAGCTTTATGAAACGCTGCCGGAGCAGGGCGACCAAGAAAAACCTCGCATGGTCTTCTTCTTTGACGAGGCGCACTTGTTGTTTGATGATTGCAGCAAGCAGCTGATGGATAAGATTGAGCAGGTTGTACGGTTGATTCGCTCCAAGGGCGTAGGCGTGTATTTCATTACCCAGAACCCCACGGACGTACCCATGAATGTGCTGGGCCAGCTGGGCAACCGCGTACAGCATGCGCTCCGCGCCTTCACGCCGCTGGATCAGAAGGCGGTAAAGGTGGCGGCGCAGACCTTCCGTGCCAATCCGGCCTTTGATACCGAAAAAGCAATTACGGAGCTAAAAACAGGAGAGGCGCTGATCTCCTTCTTGGATGAAAACGGAGCCCCCGGCATCGTACAACGGGCTACCATTCTGCCGCCCCAAAGCTATATGGGCGCTGTAAGCGAAACCTTGAGGCAAACCTTTATCCAAACCAGTCCCTTTGCAGGCGTGTACGACCAATCGGTTGATCGTGAAAGCGCCTACGAATTCTTGGTCACCAAAATGTCAGAAGTCGCAGCGCCCGCACCTCAAGCCGCGCCCGCTCCCATGAGAACCGCACCAACTATGGCGCAAACGACTGTGCCGGTGCAGGGCTTTATGGTGTACGATCCCACTACCGGGCAATATGTGCAAAAGCAGCTGGATACGATGGAGAACGCGCCAGTTCCTCCCATGCAGCAAGCACCTGTCATGACGGAAGCCGCCCCCTCCATTCCACAGGCCGTGCCAACAGCGCCGCAAGTCGTTCCCGCAGCTCAGCCTCAAACCGTGGTACAGAATGTATTGGTGCTAGATCCCACCACTGGCCAGTATGTGCAAAAACAAATGACCATGGCGCTGGACCCCACCACCGGTCAGTATCAGCCTGTACAAACGCCGGCAGAAACCAAGGCGGCAAAGGAAGCAGCCGCCGCACAGGCCAAAGCGGAGAAGGAAGCAGCCAAGGCTGCAAAGGAGGCGGAAATGGAAGCGCGCAGGCAGCGCAGCGACGAGCTGAAGGAGGAGCGTGCAGAGCGTGCCCGTGCCAACAATAGCGTGCTGGGCCGTATCAAAAACACCGCCATTTCTACCGTGACCCGAACCCTCACCAGTGAGTTGACCCGCGGACTGATGGGAACCATCACGGGAAAGAATAAACGGTAAAAATTTTAGCCCTATCCCATTTTTCAAGCATTTGAGGAATGGGATAGGGTTTATGATTAGGAGGCTCCATTGAACGGTATAACTCTTAGACGAATTGACCAAACAAACTATTTGGATTGCTTTCGCCTAAAGCTGGCAGAGGGTCAAGAGAGCTATGTATCTCACCCCATCCGCAGCCTTGCGCAAGCATATGTGTATTATCAGCAATGCACGCCCTTCGGCATTTATTGGGACACTCAAATGATTGGCTACGTGATGGTAATCTACGATGACGATGAAGAAACCTATAATATTTGGCATATGATGATCGATGAAGCCTACCAAAAGCAGGGCTACGGTAAAGCGGCTTTGCAATGCGCGCTCGCTTATATCGCCAAAAAGCCTTTCGGGCCTTCCAACAAGCTGCTTCTCACCTGCAATCCTGATAACAAAGCCGCCTATGGTCTCTATAGCAGCCTTGGCTTTACGCCGACGGGCCGAACCGATGAAGAGGAAGTTGAATTAGGCATGTGCCTTGCGGAGTAGAGGATCCTTGCAACTGAAAAGGAGAACGGTTCATCAAACCGCTCTCCTTTTTTAGCTTCACTGGCTTACAGCTGCTTTAACAAATCCTGCACGCGTTGCTTGGTGGCATAATTGAGCGGAGAAAACTTGCCCTCCAGCGCCTTTTCCAGCTTCTCACGCGCGGCGTCCTTCTTACCGGCTTCGATATCATACTGGGCTAGGAAGTAAAGCGTATCAATCTGACCGGGCTTTTGTTCCAGCGCCTTTTCAAAATACTCCTTAGCCTTCCCTTTATCATTGCCCAGCCGATACCACGTCTGACCCAGATTGTCCAGCACGATGCTATCCTCGTCGTCGTATTCCAAGGCCTCGGTATTGTAAGCCAGCGCCTTGTCGAAGTCGCCCTGCTCCACATACAGGTAGCCCAATGTTTCATAGGTCAAACCGCTTGGATTCTTTTGGCTCTGGCGTTCCAAAAGCTCCAGCGCCTTTTCGATTTCGCCCATTTTGTATACGCATACCGCGTAATTCACATAAAGCTGCCGCTTTTGGTCGTCCTTCATGGGATACTTCTGGATTTGCACTAAAACCTCACGCGCCTTGGCAAAATCGCCGGAGCGTACCAGGAGCACGGAATAAGCCAGAAGGTATCGAACGTCCTTCAACCCTTCGCTCATGCATTCCTCATATAGCTTCATGGCTTCCTCGGTATGGCCTTCGTTGTGCGCCTTAACAGCCTTACGCACCTTGAGCGTCGTATTCAACCCCATTTACGCGGTACCCCTTCCAATACTAGAATCAAGACACAGACGACGCTTTTGCGATTTTGCGCCGTAAACGTGCATAACGATATTGTAACGCAATTTGTTGTTGTTGTACAGTCTCGTTTTTCCGCAGTGTTGGTTCGGCTAAGAAAAGCAGAGCCTGCCGGGTATAATGGAGCGCCTGCTCCGGGTTTTTCAGCTGGTGCTCGTACAGCTTCGCCAGCGTTTCATAGGCAAAGACAGGTTCATCGCCGCGCCTTAGCATGGTCTGGCAAAGCTTGACCGCAGCGTCCACTTGACCCTGTCGTTTCTCAGAAACCGTCATGGCGCGGTAAGCTTCTCCGCTTAGCTTACCATCGGCGCAAAGACGATAGCATTTCATCGCCTTCTCCCGCTCGCCCCGCTTTTCCAGCGAACGAGCCAATGAAAACAAGTCCTCTTCCTCGCTGATTTCTTCGGGAAGATTCACCTGCTTGCATAGGAAATAGAAAAGCTGCGCAAGACTGACGATATCCTGCTTGTTGTGCTCCATAATTTTTTGCAGCGGCTCAAAGTTGCCGTCCTTTAAATACTGAAAGTAGGTCTGTGGCACTAACGCGCCAGGCAAATCATCCTCCCGTTCTACGCCGAGCAGCGCGGTTTCCAACGTAGCCAAATTGCACTGCTTCAGCCGTAGCTTCCATAGTCTTCGGGCGGGATAGAGCACGTCGGCATGAGTCTGTGGAAAGCCGTCGTCCTTCATGCGGTTCATCAAAAAGCGGCTTTTTAGCAAAGGCACGTCAAAGCTGCGTCCATTGAAGGTACAAAGCACTGGGAAGCGCTGCATTCGGACGTTCAGCAGTCTTAATAGCTCCCCTTCCTCCGGGTAGCTATGCATCAAGAACTGCTCTACCACAAAGCTATTTTCCGTAAAGTAGCCGATTCCGACTTCAAATGCAATGGTGCCCACACCGCCCGATAAGCCGGTCGTCTCGGTGTCAAGAAAAAGTACGTCCTCCGGCTGAAAGGCGGCTGGGAAGGCGCATCCAAAAATACTCTCCAATACTGGCGGCGTGGCATGTCTGCGGTCGCAGAAGGTACTGACGGGATAGACCGCCTCGGTATGATAGCAGCCGAAGGGCGCTTCCGTTGCTTTGACGCTTGGGTCAGGAGACGGTGCGGCTTTGGCGGGAGCCGCATCCATCATCCTGAGCTTGTTTAACAGGCCGGGCATTAGGAAAGTAGCTCCCGAAGCACCGCGATTGCGTTCGCCTTGCCGCCAACGCCCACCTCGCCAACGGGGCCGACGCAGCCGGGACAGCCGTTTTCGCAGCCGCACTCCCGCACCACGTCCAGCGCTTGCTCCAAAAGCATACGCTGCATCTGGAAGGCCTTTTCGCTTAATCCTACGCCGCCGGGGAAGGAATCATAAAGAAAAATCGTAGGCTTATCGGTTATGGGAGCCTTCACCTGATATACCACGCAAATATCACGGGGCGAGCACATTAGATAAAGCGGGGCCACAATGGATAGCAGATTGGCTACGCCTACCAGCGCTCCCTGTAAATCATCGTTGGAATACCGAGAGGTAATGCTGCTGGGGACCGTCCACCACATCCCAACGGTATGCATATCTGTCTGAGGCAGACGCACCGGGCCGAAGCCAAGATTCTCGCCGGTATCTAGCTTCATTTTTTTAAACATCTTCACAATGGTGCTGACTCGTAGCTCGCCAAGGGTCAACCCCACGCCGTTTGGCAGCTCCTTATGCTCCAAATCATCCAGAATATGCAGACTAATGTTTAAATCCGCATCGGTATAATAATCCACGTCCACGGAACGAATATAGGCCTTACAGGCGTCGTAATCCAGCTTTTCCACCTGATACTGCTTAGCCTCATGCATATAGATAGCGTTTTCATGCAGCAGCATGGGTACCGTAAAACGATCCATTTCCCCAATGACCCGGTGATGAGCGGGATTGGTGACGTCGATAATCACATAGTTTTCGGATGTGGCGCTTCGTAATGATATTTCTCCAGAGGGAAGCTCCTCCTCCATCCAGTAGTATTTGCCGTCCAAATGGCGCAGAATGTTATTCTCCGTTAAATACTCTAGGCACTCCGCCGTATCCGGCACGCCGCCGAAGGTTTCGCCATCCTCAAAGGGAAGCTCGTAAGCAGAGCATTTCAGGTGGGAGAGCATAATGTACAGATTGTTCGGCTGCACCAGCGCATTTTCCGGCGAAGCATTGAAAAAATAGTCGGGATGCTCTATCACATATTGATCCAGCGCCGAGGAGGATGCTACCAGAATGGTCAAGGCGGTATCCTTACGCCGTCCGGCGCGTCCTGCCTGCTGCCAAGTGCTGGCGATGGTGCCCGGATAACCGCAAAGCACGCAGGCGGACAGAGAGCCGATATCAATCCCCAGCTCCAAGGCGTTGGTGGAAATCACCATATCCACCTCTCCTGCCCGCAGAGAGCGTTCAATTTCATGCCGTTCCCCCGGAAGATAGCCGCCCCGATAGCCGCGCACCCGACCCGAAAAACCGTATGCATCCCGGATGCACTCTTTCAAATGCTTTGTGAGCACCTCCACCTGCAAACGACTTTTTGCAAAAACAATGGTGGGAATCCCGTTGCGCAAAAGCTCCTCGGCTACAAGACGGGTTTGCTGCAGCACGCCTCGGCGGATCCCTAGCTGACGGTTGACCACCGGAGGATTATAAAAAACAAAATGACGTTCCCCCATTGGCGCGCCGTTTTCCGTAACCGCCTCTACGCTACGCCCAGTAAGCGCGTTGGCCAGCTCAACCGGATTAGCGATGGTGGCGCTGCAAAGGATAAAGCGTGGATGGCTGCCGTAAAAAGTGCAAAGTCTCAGTAAACGGCGCAGTACATTTGCCAGATGACTGCCAAAAACGCCGCGATAGGTATGGATTTCATCAATAACGATGTATTCCAAATTTTCAAACAGCTTCACCCATTTGGTATGGTGAGGCAATACATTGGCATGAAGCATGTCCGGATTGGTCACCACAATATGGCCCGCCTGACGAATGGCCTTGCGA
>JAQUWD010000042.1 GCA_028693055.1 Eubacteriales bacterium | reverse complement strand
ATTCTTTATTATATCATACTTTACAATAAATTACAATATATTAAAACAAAATATTTTGACAAAAAAATAAAGCCACATAAGGGCTAAAGAGCTGTTTTGGGGGAAATGGCTGTTAAACTCCCGCATAAAACAAAGGATTTTTGCTTTTTTTCCTCCGAGCCCTTCGGTATAATGAAAGCAGCAAAGGGCTGTTCAGCAGCCTTGACAACGAGAAAGGGGATTACCATTTTATGAAAAAACTGGCCTTGTTTCTTGTCCTGACCATGCTGGTAGGCATTGTAGGCGCTTCCGCCATGGCCGACACCCAAATGACCGTCGCTTGGTGGGGCAACCAGACCCGTAACGAGCGCACTCAGGCCGCATTGGACCTGTATGCCGAGCAAAATGCTGGAATGACCTTTGACGTGCAGATGAACGCTTGGGCCGATTATTGGGCGGCGCTGGCCACTGCTTCCGCGGGCGGCTCTCTGCCGGACGTGATTCAGATGGACTACCAGTACCTGTCCCAGTATGTGCAGAACAATCTGCTGGTAGACCTGACCCCCTATGTGACCGACGGCACGTTGGATATTGCTCAGGTTAACGAGGGTATCACCGGCGCCGGCTCCATTGACGGCGGGCTGTACGCCATCTGCTTGGGCGTGAACGCTCCTTCCCTGCTGTATAACAAAACCCTTCTGGACGCCAACGGCATCACCGTGAAGGACAACATGACCATGGACGAGTTTATCGCCCTGAGCAAGGAAATCTTCGAAAAGACCGGCTACAAGACCAATATTGGCTACGGCACGGATATGGTATTCGACTATATGCTGCGCGGTCTAGGCCACAGCCTGTTTACCGACGGTAAGGTAAGCGCCACGCAGGAGGACGCGGAGTATTACTTCGGCCTCTACGAGCAGGGCATTAAAGAAGGCTGGCATGTAGGCAGCGAGATCTTTGCCGAGGTCACCATCGGCTCCGTGGAGCAGGATCCCATGATCTACGGCTCCGACCCCGCCAACATGAGCTGGTGCGCCTTCTTCTGGAGCAATCAGATGACCGCCATGCAGGCCGCCGCCCCCGAGGGTATGGAAATCGGCGTTACCACTTGGCCCTCCGCTGACCCCATCAAGAGCAACTACCTAAAGCCCAGCCAGTTCTTCTCCGTATCCGCTCAGGGCCAGAATCAGGCCGAGGCGGTGAAGGTGGTCAACTTCTTCCTCAACTCCACCGAGTGCAACGACATTCTGCTGGCCGAGCGCGGAATCCCCGCCGCCGCCAACGTAGCCGCTGCCGTAGCCCCCAAGCTGGACGAGATCAACCAGAAGGTTGTTGCCTACATCAATGATGTGGTAACGCCCAACTGCTCCGCCGTGCCCAACGCAGACCCCGCCGGAGCCACCGAGCTGTTCGCCTATATCGACGAGCTGAGAGAGCAGCTGTGCTATGGCGCGATCACCGCGCAGGAAGCCGCCGCCGCTTTCGTAGAGGAAGCCGCCTCCATCATTAAGTAAGCTACCATCCCTTCCGGGGCTGCCTCAGCCTTTTGAGACAGCCCCAAACCTTTATCATTCAACGGCCTGCCCAGTTCGCTGCGGGGCCGGGAAAAGGAGCCGTTTCCATGTCGAATGTCGTTCTTAACCGTAAGCCGAAGCTCTCCCTTGGCCAATGGCTGAACCAAGAGCATGTGGCGGGCGTTGTATGCACCTCTCCGTTTATCATCGGTTTTCTGGTTTTTCTGGTAGCGCCCATGCTGCTTTCGGGCTATTATGCTTTATGCGATTATGATATTCTCTCCGCGCCCCAATGGGTGGGGCTGCAAAACTTTGTGGATATCTTCACCAAGGACGCTAAATTTGTTAAATCCATCGGCGTAACGTTTTACTTCGCGTTGGTTTCCGTACCGCTGCGCCTGATTTTTGCTTTGCTGGTCGCTATGATTTTGTTGAAGAACACCAAGCTGACCGGCCTATACCGCTCCGCCTACTATCTGCCGTCCATCATCGGCGGCTCCGTGGCGGTTTCCATCCTATGGAAGCGTATGTTCGCCATTGACGGCACCGTAAACGTGCTGCTGAAAAGCATCGGGATTGAGAGCAACATGGCTTGGCTGGGCAACACCTCCACGGCCATCTGGACGCTGATTATTCTGGCGGTCTGGCAGTTTGGCTCCTCCATGCTGATTTTTCTTTCCTCTCTGAAGCAAATCCCCGCCACGCTCTATGAGGCCGCAAAAGTGGACGGTGCCAGCTCAGGCTCCCAGTTTTTCCGCATCACCTTGCCGCTTTTAACCCCCACCATTTTCTTTAACCTAGTCATGCAAATGATCAACGGCTTCTTGGCCTTTACCCAGTGCTACATCATCACCCAAGGCAAGCCCATGAACTCCACGCTGTTTTACACCGTATACATGTATCAGCAGGCCTTTGAGTTTAATCACACAGGCTATGCGTCGGCGCTGGCATGGGTTATGCTGCTGATCGTGGGCGCGTTTACGGGTATCCTGTTCCTTACGAAAAAATTCTGGGTCTATGACGGGGGGTTATAAAATGAACGTTGCCGCACAGCAAAAGCATCTGTCGGATTACAGGCGAAAAGAGATCGCCAAACGAACCGTTTATCATATTTTGGTATTGGCGTTCGGCTTTGTGATGGTTTATCCCCTGCTATGGATGGTTTTTAGCTCCTTCAAGCCGACCACCACCATCTTTACCACCGCTGGTCAGATCATTCCCACGGTATGGACGGGAGAGAACTACGCAAACGGTCTGCGGGGCTTCGGAAAGATTCCGTTTATGACCTTCTTTGCCAATTCGCTATTCATTTCCACCGTTGCCACGGTGGGAACGGTGGCCTCCTCCGCGATTGTGGCCTACGGGTTTAGCCGGATGAAGTTCTTTGGCCGCAAATTCCTATTCGCCGCTATGCTGGTGACCATGATGCTGCCCGCGCAGGTGTTGATGGTGCCTCAATATCTATGGTATAATAAGCTGAACTGGGTGGGTACCTACCTGCCGATGATTGTTCCCTACTTTTTCGCGATTCAGGGCTTCTTCGTCTACCTGAATGTGAACTTCATCGACGGGGTTCCCAGAGATTTGGACGAGGCTGCAAAGATCGACGGCTGCTCCACCTATGGCATCTTTCTACGAATCATCGTTCCGCTGCTGACCCCAGCGCTGATTACCACCGGCATTTTCTCCTTTATCTGGCGTTGGGACGATTTCCTTTCCGCACTGCTTTACATCCGCAACAGCGCCCTGTACCCGGCCAGCCTCGCGTTAAAGCTGTTCTGCGACCCCAGCTCCTCGTCGGATTACGGCGCGATGTTTGCCATGAGCACCTTGTCCATTTTGCCGGTAATGCTGATTTTCATTTTTCTACAGAAATACTTGGTGGAGGGGATTGCCACCAGCGGCCTTAAGGGCTGATTGGAAAAGGAGAGGGCTACACATATGAGAGAAGAATTGACCAGCGCTGTTTTTTTGGAGGCTGCCAAGGCTGGCTGCGAAACGCTGATGAAAAAGTTCGCGCCACAGGAGCTGCCGCCTAAGGGACGATTCCATTATCATCAGGGCGTATTTTTGTCCGGCGTGTACGAAACCTATCGTCTCACCGGAGAGAAGCGCTATCTGGAATACATCAAGGCTTGGGTGGATTCCTTAATCGATCCCTACGGCAACATCACCTCCTGCAATCCCGGTCAGCTGGACGATTTACAGCCCGGTATTTTGCTGTTCCCGCTCTATGAGGCTACGGGAGACAAACGCTACAAGGCTGCGATGGACGTTATCGCCTATTACATCGAACGTTTCCCTCGCAATCCCGAGGGCGGCTTCTGGCATAAGCTGTGGTATCATAACCAAATGTGGCTGGACGGACTGTACATGGGCGGCCCCTTTATGGCGGAATACGGCGCAAAGTTTGACCGGCCCGATTATTTTGATTTGGACGTGAAGCAGGCGGAAATGATGCGGGAGAAAACCCGTGACGACGCAACCGGGCTTTGGTACCACGCTTGGGATTACGACCGTCAGCTGCCTTGGGCCGACCCGGTTACCGGTCGCTCCCCGGAGTTCTGGGGACGCTCCATGGGCTGGGTTCCCGTGGCGCTTCTGGGCGAGGCGGATTTCATGCCTGAGGGCAGCGAGAACCGTCGGAAGCTGGAAACCATCTCCTGCGAGCTGCTTTCCGCGCTGCTTCCCTATCAGGATAAAGCCACCGGCCTTTGGTATCAGGTGACGGACAAGGGCGACCGACCGGAGAACTGGACGGAAACCTCCTGCACCTGTCTCTATGCCGCCGCCCTGATGAAGGCGGTACGCCTTGGGCTGATGGACGAAAAGGCGCTTTCATCGGCTAAGAGAGGGGCGCAAGCCGTTCTTGATGGGCTTGGCAAGGATGAAAACGGCGTCCTGCTGGGAAACGTCTGCATCGGCACCTGCGTAGGCGATTACGATTTCTACTGCGCTCGCCCCACCAGCGTAAACGACCTCCATGGCATGGGCGCGTTTTTGCTGATGTGCACCGAGGCGGCTAGAACGCTGACAAAATAAACAGATTCCTCTAAATACTGAAAGGAAGCGCTTACCATGAGCATTACTCCCGTAAAGGACGTACAAAACTTAAAGGTCGCCTACATTGGCGGAGGTTCCCGGGGCTGGGCATGGGGCTTTATGAAGGACATCGCCATGGACGCTCAGATGTGCGGCACCGTGCGCCTTTATGATATCGACAAGCAGGCCGCCCAAAACAATAAAATCATCGGCGACAAGATTTCTGCCCATCCCGAAGCCAAATCTCCATGGAAGTATGAGGTTTCGGACTCTTTGAAGGAAGCCCTGACCGGCGCTGATTTCATTATTATCTCCATTCTGCCCGCGACCTTTGAGGAATTGCGCTCCGACGTGCACGCCCCGGAGAAGTACGGGATTTATCAATCCGTGGGCGATTCCATCGGTTTGGGCGGCTTTATGCGCGCTATGCGCACCCTCCCCATGTATGTAGAAATTGCCGAGGCGATTCGAGATTACGCGCCCGAGGCGTGGGTGGTCAACTACACCAACCCCATGAGCCTTTGCGTGCGCACGCTGTACCATGTATTCCCGCAGGTGAAGGCCTTTGGCTGCTGCCATGAGGTTTTCGGCACCCAAAAGCTGCTATGCGCCATGCTGGAGAAGGAATGCGGCATAGCGGGCGTGGAGCGTCACGAGCTTTATACCACCGTAACCGGCATCAATCATTTTACATGGCTTTCCTCAGCCTCCTACAAGGGGTACGACCTCATGCCCGTTTACCGCGAATTTGCCGAAAAGTATGCGGAAACCGGCTTCGACGAGGGCAAGGATACCAACTGGATGAATTCCTCCTTCGCCTGCGCCCATCGGGTAAAGTTTGACTTATTCCGTCGGTTTGGCTTGATCGCCGCCGCCGGAGACCGGCATCTGGCGGAGTTTATGCCCCGCTGGTATCTGACCGACCCGGAGACCGTGACCTCTTGGATGTACGGCTTGACCACGGTGGATTGGCGGGTGGACGATCTACACAAGCGTTTGCAGCGCTCCGCAGACTTGATTTCCGGCAAGGAGCCTATGGATATGAAGCCCTCCGGCGAGGAAGGCCATCTGCTGATAAAGGCGCTCTTGGGCCTCAACCCCATCGTGTCCAACGTAAACGTGCCCAATCGGGGTCAAATTCCCAATTTACCGCTGGGCGCTGTAGTGGAAACCAACGCTTATTTCACCCGGGATCAAATCGAACCGCTCTTTGCGGGCGAGCTGCCCGGCAACCTACAGGCCATTATCGGTCGGCATGTAGCCAATCAGGAGAATACGCTGACCACGGCTCTTACCTGCGACCGGGAGCTGGGCTTCACCACCTTCATGAACGACGCGCAGATGACCTTGAAGCCGGAGCTTGGACGGAAGCTGTTTAATGAAATGCTGGAAAACCAGCGGGCTTATCTTCCTCAAGAATGGTTTAAGTAAGCGGAGGAACCGGTATGGAACAGAGGAGCAAGGCGGAGCGGCTATTGTGGAGCCAGTTTGACGCGCTGGAAATGGGCAGCGGCTGGACCGAGCAGGATGTTGCTTCGCCGCAGATTCTGGTAGAGGACGTGTACGGAGATTCCCATCCGGGCAGCGTGCACCTTCATCAGCTAAGCGAGCAGGCCAAATATGGCGTACTGCAAAGCGGCGGCTATCCCGCAGAGTATCACGTTACCGATATCTGCGACGGCTGCGCTCAAGGTCACGATGGGATGAACGTGATTTTGGCCTCCCGAGAGGCGATCGCGGACATGGTGGAGCTGCACGCCTCCGCTGTTCCTTGGGACGGTATGATTCTATCCTCCAGCTGTGATAAATCCATCCCCGCACATTTAAAGGCGGCGGCACGGATGGATATCCCCACGATCTTTGTTCCGGGCGGCAGCATGCGGCCCGGCCCCCATATGACCACCAGTTTGGCAGCGGGGGATATTTCTTTGCGTCAAAAGCGCAAGGACGCTATTCAGCCTCAAGAAATTCGGGATTACAAGCTGACGGGCTGTCCCTCTGTGGGCGCGTGCACCTTTTTGGGTACAGCCAGCACCATGCAATGCATGGCCGAGGCGCTGGGGCTTACCTTACCCGGCGCGGCTCTATGCCCCGCCACCATGCGGGACATTTTAGAGGGCGCACGCAGCGCTGGACGGCAGATGATGAAGCTGGTGGCCATGGGGCTCACGCCCTCCAAAATCATGACCGAGGCGGCTTTTCGCAACGCCATCATCGTGCATAGCGCCATTGGTGGGTCTACCAACGCAACGCTTCATCTGCCCAGCATTGCTCGAGAGCTAGGGTTACAGCTGCCCATGGAGCTGTTCGACGAAATTAATCATCAAACGCCCCACCTAGCCAACGTATATCCCAGCGGCCAGCATTTAACCGAAGCGTTCTGGTTTGCGGGCGGGGTACCCATGGTGGAATGGATGCTACGGGATATGTTGGATTTGGACGTGATGACCGTAACGGGAAAGCGTCTAGGTGACAATCTGGAAGCCTTATGGCAGGAGCATTGGTTTGACCGTAACCTAGGATATTTGGACAACTATCATCTGAAACGTGAGGATGTTATTTTCCCCAGAGAGAAGGCAACTGAAAAGGGAAGCGTGGCCATCCTCAAGGGCAACCTTGCGCCGGAAGGCTCCGTGGTAAAATACTCCGCCTGCGTCAAGGAGCAGCGGAGCTGCACCGGCCCAGCCCGGGTTTTTGATCACGAGGAAAACGCCTATCAGGCGGTGGTAAATCGGCAGATACAGCCGGGAGATATTCTAGTGATCCGCTATGAAGGCCCGCGAGGCTGCGGCATGCCGGAAATGCTAATGACCACGGAAGCCATTGTCTGCGACGAAGCCCTCAACGGCAAGGTGGCGTTGGTAACGGACGGGCGTTTTTCCGGTGCGACTCGGGGCGCGGCCATCGGCCACGTAAGCCCGGAGGCGGCCGTAGGCGGCCCAATTGCCTTTGTGGAGGACGGTGACCTAATCGCCTTTGACATTGAGAAAAGGGCATTGAATATCGTTGGGCTACACGGAAAACCGGCTACGCCGGAAGAGGTGGAAGCCGCTCTCAAGGCGCGGGCGCAGAAGGGCGTAAAGCCGCCGGAACCGCGCCGAGGCTTTTACAAGCGATATACGCAAAACGCTTTATCCGCCATGAAGGGCGCGGGGTTAGACTGAGCGCGGTACGAAAGGAAGGCATAGCCTATGAACGCTGCCTATATTACGCCGGCGATTACCTTATTTGACGAGAACGGCGGTTTGGATTTATCAAGCAACGGAGCGCTCTATGAAAACCTACTTCAAAAAGGAATCGACGGTGTGCTCGTATTAGGAAGTATCGGCGAATTTTTTGCCATGCCGCTTGCCATGCGCCGGGAGCTAGCGGATTACGCCATTTCTGTCATGAAGCGCAGGACGAGGCTATTGATCGGCACAGGCAGCATGAACGCCGAGGAAATCGTTCCTTTTTCCAACGAATGCTTGAAAAAAGGCGCGGACGCTATAATCCTCATTTCGCCCTACTACTTTCCCTTGGACAACGAGGCTATTTATCAGTATTTTCACGGGCTCATCCCGCAGATTGAGGGAAAGGTTTATCTATACAACTTTCCCGACCGAACGGGTTACTCCATCGCGCCGGAGGTTGTGCTTCGCTTAAAGCAAAGCCATGACAACATTGTCGGTATCAAGGACACCATTCCCGGCATGGGGCACACTCGGGAGCTAATAAAGCTACTTAAGCCTTACTATCCGGACTTTGAAATCTACTCCGGCTTTGACGACAATCTGACCGCCAACGTATTATCCGGTGGAAACGGCTGTATCGCCGGGCTATCAAATTTTTACCCAGAGGCCTGCGTCGCCTGCGCAGAGGCGCTACGGCAGGGAGACCTAGCTGCTATCGTAAAGGGGCAGCGCCGCATTGAACAGCTATTTGAGATTTATTCCATCGGGAGCAACTTTATCCCCATCATCAAGGAAGCCGCAAAGCAGCGTGGGATTGTTAAGAGCACCCGCTGCACCTTCCCGCTGCCGCAGGTAACGCTGGAGCAGAGCCGGAAGGTAGGGGAGCTACTGGAACGGATTCAGATGGCGTAGCTGGACACAGCTAGACAGCAGCTGTGGGCTGATGATATTTTTTATACAGCAAGCGAAATTCTTTTGCTTGCTGTTTTTAATACGAATCTCAATTAAAACAGAGAACAGAGCTTCCATCATTTTTCCAAACGTTTCAGTTTGTTCACAATTTATGCAACAAAACAACACCTTCGCACGTCATAATATACGTGAGGTGATCGCATGGCAACGATTTTAATTTTTGAACCTAACGAACAGATCGCACATAAGCTTTGCGACTTCCTAAAAAGGGAGAAGCACAACGTAAAGCTTTGCGGTGATCAGAATGATTTTTCCACGGAATTCCCCCTTGACGAGGTTCCCCTGATTCTTCTGGACGCGTCCATGAAATGGATCAACTGCCGTCCGTTGTTTGAGCAAGCCGCGGCTATTGGCTGCCCCGTTTTATTCATTACCAACGACCGGCGCATGAGCACTCATCTGCGGGCCTTATACAACGGCCATTCAGACGTACTGGTGCACCCCTTCTCCCTCAAAGCCCTTAACGCGAAAGTACAGGCTTTGATTGGCGGAAACGCTGCGCCCTGTGAAATCTCCGTTAATGAAGCCGAGCGCGTCGCCCTTCTGGACGGCAGGCGTATTGAGCTGACGGCGCAGGAGCTTGCGCTCCTCCTCGCGCTGATGGAAAAGCCGGACATCCCCGTCAGCCGGGAGCAGCTTCTCCGCAAGGCATGGGGCTATCAAAGCATGGGTGAAACGCGCACCGTTGATGTGCATGTTCAACGTTTACGGAAAAAACTAGGCGGCGAATATATCGAAACCGTCTACAAATGCGGCTACCGCCTCAAGCTAGCCTAGGCAGGGGCTGTGCCCCTGCACCCCGGACTGCGCGGCGCGGCCGCGCAGGGGTGGGTGGTTGTGCTTGGGGGGCGGCTTACAAGGCCGTCGGTCGGCATAAAGCCTCCCGACTGGCGTTTTGGCACGGTTTATTTGATCTGATGGCTCCGATGAGGGTAGGGCTGTGCTCCTGCACCCCCCAGACTGCGCGGCGCGGCCGCGCAGGGGTGGGCGGTTGTGCTTGGGGGGTGGCTTACGAGGCCGTCGGTCGGCATAAGGCCTCCCGACTGGCGTTTTTGCGTTTTGCGCGGCTTATTTAATCCAATGGCCCCGATGAGGGTACAGCTGTGCCCCTACACCCCTGCGCGGCGCGGCCGCGCAGGGGTGGGTGGTTGTGCTTGGGGGCGGCTTACAAGGCCGTCGGTCGGCATTGGGCCTCCCGACTGGCGTTTTGGCACGGCTTATTTGATCCAATGGCTCCGATGAATGATGCGTGGCATCGATCATCGGAGCTGTTTTAACGGTCGATCGTCATACGAATCTCTGTTATACTAATCTCAGTTATAACAGCGAACAGATTGGGATGATTTTTTATAGGACACTCAACGGCGCATTACGATAATAGCTTAACAATTATCCCCAAAAAATAAAAAGAATATTCACTTTGGAGGCCTTCTCATTGCTCTCCTATATTCAATGTGCGAGTCAAAAATAAGGCCCACATTGACTTTCAGGCGTTTCTTGCGGTAGCATTCTTCTTTCCCATTCATCTCAAGTGTCATACGCCCAGGTTATTGCATTAGCGCTAAAATTGTGCTATAATCATTGAGGTCATTAGCCGAAGTGATGGAATGGCAGACGTGACGGACTCAAAATCCGTTGGTAGCAATACCGTGTGGGTTCAAGTCCCACCTTCGGCACCATGCCGAGAGACCTTATAGGGTTTGAAAATCCTATAAGGTCTCTCTTTTTATCTTATTATCAATATTTACAATGCAACGCTCAGCACGGATTACAGGTGGAAGCTACGTCTCTCAATGAGCGCCTTTAGTCCAGATAGAGACAGCTTCTGCACAGGCCTGCCCACGGTAAACATCGTCCGGCTTTCTATCCGTTCAGCCTGTCCACAAGGCCGCAAACCTCGTCCAAGCTATCAAGCACCCGATCCACATAGGGCGCAAGGCTTTCATCAAACGGTAGCAAATCCGGGATCATGAGGCTGTAGCAACCGGCAGCGCGCAGACTTTTCAGACCGTTGCGGCTGTCCTCCACGCCCAAGCACTCCGACGGCGCTAGCTTCAGCTTTTTCGCCGCTAAAAGATAAATGTCCGGCGCAGGCTTGCCATTCGGCACCTCCACCCCGCAAATCGTTGCGTCAAAGCAATTCTGCAAAGCAGGTACGGCTCGCTGATACAGCTCCACCACGGTTCTCTCGCTGCTGGTTGCCAACGCACAGGGAATCCCTCGGGCACGGAGCCCCTCCATACAACGGCTTAAGCCAGGCTTTGGCGGCAGTGCGCCCGCTGCCGCTACCTCCATCAATCGTTGAAAAAAACGGCGGTTGGCCTCCGCTTGCGGAAAATCATCCCCAAAGACCTCGCGATAAATTTGGCCGCCCAGATGCTGATTCACGCCCAGCAGTCTGAGATAAAGCCCCTCGGGGGACGAATACCCCATTTCCTCCAATACCTTGGGCAATAGCTGGGAGCCTAATCGCTCTGTATCCAGCAAAACGCCGTCCATATCAAATAAAACGCCGCGTATCATTTTCCCACCGCCTTCTTATGCTTCCATGCCGGCACACAGGCCGTCAACCGCCGCCGACACAATTCCACCCGCATAGCCCGCCCCCTCGCCCAAAGGATACAAGCCGGCGATGGCGCTTTCCCGATTGGGCTTGCGCAAAAACCGCACCGGAGAGGAGCTTCGGGTTTCCGGGCCGGTCAACAGCGCATCCGGCGCGTCAAAGCCCTTCAGCCGCCGCCCGAATTGAGGCAGCGCCAGCCGGTAAGCGTCAAGCACAAAGGAAGGAAGGCAGCAGGCAAGATCTCCCAAGGTAACGCCGGGCCGATAGGTCGGCTGTACCTGACCCAAGGCCTTTGTTTCCCGCCCCGCCAGCAAATCCTCCACCCGCTGGCAGGGCGCGCGGAAGCCGCCGCAATGGCGATAAGCCGCCTGCTCGATCCGCCGCTGGAAAGCCACTCCAGCCAGCGGATGGTCACTGCCATAATCCTGGGGTCTGACCCCCACCAGCAACGCCGCATCGGCGTTGATTCCGTCTCTGGCATGGAAGCTCATTCCGTTTACATTGATCTCCCCCGGCTGATTCACCGCGCCGATTACCTGTCCCCCGGGGCACATGCAAAAGGTGTACACACCCCTGCCGTCGGGAGTGGGTACGTTCAATTTATATTCGGCAGGCGGTAGCTGAGAATGTCCCGCTGCTGAACCGTACTGGCCTCGGTCGATTTCCCGCTGCAAATGCTCTATACGCGCTCCAATAGCAAAGGGCTTTTGCTCCATAGGCACGCCGAGGTCATACAGCCATTCAAAGGTATCCCGGGCGCTATGGCCGATAGCCAGATACACTTTTCGAACGGTGATCTCCTCCGTGCGGCCCTCCTGACAAATCCGCGCCGCAGCTACCGCTCCATCCCGAAGAATCAGCCCCGTCAGCTTACAGCCGAAGCGCACCTCGCCCCCCAGCTCGCACAGCCGCATACGTGCGTTGACTAGCACCTTACGCAGCACATCCGTACCGATGTGGGGGCGTTGGGCGGTCAGGATTTCCTCCGGCGCGCCGCAGGCATAGAAGGTGCGCAGCACCGTTTGGATATGCGGACTATTGAGGCCGCAGGTCAGCTTGCCGTCACTGAACGCCCCCGCTCCGCCTTCGCCGAAGAGCACATTGCTCTCTTCGTTTAATACGCCCTCTCGCTCAAAAATCTCCACATGAGCCCCGCGCTTTTCCACAGGCTGTCCCCGTTCAATCAGAAGGGGCTTTGCGCCCCGACGAGCCAGCGCCAGCGCGCAAAACAGTCCAGCTGGGCCTGCGCCAACTACCAAAGGCCGCCCCTGTTGATCATCCCAGCGGTTCCATTCAGCAGCGAACAAATCCGGCGCTTGAGCGGTTTGCTCCACCACCGCAGCCTGATTAGGCCGAAAACGCGCGGCGATCGTTTTCTCAAGGCTGCCATTTTTAAAGGTAACATCGACCGTCAGCGAAAAATGAACGTCACCCTTATCACGAGCGTCCACGCTCTTTTTTTGAAGCTTCACCGAGTCGACGTCACTTTCCGAAATTTTTAAATAACGAGCCAGCAGGCGGCGCAAAACCGCGTCCTGAGGCAGCGCGGCTTCGTCTAGCGTCAGCTTTAATTGATGAACACGCAGCATAAGGCCTCCATGGGTGTTTTTTTAGGACAACCGTTTCATCCTATCACAGGGAACTTCTGGATGCAAGGGGAATAGCGCCGTTTGTCATGGGGTGTTTCACTTTTAGAGGCTTTCGCCGCCCGATGATCATTCCTGTTCGTCCATGTTTTTTGATGAATTGTTCTTATGGAGAGATTGGTTCTTCGTCTTTGCACGTAAAGCTTGCAAAATGCTGTTAACATTGGATTCTGAAACGGCTTTCGGATAGTCTTGTTCAAATTGCACCAGCATGTTCTTCGCGTCAAGCTCCTCAGCCTGCACACGCTGATACGCTTCGACGAAATCACCATGATCAAAGGCTGAATCAATAACTGTTCTGGATTGGGGTGATATGTCTTGCCAGCCGCCATAAAGGTTTTGAACGGCCTGTTCCACACGCTCCCGCGTAATTGGCGTACCTTTCTGTTCATGCTCGGCCAGAATGCCAAGAATATCAGACATATCGTTCTTGAACATTCGACCGGCGCGCAGCTTCATGGCAATCAAGTATTCAGCAGATATGGTACGAACAGTAAGAACATTGGAGAAGGTCTTATAATATTCCGAATATCCATCAAGCATCGGGGAATACGAACCCGTTCTCATGAAATCAGCATTGATCCAGCCGACAGGCAAATTGTATTGATCTCCTACGCGACTGATCGCGTCCTTCATCGCGGAGGACGCATGAATGATGGCGTCAATATCAGTGGTCATATGACGAAACTGATAATTAGCCAGCACTGCCGCCCCTCCGATTAGCACAATCTCTGCGGGTACAGCCTTGCCGTTCAGCTTACGAAATTCCTTTGCAAGTGCCTTGAGGTAAGTATCAAGATTGTCCTTTGTGAAATAGGCCGCGCTTTCAAATGACATTGCGTACCTCACTTTCCACAATGTTAAACCGCATGAATTCTGGGATTGCCTGCTGCATAGCCTGTTCCTTCACGTGATCATTATTGAGCATCGCCGCGCTCGCAAGGACACTTCCCGGAAATAACGGCTTTTGTAGCTTGCATTTTCGAAGCGCATCATATTCGCTACACAATGGGATCGCGTTGATATGACTGATATAATCCAGCATTGCCAACAAATACAAGGCTTCCGGATACCACATCCGACGATAGTATTTATAGATGTCATCTTTCGTCAGAGTATCAATAATAAAATTGGTATCGCCAAGCTCACGCAGGCGGTGGCAAACATTGCTTTTGAAAAGCTCAAAGGCGGTGCGCTGCGCGACATAAGGCTCGATGAGCGCTTCCATTGTCGTACCCAGCTCCTTGGACAGCTTGTAGAGCGTTTCTGCAGAGCATTTTTCAAGTCGCGTCTTTCCGCTACAAATATCGCTGACCGTTGTATATGGAATCCCACTTGCCTTTGAGAGCGCATAGACAGTCAGCCCTTTCTGCTGGATAAGCGTCGTCAGCGTCACAATTCTCACCTCCTGCTATCATTATAACGGTATGCCGTGATAGCGTCAACGATTTATTGGCATTTCATTCTTACGATAGAGTTCCTTATTTTACTTGAACCAATCGTACAGGTTGGAAACGCGGTTTGCTATAGGGTTATAGCGCGCCTTTAAATTCCTAGCGCCATCACGCCCTCCCCCGTCTCGTCATTCCGGGGAGCTTTCGCCCACGCCTCCTGTTTCCAACGCAAGGGCGTAATTCCCACAATTTGCTTAAAGGAGCGTATGAAATTGCAGTAGTCATTGAAACCGCATTGCTCGCAAACGCTCATAACGGAATTATCCGCCACCAGCAGAAGCTGCTTGGCGTAGGCGATGCGCTTCGTGATAATGAAGTACTTCAGGGAAACCCCCATCTGCTTGGAAAACAGCGTACTGATGTAGGACTGTGAATAGGAAAACTGCTCTGCCAGCGTAGCCACGGATAGGTTCTGCCCAAGGTTCTCATCCACATAATCCGCTATCTGTATCACCAAGGGCGAGCATGGCACCGGAACGGCAATGCGTTGCGTAAGAAAAGCCCGATTCACATACACCAATAGCAGCACCAACGAGGAAAGTGCGGTCAGATCGTCACCAAAAATACGAGAACCCCAATAGGGTGCAATGCTGCTGGCAAGCCGTACATATTCATGAACCTGTTCCTCGTCCAGCTGTATAATGTTGCGCTGAGCGGCAGAAGCCTGATGAAAGCAGCTTAACAGATTGGTATTGTTGGTGTTAAACATCTGCACCACCTTGGGATCAAAGTGCATGGTAATGCGCCGATAGGTCTCCGAGGTGTTGTTCATGGTTAGGTGCAGATCTCTGGGCGTTAGCAGCACCAAGGAGCCGTCCTGCAAATGATATTTACGGGAATTGATTAAAATTGTCACATCGCCGTGCAGGAGCAAAAACATCTCATATTTTGCATGAGCTACATAATTCTTGTCCAGCGTGTCGGTAGCTTCGGTAAAATTACACTCTACCAAATAATCTAAATACTCCATATTCAGCCTCCCTCTTTATATATACAACATATAGGTCCATATTCCTACCAAAGACTCTATGACGCATCAAATAAAATGCATGTTTTTTGCAAAAAAATGCTGAGATATGTCGTTTACAATTTTGTATAATCAAGAAATACGAAAGCGAGGTTTCCCACATGAAGAACATTAGGTCTATTCTTTCTCTGGTTTTGACTGTTTGTCTGCTGCTGGCGGGCTCGTCTGCTTTGGCTGCCGACGCAGAGCCTATGGTATTGTCCGTTTGGTGCTGGTCCCCCAACGAGGATTTGCTGACTACAGGGGCTGAAATGTACAAAGAGGCGGACTTGGGCAACGTACAGCTGGATATCACCGTGATGGCGCTAGCAGATGTACGCACCAAAATTGCAACCATCACCAGCTCCGGGGATTTGACCCAGCTGCCGGACGTCATTTTGATGCAGGATACCTCCATTCCTATGATGGTCAGGGCTTATGGCGATGCGTTCGCAGACCTGAGCAATAGCGGCGTTGATACCGCGACCTTTGATCAGGCAAAAATTGCGTGGGATACCTACGAGGGAAAGCTCTATGGCATTCCCTTCGATTCCAGCGTCGGCGTGGCATGCTATCGCACGGACTATCTGGAGCAAGCAGGATATTCCTTACAGGATCTGACCGACGTCACATGGGACGACTTTCAGAGCGTTGGCGCGGCGGTGCTGGAAAAGACGGGTCATCCTCTGATTTCCACCCCCAACGATGCAACCCTGATTTCCATGATGCTCATGTCGGCCGGCGGCAGCCTGTTTAACGAGGACGGCTCCGCAAACCTGAAAGCCAACGAGAAGCTGAACGCCGTGATCGACCTGTACAGCTCCTTGGTCAATGCGGGAACGGTAAAGGTCGTTACAAACTGGGACGAATACATGAGCAGCCTGAACGCGGGCACCAGTGCCGGAACCATGAACGGCATGTGGATTATGAACTCCTGCAAGGACGCAGCAGACCAGTCCGGGCTATGGGGCGTAACCAATCTGCCTGCGGTAGCACAGATTGAGGGCGCGAGCAACTACGCCTCCAGCGGCGGCAGCAGCTGGATGATTACCAGCAAATGCGAAAATCTCGAAGGTACAGTTGCTTTCCTGACGAGCATTATGGGCGGCTCCTTGAGCGACGAATATTACGCCAAGATTCTTTCCGCTTCCAACTATATCGCCGCTTATCTGCCCACCGCTGGGAGCGCGGAGGTCTATGGCGCGGAGGATGCGTTCTTCGGCAATCAAAAGGTATTTGAAACCTTGGGCTCCTTTGTTTCCCACATGCTCGCCTGCTATACCAGCGCAGCATATGACGAAACGCAGGATGCACTGATGGTAGCTGTCTCCAACATTTTAGGCGGAGCCGATATGCAATCGGAACTAGACGCCGCTCAGGATACGGTTGACTTTATCAGCGGAATGTAAAGGGCTTCGCAAAGCGACGCCTAAATCAAGGGCGGCAGGCACGAAAAACGCGGCTGCCGCCCTTGACTTTCAAATAAAGGAAAGGGGGCTTATCCATGAAGCTGACCTATGCCAAACGCCTCAACCTTGTGGGATGGCTGTTTATTGCGCCTGCGGTCGTGATGATTTTTATCATGAGCTTTAGCGCTATTATCCAAGCCTTTGGAATTTCCCTGCAAACCGGCATGGGAAACAATATGAAATGGACCGGCTTTAGCAACTATCTGCGTATCCTAAAGGACCCCACTTTTCAAACCACCGTAGGCAACACCTTGGTCTACTTGCTGCAAATCCCCGTCATGCTTGGATTGGCGCTTTTATATGCACAAGCCCTTAACAACGTTCATCTTCGTTGCCCGGGTCTTTATCGGGTGATGATCTTTTTGCCATGCGCCATGGCTTCCGTATCCTATTCTCTGGTTTTCCGCATTTTATTCGCCAGCGACGGCTTAATCAATACGGTGCTCCGATTCACAGGTCTGAATCAAAACGGAATCAATTTTTTCGGCGGCGCATGGACCTCGCGGATGGTGATTCTCATTGCGTTGGTTTGGCGCTGGACCGGCTACAACATGGTCTTTCTTTCCGCTGCTATGCAAAGCATTGACCCCGCCATTTATGAAGCCGCAACCATCGACGGCGCTAGCGGCTTTCAACGATACTTCCGCGTTACCCTTCCCTTGCTGCGCCCCACGCTGGTGCTGCTGTGCATCATGACCTTAAGCGGTACGATCCAGCTGTTTGACGAATCCGTCAATTTAACCAACGGCGGCCCGGCAAACGCGACTTTGTCTATTTCCCATTACATCTACAATCTAGCCTTTAAATATACGCCCAATTTTGGCTATGCGACCGCGCTGTCCTTTGTGGTCTTTATCGTGATCGCGATTCTTACGCTGCTGCAAATGAAGGTGGGTGATAAACGTGACGAAATGTAAAAAAGTGCTGCTGCCGCTGATCATGCTTCTTACAAGCCTGTTGTTCATTTTCCCTATTTTCTGGATGTTTGTGTCCGCTACCAACGATACCGCCGGCATCGTCATGGGCAAGCTTACCTTTGGCACAGCGCTGCCTACCAACTTTGAGAACCTGATGAAGGCGAAAAATATTTGGACAGCCATGTTCAACTCCCTGCGCAACGCCGCGCTGCAAACCGTTCTATCCCTGTTCATCAGCTCCTTGGCGGGCTACGGCTTTGAAGTTTTCCACGACCGGCACAAGGACGCGCTCATGAATGTGCTGCTATTATCGATGCTGATTCCCCAGATTACCACTGCGATACCGCTTTTTAAAATGTTTTCTTCTTGGGGACTTTTAAACACTTGGATCGCCTTTGTTCTGCCCGGAATCGCGTCCGTATTTTTGATTATGCTGTTCCGACAAAGCGCCCGTTCCTTTCCCGGCGAAGTGATTCAAGCCGCTCGCGTAGACGGCTTGGGCGAGTTCGGCATTTTTATCCGCATGTTCGTTCCCATCATGGCCCCTACCTATGTAGCTGCTTTGACCATCACCTTTATGAACGCGTGGAACAGCTACCTGTGGCCCAGCATTGTTATGCTATCCAATGAATCAACAACGATGCCGCTGCTGCTGGCCAACCTCATGTCCGGCTACACTCAGGACTATGGCATGATTCTGCTGGCCGTCGCCATCTGCACGTTACCCACCTTGCTGATCTTTGCCTTTTTACAAAAAAGCTTTGCATCCGGCATCACGGGCGCAGTAAAAATGTGAAAGGATGCAGTGCTATGGCAAAACGTGTTTCTCCGCCGCCTTTTGATTTTTCTCTGGCAGCAGCCGACTGGCAGGATTGGCAGACGCGTCGGCCAGAGCTGCTTGGGCGCTTTGTATCCGAGGTATATGGCTGCATCCCCGCTCAGCTTTCCATGGATACCTTAGCCGTGGAGGAGCTTGTAACAGCCGACCGTCAGCGCGTGCGTGTCTATCGGCTTGGAACAGCGGATTTTTCCTGCTCCCTGCGGCTGTATCTACCGTCGGGGGACGATTGCCAAGCCATCCTTTTATACCTGTTGTTAGCTGACCAAGAGGACAGCTTCGTACCTATCTCGGACGCTTTGGCAAAATCCTGCGCCGTAGCGCTGCTCCGCTGTGACGAGCTGGCAAAAGATCAACCAAACGCACGGGAAACCGGCATTTTTACTTGGATGAAGCAAAACAAGGTGGACGCGGGCGGCACGGGCGCTTTAGCCGCTTGGGCATGGGGGCTGAGCCAAGCGCAGCGCTGCCTTCAGCGCGACCCAGCCCTCGCGCATCTTCCCACGACGGTGGTTGGATATTCACGCGGTGGAAAAAGCGCCCTATGGGCTTGCGCGCTGTACGGCGGCTTTGCCGGATGCGCTGCGGTACACTCAGGCTGCGGCGGCGCTTCACTCTTTCGCGCGATTCCGGCGGGGAAAGAAAGAATCGCAGAAATCACAAAGTCCTTTCCCTATTGGTTTTCCACCGCATTTTCCGCCTATGGCGGGCGTGAGGAGCAGCTTACGGTGGATCAGCATATGCTGCTAGCGCTATGCGCTCCCAGCTCCTTACTGATTATCAACACTTTAGAGGACCCTTGGTGCGACGCTGCAAGCGAAGAGCGAAGCTGCGCCCTCGCCAAGCCGGTGTATGATTTGCCGGGCTGCCAAGGGAGCCTAAGCTATATCGCCCATTCCGGCGACCACACGTTTACCCATGCCGAATGGGAATGGATATTGCAAATGATACGGAGGAAAAATGGCTCTATTCGTTCATAAAAAGCAGCCTCTGCCGCCGCCGCTATCGGTTTTTCAGGCTAAAGCGGCGCTGGCAGAGGCAATCCAGCAGGTAACCGTCAATCTGACTAGATATCGGGAGCACTGTCAAAGTCATTCAAGTGTGGGCGGTATCTATCCCATCTGCGACAACGTCCAGTGGACCTGCGGCTTTTGGCCCGGCGAGGTCTGGTTAAGCTATGAAAAAACAGGCTCCGTCGCTTTTCGAGATGTAGGTCTGCATTTTGTAGACAGCTTTTTCACCCGCATTCAGCGAGGAAAAGAGGGAAAGCCTCACGCCTTAGGCCTGCTCTACATGCCATCCTGCGTAGCCACCTATCGCTTAACCGGGTCCGAAAAAGCAAAAAAAGCGGCTCTTCTGGCCGCAGATTATCTATGCAAGCGCTACCGCCCGGAGGGGCGTTATCTTCAAGCTTTGGGCTCGATGGGGACCCCCGGAGAGGGCCGGATACTTGTGGATAGCCTGTTAAGCCTTCCGCTTTTACACTGGGCGTATGCAATCACCGGCGAAGCGCGGTATGACCTTGTGGCGCGCGCCCACGGGGACACCTGTTTAAAATACCTTTTTCGGCAGAACGGCTCCGTCTGTGATACGTTTTACTTTCATGACGACGGAACCCCCGACCACGGAGAATGCCATTACGGCTATTCCGACGACAGCTTTTGGGCTAGGGGACAGGCATGGGCAATGTACGGCGCTGCTCTTTGCTATCAAGCCACCGGCTTACAGGAATATCTACTTGCTTTCGAAAAAGCAACGCAGTTTTATCTCCAGCATCTACCCACCGATGGGGTACCCTATTGGGATTTGCTTTTTCAATCCGGCCAGGAGGAACCTAGGGATTCCTCCGCCGCCGCCATCGCCATCTGCGGATTGCTAACGGCGGCGGAGCTCGTCAGCGATACGGCTGGAGAGGCCTATAAGGAAACGGCGCTGCGTATGCTCAGCAGTCTAAAAAACTACTATGCTGTGCCCATCCACTACCCGGGCTTTGGTCAGCTGGCTCACGGCACCAACAGTAGGAAAAGCCCATACAATCATTGCGCCCATGAAGGGGTAGATGAATGCACCAGCTGGGGCGATTACTTCTATATGGAAGCCCTAAGCCGGGCGTGCGGCTCATGGCAGCCCTACTGGTGTGGTCAATAAGGTTTCACCGCATGCTGCGCGAGCAGATCGTGCACCTTACCAAGCACGGGGATGGCAATCTTTATCGCGTCCTCGGCATTCATACCGGTCTGGCAAAGCACCAGCTCCGGCACTTTTCCGATGGAAAAACGAAGCCGCGCATCGGCCTTGGTAACCGCCTCGTACAGCAAACCCGGATCGGGCATATAATGCTCATCCATGCGCAGATGCAAGCCATCCTGACGCAGGAATAGGTGGCTCACGCCCAGCTTGCGGGTAACGCCCCGTAGCTGGGCGATTCGAATGAGATTTTCCACCGGCTCCGGGATATCGCCAAAGCGGTCGATCAGCTCTTCCTCGGTGCTCAAGCGTCCTTCCTCGTTCTCCACCATGGCAATCCGCTTGTAGATTTCCACGCGCAGCTGCTCCTGCGGCACATAGCTTTCCGGCAAAAAGGCGTTGAGCTTCAGCTCCACCCGCGTGTCCAGCTCTGGCAGCTGTTCCTTGCCTTGGGCTTCTCCAACGGCCTGTTCAATGAGCTTCACATACATATCATAGCCCACCGTGCTCAGATGACCGCTTTGCTCCGGCCCCAGCACGTCGCCCGCGCCGCGGATTTCCAGATCGCGCATAGCAATGCGATAGCCCGCGCCAAATTCCGTAAACTCCTGAATGGCGTTTAATCGCTTTTCCGCCGTTTCGGAAAGGGCATGGTTCGCCCGCACGGTAAAGTAAGCATAAGCCTGACGGTTGCTACGGCCTACCCGTCCCCGTATCTGATACAGCTGGGACAAGCCGAAATGATCCGCGTCAAAAACGATCAGCGTATTTGCGTCCGGCACGTCCAATCCGCTTTCCACAATGGTGGTGCACAAAAGAACGTCGTAAGCCCCGGCGTAGAAATCCAGCATCACGTCCTCCAGCGCGTTTTCACGCATCTGGCCATGAGCGATGCCGATACGGGCCTCCGGCACCAAAGTCTGTAGACGCTCCCGCATCTGCTCGATAGAGCGTACCCGATTGTAGAGGAAATACACCTGCCCGTTGCGTTGCAGCTCCCGCCGGATTGCATCCCGCAGGATGGAGTCGTCATATTCCATCACATACGTTTTCACCGGCAGCCGTTCCTCCGGCGGGGTTTCCAAAAGGCTCATATCCCGGATGCCCACCATGCTCATATGCAAGGTGCGGGGAATGGGCGTGGCGGATAGGGTAAGCACATCCACCTTGTCCTTCATGTTCTTGATGGCTTCCTTATGATTCACGCCGAAGCGATGCTCCTCATCCACAATCAGCAGCCCCAAGTCCTTAAACTGCACGTCCTTAGCCAGCAGCCGATGGGTGCCGATGACCATTTCCAGCTCGCCGTCCTTCAGCTTTTGCAAAATGACCTTCTGCTCGGCGGGGGTGCGGAAGCGGCTGAGCATATCCACATTGACGGGAAAGCCCGAAAAGCGCTTCTTTATCGTATTATAATGCTGCTGCACCAAGATGGTCGTAGGCGCTAGCAGCGCCACCTGCTTGCCCTCCACCACAGCCTTGAAGGCCGCGCGAAGCGCCACCTCGGTTTTGCCATAGCCCACGTCGCCGCACAACAGGCGGTCCATGTTATGAGGGCTCTCCATATCGCTTTCAATCTGAGCCACGCATTGCTGCTGGTCGGCGGTCAGCTCGTAGGGAAAAGCATCCTCAAACTCTTGCTGCCATGGATTCTCACGGCTGAAGGCATAGCCCGGATTTTTGGAGCGGCGGGCATAGAGCTCCGCCAGATCAAAGGCCAGCTTCTTTAAGCCCGCCTTCACCTTGCTCTTCTGCTTTTCCCACTCTCCGCCGCCCAGATGGTTCAGCTTTGGCGCGGCATGCTCCGCGCCGATAAACTTCTGCACCCGGTCAAACTGATCAGCCGGTACGTAGAGCTTGTCGCTTCCAGCGTATTGGATGCGCAAATAGTCCCGCTTCACCCCGTCGTTCTCCATCTGCACAACGCCCTGATAGATTCCCACACCGTGGAGATCGTGCACCACGTAATCCCCGGTTTTCAGGTCGGTAAAGCTAGCAATCCGCTCTCCGGCAGTTTGCTTTTTACGGGCGCGGTGATAGGCGGTACCAAAAATGTCCGTATCGCCAATCAAGCACAGATGAGCCTCCGGATCGATAAAGCCTTTATTATAGCTGACCGGCAGCAGCACCACCTCTCGTAAGATGATGTTGCCGTTGAGCGCGTCGCAATAGGAGGACGGCACGCCCTGCTCTGCCAGCGCCTTTTGCAGCCGTAGCCCGCGAGCTTCGCCACCGGTTAGCAGCACAATCGCCAAGCCCTGCTCCTTCCACTGGGCAATGTCCTTGCACAGCGGAACGATTTGGCTTTGATAGGGCATGGGCGGTTTGGAACCGAAGGAAAGCGCTTCCGTGGGCTTCAACATCCCCAGCCCCGCCCGCATGTCGCTCATAGCGATTACCGTCAGGCTGTTCCAGCCCGTCACCAGCTCGTCGTAGACGAAGCGTAATGAGCGCTGTGCTTCAAAGGCGTCGCCCCGCAGGCGCGCGTCCTCAAAGGCTTCCTCAAATTCTTCGCCAAGCACCTTCAGCCGCCCCGTAAATTGATCGGGACGGTCGCAGAGCAAAATAGGGTTGTTGAGGTAGGCGAGGGACGACACGGTGCTGTCGCATAATACGTTCATCCACATAGGCGCGGTGCGAATGGTTTGACCCGCCCGCACACGCTCCACATCGTCCAGATGACGTTTAAAATCGTCCTTGTCGGGGGTAGGCTTGGCGGTCATCTCAGTGGAGGCCAGCACAGCCTGCGCAAGCATGTCCTCCGTCAGCTCCATAGCGTCCAGCTGGGAAAAAAAGTCATCCAGCGTGGGCAGCGCGTCGCCGTTGTCCCCGGGCTTAGCCGCCGCCTTCACGGACGGCGCTTTCAGGGTCCTTTCCTTGCCGACGCCAGCCTCGATGGCCTCCTTGAGCCGCTGGGCGGCGGCGGCGGGATCGGTCATCAGGCATTCGGAAGCAGGCGCGATGCGGACGCTCTTCACGCGATTGATACTGCGCTGACTGATGCAGTCAAACCGCCGGATGCTATCCACCTCATCGTCAAAGAACTCCACCCGAACGGCTTCCGTTTCATTAGCAGGGAATACGTCTAAGATAGAGCCCCGCATGGCGCACTGACCGCAGCCCTCCACCATAGGCACGCGCTCGTAGCCGCTATGCAGCAGCTGGTTCATCAATTCCTCCGGGGGATGAACCTCGCCCTCGCTCAAAGCGATTTCAGCCTCCATGAACACCGCTTTCGGCGCGCATCGCTCCACGAGGCTGTCTACGCTGAGGCAGAGCATGGCGCTTTCCCCCCGGCAAAGAGCGTCCAGCGTTTTTAACCGCTGCCAAGTACTTTCCCTGCTGGAGGCGGCGCGGCTGAACTGCAAATCTCTGGGCGGCAGCACGCTGCAGCTCTGCCCTGTGAGACGTTCCACATCCTGTGCGTGGCGCTGTGCTGCCAGCTCCGTAGGGCATAGGAGAACCACGGGCCTGCCCGTTTTATGGTTAAGCGCCGCCGCCAGAAAGGCTCGCTCGCCCTCGGCAATCTCATATACGGCGGAGCAGCCCGGCTTAGCCGTAAGCTCCAGCAGCTTTTTCCAGCGGCCCTCGAAGGCGCTGAACAATCCTTCGTTCATTCTCGCTCTCCTTCCGCGTCGTTCCCCTTTGGTTTTTTCTGTTTTCTGGTATTATACTTGCACATGGCGCTTTCTATTCCTTCCCGGATGAAGCAAAGCGCCCCCTCCGCCGCCTGCTCGTAAGCGGCGGAAGCCGTTTGCTGCTCCTCCGGGGTAACATAATGCCCTAGCACCCAATCTGCCAGCTCGTAGCCCGGTCGGCGCTCCCCTACTCCCACGCGGATCCGGGGAAAATCCTCGGCGTTCAGCTCCCCCACAATGGAGCGCATGCCGTTATGGGTACCCGCGCTGCCGTTGGGACGAATCCGCACCGTGCCCGGCGGCAAATCGATATCATCATAAATCACCAGCAGGTTTTCATGGGGGATTTTGTACCAGCTCGCCAAGGCGGATACCGCTTGTCCGCTCAGGTTCATATAGGTTTGCGGAAGCGCCAGAATCACCTTTTGGCCGTCCACAAAGGTTTCTCCGATCAACGCATCGCTCTTTGCGCGGCCGACCGTTACCCCAAGCTTGCGCGCCAGCGCGTCGATTACGTCAAACCCCACATTGTGACGGGTGTGGGCGTACTGCGCGCCGGGGTTTCCCAGTCCAACAATTAAATACATAACAGTGCTCCTTTGACTGCCCAATCTTTGTTCGAAACGCGTTTTGGCGGGGATGGTTCACACCACCCCCGCTGCCAGACTGGTATTGTAGCATTTTTAGGGGGCTTGCGCAAGGAAAAAACCGATCAGGAATCCGGTATTGAAATCCCGCGCAAAAAGAGATACACTATTTTTATTCCATCCATTTGGCACAACAGAGGAGGCACTGAAATGGAACATTCCAATCCGCTTCTGAAAAACAACCAAAGCCCGCAGAAGTTTATTACCATCGGCGAAATCATGCTGCGCCTCACGCCCCCGAACTATGAGAAAATACGCATGACCTCCGGCTTTGACGCAAGCTACGGCGGCAGCGAAGCCAATATTGCGCTGGCGCTGGCCAATCTGGGGGTGGACAGCACCTTCTTTAGCGTTGTGCCAAATAACAGCTTGGGCAAAAGCGCGGTGCGAATGCTGCGCTCCAACGACGTGCACTGCACGCCCATGATTTTAACCACGCCGGAGGAAACCCCCTCCCATCGGCTGGGTACCTATTATTTAGAAACCGGTTTTGGCATTCGCGCCAGCAAGGTCACCTATGACCGCAAGCATAGCGCCATTACCGAGTATGATTTTAGCAAGCTGGATTTGGACGCGCTGCTGGACGGCTTTGACTGGCTGCATCTAAGCGGCATCACCCCGGCGCTGGCCCCTAACTGTAGAGCGCTGACGCTGGAATGCCTGAAGGCGGCGCGGGCTAAGAACATGACCATCAGCTTCGACGGCAATTTCCGCAGCTCCCTGTGGTCTTGGGAGGAAGCCCGGGATTTCTGCACCCAGTGTCTGCCGTATGTGGACGTTCTGCTGGGCATCGAGCCGTATCACCTGTGGCGGGACGAAAACGATCACACCAAGGGCGATGTGAAGGACGGCATAGGCATGCAGCCCACCTATGAGCAGCAGGATGAAATCTTTCAAGCCTTTGTAGAGCGTTACCCCAACCTCAAATGCATCGCCCGTCACGTGCGCTATGTGCACAGCGGCAGTGAAAACAGCCTAAAGGCGTTTATGTGGTATGAGGGGCATACCTTTGAAAGCAAATTCTTCACCTTTACCATTCTGGACCGGGTAGGCGGCGGCGACGCGTTTGCCAGCGGCCTCATCTATGCCATGATTCATAACTACCGCCCCATGGAGCTAGTCAATTTTGCCGTAGCCAGCAGCGTCATCAAGCACACCATCCACGGCGATGCAAACATCACCGACGACGCGCAAAGCATCAGCAATTTGATGAACATGAACTACGACATCAAGCGCTAAAACACAGCAATGATTTTTCGGGAAGGAGGCGGCTGTCTTGGAGGAGATCAAATGCACAGCTCAGGTAAAAAAACGAAACATAGGAATGATCCGCGGCACGCTTTTTAGCGGCGACACGCTAACCAAGCGGGAAATAGCAGAGCAAACCGATTTGAGCCTTGCTACCTGCACCGTTTTGCTTAGCGAGCTAATCGCCAAGGAGCAGGTGCTGGAGCTGGAGCTAGCCAAGCCTAACGGCGGCCGCCCCGCCCGCCGGTTTTCCATCAACCCGGATTGGGGCTACATCCTATGCCTTTTCGCGGATCATTATCAGATGGGGCGGGGAATATGCTGCCGGGTTTATGATCTCAGCGGCCGAATCTATTACGACGTAAACCATACCGACGCGCCCTTTACATGGGAGGGCTTTGCGTCGGTTATTGAGCAGGGAATTCGGTTGTTTCCAAAAATCAAAATGATTGGGATGGCCGTTCAAGGCATTACCGATTCCAATGATAAGATCGAGATCTGCGATACCTCTCCACTGTTTGGGCTGAACCTCAAGGCCTTAATCCACGAGAGGTTCCAGCTGCCTGCGTTGATTCAAAATGACATGTATTTTACCTCCTATGGCTTCTATTCCCTGCTTGACCATCAACAGCCCTACTCCTTGTCCGTTTCCATCTGGGTAGAACGGTGCTGCTCCGGCTCCGGCTCCATCGTGGACGGTCACATCGTGCTGGGCAGCACTCGGTTTGCCGGTGAAATTGCAAACCTTCCCTACCACCTGAGCCCGGAGGAGCAGCGGGAGCTTGACCGCAACCCCAAGGACGTCACCCCTTATGTAGCCGTTTACCTAACCTCCACCATCGTGCTGCTGAACCCCGACGTAGTCTATGTTACCGGCAAGGCTGTGGAGTACCTAAGCATGGAGAAGCTGCTAGAGCAGTGCAAACGCTATATCCCCGTCCAGCATTTACCTCAGATTTATTTGCAGAAGGATTGCCGGGAGGAAATGATGCACGGCATTTTTACCCTCAGCCGCGAGGAAATCGAATTTTAATCTGGTAAAGGGCCAGGCATTACTTTTGTTTGATAACATCAAAAGTGATCTCTGGCTCTTTTTGTTTTGCAAAAAAGTGTTGACATTATGAAATAATTGGCTTATACTACTTTCGTTGATACAAATCGAAAGTAGCAACGACGCTCTTGCAAGACGTGAACCTCTCCCACCCCGCTTCCCAAAGGAGGAACGATTGATGAATCTTTATGTAAATGATCGGCGTGATTTTCAAGCAACGCTAGCCAACGACGTCGCACTGCTTCGCAATGAATTGACGGTTTCCTATCAACCTGCGAAAAGCAGCAAGAAAACCAGCCGGAAAGCGTTTTGCGGTATTCCCGCCGCCGAAAAGCAGAAAAAAACCGACTGCTGCCGTATGAACCAGTGTACGGCATAATACTCCGCTAGAGGCTTACGCCGTTTGACATTTCCAGAAAATCCCGCTATGATAAACGCTGTTCAGTAAAGGTAAAGGCTGGGGATTTTCTTGAAACGCTCCTACATTGACTGGCTAAACGTGCTGGCCTCCTTCGCGGTGGTTATGCTTCATAACAACGAAGTCTATTGGTGGTTCTCCGATACAGAATCCTATTGGGTTTCGGCAAACGTAATTGAAAGCATCTTTTACTTTGCTACGCCCATTTTTATGATGAACGCTGGAGCAACGCTGCTTTCCTATCGGCAGCGCTGCTCCACGTTTGTTTATTTCAAAAGGCGCTGGACAAAAACCGTCGCCCCGTTCTTTTTGTGGTCCTTGCTGGGCATTGCCTTTGGAATTGTTTTTCTTCATCAAAAGGATGAATATCTGTCGATTGCCCAAATCATCAACGCTATTTTCCAAACTCGAATCATCAATTATTATTGGTATTTTATCCCGCTGTTTGCCATCTATTTGGCGATTCCCGTTCTGGCTGCAGTGGAGGAAAAGCTCAAAAATAAGGTTTATAGCTACTTACTGTTCATTTCCGTATTGCTCACCTCGACGCTTCCGCTGCTATGCAACGTGCTGGGCTTGGAGCATAACGCAGACCTCGCCAGCTACAGCGCCTTTGGGTATATGCTATTCCCCATTGCCGGCTATCTGCTGGACCGTGTGGAGCTAAAGCGTCCCATCCGTCTGCTTCTTTATGGGCTGGGCCTTACCGCAATGCTGTGTCATATGCTGATTACCAAGGAGCTCTCCTTTCGTCAGGGCTCCGTAGCCATGCTGCTCAAAGGGTATACGAACCTACCGTCGGTGCTGTATGCCTTTGCCGTGTTCACTTTTTTTCGCTACGCCCGTCTGCCTAAGGCGCTTGATTCCTTTATCCATTATGTTTCCGCCCATTTGACCTATGGCGTTTACCTGATCCACTGGTATGTGATTCATCTTTTGGTTCGGCTGATTCCCGTGGATATTACCAGCCTCTCCTTTCGTCTAATTGGCGGGGTAGCTATTTATGTTTTCAGCGCCTTATTGGTTTTTTTGATCCGCAAAATTCCCATTCTCAAAAGGCTGCTGCCCTCCTAAGTGAAAAAACTCGATTCATCAAAAACATTCTCTTGACATTTTCATATGAATGATCTATCATATGAGCGTAGAAACAAATGAACGGAGGCGCATGTGTTCTATGCACAATCACAAGGAGCTGTTGCATGAGGTGCACGAGGTTCTGCCTGACGACGAGCTACTATGCGATCTGGCAGATTTATTTAAGATCTTTGGCGATTCTACCCGCATTAAAATCCTCTACGGGCTGTTTGAATCAGAGATGTGCGTCTGCGCCATTGCCGAGCTACTAGGCATGTCCCAGTCAGCCATTTCCCATCAGTTAAAGGTGCTTAAGGACAGCAATTTGGTAGGAAACCGGCGGGAGGGCAAAACCATCTATTACTTTCTGGCGGACGAGCATGTGAGAACCATGATTGGGCAGGGCTTCGAGCACCTGACCGAAGAAAGGCGGGCCATAAAATGAAAAAAACCTTTGTGCTGGACGAGCTGGACTGCGCGAACTGTGGGCTGAAAATGGAGGACGCCATTCGTAAAATCAACGGTGTGCAAAACGTGAGCATCAGCTTCATGACCCAAAAGCTAATGCTGGAAGCGGCGGACGACCAGTTCGAGCGGGTTCTTAGCGAGGCGGTCAAGGCCTGCAAGCGCGTTGAGCCCGACTGCCGCATCGTGCATTGAAAGGAGCAGAGCTATGAGCCGCAAGCAAAAGAAAACCTTAGGGCGCATCCTGCTATCGGCAGCCTTGCTGATCGCGGCATGGATTGCACCCATAGACGGAAGCTGGAAGCTGATCGCGTTTATGGTTCCCTATTTAGTCGTAGGCTACGACGTGCTCTGGTCGGCAATCCGCAACATTCTCCACGGCCAGATTTTTGACGAACAGTTCCTGATGGCCATTGCCACCTTGGGGGCGTTCGGTGTGGGCGAGTATCCCGAGGCTGTGGCGGTCATGCTATTTTATCAAATCGGCGAATTATTCCAAAGCATTGCCGTTGGGCGAAGCCGCCGTTCCATCGCCGCGTTGATGGATATACGCCCGGATACGGCTACCGTGCTTCGTGACGGTCAAGAAACAGTGGTTTCCCCCGAGGAGGTGGCGCTGGGTGAACTGATTTTGGTCAAGCCCGGCGAAAAAATTCCGCTGGATGGCGAGATCATGGAGGGAACCACCAGCGTGAACACCGCCGCCCTGACCGGCGAGAGCCTGCCCGTGGACCGTACCGTGGGTGAAAACGTAGTAAGCGGCAGCGTGAACCTGACCGGCGTCATCACCGTGCGGGTGCACAGCGTCTTTGCGGAAAGCACGGTATCCAAGATTCTTACCTTGATGGAGGAATCGGCGGCGAAGAAGGCCAAGGTCGAGGGCTTTATCACCCGTTTTGCCCGGGTCTATACCCCCTGCGTCGTAACGGGCGCGGCGCTGCTGGCGCTGCTCCCGCCCCTACTATTCGGCGGTCTATGGAGCGAGTGGCTTGAACGCGCCTTGGTTTTCCTTGTAGTGTCCTGCCCCTGCGCGTTGGTGGTATCCGTTCCCCTATCCTTCTTTGGCGGCATCGGCGGCGCGTCCAAGCAGGGTATTTTGGTGAAGGGCTCCAATTATATGGAGCTGCTTTCCAAGGTCAGCGTCGCCGTATTTGACAAGACCGGCACCCTGACCAAGGGCGAGTTCAAGGTGTCGGATATTCATCCTAGCGTTGTGGACGAACGCACACTATTGGATATCGCGGCGGCGGTAGAAAGCTTCTCCTCCCACCCCATCGCGGCGTCCATCGTACGCGCCCATAATGGTCATATTGACAAGAGCCGGGTTAGCGACGTGAAGGAGCTTGCCGGATTAGGGTTATCCGCCGTCATCGACGGTCAGACCGTATGCGTTGGCAACGGCAAGCTGATGGACAGTGTCCATGCCAAATGGCATGAATGTCATCTGCCCGGCACGGCGGTGCATATCGCTCGAAACGGGGAATATTTAGGCCACGTAATCATCAACGATGTGGTAAAGCCCGAGGCCAAGGAAGCCCTAACCCGTTTAAAGGCGCTGGGCGTTGATAAAACGGTCATGCTCACCGGCGACCGTATCGACGTGGCAAAGGCCGTGCAAGCAGAGGTTTGTGTGGACGAGGTGAAGGCTCAGCTGATGCCCGACCAGAAGGTAACAGCCGTGGAGGAGCTTCTTGACCCCAAGGCAACCGTAGCCTTTATCGGCGACGGCATCAACGACGCGCCGGTTCTATCCCGGGCGGACTTGGGCGTTGCCATGGGCGCTATGGGTAGCGATGCGGCAATTGAAGCGGCAGACATTGTGCTGATGGACGACAAGCTGACCAAGCTAGCCGACGCGATTTCCATCGCTCGCAAAACCATGCGCATTGTGAAGCAAAACATTACCTTTGCGCTGGCTGTGAAAGCCGTGGTGCTGGCGCTAGGCGCTATGGGGTTCGCCAACATGTGGATCGCCGTTTTTGCCGACGTAGGCGTTTTGATTCTGGCAATCCTAAACGCGATGCGAGCGTTATCCCTATCTAAAAAGTAAGACCGTAATGTAAGTAACCGACGCCAACCCTTGGGCTGTTGCACAAGCATGATTTTTCATCATCCGCTTGTGCAGCAGCCCATTTTTTGATTTCCTTCTTCTTTTTTCGCACTCAAATTCGACGTCTATTTTCCCATGGTTTCTCTATACTATGAATAACGAACGCAAACGGGGAGGGGGTGGGTCATGGTTCACGGAGAGCTGTACTTCCTTTGCAACGCTGCCCTTTGCGCCTGCGCCCTGCCCCTTGGCGGGAAGCTGGCCGGCTTGCCCGCCCCTGCCGGAGGACGGCTGACGGCTTCGGCGGCGTTGGGCGGCGTTGCCGCTCTATCTGCGCTTGCCCTGCCGCCGATTCTGCCGTTCTTCAGCCTGCCAGCCGGCGTTTGGCTTTGCTTTGGTTCGCGAGGTTTGCAAGCATGCGTCCGCTGTCTGTTTACCACCTTAGGTGCAACGCTGCTTTCCGGCGGCGCGGTTTCCTGTCTGCTTTCCTCGGGGGCTGCTCCCCTGCTTGCGGTCTTTTCGGGCATGGCGCTCAGCCTGCTGCTTTACATGCTGTCCACGCTTCTTCCCGCCACCCTTTGCGAGGTGCGGCAGGTGGAGTTGTTTGTGGGCGGAAGCAGCGTTCTGCTGCCCGCGATGCTGGATAGCGGCAATATGCTTCGGGACCCGATCACCGCGCGGCCTGTGCTGGTGATTCCTCGAAAGGCGGCGCGGGTGTTGTTTCCCGATTTTCAGGATCGATGGGAAACCGAAAATCTGCCAAGCGGATTTCGCCTCCTAAGCGTGCGCACAGCCGCCGGCGGCGGGCTGCTGCCTATGTTTCACCCGGACGGCTGCCGTCTTTACATCAATGGCCGAACATACTCCACGGAGCTAAATGTGGTGGTGGCTGATTGTCAATACCGGGGCGTACAGGCGCTGGTGCCCATGGCGGCGCTGCCTGCGGACGCCTCGCTAAAATAAGGTACAGGAGGCGGTTCTATGACCCGGTCGCCGGAATCCTTTTATCAGGCTTTTCAGCGTCTTTTGGCGCGATTATTCCCTCAGGAGGTTTTCTATATAGGCGGGCCCGACCCGCTGCCCGCGCCCTTAAGCCCAGAGGAGGAAAGAGCCCTAACCTTACGGCTAAAGGAGCAGGATGAAAGCGCGCGCGCCCGGCTGATTGAGCACAATCTCCGGCTAGTTGTTTTTATCTCCCGCCGGTTTGAAAACACAGGGATTCCGCTGGAGGATTTAATCTCCATCGGCACCATTGGACTGATCAAGGCGGTGGGTACCTTTGACCCGGATAAAAAGATCAAGATGGCTACCTATGCCAGCCGTTGTATTGAAAATGAAATCCTGATGTTTTTGAGAAAGACCAACAAGCTGCGCTTGGAGGTCAGCTTAGACGAGCCCCTCAAAACAGATTGGGACGGTAACGAGCTTTTATTAAGCGACGTGCTAGGCACACGGCCCGATACGGTTTCGCTCAATTTGGACAAGGAAATCGAGCAGGAAATCCTTCGGGACGCGCTGAACCATTTAAACGCACGGGAGCGGCGGATCATTATGCTGCGCTTCGGGCTCGGCGGGCAGGAGGAACGTACCCAAAAAGAAGTGGCGGATCTGCTGGGCATTTCTCAAAGCTATATTTCCCGATTGGAAAAACGCATCCTATCCCGGCTGCATACGGAGCTAAAGCGTATTGGATGAACGAAGCTCGCATAATTCGCGTCGGTGTGCTATACTGTTGGGCGTTATCACGGCGGCGATACGGCACGTTTGCGCCGCCCTTACGGGAGGATTTTTATGTCCAAAAGGATCGTACTGACCGGCGGCGGCACGGCGGGGCATGTGACCCCGCATTTAAGTCTGATTCCTCAGCTCAAAAAACGCGGGTATGAAATCCACTATATCGGTACGGAAAACGGCATGGAGCACCAGATGATCGCAGCCATCCCCGGGGTTACCTATCACGCGGTCAAAAGTGGAAAGCTTCGGCGCTATTTTAGCATACAAAATTTTATCGACCCCTTTAAGGTGATCTGGGGCGCGTTTCAAAGCATCGGACTGATGCATTTCTTAAAGCCTGACGTGCTTTTTTCCAAGGGCGGCTTTGTCAGCGTGCCGGTGGTGTTCGGCGCATGGATTTGCCGGGTGCCCGCCGTCTGCCACGAAAGCGACCTGACCCCCGGGCTGGCTAACCGAATCTGTGCAAAATTTGCCCGTAAGGTAGCCACCACCTTCCCCGAATGCGCCAAAGCCTTAGGAAACAAAGGCGTAACCACCGGCACACCCCTTCGGCCGGAGCTTTTCAAAGGCAGCCGGGCAGCGGGGCTTGCCCTTGGCGGCTTTTCCGGGCAAAAGCCCGTGCTTCTGATGACCGGCGGCAGTCTAGGCGCACAGAGCGTCAACGCCTGCTTGCGCAAATCTCTGCCAGCACTTTTACCTCATATGGACGTGCTACACCTATGCGGCAGAGGCAATTTGGACGAAGGACTACGGGATTTAAAAGGGTATTGTCAAAAAGAATTTCTCTCTTCCGAAATGCCGGACGCGCTGGCAGTAGCCGATTTGGTCTTAAGCCGCGCTGGCAGCAACACCTTAAGCGAGCTATTAGCGCTGCACAAGCCTATGCTGCTGGTGCCCTACCCCCGTCAAGCCAGCCGGGGCGATCAAATAGAGAACGCCAACAGCTATGCCCGTCAGGGACTAGCGCGGGTGCTACCGCAGGAAAACATGACCCCGGAAACCATGACCTCCGCACTACTCAGTCTGCTTAAGGAGCGGGGAGAAATGAAAAGGACGTTAGAAAACTACCCCGTTCAGGATGGTACGGAAAAGGTGCTGGAATTGATCGAGGAAGTGCAGCGGTAAAAGAACCCCGCGATCTACATTTCGCAGCTTGTTATACGAATCTCAACGCAAACAGCGAACCGCTTGGGGTGATTGTCATAAAGCGGCAGGGTTGACTGATGCTGCCGCTGGGCTAAAAACATCCCCAAGATGGAGTTGTTTTCATGCAAGATTTCTAAGCGAAGCCGTCTTGACGGCTTCACTTCAGCGTGTCAAAAAAGCGCTACGCGCTTTTTCGCCAGTTACGAGTAATGTTTGCGGCTTTGCCGCAAACTGCCCGCCCGACCGGCAAAGCCGGTCGGTACGAATATAGTCAGGGTAGCCTGCGGGCTCCCCCGACACCCTCTTAAGGGAGTTTTTCGACAGATACACATGATGCAAGCATCACCCCAAGGCATGAAAACGGGGTCGAGGTGTCGAAGAATAAGG
>JAQUWD010000041.1 GCA_028693055.1 Eubacteriales bacterium | reverse complement strand
GGAACTAATTGACGCCCTAAAGGCGCGGAATAAGGACATCTCCTTGGATGATTTTCTGGCTAAGGATGAGGAGCGCCGCAAGCTAATGGCTGAGGTAGAAGAGAAAAAAGCGCTGCGCAATGCTACATCCAAGCAGATTGGCGAGGCCAAAAAGAGAGGTGCAAGCGAAGCTGAAACCGCCGCCATCATGAATGAAATGCGCGAGCTAGGTGACGAAATTGCCGCAATCGACGGCAAGGTAGCCGAGCTAGACGCTTCCATGAATGATTTTCTCATGCGCGTCCCCAATTTCCCTCATGCCAGCGTCCCCATTGGCGTGGACGACCGGGACAATGTGGAAAAACGCCGCTGGGGCACGCCGCGTCAGTTCGCTTGGGAGCCCAAGCCCCACTGGGATATCGGCGCCGATCTGAAAATTCTGGACTTTGACGCCGCTGCAAAAATCTCCGGCGCGCGCTTTACCGTTTATCGCGGCTTAGGCTCTCGCCTGGAGCGTTCCGTGATCAATTTCTTCCTCAACACCCATGTTGAAAACGGTTATGAAGAAATTTATCCGCCCTATATGGTGACCCGCGCCACCATGACCGGCACCGGCCAACTGCCAAAATTTGAAGAGGACGCCTACAAGGTTGATCAGGACACCTTTCTCATTCCCACCGCCGAGGTGCCCGTCACCAACCTGTACCGCGATATGATTTTGGAGGGCGCACAGCTGCCCATCCGTCACTGCGCCTATTCCTCCTGCTTCCGCAAGGAGGCGGGCAGCGCCGGACGCGATACCCGGGGTCTAATCCGTCAGCATCAGTTCAACAAGGTAGAGATGGTGAAGATCGCCAAGCCCGAGCAAAGCTATGACGAGCTGGAAAGTATGACAGCCGAGGCGGAAAAGGTGCTGCAGCTCTTGGGTCTGCCCTATCGTGTAGTCACCCTGAGCACCGGCGATATGGGCTTTAGCGCCGCCAAAACCTACGATGTAGAGGTGTGGATGCCCTCCTACAACCGTTATGTAGAAATTTCCAGCTGCTCTAACTGTGAGGATTTCCAAGCCCGTCGCGCGAACATTCGTTATCGCGAGAGCCCCAAGGACAAGCCTCAATTCGCGCATACGTTAAACGGCAGCGGCGTTGCTGTGGGGCGTACCGTAGCCGCCATTCTGGAAAACTACCAAAACGAGGACGGCAGCGTTACGGTACCCGAAGCGCTGGTGCCTTATATGGGAACCACGATCATCAAGTAACCATTGCGATTTGCAATGAAAACAAGGGGACAAAGCGCGGTTAATCCCGTGCATTTGTCCCCTGACTTGTTTATTAGATTCGTATCAGGAGAACGCGTCTATGTACACAGCTCTCGTTTCGCCGCAGAATTTGTGGCTGGTGGATAAACGCATGACGGAACCGCGAGCGGCCCTGCTTCGCGCCTATCTAACAGACTATCTAGAACCCGCGCTTAAGGCCTTCCCAGAAATGATTGGCAGAGTCCATCTATCCATGAGCCGCCTTGGTTTTGTCTTTCGGGAAAGGCCCAGCTATCAGATCGACGTAAGCGAGGCTGCCTTACAGAGCCATTCGCCACAGGAGCTTCACGCCGTTACCGCCTACATGCTGGCTTATTTTACTTTGCATTGGCGCGGCTATGAGCTATTGGGTACCGTCTTTACGGAAAAAGAAAAGGATCGTCGGGCGGTGCTTCTCGCCTTTTCCAGAGGCTATGCACCCGATATTCTTCATTCGCTGCTCCATAGCTGCCGCAAGCATCCCTGCGATGCAAAGCATAAGCTCTGGGGTGTTTTCTGTGCCGAGCTCTTTCCCCACACCTGCAAAGAAGCGCTTTCCCTTTCTGCTTATGCCGATGCGTTGACAGCCTGCGCCGCTCAATGCGATTTTGGCGCGCCTATCGATTACGCGCAGGTATTCCAGCGCGCCCGGGCGCAAGCATCCTAACGCGCGTCCTCCATCAACTCCATGGCCGCGTTCGGCTCTTTTCCATCCCGAATAACCGCTAAAAACGCAGGGCCGAACTTTTCCTGTTTGCTTTTCCCAACGCCGGAAATATCCAAAAAAGCATCCATATTCTTAGGCCGCTTATCCACCATGTCGTGGAGGGAGGCGTCTGAAAAAATCGTATAGGCAGGGGCGTGACGCTGGGCAGCTAAAAGGCTGCGCAGCTCCTTTAGGTTTTCATAAAGCGCCGCTTCCCAACTGGTATAGTGATAGTCCACCGCCTTACGCGCTTCCTTGGCGATACGCTTTTCCAGCATCGCCTCTTCCCTTACGCGCTCCGGTCTTGTTCGTCGGCCTTCGCCACAATCCACTTCGAAGGCTTCTCCCTCGCAAACCGAGCAATGCCCGCAATGAGCGGGTACGTTTGTTTCCCCGAAGTAGTTTAATATAAACTGACGCAGACAGCGCTTAGAGTTAGCATAAAAGGTCATTTGCTTTAAACGCTCCAAATCCCGCTTCAGCAGCTCTTCCTTCCTGTCCTCATCAAGCTCCGGGTTCTCATCGTTATGCTCAATCATCCACCGAGCTGTAATCACATCCTGCCCGCTATACAGCAGCAGACATTCGGCAGCTTCCCCGTCTCTTCCTGCTCGGCCCGCTTCTTGATAGTAGCTTTCAATATCCTTGGGCATATTGTAATGCACCACAAAGCGAACGTCCGACTTGTCAATGCCCATACCAAAGGCGTTGGTCGCCACCATGATTTTGGCACGGTCAAAGCGAAAATCCTCTTGATTTTTTCGTCTCTCCTCATCCGTTAGACCCGCATGATAGCGTGTAGCGGAAAAGCCCGCCAGCTTCAGCTGGGCGCAGACCTCCGTCACATTTTTACGGGTTGAACAGTACACAATGCCGCACTGGTCATGAAGATCGCTTAAAAAATCATAAAGCGCCGCTAGCTTATTGCTGGGCTTAATAGAGGAAAAATGTAAATTAGGGCGATTGTATCCGGTGGTGGTGCACAGCGGATCGCACAGCTCAAGCATTTTCATAATATCCTGCCGGACCATTTTGGTTGCGGTAGCGGTAAAAGCGCCCATGGGCGGCCGTTTCGGCAGCGCCTTTACAAATTCAGAAATATGCAGATAGCTAGGGCGAAAATCTTGTCCCCATTGGGATACGCAGTGCGCCTCGTCTACGGCAATGAGCGAAAGCTCCGCATTTTTCGCAAACTGCAAAAATTGCGGAGTTTCAAGCCGTTCAGGGGCAACATAAATAATTTTGTATAAGCCGTTTCCAGCCCGACGAATCGCTTCCTGCTGCTGGCCCGGCGTAAGGCTAGAATTGATGTAAGCGGCGGCAACGCCCGCATTTTTAAGCGCCATCACCTGATCCTTCATCAAAGAGATCAACGGTGAAACCACCAGCGTAATCCCGGGCAGCAACAGCGCTGGAAGCTGATAGCATATCGATTTTCCCGCGCCCGTAGGCATAACGCTCATTACGTCTCGCCCATGAAGGAGCGCATCTATCACAGCCTCCTGCCCATCCCGGAAGCCATCATGCCCAAAGTAGGTTTTTAGTGCTTGCCGTACATCCACGCCGTATACTCCTTCGTATTCCCCCGTTATTGATAGGTATACGCCATGACCACGCCGTCCATATTATCCAAGCTGGCTTGATAACCGCTGGCCGGATTGGGAACCGGCAAGGTAAAGCTAGTCAACTCGTCCGCGCCGCCGATACGCAGAATCTCGTACTTCAACGCGCCGTCCTCATACACGGTGATATGCGGATGATCAATCAAAAACTCTACATACTCTTCCAGACACATATCCAGCACTCGCATAGCGGCGGAATGCGCTGTACCCACATAACGGTAAACGTTCATACGGCTGCTAATGCCGGTCTTATAGGTTTTGCTTTCCCAATTCTCATTGGGGAAGCCATCCACGGGGAAGCGGAAAATCAAGCCATACTTCCATCCGTTTTCCGACAGCCACTGCCCTTGATCCGATTCCTGAAATTTTTTATTACCGTAAGCCTGAGCGCCATCCTTGCTGTATAAATCCATACGGAAGGCAAAGCCAGTCTGATATTCGCTAGTGCCGGGATAGTTAACTTGCTTTTTCGCCTCAGCCAGCAGAATGTCGCCGCTGTATTTACTGCTCAGCCCTTCCATGGCGTTTTGAAACATGGTGGTCTGTTCCTCGTTGGTACGGTAGCCTTCTCGCACTAGGTAATAATCCAAGCCGCCGGCCTTTGCCTCGGTAATCGCAGCAAAAAGAGCCTCGTAGGCGGCGGGAAACAGCCTCACATTGCTATCCGTCACCTGAATTTGATATCCGCTGGTGGAGCCAACGCTTACCAAAGAGGCATAGTTATAATCGGCAGGTAAGGCGTGCCAAGGGTTCACAAGCAGTAAACCGCCCAGCAGCAAATCGCCCCGCTCCATGCTGATGGTGCTGGTATTTTCCAAGCCCGTTTTTCCCTCGTCCTCCACACGCCAGGTTTTCGCGTCCAGCGTTCTTTCCCAATAGGGCAAGCTTTCCGTGGAGACGTCCCCCGTAATGGGATCCGTGAAAGCGTTCGCATTTGTGCGCAGCTCGTTCATTCGGGAATTAAATTCCACTTCCGCCTGCGCGTTCTGCTCTTCAATCTCCTGTTTTTTGGCGTAATAATCCTTTGTTACGGATACGGAGCAAAGGTAAAACACACCGATGCCCACAACCACAACCACCGCCAAAATCAGCGCCGTTCGCAACAGAATCTTGTAGGGATCTCGCTTCATCTTGTGGACCTTTTTATTGGAGTTGACTCGCATACTCTCTCACCCTTTCAGCCGCTCTGCTCCGGGTTACGGCGTTAACAGCCGTCCCATCACCTCATAAAGATGTTCCAGTTCTTCCGCGCTGTTGTAGGAAAGCGTAATCTTTCCCTTGGTTTCCGTACCAGCCAAGGTGGTTTTCAGCCCTAGCGCTTCCCTCATGGCATTCTGCAGGGTATGAAGCTCGGGCGTCAGCGGCCTTGGTATGGCGGCGCGCTTGGGAACGGCCTCCGTCGCTTCGCCCTCTTGTTTGGCAAGCTCTTCCAGTTTGCGCACAGAATAACTATATAATACGCATTGACGGGCAAGCTCCATCTGCTTTGCCTCCGACGAAAGCCCAGCCAGAACCCGCGCGTGTCCGGCGGAAAGCTCGTCCGCCTTCACCATGTCCAATACCGCTTGGGGAAGGTTCAGCAGCCGCAGGCTGTTGGCGATCGCCGGACGGCTTCTGCCCAGCTTCTGCGCGGCCTGCTCCTGTGTATAACCGCATTCCTTCATCAGGGCGCGTATTGCCATCGCTTCTTCAACGGGGTTGAGATCCTCTCGTTGCAGGTTTTCGATGAGCGCGGCCTCCATCTGCTGCGCTTCGCTTAGCTCCCGCACAATGCAGGGAACCGTAGTGAGCCCCGCCAGCCGCGATGCGCGGTAGCGCCGTTCTCCCGCAACAATGCGGTAGCGCATCCCGTTTTCCACCACCAAAATGGGAGACAGCACGCCCGCTTCCCGAATGCTCTGCGCCAGCTGTTCCAGCCCATCTTTATCAAAATCCCTGCGAGGCTGATCCGTGTTGGGATCAATGTCGTCGATGGCTATGTCCCGGACGACCGTCTGAAAGAGCTCTTCATCCTGGGGCAAAAGCGCGTCCAGTCCCCGACCCAATCCGGCTCGTTTCATCAATCCTGCTCCTTATGCTTTCTCTATTTATTACGGGCAATTAGTTCTTGGGCCAGCTGACGGTAGCTTTCAGCCCCTTGGCTGCGCGGATCATAGACATGAATCGGCACTCCATGGCTGGGAGCCTCGCCCAGACGCACGTTTCTGGGAATGGCGACGGAAAAGACCTTGCTCTTAAAATGCTTCTTTACCGACTCTACCACCTGTATGCTCAGGTTGGTTCGCCCGTCCAGCATGGTCAGCAGTACACCCTCGATATCCAAGCCCGGGTTCAAGCCTCGCTGTACCCGATTGATGGTATTCATAAGACTGGTAACGCCTTCCAGCGCGTAGTATTCGCACTGGATGGGGATCAGTACTCGCCGGCAAGCCGAGAGAGCGTTCAGCGTCAACAGCCCCAAGGAAGGAGGACAATCCACAAAAATGAAATCGTAACTCCCTTCAATGCCGCGTAGCACGCTTTTCAGCCGAAATTCGCGCTGGTCCATCTCTACCAGTTCAAGCTCCGCCCCCGCTAGGCGGATATCGGCAGGCAACAAAAACAATCCGTTCACGCCGGTTTTTATTATGCAGCTTTCAACGGGTGCTTTCCCCATCATGGCTTCATAAACCGTGTTGTTTCCGGCGCGCTGACCCAAGCCGCTGGTGCTGTTGCCTTGGGGATCCAGATCGACCAGAAGCACACGCTTGCCCGCTTCGGCTAGACAAGCCGTTAGATTGATCGCTGTGGTGGTTTTCCCTACGCCGCCCTTTTGGTTGGTGATCGCTATTGTTTTCCCCATATTACCGCCCTCAAGTATTGATCGAGTTCCTTCTCCATTGTACCTTTTTCAGCGCTGCCTGTAAAGGGTCAGAACACCAGCGATATCTCGGCGTCCCCGTCGGAGCCAAGCTGCTCAAGAATGTAGCTGGTGGGCGGCGCGTTAATCGAGCTGTCCTCATAATCGAGCTGCACCTGAATATCCCCGCCGCGCTCTTCAAAGCTTGCCAGCGCCTGCTGCCATTCCTCGGTAAACGCCTCAAAGGACATCCCCGTGGACTGGATATATCCGGCAATTTCCTTGCCCACATAACGGAAGTGCCAAGGCTCAAATTTGATACCGGTTTCTTCTTCTTTATCCTCGGGAAAGCGCAAAATGAATCCGAACTCGGCGCAGTTTTCCTTCATCCATTGGGCCTCAGGGGTATACTTGAAATCCTGCGTCATGCGATCGCGACCGGCATAATCGCTGTTGAGAATATCTGCGCAAAGCCCGGTTTGGTGCTCGCTGGCGCCGGGTTTGGCTACATAACCATCATCTACGTTATTATTGCGCGCAAGGTAGTTGGAGTAGGTGGTGGATTGGGTACCGTAGCTGCGGTAGCCGCTCTTTAAATACAAAATCATACCGTCGGAAAAGGTTGCGGTTTCCTCTACTTCGGTGCCGCTCTTATTGAGCTTGGTATACGTATATTCCTTGACCAAGAGCGCCGCGTTAAACATTTCCTCGATAGCCTGCGCTGCTACCTCTTGCAAGTTGATCGTCGCGGAGGTCGCGCGTTTCACCGTCGTCATCTTTACTAACGGATCGGGCACGTCTCCCTTTTCCAGCGGATGATCTGCGTTCACCAAAGCAATATAAGGGGATTGCAGCGCTGTCAGGGAAATACCATACGCCCAACGAACGGGCGGTTCTGCGCCAGTGGTGGACACAGTTTGCTCGTGCTCTGCCACTTCTCCCTCTAGGGGTGCTTCCTGTTGTGTTTCTTGAGCAGACGGCCCCTCTTCTTGCTGATCTTGGACGGACGATTGTTCTTCGTTCGTATTCGTCGTCGCCTCTTCCCCGATTGCAGGAAAGCACAACGAAGCCATGCATAAAACCAGAGCCATCAGGAAGCATACCGTCTTTTTCATGGGAGCACCTCATTTGTAGCTTGATGTACCAAATAATCGTAGGTATCCAATTTTAGCCCGGACATATAGGTTTCCATCGGAACGCCGGATTCGTAAATCGCCGTAGCCTGCTCCACGCCCACGTAGCGGATATGCCAAGGCTCATAGCTATAGCCGGTGATCTCCTCAAAGCCCTGCATATAGCGCACTATAAAGCCGTAGCGATGGCAATTGGAATATACCCATTTGCCTTCTTCCGTTTCGCCAAACTTTGCGGTCAGGCTGGAGCTTCCCTTCCGGGCGATATCCATGGCCAAACCCAACTGATGCTCGCTGGTGCCGGGTTTGGCTACCAACTTGTCCGCAGCCTCCGTGCTGCCGGTCGTGGATTTTTTACGTGCGTAAATCGTAGATTGCTTGGAATAGCTACGGTAGCCCGATACGGTGGACAGGCTGACGCCGCCTTCCGTTTTTGCAGCTTCAAAAAACGCTTCCAGAGCCGTGGCAGCGTCTTCCCGCATGCTTTGAGACATGCCGTATACCTCTGTTTTTCGCAGTCCATCCGGGATATACTGTTCCGCGACGGTGTGCTGTCGATTGACTAAAAACATGGTTCCGTCAATGTTTTTATCTGGCATAGCAGCATCCATACTGCCATCCAGCAACCCGGCTGCAGCGACAACGATCGACAAAACCTTCCCAAACAGCATGCTTCCACAACCCTTCGTCTTATTGTATCATTCGTGTAATATTATAGCAACTCTTTTATTTCTTCTTCCAGTAAAATGGCTCCTTCTTTTATTGCAAAATTTACATTCTGCATTTCCGCACGCCAGCGAATCATCACGCCGTTATCCACGTGCTCCTGACAAAGAACCGTGCCCAAACCGCGCAGACGGTTGAGCAGCGCGTAACGCTCGAAGGGAATCAAAAGCTTGACTTCCTCGCTACCCTCGTCCAATTGCTCCTCGATGCGGCTTAGCAGCCCATTCAGCCCATCCCCTGTGACGGCGCTAATGCGAACTGCGCCGGGTAGAAGATCGTCGCTTGTTGCGGATAGGTCGCATTTATTCAGAACGTCGATGCGCGGCGCTTCCGTAGCCCCAAGGCTGTCCAGCACCTCCTCCACGGTTTGGCGGCGCGCAGCCAGCTCTGGGTCCGCGCTGTCCGATACAATCAATAGCAAATCCGCTAGCTTCGCTTCCTCCAAGGTGGCGCGGAAGGCTTTAACCACCTCGTGAGGCAGCTTGCGGATAAAGCCCACGGTATCCACCAGTAGCGCCTTGCCGCCGTGCGGCAGTGTAACCGGACGGCTGACGCTGTCCAGCGTGGCAAAAAGCTGATTTTGCACATAGACGTTTGCCCCGGTCAGCTTATTAAAGAGCGTCGATTTACCCGCGTTGGTATAGCCCACCAGCGCTACCAAGGGTACGCCGCCCTTTTCTCGGCTCTGCCTGCGCAAGCCGCGCTGTTTATCCAGCTGTTCCAGTTCCCGGTTCAGCTCCGTAAGCCGTTCCCGAATGCGCCGACGGTTTACCTCCAGCTTGCTTTCGCCGGGGCCTCTTGTTCCGATACCGCCAGCCAATCGGCTTAGCACCAAGCCTTGGCCCAGCAAGCGCTGACTGCGATACTGAAGCTGCGCCATTTCCACCTGGAGCTTACCCTCCCGGGTAGACGCGCGGGCAGCGAAAATATCCAAAATCAGCGCTGTACGATCAATGACCTTGACGCGCAAAACCTCTTCCAGATTTTTTTGCATGGCTCCGCTGAGCACCTCGTCAAAGATGACCAAATCCGCTTGAACCGCCTGACAACGCAAGGAAAGCTCCTCCGCCTTGCCCCTGCCGATGCAGAAGGCCGTATCTGGCGTTTGCCGTTTTTGCAGCACTCGCAAGACCGTCTCCGCGCCCGCAGTTTTCGCCAGCTCCTCCAGCTCGTCCAGCGATTTTTCGCTTTCGATGCCCACCAGCACCGCCCGCTCCTGCTCGCTCTTCATCGGCGCGTCGGCAGGTAGGTAAGCCGCGTCCGCTTCCTCAATCCGTTCTATCCACTCCCTTTGAGGAAGCTTACGGGCGTTGATCAGCTCCGTCAAATCATACTGCTTTTCGCTTTGCAAATTCAAAAAAGCGCATTGGGCGCTGGTAGGGTGGCCGTCCTGATGCACGCCCACGGCGCACATCGCGTCAAAGCGCATGCTCAAAAGCGCGCTTACATCCACATCGCTTAGCTCCCCGGTAGCGCATGGATGGGTATGCACGCAGCGGATCATGGAAAGCCGCTTTTCACTGCGGCGCAGGCGCAAATCCGGCAGCTCGATGCTGTCCGCCTTGCCGATAAACACATCGGCGATTTCTCCGTATCGGGTGATATACAGGGCAATTTCGCGGTTCATAGACGCAGAATAGCCGCAGAGACTTGCAAGCAAGTCCTGCGGCATGAAAACGTCTGGTTCCAGTTGAACGTCATAAAGGGTTAAAAGCTCGTCCAGAACCGTTTTGCGAATGCCCTCAACGTTACCGTGAATTTCAGGCATAAATGATTCCTTTCAAATGTTGCTTATTTTCCCTGCTTCTTTTTATAATCATCCACAGCGGCGTGGATGGCCTGCTCGGCCAAAAGAGAGCAGTGCATTTTGACGGGAGGCAGCCCGTCTAGCGCCTCAGCCACAGCCTTGTTGGTCAGCTCAAGCGCCTCGTCCACGCTCTTTCCCTTCACCATTTCCGTAGCCATGGAGCTGGTAGCTACTGCCGCGCAGCAGCCGAAGGTCTTGAACTTCACATCGGTGATGATGTTGTCCTCCACCTTGATATCCATCTTCATAATATCTCCACATTTGGCGTTGCCCACAGTGCCGGAGCCGGACGCATCGTTGATTTCACCGACGTTGCGGGGATGTTCAAAATGATCCATTACTTTTTCGCTATACATGTTCTCTTCCTCCTGATATCGTATTCTTACTTTAAATTTTCTGGGGTCAACGGGCTCATGGAGCGCAGGTTCTTTACGATTCCGGGCAGCTCCTTGAGCACCTTTTCCACATCCTGCTGGGTATTTTCCGTGCCCAGCGAAAGCCGCAGGCTACCGTGAGCGATTTCGTGGGGCAAGCCGATGGCTAAAAGCACATGGCTGGGATCCAAGCTGCCGCTGGTGCAAGCCGAGCCGCTGGAGCCTTCGATTCCTGCCAAATCCAGCCGCATCAGCAACGATTCGCCCTCAATATAACGGATGGACACGTTGCAGTTGGCGGGAAGCCGAAGCGTACGGTGACCGTTTAGACGGCATTCGGGAATCTCGGCCAAAATGCCGTCAATCAACTGATCCCGCAGGCTCGTCATTTTGGCGGTATACTCCGGCAGCTCCTTCACGGCGATCTCAATGGCTTCGCCAATGCCCACGATGGCAGGCAGATTCTCGGTGCCAGCCCGCAAGCCGCGTTCCTGCGCTCCGCCGTAGATCAGGTTGCCGATCTTTACGCCCTTGCGGATGTAAAGCACGCCGATCCCCTTGGGACCGTGAAATTTGTGACCGGACATGCTGAGCATGTCCACGTTCCAATCGTTCACATCGATAGGAATCGCTCCTACCGCCTGCACGGCGTCGGTGTGGAACAGCACGCCCGTTTCCTTAGCAATCTGTCCGATTTCCTTAATGGGCTCCAAGGTTCCGATTTCGTTATTGGCTGCCATCACGGTGATCAATACCGTATCGTCGCAAATCGCTTTACGCACGTCCTCGGGATCTACCCGCCCGTCGCCGTCCACCGGCAGATAGGTAACCCGGTAGCCCTTCTTTTCGAGGGCGGCACAGGTATGCAGCACCGCGTGGTGCTCGATGGCGGTGGTAATGATGTGCTTGCCCTTCTTTTCAAGAGCGGCGCTGGCGCAGCGGATAGCCCAGTTGTCGCTCTCGCTGCCGCCGGCTGTAAAGTAGATTTCCCGCGGCTCCGCACCGATAGCCTCCGCCACCTGACGGCGAGCCTTTTCCACAGCCTTGCGCGCGTCCCGGCCTACGCTGTGGATGGAGCTGGGGTTTCCGTAATGCTCCGTAAAGTAAGGCAGCATCTTTTCCAGCACCTCGGGACGGGTAGCGGTGGTTGCCGCGTTATCCATATAAATGATCTTGTTCATGGCTTTTCTTCCTCGCTCTCGCATGGTTGTTTTTGAAGCATATCGGAAAGCTTAATCTTTTGAAGCTCTCCGTTAATAGAGTCCGTTACCTGCTGCCATACCCAGCGTACCGGGCAGTTGCAGGAGCGGTCGCAGACATGCTCCTGAGAGGTGCATTCGCTTAGCTCAATGGGACCTTCCATCGCGTCTACAATGTCCAGCAGCGTTATTTGATCGGCCGGCTTCGCCATTTGATAGCCGCCCTGCGCCCCTCGTACTGTGCTTACCAGCCCCGTACGGCGAAGGTTTCCCAAAAGCTGCTCCAAATATTGCTTCGGAACGCCCATTGTGGAAATGCTCTGCAAAGTCTGGGGGCCCTCCCCTTGATGCTTAGCGAGATAATACATGGCGTACAGCCCGTATTTTCCTCGTGTAGAAAGCTTCATGTCCGCTCCTTTCGGATACCCGACAAATTCAATCGGGTTTCCGAGGAAAGGATAGCACGGTCATGAAGCCTTGTCAATGGGGAAAATGAAATTTTTTCGAGGAGATTTCCCTCTTCATGAAACCTTTCGCACGATGCGAGGACGGACAGTTCCATCCTCCTCAATGATGATCTCCGCATACAGGGGCGCTTCAAAGCCGCTTACCGAGCCAGGATTGATAAACCAGCAGCCATACTCCGCCGTCAAGCAGCTTTGATGGGTATGCCCAAAAAGGGCTACCTGCGCCTCCGCCTCTCTGGCTGCGTACATCAGGCGGTCCAAGCCATACTTCACGTGATGCTGATGCCCATGACAGGCGTAAAAGGTAACGCCGTCCATCTTAAACAACTGAGCCATGGGCGCATCGTCGCCCCAATCGTTATTGCCCCGCACGGCATGAAGCTTGGTCTCCGGGTGCAGGGCCTTGAGCTCCGTCGAGACGGTTTTCCAGTCTCCATAACCGTCGCCCAAGAAAACCGCCGCGTCCACTTGTCCCCGTTGGTATGCCGCCAAAACCGCGCTGCGCAGCTCCCCCGTCATACCATGGGAATCTGATACCGCAATCACCCGCTTCATGCACCGAAAACCTCGCGAAGGCGAATCAGCATCTCCTTCGCTGCGTTGGCTCGATGACTGACGGCATTTTTCTCCTTCTCCGTCATTTCCGCGAAGGTTTTTCCCGTTTCATATAGGAACAGAGGATCATAGCCAAAGCCGCTGTCGCCTCGACGCTGACGTAGAAGCTGTCCCAGGCATTCCCCACGCACTACGCTGGTTTTCTCGCCGGGCAATGCCAAAGCCATGGCGCAAACAAAGCGGCTGGTTCGGTTCTCTTCCCGCTCCATATTGCGCAGCAGCAGCTCGTTATTGGCTCCGTCGTTGCCATGGTCTCCCGCATAGCGAGCGCTGTATACGCCGGGCGCGCCGTTTAAAGCGTCTACGGACAGGCCGCTGTCGTCAGCCAATGTAGGCAAGCCCGTTTCCTTCATAACTGCTTCCGCCTTGATGGCGGCATTTTCCTCAAAGGTGGCCCCGTTTTCCTCGATGTCGCCTTCAAAGCCTGCGTCCTTCATGGAAATCAAACGGCAGACTCCCCCGAAAATCTCATTGAGCTCCTTGAGCTTATGGGCGTTGCCGCTGGCCACTGCCAGCGTCGGCAGCGGCAGCAAAAGCTCTCCATGCCCACGCAGCGCTTCCCGCTGCGCCTTCATCAAGGAGCGCACGCCCGCCCGGCCTGCATTCAGCAGCGCCTTTAATTCCCGATTGGTAAAGGCTCGGCCTTCTCCAGTGCCCTGCAATTCGATAAACTCGCCCTGATGATTCATCACAAAGTTCATATCGGTCTGGGCGTGGGAATCCTCCACGTAGCACAAATCCAGTAGGGGCGTATCCTCCACGACTCCCGCGCTGACCGCCGCTACCTGCGCCACAATGGGGTTGCGCTCCAAAAGCCCATTCTTCATCAGCTTGTCCACCGCCATCACCAACGCTACATAAGCCCCGGTAATACTGGCGGTACGGGTGCCGCCATCAGCGGTCAGCACGTCGCAGTCCAAGGTGATGGTGCGTTCCCCCAGCAGCGTCATATCCACAGCCTGACGCAAGGAGCGCCCAATCAGCCGTTGGATCTCCACACTGCGTCCATCCTTTTTAATCCCATCCCGCGCCTTGCGGCTGCCGGTGGAGGCGGGCAGCATCGCATACTCGGCGGTCACCCAGCCGCGTCCCTGCCCCCGCAGAAAGGGCGGAACGTTTTCCTCCACGCTTGCAGTGCAAATCACTCTGGTTTTTCCCGTGGAAATCAGGCAGCTACCGGCGGCGGTCTCCACAAAATCGGTTTGAATCTGGCAGGGACGGGTTTCAAGGGCTGCGCGTTGATCAATGCGATTCATAAGCGAATGGCTCCTTTATCATCGTAAAAATACGGAACGACGGGAGAAGCTATTTCTCTCCGCCGTTCCAAATTATAGCGTTTCCGTGCAAAGTTGTCTAGTCCAGCTCTACCACGCCGGGATACTGTGCGATCACTTCCTCCTCGGCATTGATAAAGGTGGTGGCGCTTTCCGGCTGCATCGCCTGCTTCTCGCCGTCCACCATGACCTCTACCTTCTTTACGCCGGGAAACTGGGAGCAGGTGAACAAAATCGCCCGAATCGCCTGTTTCCCGCCATCCGTTTCCTCCATCGCTTGCTTAAACTCCTTAGAGAAATCGACGGTTACCACTCCGCCCGAGAGCTTCACGCTCTTCACGCCGCAGTTTTCAGGCAGCGCCCGTTCCAAGCCGCTTGCGCTTTGGGGCCCCTTTGCCAGCTCCAAAATCGCCGTGCTAACGTCCGCATCGCTGAACACCGCCCGGGTGACAGGCACCAGCAGCCGCCCAGTCTGCGACGGAAAATAGAGCTGTACCAGATTGGCGTCGTCCGAGAAGGTTTCTACCGTCTCCAAATTTAGATTCCCGCCGGAGAACACGCCGCTTACGTCGGTTCCGTAGCTCAGCTTGCTGCGCTTTTGACCGTCGAATTCCAGCGTTACCTCCTCCACGGTGGAGAAGCAGGAAAGGGCGTTGGTTACCGCGTCCACCATCAGCGCTTCCTGCTCTGCCGTGGCGCAATTGAGCGCTTCCTTGCTCAGGTTGACATTGGCGCGTCCGTCCTTGATATCCACGTCAAAGGTGGTTCCCTCGGGGATCACCGTACGCAGACCCAAGCGCGCCGCTTGCATGTCGTTTTGACTGCTTTTGACCATCAGCGACAGCGTTGCCTTTGCAATGCCGTCGGTCTTGGCAATCTGCCGGGTAACAGGCACCAGATAACCGTCTCCATCCTCATAGAACACCACGGTTGCTTGGCTGTTCTCTCCCGCTGTGGCAGCGGTTTGCTCCACGGGAATCTCGCTTTGCTCCACAAGCACCTGAGACGTGGTTTGGTCGTTCCCCCGCAATGCCAGCACCACCACCAGCACCGCCGCGCATAGGATTAGTATTCGTTCGATATCGGCTCGTTTGATTTTCATTGTATCCTCTCCTCAGCAGTCGTTTGCATTCAAACTGTATGAAACCGATTTGCGTTCCATGCTTGCGGCGGGAGGTTTCATTGCGCTTTTTTATCGATTATGTTATAGTACAGGCAGTTACCCATGGAAAGGAGACTTTGGCATGCCTATGGACGGCTTTACCCTGTCCTATCTGCAACAAGAGCTAAGCGTAAAGCTGACGGGCGGCCGTGTTGATAAGGTCAACCAGCCCGAGCGCGACGCGCTTTTATTGCTCATCCGCAACAGCGGCGGGAACCATAAGCTACTGCTCTCCGCCAACGCCAATCAGGCCCGGGCGCAGCTAACCGCCCAAGTCTACGAAAACCCCACGGAGCCGCCAATGTTTTGCATGCTGATGCGCAAGCACCTGCTGGGCTCGCGGGTTCTTTCCGTTAAGCAGCTTTATGGCGATCGTATTTTGGCGATAGCCTTTGACGCAATCGACGAGCTGAACGACCATGTAGAAAAGACCCTGTATCTGGAAATCATGGGCCGTTACAGTGATTTAACCTTAGTCAATCAGCAGGGGATCATCATTGACGCCATTCGCCACGTAAACAGCGAAATGAGCCGGGTGCGCACTTTGCTGCCGGGGGACGAATATGTGCTTCCTCCCCGTCAGGACAAGCTGACCCCCGAGGAGCTTACCGCCCCGGCGCTTGAGGAGCGCCTCCGCGGGCTTACCATGCCCCTATCCAAGGCGCTGATGGAATGCGTATCCGGCATGGCCGGACTATGCTCCAAGGAGGTTTGCGCTCAGCTGGGGCTGGAGCCCTCCGTGCCCGTTAGCGAGCTGGATCCGGAGCGAACTGCCCAGCGTCTTTCAGACTTTTTTCTCCATGCTCCCCAACGGGCAAACCCCGTGACCCTCTACGACCAGGCGGGGCTGGCTGTGGATTTCTTCCCCTTCCCCTACCGAAGCTTCGACCCCGACCATCAAAAGCCCATGCCCTCCTTAAGCGAAGCCATGGATGCGTTTTATCTGGGCCGCGATCTGCGGCTGCGCATGCAGCAGAAAAGCATCGGGCTACAGCGCCACATCAAAAGCGCGCTGGAACGCACGGAAAAGAAAAAGGGCATCATGCTCGCCACCTTGCAAAGCAGCGAGCAAGCCGAGCAAAACCGAATTTACGGCGATCTGCTGACCGCTAATATGCATTTGATTAGCCGGGGGCAAGCCTCCATCGCCGTCCAGAACTACTACGACGAAAACGCCGCCGAAGTGGAAATCCCCTTAAACACCCGTCTAGCTCCCGCACAGAACGCCCAAGCCTACTATAAAAAGTATCGCAAAGCCAAGGTTGCGGAGCAGTACGCCACCGAGCAGCTTAAGCAAATTGAAAAAGACCTGCTGGTGCTGGAAAGCGGGCTAGACGATCTGGAAAAATGCGAAAGCTCGGCAGATATGGCAGAAATCCGCTATGTGCTCATTCAGAGCGGCTTTCTCCGTCCCGACGCGGCGCAGCGCAAGCAGAAGAAGCTAGTGGAGGGCAAGCCCTATCGCTTTACCGCCCCTGACGGCACGGTTATCGAGGTCGGTAAGAATTCGATGCAAAACGACCGTTTGACGCTGCACGCCCGCGGCGGCGAAACTTGGCTCCACGTTCAGGGCATTCCCGGCTCCCATGTCATCATTCGCTCCGAGGAGCCCCCTAAGGACGACACGCTGCTTTTTGCCGCCAAGCTAGCCGCCTATTACAGCCGAGGCCGCAACCATCCCTCCATGCCCGTGGACTACACTTTGCGCAAATACGTGAAAAAATCTGCCAACGCCCCGGCAGGCTTGGTAACCTACACCAATTTTCAAACGCTGTTCGTAGGCGTCACGCCGGAGGATCAAGCGCTGATTCTAAAGCAAGCGAATCAATAAGGAGATGCTGTTATGAAGCCGATGGTACGCATTGCCGTTCCCGAGGACGCGGCAAAGGTACGCGAGGTATACGCTTATTATATCGAGCATACCGAGGCCTCCTATAACGAAACCCTCAAGCCGCTGTCAGCCTATACAGCCAGCATTGAGAATCTATTGGAGGTTTATCCATTCTTGATTGCCGAGGATGAGGATTCGGGAACCTTTTTAGGCTTTGCCAACGCGGAGCCTGTTCGCCCCCAAAGCGGCTACCGCTACTCCGTGGAGCTGACGATTTATCTGCATCCCGCCGCGCCTCAGCGCCATGGAATCGGCAAGCTACTCTATGAGAAGCTGTTTGCAATGCTGAAGGAGCAGGGCTTTGTAAACGCCTATGGGGTCGTCAACGCAGAGAACAACGAGAGCTTGGCCCTCCATGAGCATTTCGGCTTTACCCCCGTCGCTCGCCTTGAAAACGTGGGCTGCAAGCACGGCAAATGGCTAACGTGCATCTGGCTTCATAAACAGCTGAATCCACCGATGAATCCCCCCAAGCCGCCGATTCCCTTTGCGGAGTTCCGAACGTGCTGCACCGTTGACGGGAAAGGAAGATTACTATGAACATACATGAATCCGCCGAGGATTATCTGGAAATGATCTTGATGCTGACCAACGAAAAGGGCTATGCCCGTTCCATTGATATTGCCGCCGCCCTGTCGGTGACCAAGCCGTCGGTGAGCGTCGCTATGAAAAAGCTGCGTGAGAACGGTTATATTTTGATGGACAAAGGCAATCTCATTTTCCTGACGGACAGCGGTAAAGCCATTGCCGAGCGGATTTATGAGCGACACGAGGTGCTCGCCTCCATGCTTGAACGGCTCGGCGTAACGGAGCAAACCGCACGGGAGGATGCATGCAAAATAGAGCATGTCCTGTCCGATGAAACCTTTGCCGCTATTCGCAAACACATTCAACGATCCTAGCCCGTAAAGGAGCATACCCATGAAAGCTAAAAAACGCGCGCTGTTTGCTTCGCCTGAGGGAAACGGAATTACAGAGGGCGTGATCTGGCAGCAGCTTTTGATGTTCTTTTTTCCCATTTTGCTAGGCACCTTTTTTCAACAGCTCTATAATACCGTGGACGCGATTATCGTCGGCAAATTTGTCGGCAAAGAATCGCTAGCCGCCGTGGGCGGTGCGACGGGAAACCTCATCAATCTGCTGGTGGGGTTTTTCGTTGGCCTGTCCTCCGGCGCGACGGTCGTCATTTCCCAGTTTTACGGCGGCGGCAAGGGCAAAGACGTTTCCGCCGCCGTGCATACCTCCGCCGCCTTGGCGCTGGGCTGCGGTCTTTTTATGACCGTGGTCAGCTACCTTGCGCTGCCCGTCATGCTGGAATGGATGTCTACGCCAGAGGAGATCATGGATTATGCCGTCACCTATATCCGTATCTTCTCCTTGGGGATGCTGCCATCGCTGATTTATAATATCGGCTCGGGCATCCTGCGCGCCGTGGGAGACTCCCGCCGTCCATTGTACTTTTTAATCTGTGCCTGCATGGTCAACATCGTTTTGGACATTGTTTTTGTAGTCGGGCTGGGGATGGGCGTAGCCGGAGCCGCTTGGGCCACCATTCTCTCCCAGCTGGTCAGCGCCGTGCTGGTTATCGTCACCCTCTGCCGCTCTCACCAGTGCTATCAGCTGCATCCAAAGGAAATCCGCATTCATCGAGGCTTGCTGAACCGCATTATCAAAATCGGCTTCCCTGCCGGGCTCCAGTCGGTGATGTATTCCATCTCCAACGTGATCATACAGGTCGGGGTCAACGCCTTTGGCACCAATGTATTGGCGGCGTGGACGGCTTACGGCAAGCTCGACACCTTTTATTGGATGATCGTCAGCGCCTTTGGCGTATCCATAACCACCTTTGTGGGGCAAAACTTCGGCGCGCAGCGCTATGACCGCGTTAAGAAAAGCGTTCGGATCTGCATGGAAATGACGGCAGCCGCAACCGTGCTGTTAAGCGCTGCTATTTTCCTATTAGGAGAGCCACTTTTAGGATTATTTAGCGATGATCCCGAGGTGATTACCAGCGGACTTTCCATCATCCGTACATTGGTTCCCTTCTACATCACCTATATTTGCGTAGAAATCTTCTCCGGAGCATTGCGGGGCGCAGGCGATACCTTCCTGCCAACCGTCATGACCCTGACCGGCATTTGCCTGCTCCGTATCGTTTGGCTGTATGCAGTGGTGCCCGTAAATAACACGCTGACCACCGTATTGCTCAGCTATCCCATCACATGGACGATAACCTCCCTAATGTTTATCGTTTACTACTGCAAAGGAAGCTGGATGAACAAGGCAATTCAAGCCCAACGGTAAACGAATTGCCCTTTTGCTTTCTTTATGCTATACTGAAACGGTTTCCAATCAAGTAGGATGGAGAGGGATGCATGAAACCAGGTATTAAAAAGCTGATGAGCTTTCTTTTTCTGCTCTTTACCCTTGGCGTCGTGGTATTCGTGGGTCTCAACGGCAACGATCTGAGCGATCTTCTCCACGCCCTGCAAACCTTTAGCCCCTTATTCTTGGTGCTTTGCTTTTTAAGCTGGGCATTATATATTCTTACGGACGCATTGTCCGTCCACTTCTTTTTAAAACAGCAGGGCTACCCCATCACCGTTTTGCAAAGTCTCCACGCGGCGATGATCGGCGTATACTACTGCAACGTCACTCCGGGCGCCACCGGCGGCCAGCCCTTGGAAATGTATACCTTAAGCCAATATAAGGTACCCATTGGCGTGAGCGGCTCGGCCATGGCGATTAAATTTCTTTGCTTCCAATTCATGCTGCTGGTCATTGGCGGCATTCTCTGGCTCACCCACATTCCTTTTGTGGCTGTCCATACCCAAGGAACGCTGTGGTTCGTGATCATCGGCTATGTGGTCAATTTCTTTTCCATCGGCATGGTGGCGTTGATGGCCATTAGCCAAAAGGCGGTGCGGTGGCTGATGAACCTCTGCATCCAAATTGGCGCGAAGCTTCACCTATGCAAGGATCCGGTAGCCGCCAAGGCACGCTGGGAGGATCATTGCCACAGCTTTTTGTACTGCGTGCGGCTGTTGCTGCGCTCGCCAAAAGATCTATTGGTGCAATGCGCCATTGCCGTATTGCAGCTTTTATCCTTGATGTTGGTCATCGTTTTCATCTACCTCGCCTTTGGCCTTAGCGGCGTAAGCGTCATGGAGCTGATCACCATGGGCGTTCTATTATACATCGGGGCCAGCTATACCCCGCTGCCCGGCGCGTCCGGTGCGCAGGAGGGCGGCTTCGCGGTTCTCTTCAAGGGGATTTTCCCGGACGCGCGGCTGTTTGTGGCGCTGTTGATTTGGCGGTTTTCCACTTACTATTTAAGCGTGCTAGCCGGCGTAATCCTTACCTCCATTGACAGTATCCGCGGCATGCGCCGTCACAAAAAGCAGGAGGGTGTTACCAACGAGCGTTCCTAAAGCTGAGCGCATGTTTTCGCGCCAAGACTTGGTTCGTCTGATTATTCCATTAGTGATTGAGCAAACCCTAACCGTTCTCATCGGTATGGCGGACACCGTCATGGTCAGCTCTGTTTCCGAATCGGCGGTATCCGCCATTTCCTTGGTGGACTCCATCAACATACTGCTGATTCAGCTTTTCTCCGCTATGGCCACCGGCGGCGCGGTGGTCGCCGCGCAATATCTGGGTAGGCGGGAAAGCCACAACGCCTGCAAAGCCGCTAAGCAGCTGATGTACGTCTCCTTATTCATTGCGCTGGGCATTAGCGCGATCGGCATCGCGCTTTGCGAGCCGATTCTTCGTTTATGCTTCGGCGGTCTCAGCGACGCGACCATGAGCTACTGCAAGACCTATTTTTATCTCTCCTGCCTGAGCTATCCCGCGCTGGCCTTGTATAACGGCGGCGCGGCGCTTTTGCGCGCCATGGGTAATAGCAAGGCCAGCATGTATACCTCCTTGCTGATGAACCTGACCAATATCGTAGGCAACGCCCTTTTCATCTACGGCATGCATATAGAGGTAATGGGCGCAGGCATTGCCACGCTAATCTCCCGCTTCTTAGGCGCTGCGATCATGGTGCGTATGATGCTCAACCGTTACGCCCCAATCCACATCGAGCGCGCCTTGAACCCAGAGATGGACTTTCCCATGATCAAGCGTATTTTTCGGCAAGGCATTCCCAACGGCATTGAAAACAGTATCTTCCAAGTGGGGAAGCTCATGGTCGCCGGGATGGTGGCTATGTTCAGCGAAACCATCATCGCCGCCAACGCCGTCAGCGATAAAATCGCCACCTTCACCAACCTTCCCGGCATTGCCATCAACCTAGCCATGGTTGCCGTAGTCGGCCAATGCATCGGCGCGGGCGATAAGGAACAGGCGAAATACTACACCAAGCTGCTGGTTGGGCTTACTTGGGTGCTGATGATTCTAAGCAATACCTTCCTGTATTTCATGGGCGGTACATTATGTACGCTCTTCAACCTGAGCCCCGAGGGCATTGAAGCGTCTGTAAAGGTGCTACGGCTCTTTGCTATTATGGGCGCGCTGTTCTGGACGCTGAGCTTTTCGCTCCCATCCTCCTTGCGTGCCGCCGGAGATTCGCGCTTTACGATGATCGTATCCGTTTCCGTTATGTGGACGGTGCGTATCGGGTTTAGCTACCTCTTTGTTTATTGGTTCCACATGGGCTTGATGGGAATCTGGCTGGCAATGTGTCTGGATTGGGTGTTTCGGGCGGCGATCTTTGTCTGGCGCTACCTGAGCGGGAAATGGCTGAACCAGCGGGTAATTTAGCCTACCCCACCGATGGGCTTACGTAGCCGTCTCCCTTTCCCCCACCTGCTCTACCGTGTACCCCATTTTTTCCAGCTCGTCAGGGATGCTATCGCCCGGCAGCACCAAATGAAGCAGTCCAACCGTGACAAAATAAGAATGTCTTTCATCGCTTTCCAGCAAGCGGCGCAGCTCCTGCGCCATTTTTTGATTGCGTCCGGTAACCAGCTGATCGTGATATTCCGCCGTCAGCGCCGGGTCTCCCATTTGGTTTTCCCGCTCATACGCGGCGGCAAAGGCGGCGCTATCGCCTGTTTGCCACCACTCCGGCCAATCGGCAAGGCTCGTCGGCTCTGCCTTTAAAATTAAATCACAGGTGCTGCGAAGCATTTCCTCCTGAAGGGCGGCGCTGAACCCGTCCAGTATTTCCAGCTGCTCCTCAGCCGTTTCCAAATATCGAATTTCTTTGCCCTTCACGCGGCGCAGGAGCGTTTGCTCCACCCCCATGGCTAACGCCGAGGAAGCGTTCCTTACGCCCAGCTCAGCAGCGGCAGCCAGCGTTGATAAGGTGCTGGTAACAGCCCATGGCCGCAGCTTATCCAACTGCTCCATGGAAAGACCATGGCTCTGGGCTACCAAGGATAACCGCTCATAGGTTTCCGCTGAAACCTGTTCCCGAAGGGGCGTATCCGACGCGGTCAGCCTTGCGCTGGCCTCCCGGGCCTCGGCGTTATCATTATCGCATTCAAAAACAAATACATCTGCTTGGGCAACAGCCGCTTCCAGCTCGTCGCCATAGCGGCTCATGGCTTGGTTGCCTACGTGGATGGAGCCAAGCAAAACCATTTCGTTCTTTCCACCCGTTACTCGATAGCAAATTCCCACGCAGGGTTCAGCCTCCTTTACGGCGCAGCCCCCAAGGAACAACGCGCACAGCAGCAGAAGAGCAACGCGTCTATTTTTTTTCGTCATGACCATAGCTCCTTTGCCGCTTTGGCAATATCCTCGCCGCACAGCCGCCAATCCGGCGGCAGCAGGCTTGCATACTCTCTATGATAATAGCGATTGTCTAAAAGCACCAGCAGCCCCTTATCCGTTTCTGAACGAATCAGTCTACCGCCGGCTTGCAGCACCTTCTGCATGGCGGGGATCCGACAGGCGTAGCCAAAGCCGTCTCCAAAATGTGCGCCGTAGCAGTCTTGGATGGCTCGCAGCTTCTGAGAAGGCGTAGGCAAGCCCACCCCCACCACGATCACTCCGATCAGGCATTCTCCGGGTAAGTCCACGCCCTCGCTGAACAAGCCGCCCAGCACGCAAAGCCCCAGACGGGGCTTCGTTCCGGCAGAAAAGGCGGTAAAGAAATCCTCCCGATCCTCCTCAGTCATGTCCCGCCGTTGAATCCACAGCTCCGGCAAGTCCGCCCCGTCGCTTAGGTGCGACAGCACCAGCTGTAAATACGCATAGCTTGGAAAATAGGCGATATAGTTCCCTACTTTTCCCCTAACAGCCTGTACAATGCAGTCCGCTACTTGCTGGGCGCTTATCTCCCGATCCTCGTATCGGGTGGAAACCCGTCCCCGTACCACCGCCAGATTGTCGCTGGGAAAGGGGGAGGGCAATGAAAAGCATGCGTCCTCCTCCGTGCCGCCCAAAAGCTGCCGCATGGCGGGCAGCGGCGATAAGGTGCCGGAGAAAAACACCGCGCCGCTCATGGGCTTGGTAATTCTTGCAATTTCCTTGCCGGGCAGTAGGCAGTACAGCGCTATTCCCCGGTCTTTTCCGTGGGCGTTTAACAGGATTCCATAATCCTCGGCCAAATGCTCCGCTGCATACAGAAATGGCAGCGTCAGCCGCAGCATTTCCACAACGCCGCCAATATCGATTCCATAGGGTGCAGCCAGCAATGCGGAGGCTTGTTCCATCAGCTCTGTCACGCTTTCCGTCAAGGCGGCGGGCAGCTCCGTCAAGCGGCTTTCATCCCCCGTCGGGGCTGCCAACGCGCACAGCTCATGAATCACCCGGTTCAACGCCAGATAGTAGGGATGCTTTCTGCCTTTTTGCTTGCCAAAGGCGGCCCGATAGGGCTTCAGCACCGCGCTGTCCAGCTCCCCGGAGAGGGATTCCCGCACCCTGTCCACCGTGTGATGGGCTTCGTCCACCAGCAGCGTCATTTTTCGGCGCTGATTCATCAGGCGCTTAGCCTGTGCAAAGGGGTCAAAGGCATAATTTAAATCCATCATCGCCACATCCGAAAGCTCAGTTAGGCGAAGCGCCAGCTCAAAGGGGCAGAGGGTATGCTTTTGCGCCGCGTCCATGATGACCTCGTCCGTCCAAAGGAGAGCTTCGTCCTGCAATAGCTCCTCCACGGCGTCCTCCTGCCGCAGATAGTGCCCCTTGGCACGAGGGCAGTCGTCCGGGTGGCAGCGGGTCATATGGGGGCAAAGCTTTTCCTTAGCGGTCAGCACGCTGACTCTCGCCCTTAGCCCCTGCGCCTTCATACGTTCCAGCGCTTGCAGCGGGCTTTGCCGGGCTGTATTGCGAGCGGTCAGGTACAGCAGCTTTGTCGTCTTGCCCTCGCCCAAGGCCTTCAACGCCGGATACAGCACCGCCGCGCTTTTTCCCGTGCCGGTGGGCAGGCTGGCAAAGAGCCGTTTTTTACGGCTGACGGCGGTATAAACCTGCGCCGCCAGCTCCCGCTGTCCCGCCCGAAAGCTGGGATAAGGAAAGGCAAGGGAACGAATCGATGCGTCCCTTGCCTCTTGGTGGGCGCGCTCCCGCCGGGCAAACAGCAGATAGGCGTTAAGCCAGCGGTCTACCTGAATAGCCAGCTCTTGTGCAGTCAAGGTTTGTTCAAAGACGCGAAGCACCTCTCCTCCAATGGACAGGTAGCTCACCTGTACCCGCACTTCTGCAGCGCCCCACTCGCGAGCAGCCATATCGGCATAGCAAACAGCCTGCGCCCAATGCTCCGGCAGGGGCGCATCCCCCTGCCAAGCGCTCAGCTTCATTTCTTCTACCAAGGGAACTTCCCCTTGGGTGAAAGCGTCCATGCGGCCGAAAAGCTCCAGCTCTTCAGCGCCCAACCAATAGATATGCTGGATGGGAATCTCTGTTTGCCCCTCCTGCCGCCCCTGACGGGCGCGATGCGCTTGTCCCCCCGCCAGCATATCCTCCACGCCTCCGCCGGGGGTAATATCCTCCGGCGGAAAGCAAAAGGCTACCAAATCGCGGACAGACAAACGATAACCGTTATCCACCTTGGCAGCCTCCTTAGGTCCTTCTTTTGCTTAGTCCCGGTCTCTTGAGCGAGAAATCAATATCAGCCTCAGCAGCTGTAGCAAGCTGCTGATCACAGCCGCCACATAGGTCATCGCCGCGGCGTTCAGCACAGCCTTAACGCCCTTCATCTCTTCGTCCGTCATCAAATTGCCATCAGCTAGCATGACCATGGCGCGTTTGCTGGCGTTCAGCTCTACCGGCAGCGTTACCAGCGAAAACAGCAGCGTCAACGCAAAGCAGCCGATCCCCACATAAATCAGCGGCTGCCAGCTGAAAACCAATCCCGCCAAAAAAATAGGAAAATACAGGTTGCTGCCAACATTGACCACAGGCACGATGGCAGAGCGCAGCTTTAACGGCGCATAACCGTCATGGGCTTGCAGGGCATGGCCGCATTCATGGGCCGCCACGCCAATTGCCGCAATACTTTCGGAGCCGTATACGTCTTGGCTGAGGCTTAGCGAGTTGTCCCTAGGATCATAATGATCGGTAAGAGAACCGCTGACCTGCTTGATCTGCACGCCATGGCTCCCGCCCTTGCGCAGCATTTCGCGAGCCGCTTGCTCCGCCGTTATGCCGCTGCGGGTATTTACCCTGCTGTACCTAGCGAAAGAGCCCTTCACCTTCGCCTGCGCCCATAAGCCTAGCAGCAGACCGGGAATCATTAAAAGCATCGTCCAGTCATAATAAAACATGCTCGTTCCTCCTTATCATTACACCGATTCCACGACCTCCACACCCAGAAGGCCGCTTAACGACAGCACCTGCATGGGCGTTACCTTTAGCCCGCGCAGGTCGTAGAGATCAATCTGAAAGCCCTCAATTTGGCAGCTGGTAACGTCGACTCCCTTCAGCGGCGTATGGGACCACTGGCTTCGTTGCAGCTGATCGTCCTCAAACTCTATCCGATTTAGTCGAACGTTTGTCCAGACGCTTTCCCGCATGGGGCAATGGGCAAAGCTGACCCGATCCAGCTTGCAATCCCCCACCGCCAGATAATCCAGCATGCACTGTTGGAATTCAACGTCAATCAGCGCGCCGTCGGCAAAGCCAAACCCCGTCATACGGCATCCTGTAAAGCATACCCTGCGAAGCGCCGCGTTATGAAGCGTCAGGTTGCTAAGCTCGCACTGCTCAAAAATACAATCCACAAACTCGATTCTTTTCAAGCTTACATCCATAAAGGTACAGCGCGTAAAGCGGCATTCGGCAAATTCCATCACGCCGCCCTCAAGCCCGTCAAGGGTTTGCTCCGTAAAGCTCGCCCCGCGCAGATCGTCTCCGCTGCGCAGGCAGCTTTCCGCCGCCGCCTGCAGAGAGTCCCCCTCCCGCCACTCCGGCGGGCGCGCCGGCTTTTCCATCCGCCATGTCTTCATATGACTCCTCCAGTAAAAGCTCGTATACCTTTTCCTCCTCCCTGACAAGCTAGTCCACAGGAGGGATGAGAATTGAAAGTGAAAAAAGGTTCCATGGTTAAGCCCGTGCTGATGGAAACCCTGCTGATTCTGCTCTGCTCGCTCCTTTTCAGCGTTGCGCTAGCCATTCCCCTCGCCTTTGCCGAAACAGCGCTGACCCCTGAGGAGCAATCGCTGACCGCCGCCTATGCGGAGGGGCAGCTCATCCGTCTGCACGTCGTCGCTAACAGTGACAGCGCCGAGGATCAGAGAATCAAGCTGCTGGTGCGAGACGCATTGATCGAGGCCTTTGGCGACGTCCTGCGGGAAGCGGGAGCCACGGGATATGCGGAAACCTGCCGTGCCCTTGAAAAAAACGCTGTACTCATGGAGCGAACTGCCCTTGACCGCGCCCGTCAGGAGGGGTTCCTCGGTTCGGTACACGCTGAGGTCGGCCTTCTTCCCTTGCCGGAGAAGCAATATGGTCAGGTTTTACTGCCTGCCGGTGAATATTATGGTTTACGGGTGGTCCTAGGCAGCGGAGAAGGGCAAAACTGGTGGTGCGTGCTCTTTCCGCAGCTCTGTTTAGCCGTGACGGACGACGGGCGAACCGAGCCTGCCAAGACTCCTGAAGTTGCTTGGGATTCTTCCCGCATTCTAGCCTGTTGGCTGGCGTACGCTCCCGATTCAGCCACGGACACTGCGGAGACGATTGATCTTAAACAGCCCCAACGAGCCAATGATGCATGCAAGCAGCAAAACAGCGGACAATAGCTTATCGCCCGAAAGCAAACCAAAAAGGCCTGCCGCCGCGCAGGGCGCGCCACAGCACAGCGATATCAAGCCATAGCGACGAGCATAGGCTTCGTCCACGTTGCCCGCCTTTTGATCGGCAAAGTAATTATTGATCAAACCAACTTGTCCATAAAAAACAATCCTTGCGCCCATCCAAAGATACATTGCGCCCATAAACAGCGCCAGTATTTCCAAAAACAGCATGGCTTCACTCCCTTGTAACGTCCCTTATTATACCAGAGTCCACCCATGGACGCAACATTGACAACCCTGTCGATATGCCCCATAATACAAAGGAAAGGGGCGATTCCATGGATTTTCTACCCATTACCCCGCAAGAGGTGAAAGCGCTGGGCTGGGATGCGCCGGATTTTGTTTACGTGGTCGGCGAGGCCTATGTGGATCATCCTTCCTTTGGTCATGCCATTATCAGCCGGGTGCTGGAGCACGCGGGCTATCGTGTGGCGATGCTCTGCCTGCCGGAATATCACAGCGCCGAGGCCTTTCGGCTTTTCGGCCAGCCCAAGCTGGGCTTTCTGGTTTCCTCCGGCGTGATTGACAGCATGGTCAACCATTATACCGCCGCCAAAAAACGCAGGAGCACCGATGTGTACGCTCCCGGCGGTCGAGCCGGTTTGCGCCCAGACCGTGCTGTAACCGTATACTGCAACCGTATCCACGAAGCCTATCCCAAGCTGCCAATTTTGATTGGCGGGGTGGAGGCTTCCTTGCGCCGCTTCTCTCATTATGACTATTGGGATAACAAGGTTCGCCGCTCTGTGCTGGTGGACAGCGCCGCTACGCTGCTCATGTACGGCATGGGAGAAAAGACCATTCTGGAATGCTGCGATTGGGTGCGTCGCGGCATGCCCGCCCATGAGCTAAACCAGCTACGGGGCGTTTGCTACATGGCCAAGGAGCCGCCCAAGGGAATGCTGCAAATTCCCTCTCACGCCGAGGTCAGCAAGGACGCAAAGGCATACTGCAAGGCGTTTATGCTGGAATACGGCGAGCAGGACCCCGTTCGGGGACAGGCGCTTTGTCAGCAGCAGGATAACCAGCGGTATCTAGTACAAAATCCCCCCGCCATGCCCCTTTCCCGTCAAGAGCTGGACGAGGTCTACGACCTGCCCTTTACCCGGTTGGCTCACCCCTCCTACAACAAAGTAGGGGGAGTACCCGCCCTCAGCGAGGTACGCTTCTCGTTAAGCGCGGTACGAGGTTGCTTTGGCGCTTGCAGCTTTTGTGCGCTCACCTTTCATCAGGGGCGCATCGTAACCTCCCGCAGCGAGGCTTCGCTGCTAAAAGAAGCCAAGCTGCTGACCACCTTCCCGGATTTCAAGGGCTATATTCACGATGTGGGCGGCCCTACGGCCAATTTCCGTTTTCCTGCCTGTAGCAAGCAGCTCAAGGAAGGCGCATGTAAAAACCGTCAATGCCTTTACCCCACCCCCTGCAAAAACCTGAACACCAGCCACGAGGAGCTATGCTCTCTACTGCGAAAGCTGCGCTCCCTGCCAAAGGTAAAGAAGGTCTTTATCCGCTCGGGGATCCGCTATGATTACCTTTTGGCGGATCAGAAAGGCGATTTCTTACGGGAGCTATGCCAATATCACATCAGCGGTCAATTGAAGGTAGCCCCGGAGCACATCAGCTCCAACGTGCTAAGTAAGATGGGCAAGCCCAAGCGAGAGGTATACGAACGCTTTGTTTCCAAATACGAGCAAATGAACCGCAAGCTCGGCTTACAGCAGTATCTGGTGCCTTATCTCATGAGCAGCCATCCGGGCAGCGAGCTAAAGGATGCGGTGGAGCTGGCGGAGTATCTCCGAGACATCGGTCATCAGCCGGAGCAGGTGCAGGATTTTTACCCTACGCCGGGCACCCTAAGCACCTGCATGTACTTTACCGGTCTTGACCCCCGCGACCTAACGCTGGTCTACGTACCCAAGACCGAGCACGAGAAAGCCATGCAGCGAGCCTTATTGCAATATAAAAATCCACGCAATCATGAATTAGTGCGGGAAGCCCTCCGTCTCTGCGGACGGGAGGACTTAATCTGTTATGACCGAAACGCCTTGGTTCCGCCCCAAAGCAAAAGGAACGGAACGTTCCCGCGCAGCCCGAGAGCCGACGTGCGCCACGGCGGCTACGGAGATAAAAAACGACGGTAGGGGTTCTCCCTACCGTCGCTCAGCGTGTCAAAAAAGCGCTACGCGCTTTTTCGCCAGTTACGGGTAATGTTTGCGGCTTTGCCGCAAACTACCCGCCCGACCGGCAAAGCCGGTCGATACGAATATAGTCAGAGTAGCCTGCGGGCTCCCCCGACGCCCCCTAGAGGGCGACAATCTGAAACGACGGTAGGGACAAACTCCCTACCGTCGCTTTCGATAACGCATTTTTATTGTTCGTAGTTAAAATGTAGCTTACAGCTGCTTTCCACAGGCGGGGCAGAATTTTGCGCCGGCTTCCAGCTTTTGTCCACAGCCGGGGCAGAACGCGCCAGCTGCTACAGGCTGAGCCTGCTGCTGAGCCGCGCCGCAGATAGAGCAGAATTTGCTTCCGGCGGGAATGGACTGTCCGCAAGCCACGCAACGAGCTCCAGCGGGCTGGGAGGCCTGATTCATGCTCTGGGTAAACATTTGCCCCATAGCCGCCCCAGCGCCCATGCCTACGCCCATACCAGCCACGCCGCCCGTTGGGTTGTTAGCGGCCTCCCGCATAGCCTCCGCCGCTTGGAATTGCGTATACTTGTTCAAGTCGCCCACCACGCCCATGGAGGTACGCTTGTCGATGGATTTTTCCACTTCCTCCGGCAGACTGATGTTCTCGATGACAAAGTTGCAAAGCGTAAGGCCCAGCGCCTCCACCTTGGGATTGAGCGCCGTCCGGGCATACTGGCTCAGCTCGTCATAGTTCGCCGCCAAATCCAGCGCGGGAATCTTGCTTTGGGCGATGGCGTCGCTTAAGCCGCTGACCACCATGCTCTTAATTTGACCTTCCACGCCATCCACCGTGAACAGGGAGCTGGTACCAAAGACCTCCCTCATAAAGGTAGCCGCATCCTTTACGCGGAAGGAGTAGGAGCCGAAAGCACGGATCCGAATCATGCCGAATTCCGCATCACGCATCATAACAGGATTGCCGGTGCCCCATTTGCAGTCCATAAACTGCTTGGTATTGACAAAGTAAACGTCGCTCTTAAAGGGAGAATTAAAACCAAACTTCCAAGCCTTCAGCTTGGTCATGATAGGCATGTTCTGGGTGCTAAGCTCGTGTCGACCGGGCTGAAACACGTCGGCCAGCTCGCCCTCGTCCACAAAAACCGCCAATTGGCTCTCCCGAACGGTAAGCTGGGCGCCCATCATGATTTCCTTGCCGTTCATATCGTACTTATAAACCATGGTATCCTGGGTATCGTCCGTCCATTCGATAACGTCAATAAACTGGCTTGTAACTAAATTCTTAAAGAAACCCATTTCTCATAGCTCCTTTCAACTTTGACCCATGCGTCAGGCCGTCGCGCGTTCCATCGCGAAAGCGCACAGACCGGGAAGCTTCCGTATTTCGAGGATATTCATCTCCAACCCGAGATAACGACTAATCTGCACCATGGTATCGTTGACATAGCGGGTAACCTGTTCCTCGTCAAGCTGCGCTCCGCGTTGCTCCGGATAGCACAGCAGCCGTACTTCCTCTGGTGAAATGACGGCGATATGCATTGTCATACCGTCCTGCTGCACGCCGAAGAAGTTGCGCAGCGCGGTTTCCAAGCGTTCGCTGCCGTAATGCCAGCGATCTGTCAGGAAGGGATCGTCCATATTCATTCCCAACCGTGCAAGAATACAGGGTACATTTGCCGCCTCCGGGCAGCGAAGCATCCTCAGCTTCATATCCAGTTCTTTTTCCGTGGGCACCAGACCGCACACAATGGTCTTCAGCAAGCGCTCCTGCGCAATCCAAAGGGCGCTTTTTGCGTCATAATCATCGTTGAAATGATCGGCGCGCAAAATGCCCAGCATGCGGTCCAATTCTTTGATCACGTGAAGCTGTTCCTCCGCGTTAGACGCGATGGGGAAGCGCAGCATCAGGGGGTAACGCTCGTCCACATAGGTTTTCAGGTCGTTCAGCGCCGCCGAATCCTCGATGGCTATCGCGTCAATCGCATGCTTTTCCATGCACTCCAGCGCTTCGGCGGTATTTTTCCTCAGCCGCGGCTGTTTAAAGCCCAGGGTTTCCCAACCGCTCATTTTGGCGAACATATCCCATACCGCCTGTTTCTCGGTAACGATTAGCAGCCTATACACTCGTTTCCCTCCGTTTGGTCATAAAGGACACCAAAACATTATACTCTGTCACCGACGAAAATTCAATGCTTGACAAAATTTGCGGAAAAACCTTTTAATCTTTCCGATATAGCCATTATGCATACTGACGTTTGGGTAAATCGATATGCATTTCAGCCGCCGTTTTCGCTAATACGTCCAACGCTTTTTCAATTTGCTCCGGCTTATGATCGCTGATTACGCAGAAACGCAGGCGCGCCTTATTCTTGGGCACGGCAGGATAGACCGCCGGTGGCACGAATACGCCCTGCTTTTGCAGCGCGGCGCTCAAGGCAAAGGCGTCCTCGTCCTTGCCCACCAGTACGGGAATGATCGCCGTCTCCCCCGCCAAGCAAATATCGAAGCCGCGCTTCTTTGCGCCGTCCACAAAGCAGCTGATATTGCGTTTCATATCTCGCATGATTTGAGGGTTGGCTTTCAACTGCCGGATCGATTCCAACGCGCCCGCCGCCAGCGCCGGTGATATACCAACGCTAAAGACAAAGCCGGGCAGACTGTACCGCAGGTATTCGATGATCGCGCTTGAACCGGCCAGATAACCGCCGCAGGTGCCTAAGCCCTTGGATAACGTACCCATTTTTACGTCGATATCCGTTGGTTCCAGGTGGAAGTATTCATCCACACCGCCGCCGGTTTCTCCGATGACGCAGGAGCTATGCGCCTCATCCACCATTAAAAAGCAGCCGTACTTCTTCTTAAGCTCCACAAAGGCCGGAACGTTCGCCACATCGCCGTCCATGCTGTACGCGCCCTCGATGACAATCAGCGCCTTGCCAAATCGCCCCCGCAGCGCTTTTAGAATGCTTTCCAACGCTTCCGGGTCATTATGTGGAAAGGGCTTCGATAACGCGCGGCTTAGACGGCAGCCCTGCTCGATGGAATTATGAGCCAGCGCGTCATAGACGATCAGATCCCCTTCGCCACAGAAATTTCCCACAAAGGTCACATTGGTGGAATGGCCCCCAACGCAGACCAAGGCGCTCTGGGTATGCTTCCACTGGGCGATTTCCTTTTCCAGCTGCTGGTACAAGGTCTTTTCTCCAGCCAAAAGACGGCTTCCGCTGGCGCTGGTGCCATAACGGTCGATAGCGGCTTTGGCGGCTTCGGATACCTCCGCGCGGCCGCTCATGCCCACATAGTTATAGCTGCCGAAGTTGAGCACCTCTCGCCCCGCCATCATGCTGGTATCCCGAAGGGGAGAATCATGGCAGACAAAATAGGGGTTATCCTCCCCATGGGCAAGCAAGCTTTGCTGACGCTTTTGGAAAGCCAAGTACTCCGGCGCGTCCTCAAAGCGAGTAATGGGAACCACAGGCTCGTCCGCTTTGGCAGCGGCTTTGCCGGAGCGTTTTTCTTCGATCAATGCGGTCAACTCGTTTACCGTGGCGCAGCGGCCATATTCCTCCACGGCGATCAGCACGCCGAAAAGCTCCTCGGCTCGCAGCGTCAAGGACAATACCTGTAGGCTGTCTCCGCCCAAATCATCAATGAAATGGGCGTCGTTGGCAAAATCGTCCCGTCCAAGAGCATCCGCGTACAAGCCGCGTACCTGCTGAAGCAGCGTATGGTCGGCTGTGGGTTCTACAGCTTGTTGTTCCTGAGCCGCAGCCCATGGGCTGCCCACCTTCAAGCTCAGTTCCCGGCATTCCAGCGTCCTTTGAGCGATTCGTTCCCGCAGCGCCAGCCGTTTCACCTTGATCCCGTTGACCAAGGGCAGCGGCTCCGGCGTGACGATCACACGGGTTAGCCGCTTGATGGCGGGCAGCTTACGATTGATCAGCGTTACCTTGCCGCTGAGCAAGGAGAGATAGTCCACGTCACTGTAATGCCTGCCTACGCCCAGCACCAGCGTAACATCCTCATAGCGCTGACCCTTCCCGGGCTTGGGTACCCCCAGCACCGAGAATTGCTCTACGCCCTCCAAGCCGTCGAAAAGGTCCTCCAGCTCGTCCGGGTAGACATTTTCTCCAGATTCGTTAATAATCACCTCTTTGCAGCGTCCCTCAACAAACATGCGATGGCTACGGGTGAGGCGAACCAAATCCCCGGTGGGATACCAGCCGTCCTCCACTCGGTTAGGCGGCAGCAATTGACCATCCTGCAACCGACCCGTATGCAAGCTGCTACCCTTAATCAGCATTTCTCCCCGACGCTTCCCGCTGCCGGGCTTTAGGCGATAATGCACGTTGCTCAGCGGCTTTCCAACGGAGCCAGAGAGCCGCTTGCGTAAGCTCATTCCCGTTTCTACGCTGGTAATAGCCGTTTCCGTCATACCAAAACCGCAAACGGTATAGTAACCCAGCGCGTTTAACAGTCGCAGCTGCTCAACGGGGGTATGACTGCCGCCCAAAATGACGCATTGCAGCTCCTTACCCAGCAGCTTGTCCGTCACCCCGGCAAACAGCCATTTCTGCGCCATGGAAAGCCCAAGGGTGGGCGCGACTGACTGCACCATCAGGCTCATACCCTGACCGGCTGAAAAGGCCGCCCGTTTCCAGCGGCTTTCCTTAGAAAGCTGCCTGCGCAAAGAGGCGCAAAGGTTGTTAGCCAGCAATGGCACCGCCACCAAAAGCTGGGGCTGAAAGCGACGCGCAGTTTCCAAAATCGTCTCCGGGGTGCGATCCTTCAAATAAATATTGCTATAGCCCAGAAAACCGCACCACAACAGATTTACAATGAAGCCCAGCACATGGTGAAAGGGCAAAAACACCAGCGAGCGTCGAGCTTCATCATTTACGAAGCGTTTATTGGCCTCAAACAACAGTTTGGAGGAGAGAACCTGCTCCGCAATGGCCTCGCCGTTGTACACAAACACGCGGCTTTGCCCAGTGGTGCCGCTGGTGCACAGAGCAACGCTATCGCCGTAAACAGGCTGATAATCGTTCTTACGGGGTGCTGAGAAAAGCAACGTTGTGGGCAGCTGGTAGATTCCATCCCCCAGCTGCCTTGCACGCTGAGAGATGATTGCAGTGCAGCCGGCTTCCTCCATCAGCTTCCGCACGCTCCCGTCCGGCAAGGACGCATCGATGAGCAGCGCGCTATGACCGGAGCGCATTACACCCCAAAACATGGGGAACCATTCCTTGCAGGTGTCCGCCGCAATGGCAACATAGCCGCCTTTGGGAAAGTAGTCTGAGATGAAAGCCGCATACGCATCCGACATGGCGCGGTACTCGGTAAAGGTGATTTGCTTTTCCTCGTTATTTTCCAGATACAGCGCCGCCGCCCGCTGACCGTGAGCACAGGTAAGCTCAAAAAGCGTCGCAAAATTTTTTTGTTCCGCAAACAGAGCGCAATTGCGCTCTAATGTATTCTGTTGTTGCATCCCATTGCCTCCTTCATAGACAGGTATGATAGTATCGGTTCAGAATTCTTTGATTCATCCGCGCGGGGAGCCATGTATGAAGCCATACCGCCAGCCGTTGATCCGGCTTGGCGACTTTTAAACGAAAGCGCATACGCCGCTTGTTTGCGTTGCGCACCACCTTTTTCCCTAGTGCGTCGGGGCTTAAGCCCTGCGCCTCGTCCCGGCTGATGATGCTGCAGGCGTTTTCATAGGCGTGATAGTAGGGCGACGCAGAACTCTCGGCGGCGGCGTGCAGGCGTGTGCGCTGACTGCCACCCCGATGGTCGCCCGGTTCTACCAAGCAAACCTGAATGCCGTAACGCTCGGTTTCCATGGCTAGGCATTCTGCATAACCCTCCAAGGCGTGCTTACTCATGGTATAAGCGCTTTGGAAGGGAATGCCCAGCAATCCGTTGATCGAAGAAAAGAGAATGATTTTACCGCTTTGTTGTTTCCGCATGAGGGGCAGCGCTCGTTTGATCATGCGTACCGTGCCCAGCACGTTGGTATCCAGCAGCCGGTTTAATTCGCCCAGACTGATGTTCTCGCAGGAGCCCAGCACCAGTTGCGCCGCGCAGCATACGATTGCGTCCACCCTGGGACTTCGTTTCAGGGCGTCCCGAACAAAACCGTCGCAGCTTGTTTCGTCCGTTACGTCCAGATGGAGTCTGCACGGGCCTTCCGTCGGCGGGCTGCCTAGGAAGGATCGCGCGCCGGAGACAACCAGCCAGCCGTCTTGAGCAAAGGCGTTAGCCGTTGCCAAACCCAGCCCGCTGGAAGCCCCGATGATCCATACCGTTCCTTTCTGTTGCATTGCGTACCTCCGTTATGATGCCAAATAAAATAGGAAATAGATAACGCTCCGCATTATAAAGGAAAATATGAAATGGCGCAACCTAGCCGGAAGGACAGTGGTTTTGACGCCAACCCAAAGCAGCTATATGCGAAATAATTAACAATATGGATAAAATTAAACCATCTAAAACAAAATTTTATCAATTTCAGCAGGACAATC
>JAQUWD010000089.1 GCA_028693055.1 Eubacteriales bacterium | reverse complement strand
CCCAATCCTTTGTCAAAAGCAGGTTATCCGGTTTGACATCCTGATGGATAAGCCCCTGCTCATGGGCGTAATGCAGCCCGCGGGCAAACTGGATGGCAATATCGAGGATACGTTCCGCCGCGTTTCCTTCGTACAGCCTTCCGTCCTTAATAGCGTCTTTCAGGCTGCCACCGTCCATCCATTCCGAAAAGATAGAGGGCACATTGCCGATTTCACGCACATAATAACAGGATACGATATGAGGATGCAGGCCAAGATTGATCCACGACTCGCATTCATGAACGAAGTTTTCTTTAACGAAGTTTTCTTTCTGCTTTTCCGATTGAAAGAGACTTGCTTTTGGGCGCTTCATGGCGAGATCAACGTTCCAGCCGGTATGATGCACGCGCCATACCGCGCCCATGCCGCCCTCAATAGCGTTGGATTCGATGCGATAGGTATTCAGCAGGGAAACACCCTTTTCAATAACCGGCGCACAAATCCCGTCATTGGAGGCCGCTTCATCGTCCAAAATGGTGGCGTCATCCGGCATGGTTGCAACGTCGTCGGGTAGCGTGGCGTCTCCGACTTCGACATCGAGAACCGTTTCATCGGAATCGGGAATGGTTTCCGCCATGTCTAAAAGCGTTTTTTCATTTTTGTCCATAGTCTCACCCCGTTATTTCTTCATCCAGCTGAATAAGCCCTTCGTTTTTGGGTGGTTTGCTTTATCACCCATTTCTTTTAACTTAGCCCGAACGCCCTCAGGGCGCAGCCAACCGTAGCCCCGATTTTGCAGTTCAGCGATCAGGCCGCCGAAGTCGGCTTCTGTCCAGTTAGGATGAAGCGTTAAAAAAAATTCCAGATAAGGCTGCACGCCCTCGTCCCAGTCCGCCCAGCCGGGGAACGTGTACTCCCATTCCAGACGATATAGACCACAACCGGTAGCGGAGTTGAGCAGAAGCAGTCCATCGTTTTGCGAAAAAGCAATGTTCATTGATGCGCCAAGTCGAAGCTCAAAGGAATTCACGGTACGGTCTGCGGCAATATCCAGTATGCTCACCAAGCCGCCGCAGCTCATTGCCGCATATCGTCCGTCGGCACTGCAGCAGATTGACGCTCCGTATGCCTTGGCATCGGTTTTAAATGTGCGGATTAGCTCACCGCTGCGTACATTGAACAGCACCGCCTCGTTACTTCCGCCACCTGCGAAGATCACACTCCCGTCCGGGTCAACGCACATGGAAACAATGGAGCTTGTATAATACATGAACGTACGGATTTGGCTTCCACTTGCTAAATCCCACATTCGAATAGTATGGTCCCATGCGCCAGAAAACGCATATTGACCCGATGGGTCAAAGCACACTTTGAGCACACCATAGATTTCAAAACCCATAACGTTGTTTTTTTCTTGATGACCCGTAAAAACACGTTGACACATCCCGGTTTTCATATCCCACAGCCGCATGGTATTATCTCTGCTGCCCGATAGCAACAGCAATCCGTCAGGACTGAAGCAGACATCGCAGATCGCCGCCGTGTGCCCGTTATATATGCGCAGCAGCTTGCCGGTGGCGGCGCTCCACAGGCGTATGGCGCCATCCACGCCTCCGGTCGCTAACATGCAACCATCTGGGCTGTATGCTATAGACTCCGGATTTTGGGGTCGGTAATCAAGGGAGCAAACACGCGCGCATCTGTCCACATCCAGTATGTCAATCCGTTTGTCGTTGTGGAACGCAGCGATGAATTTGCCGTACGGATCGAGAGCCGCACTCCCATATTCGGGCCAATTCTCAAGTGAAGTGCAGGATCGCAAGCTTTGTTTTTTGCAGTATATGCCAAGTGCCATATTCAATTGGGCGCATTCCGGTGAATTTTCATAACCCGGCACGGCCCGAAACTTATGCAGGTAGTCGAGCGCGCCGCCTACATCTTTGCTGTCCAGCCGTTTGTAGGCATTTTGCCTAAGGACGCGAACACGGGTTTCATCTCTTAAGAGCACATCAACGGCAGACACCCTGCACAGGCCGTAGAGGGCAGGCACGCCGGCCACATAGCACTCGCGCTGTTGAATCATTTGGTCCGCATATATGAACTGTGATTTTTCATCCGCACCAAACCAGGCGGAGTGGATGAAAATATAACCCGTAAACGTACGCAGGCACTTTCCGCTCGATAAGTCCCAAAGCTTTACGGTTTTGTCCCACCCACCGGAAAGCGCCAGCCGGCCGTCGCTGCTGAAGCATACGCTGCTTATCATAGCCAGATGCCCGCAAAAAGAATGGATACAGCGGCCGCTTTGCACATCCCACAAGCGCATGCCGCCATCCTGGCTTCCAGAGAGAAGTTGTCTTCCGTCAGGACTGAATGCAATGGCATTCACCATCTTTGGGTGTCCCTCCAGCGTATGCAGGAGGTTACCGCTGTGCATATCCCTGACGTGTATTTTCCCGCTGCCGGAGCAACCCATCGCTGCGAATCGATAATCGGCGCTATAGTTGACGATGCCGGAAAAATCGTGATTCCCCAAAATGGTGTGCGTGCATTTTCCGCTATTAACGTCCCATCTTTTTATAGTGCCATACCTGTCCGCAGAAACAACGGATTGTCCGTCGTTGCCTAGAAATACGTGAAAGACCGGTTCCGTATGTCCTTGAAAGGTCTGGATACACGCTCCCGTTTGGATATCCCACAGCTTGACCAGCATATCCGTGGCACCCGAGAGTGCAAGTTGCTTTGGTGAATATAGGCATACCGCTTGGATCTTTCCGTCGTGTCCTTCAAGTGTCCTGAGCGGAGCAGAGGTTTGCTGCGTATCCCACAGGTATAGCTTGTTCTCGTTGGCGCACAGCGCCAAACACCCGTCCTCGCTTATTCTTGTAATGTGCTTTGTTGGAAACTCAATATTAAGATATATTTGATTCTGTCCGCGCAGTTGCTGCGCAGACAGAAGGGCTTGCTGTACCTGCTCGGCATTCCGATAGCGCATTCCGTCCAAAATTGCATATGCACTTTCACCGTCGGCACGCTCAAGCTGTAAGCAGGCAATCAGATACTTACTCATTTCGCTGTTGACATTTTTAACGACGGTTTCCAATGCGCTGATTGCGCTGATATCATCAATTTTCCCTGTCCTCCAATGGAACAGACTTTGATTATATGTTGCTTCAACGTGGTTGATATCCAGCGTAAGCGCTCTCTCCCAACACCGCTCCGCCTCTTCTGGTTGGCCCAAGTCCAGCATGGACAGCGCCCGGTTGTTGAGGCTGTCCGCCGTGTCTGCCGCAGCCTTGGACACGAGGCGCGGATATTCTTCTCCGGTTTCTTCCCGGTAGATTTCCAGCAGTCGTTTTTCTATTTCTGCAAGATCATGCGGGCGCTGGGCTTCCTCTGTGCGAAAGCACTCTCTAAGCAGCTCTTGCATCTTTTGAGGGATGGTGACTTTTGCATCAGGGAAATATTCCTCACATGCCGCACCGGCAATCACGCCGTTTTGCCATGGGCGGTCCCCAAGGTACATTTCCATCACCGATACCGCCCAGGAATAAATGTCGGTGCGGCGGGTGAGCTGCCCGCCGTTCATCTGCTCCATGGAGCAGTAGGCAGGGGTATAGCCGCCGCTGGCGGAGAACATCGTAGCATCGGTCTGGATATCCGCGTCGAGCACGGTCAGCGTTGCGCGTGCTCTGGCGATGCCAAAGTCCGCCACCTTGGCGTCCCAATTCTTTGTCAAAAGTAAATTATCCGGTTTGACGTCCTGATGGATCAGCCCCTGCTCATGGGCATAATGCAGCCCGCGCGCGAACTGGATGGCAATATCGAGGATACGCTCCGCCGCATTCCCTTCGTACAACCTACCGTCGTTAATGGCATTTTTTAGACTGCCTCCGTCCATCCATTCCGAGAAGATGGTGGGGGTATCTCCGATTCTGCGGACATAGTAGCAGGAAACAATATACGGGTGCAGGCCAAGCTTGATCCAAGCATCACACTCCCGGATTAAGTTTTCCTTTTGCTTTTCCGTCTGAAACATACCCGCTTTGGGGCGTTTCATGGCCAAATCAACATTCCAGCCGGTATGGTGCACGCGCCATACCGCGCCCATACCGCCCTCAATGGCGTTGGATTCGATGCGATAGGTATCCAGCAGGGAAGCGCCTTTTTCAATAACCGGTTCGGCGCTCCTGCCATCGGAAGCCTCTTCGTCGTCTAAAACGGTGGCGTCATCCGGCATGGTTGCAACGTTGTCGGACAGCGTGGCGTCAGCGGCTTCGGTATCAAGAACCGTTTCATCGGAATCCGAAACGGTTTCCTCTGTATCAAAAATCGTTTTTTCATCCTTAGCCATGATCATATCCCTCTCGCTTCTATAACAATGGGTTTTATCTTTTCTTTGATCTGCTTTTTTCTACTCGGGTTCTCCTCCGAATATTATCCCGGTAATACAGAGCACACTTATTATTACTGCCTGCACAATCGAGGAAACCGGAAATTCCGTGAAAAAAATCACCAGCGTAAACGGAAAACACAGTACAAGAAGAAGAATAGACGCCGCTCGCAGAAAACCCGACTTTTTCAGCGCGTATACTATTGTGCAAACAATGGGAATGGCAAACATCATTCCGAACATGTCACCGCCGCTCATTATACTACCTCCCGCTGAACAGTCCTTTTTTCTTTTTAGGTATTTCTTCTTTGCCGGCTATTTCTTTTAACTTAGCCCGTACGCCCTCAGGTCGTAGCCAACCGTAGCCCCGATTTTTCAGTTCAGCGATCAGTCCGCCAAAGTTGGCTTCCGTCCAAGCGGGATGCAGTGTCAGGAAGATTTCGAGATAAGGACGCGCGCCCTCGTCCCAGTCCGCCCAGCCTGGGAATCTGTTCACGTATTCGATATGCCCAAAATGAACATTTTTGTCATAGCAGGAATACACAAAGCTTCTTCCGTCACTGCTAAATGCTACTTGGCTAATCTCTTTAAAAGCTGTTTCTTCTGTACACGCTTTAATGGTTTGGAGCCGAGTACCCGCCCTGACATCCCAAAGACTGACTCTGCCGCCAAAATCGCCAGAGAGCAGATAATTGCCATCCGGACTTATGGAAATGCAGCTTATGTTATCTTCACCGCCCACAAATGAACGCAAAAGCTCACCAGTGGCAGTATCCCACATATCGATCCCGCCGCCAGCCCGACAGCTTAATGCCAAGCGTCCATTGTCACAAAAGCAAACATTGCCAGTTGATTTTCTGCCAAATGTCCTGATACATTGGCCCGAACCAGCATCCCACAGCTTCAATGCGCCGGTTTGGGTCACGATGCCTGGATTATATCTTCTGGAACTGCCGGAAATCAAATTCTTTTCATCGTTGCTAATACATACCGAGTTGTGTCCTTCCAAAGTTTTTGCACACTCTCCGCTGCGTATATCCCAGATTTTGATTTTTTCATCTCCACCGGCAGAATACATACGGCTGCCGTCTTTAGTCAGGCAAAGCGATGTCACTTCCCGGCCATGCCCTTTGAATGTACGTATGCATTGTCCGCTTTCCAGCTCCCATAGTCTGATGGTGATGTGCCTGCCGTATTCAGCTGGAAGAATGTTTCCATAAACAGAATGTCCGGAGACAATGCGCTTTCCGTCAGCGCAAAAGCGAACCGCATAAACGCAGCCGTCCTTATCATCATTAATAATTAATTCTTTGGCACACTCTCCCGACGCAAGATTCCATACTTTCACTTTGCCGCTTCTGTCTCCGGCAACCGCATATTGTCCATCTGGGCTTATATCTACAGATTCGACCATTTCCTCGTGATTGAACGTTCTTTCCTCCCAACAGGCTCGAACGCCATCAGCCCTGCAATAGCGTCCAATCATTGCGTTTAGTTCAAAGCTTTTGGCTGATCCGGAAAACCCGAGTATAGACTCCATCTGATCAAACAGCTTCAAAGCACCGTCCACATCGGCAAGGGAAAGACGCTTTTGCAGTTCGTTCGCCGCGCGTTTGATTCGCTCTTCATTTTCTATTTGATGGGATGATGATGTAATTCTGTTGAGAGCCCATGTCGCCGAAAAGCCAAAACAGGGAATACGCCACATATACACAAACGTATCTTCGCTTCCCGAGAGGATTTCTCCGTTTTTCGCCATGTGAATGGCGCTTACATGACTTTTATGGCCTTCAAAGGTACGGATACAGACCCCTGTTGTGATATCCAGCAAACGTATCATCGTATCACTACAGCCTAACAGCGCATATTGGCCCTCTGGACTCAGACACAGTGATTGGATGCTAAAGTTCGATGAATAGATATGTATAGAAAATTCCTTAATAAGAGAATAATCCCTCAAATCCCAAAGCCTGACCTTATCGCCATATCCGCCCGAAAGAACATATTTCCCGTCCAAGCTTACGCCGACCGTCTCCACAGGCTTAGTATCCATTTGCAGAATTTTAAGGCATTGACCGGTTTCTGTATCCCAAACCCTGATCGCACCATCGCGTCCGCAAGACAGTATTCGTTTTTCATCCGGAACACAACATATCGATTCAATCTTACTCTCTTTATCATTACCGGATAGTGTGCGCATGAAAGCTCCTGATTTTACATCCCACATTAAGATATTTCCATCTGCGTCGCCGGAAAACGCAAAGCCATTAGATAAGAGGCAAATCGCCGTGATTTCCGTGTTGTGTCCTTTAAGACTGTTAATAAGAGTGCCCGACTCCAAATCCCAAAGCTTTAATAGATTATCAACGCCTCCGGAAACTGCAAGGCTTCCGTCCCTGCTGATAGCCGCGCAAATTATGCTTCCGCAGTGTATGTGGATTTCTTTGCAGAGAGTCCTGTCTTTAAGGTTCCAAAGCTGCAAATTTCCGATGTTATTTGAAATCAATATTAACCCATTATCCGACATGGAGATGGAGGAAATACCCCATTCTAAATGCGCTTGATTTAAAATAGCAAAAAGCGGGCCATGATTGCCTGAAACGGCTTGATGATAAGCGGCCTCCACGTGATAATCGTTATTTGATTCCGCTACAGCGTTCTTTAATAAATCGGCAGCGTTATCGTAATCTGCCCGTTCCAAATGAATAGAAGCAAGCAGATATTTGTTCTCCCAAACATTTTCTTTTTTGGAGAGCATCTCCACCCTTTGTACAGCAACCAAATCATTAATCCGTGTGCTTCTCCACAAATGCAGGGTCTGATTATAAGTTGTTTCCCGATGATTAAAATCAATATCCAGTGCCCGCTCCCAGCACCGCTCCGCCTCTTCAGGCTTGCCAAGGTCAAGGAAGGAAAGAGCACGGTTGTTCAAACTGTCCGCCGTATCCGCCGCAGCCTTGGACACGGGGCGCGGATACTCTTCTTCTGTTTCTTCCCGGTAGATTTCCAGCAGTCGTTTTTCTATCTCTGTAAAATCATGCGGGCGTTCGGCTTCCTTTGCGTTTAAGCATTTTTTGAGCAGTTCCTGCATCTTTTGAGGGATAGGGACCTTTGCCTCGGGGAAATACTCCTCGCACGCCGCACCGGCGATTACGCCG
>JAQUWD010000040.1 GCA_028693055.1 Eubacteriales bacterium | reverse complement strand
AAGCACGGGGCTTTCGCACCTATCTAGGCTACCGCTGTTGCATATTTCTGCAAGTTGGTAAACTCGATTTTAAGTTACTTCCATTATTTTCCTGAATGTACTTTTTCACGGTAAGAAGAAAAGAACCTGAGATTCCTTGCTCTTGACAAAACCTTTACCATGGATTAGGGTTTGAATCAAGCAGGACGATGCGGAAATCGATATCGAAAATCCAAACAGGGAAGGCAGGTTTATCTAAAATGAAGCACCACAAAGGCAAAATCATCGGTTTTGTCATTCTGGCCGGGCTGTTTGTCACGTGGCTGGTCACAAGCTACCTGATGAGCATGCAGGCTAGATCGGCCATCCCTATTCCCCTTACCTTTACCGGCGAATACTGCCAAGGAAACGATGAATGGAAACCGTTGTCCGGTAGCACGACCATTAATGCGCTGGACGGGGAGCTTCGCCTGCATGGTCACTTTAATGATGTGTTTCCCCAAACAAATCTGCATTTCTATTTGGAGCATCTCGAGGCATGGCTTATAGTAAACGATCAGGAGCCTATCCTGCTTACCTTGTCCGATCACGAATGGAGCCAAGAGGATTGGAACGTCAAATGGCTTAATTGGTACAACGAGTCCATCACTTCGGACGACACGGTGGAAATTCGCCTCATCAATCACCATCCGTTGGGAAACCCTCGCGCTTATCAAGACTTTCTCACAAATCTGTTTATGGGCAACACCAAAACGTTTGAAAACTTCATTCTTCACCCGCTGGATTTTATGATGCGATCTCAAAATGAATTTACAATGCTTGAAGATGTGCTGGTTTGCGGTCAGCTTTGGCGAACGCTGGGAACCTTCATCATAGTTCTATCCTTGCTGCTGCTGGGCGTAGCTTTTGCAGATGACGTTACCGCATCGTTATTCGGCGACAGCCTGTGGTCAATGGGAGGTCTCTCTCTTTTCGCAGGCGGCCTGATGTGGCTGGATACAATGGATAGCTCGCTATTGGCAATGCCGGCGGATTTAGCGGTCTGCGGGGCACAGATTTGTCGTATGATGATCGGATTATGCATGGGCATGTACGTCACAACCTTTCTCAATGGGAAATGGAAAACGGCAAATCAAATAGCCGCGATGGTCGTTGGCTTTGCAGATGCAGTTATTACACTGCTCTGCTTAAGGGGCACTGTCCTTTTGCGAAATACGCTTATTCCATGGTGCACGCTGCAGGGAATGTGGCTAGTGCTCATGAGCCTTGGATGTATGATCAGACTGCGTCAGGTGGAACGCAAGATCGCGCCGCAGTTGTACGCTGCGCTGCTGCTTCTTGTGACAATGGGCATGGAGCTGCTCAATGCGCGGTTTGGCTGGTGGCACAGAGGAATCGGCTTTAACACGGTGTTTCTCGCAACCTTTATTGTGTTTCTGGTATGGACTGTTCGGAGCGTGCCGCAGGCTTATCGCGCTCAAAAGCGTGTGACAGAGCAGGAAAACGAGCTGATTCAAAGTCGCGTTGCCATTACCCTGAGCCAAATTCAGCCGCATTTTCTTTACAATGCGCTAACGGCTATCGCAAGGCTGTGCGACCTTGATCCACAAAAAGCGAAGAAAACGACGGTGGATTTTTCGGAATATTTGCGTGGAAATTTGGATTCCCTTACCCAGACCTTGCCTGTACCGTTTTCAACGGAGCTGAAGCATACTCAAATTTATTTGGACATTGAAAAGGTTCGCTTTGGCGATAAACTGAATGTTGAATATGATATTGGCGCCGAGGATTTCATGATTCCATCCCTTTCAGTGCAGCCGCTTGTGGAAAACGCAGTGAAATACGGCTTGGGCAAAAAGAAGGAAGGTGGAACCATTTGGCTGTCAACCAAAGAAGAGGCCAATGGGTGGCGAGTGACAATCCGCGACGACGGCGCAGGCTTTGATAGGAGTGAACCCGTCAGTGATGGGCGCTCCCATATCGGTATCGAGAATGTACGCCGCCGCGTTGAAATGCAGTCCAAGGGCACTTTAGACATACAAAGTCGACTCGAAATTGGAACAAAGGCAGAAATCTGGATTCCGAAGGGAGACATCGTCAATGATGATTCTATGTGCGGACGACGAACCGCTGGCGCTTGACGTCTTGACCGAAGCCGTCAAAACCGCCGCAGCAGATGCGGAAGTAAATGCCTTTGACAACGCATTCCAGCTGCTTGATTTTGCGAAAACCGTTCATTGCGACATTGCTTTTTTGGATATTGAAATGCGCGATATGAGCGGATTGGTATTGGCAAAGCATCTCAAGGATTACCAACCCAAAATCAACATTGTGTTCGTGACGGGCTATGGTCAGTATACTGCCAACGCCATCGGTCTTAGAGCATCTGGCTATGTGCTAAAGCCCGCTACGCCCGCGAAAATACGGGAGGAGCTGGAAAACCTGCGCAATCCTGTACCCAAAGCGCCAACTAACCTTCTACGCGTTCAATGCTTCGGCAGCTTTGAGGTGTACCAAAAGGGAAAACCTCTACCTTTTTCTAGGCATCGATCAAAAGAGCTGTTTGCCTATCTAATCAACCGTCGAGGGACGGGCAGCAGTATGAAGGAAATTGCCGCCGTGCTGTGGGAGGACGGAGTTTTTGATCGCTCCAGGCGCAATCAACTGCATACCTTTTTATCTGAGCTGAGCAAGACATTGGATGAAGCCGGAGCCGGAAATGTCCTGATTCGTCAATACAACAGCTATGCCGTAGACCCAAGGCAGGTGGATTGCGACTATTATCGTTGCCTTCAAAACGATCCAGCCGCGATTAACGCCTATTGTGGCGAATACATGGCGCAGTATTCGTGGGCAGAGTTTACAGCGGGTGTGCTTACGCGAAAGCTGTTATGATGAAAAACGGAGGAACATACCAAGTACAAACGGGTTCGGATTATTGCATTGACATTTTTCTCATTTTGCTTCTTTCGGTGAGCGCATGAAAGTGTTGGCAGTTTGTTGGATGATTTATGTTATCATTTTAATGGATAAGTTTATCATTAGTAAGACTAAAGGAGCGGAAGTATGAGAAAAGTATTCAAGGTTATGTCTATCATTGTTATCATTTTTGCAGTTATCACGATGATTCTAAGCGCGGTATCGCTGGCGGGAGGAATCATGCTTGGGTCTGCATCGCTCACTCAGCCAACGCTGACGGAGGAAGAGGAAAGCATTGCCGCTCTCGCCTTCGGCATGGGCGCGCTTGCCATCGTCATGGGCGTTATTGCACTTTTGCAGGGGCTGTTTAACCTGCTGACGGGCATCATGGGCGTTCGCGGTGCAAACGGCGAGCCTCGCTGCGCGGGCAAAGCCAAGGTCATGGGTATTATTTCGCTGGTTGTGGCGATCGTCGTTAATGTTTACTCCTTGTGGGGCTCTGTTACCTTCTCATCGGTTTGCTATGCGCTTTTCGCAATTGCCTTGCAGTTGATTTTTGTGTACTATGCCAGCAAGCTTCAGCGTGAGGACGCTTCCACTTTGGAACGGTAAAAGCAAAGACTTATCTTATACGGTGGCAACGCCTGCTTGACGGTTCTTTAGGCCTAGTCAGATACGCTACCACCGTTTGTGCTTTTTCCCTTGTCAAAACAAGCAAAAGAAAGAAGATGTTCAAATGAAAAGACTATGGATCATGCTGCTGGCGCTAAGCCTATTGTTTACGGGGCTTTGCTGTGCAAATGCTTTGGGAGAAGCCGCTCAAAGCGAGGAATTGGTTCTTCCGGCGGTGGGGGATAAAATCGGCGGCTTTGTGGTGAAGTCCGTCAGCTCGGTCGAGATTCTCGGTGCTACCGCCATTACCTTTGAGCACGAGAAAAACGGCGCAAAGCTGGTATATTTGGCGAGTGACGATCAGAACGTTTCCTTCGATATCACTTTCAAAACCCCCGCTTTGGATGAAAAGGGCAAGCCTCATGTATTTGAGCATATGACCATCTGCGGTTCGCAGAAGTATGCTGATCCCAATCTCTTTTTTCCATTCACCAACCAAACCTATAACACCTTTATCAACGCCCTCACCTTCCATGGTATGACGACCTATCCGTTGTCCTCCTTGTCAGAGACTCAGCTCATGACGATGATGGATTATTATCTTTCCGGTGTGTTTGAGCCTTTGGTGGCGAGCGAGCCGCGAATGGCTTCTCGGGAAGCTTGGCGCTATGAAATGAGCAGTGCGGACAGTCCCCTTACAATAACCGGCACGGTGTATAGCGAGATGCAGGGCTCGCTGACCACCGCCACCCTAGCTGCAAGTAACAATACAATGACCATGTTTCAGGACGGGCTTACCGCCCACGTTAGCGGCGGCCGCCCCGAAGCCATCCGCACCCTCACCTGGGAAGAGCTGATCACCTTCCACGATACCTACTATCATCCCTCCAACGCGCTCATCATTCTATACGGCAAATTGGATTACGAGAAATTTATCCAGTATATCGATACCGAGTATATTTCCAAGTTTGACCGGCAGGACGTGTATGTAGAATACGGAAAAATTGAACCCTATACCGAAACGGCATACGCTACCTATGAAGTGCCCGTAGAAAGCAACGCTGAAACAGAGAACGCCAGCTATATTCACTATAGCTTTGCCAGCAATGAAATGACCTTGAAGGATTCGATTGAGCTAAATTATTTTACCAACGTCCTTTCTTCCAATAACTCACCCGTCATGCGATTGCTGAATGAGCGTTTACCGGGGGTTAGCTGCTCTGTATTTTTGGACGTGGACAGTCCCTCCCCTCTTTTGATTTTTGAAGCGGCAAACGCGAATGAAAGTGATCGAGACACGTTTGTACAAGCGATTGACGAAGGCTTGGCGCAGATCAAAAGGGAGGGAATTTCACAGGACGATTTTGATGCAATCCAGTCTCTCCAAAAGTTAGCGCTGATGATGACCTGTGAGAACGCCACGCTGGGTGTGAATGCCAGTCAGCAGATTGCGCTGTATTGGACGTATTTTGACTCTCTGGATTATTATCAGGTAACAAACGAGGTATATAGCGAGCTAACTGCGGATGATATGGAACGCTTGCTGGATGTATACCTGTTAAACAACCCGTATCGCGGCGTTAGTGTTACAAAGCCCGTAGCCGGACTGGCGGAGGAAAACGCCCAGGCTTTGCAAAATGAACTTGCACAGAAAAAGGAGTCCATGACCGCCGAAGAAATCCAAGCGATGGTGGATAATACTGCAAGCTTTAACGAGTGGAGCTCTGCCCCAGCCAATTCGGAAATACTGAATCAGCTTGTCAATATGACGGTAGATCAGTTGCCGGAAACGCTGCCCGAGTTCGACTATGTTGATGAAACCATCAACGACGTGCGCTATCTAACGACTGCTGTGGAGATGGGCGATGTAGCCAACACCGTCATCAATTTTGATGTGTCCTCCATTCCCAAGGAGCAGCTGGTGGATGCATATGTCTATACCAATCTTTTGGGGAAATTGGATACGAAATCCTATACAAAGGAAGAAATAAGTACGCAAGTATACCTAAAGCTTGGCCTGCTGCTGGCTAGTATAGGCGCATCACCCAGCTATATTGATCAGGAACAAGATCAGTATTGCATCAGCCTCTCCATGGTGGGCTTGGGGGAGAATGCGAAGGACGGTCTTGAGCTGGTAGGTGAAATCCTATTCAGCAGCGATTTTACGCAGATCACCGACGTCAAAAATGCCTTGACGGAGGAGCTTAGCATCCTGCCATCGGTGCTGGATAGCGAACCGCTAAGCGCACAGATCGCTCGTTGCGATGCAGTGCTCCACAATACCGGCGCATTTAATGCGTATGTGACAACTGTTGGTCTATATGATCAGCTGCAAGAAATGATCGCGCTAGCGGACACTGACCCTCAGGCACTCACAGCGCGGTTGGAAAACGCCCGCACGCTGGTGCTCAATGCGTATCACGCGACCGTCCTTTGCGTGGGTAATCAAAAAGCAGTTGACGCATATGTAACGCAGGCTAAAAATCTGCTATCTCAAATGCCTTCGGAGCCAAGGGAAAAAGTAGATTACTCGGCCCTTCGGCTGTCTTTTACCAACGAAGCCGTTGTCAACAATGCCACCGTGCATATGAATGTCCTCTTGTCCAACAGCGATGGTTATTCCGGTAAGCTGGTACCTATCGCAGCGCTCATTAACGACCAATACTTATTGCCCAAACTGCGTAATGCTATGGGCGCGTATGGCGCAGGCATATTGTTTGACCGTTTCGCGGACACGCTTTATACCTACCGTGACCCGAACCTAACGGAAACGTTTGCTGTTTTTGATGCATTGCCAGAATATCTTCGCACTGCTGAAATCACGCAAGAGCAAGTGGACCGTTATATCATCGGGTCTTATGGAAACCTGATGACCGCTCAAGGGAAGCTTACCAAGGCGTTTGACGCGCTGCTGTATCAATGGTACGGTGTAAGCAATGAGGAACGCATGGAGTGGCTGCACGAAGCAAAATCCACCACGGTTGAAGATGTGCGCGCTACGGTGGAAAGAGTGGAAAACATGCTGGCAAATGGCGTGCGGTCTACCTCCGGCACTGCTTCGTCCATTGAGGAGCACAAAGAATTGTTTGACAACGTCCTTAAGCTAAAAGCCCAATAAGGGTTGCATGCCGCTTTGGCGCAGAAGCAAACGGAACGGGCTTTCGCCGCTTTGATCAATGCCGGCAAAAGCCCGTTCCTTCACAAACGTTAAAAAGAACAAATCGAAAAATGCCGTGCGTCTATTGGATAAGATGCACGGCATTTTGTAAGCGCACGTATTATTGGGTTACTTCCTCTTCAGCCGTCTGCTCAGGCAGCGGTTCCACCCCGGAATAAACAGCCTGCTTGCCATTCCATGTAACGTATATGGGCTGCATCCACTGCTGTGCACCAAATACATCCGTCACCTTGAACATCATCGCGTAGTCGCCCTTGGGAAGCGCTTTTTCGTCCATCGTCAAGGAAGCGTCCAGCGTATAGGGCTTTGAGGCTGCTTCACCCGCGGCGTCCATGCCGGGGTCGCTGTGACGGCTGAGATAAGTGAAAATCTTCAAGCCATAATAGGCGGATAGCTCCTGCGTATCTCGACTTGGCAGCGAGCTTCCGCTGCTGCTTTCGCTATCCCATACGCCATAGAACTCGAAATGTCCGGGCCACGGGGCGTACTCCTCGCTAGTGTCATTCTCCGTTTGTTCATCCTGATCGCTTGTGCCCGGCTGATCGTCTAGCACATAGGCTACGCGAAATTCCTTCGCTTGCTGCTCTCCGTCGGCTTTTTCCACCATGAAGGGAATGCTGTACAACGTATACATCAGCGACTCCTCCACAATGGTCATGTTGCAGAAGTTGCCGTTTAAGGTGTACCAGCTGGCGGGAAAATCCATAGTGAACACCCCCGCAGCGTAATCCTTGACTACCTGATCGCTGTCGCCCAGCAGCAGCCAGCTGCCAGAGGATTTTTCGTACTGATAAAGCACTGCCTCCACGTTGGCTACCGCATGGGGCGCGTTGGTAACCGTCAAAAGTGGGAGACCATCCGCAGCAAGGTTTACATCGGCGGTTACGCTATAATCTTGATAGGAAATATCCTTTAGTCGCGGCGTTTGCTGATAAACCCAAGCGGGCGCAGACCATTTCATGCTAGTTGCATCTAAAAACGCTAGATACGGCGCGCTTTTGCAAACGCGAGCATAGTGATCCAGCTTGTACATGTTAGCTGATGGCTCATAATAAAAGGATAGCCCGTGAGAGTAGCTGCGCTGATCTCCTTTGATGCTGTACAGCACCGCGCTATCGACCGCCTCAATGACTTCGCTGGCTGTTTCGCGGGATAGCAGATTACTTCCGGCTCTGGAAGCCATATCCGCTAAATCGACCATGGTAGTGTCGTAGTAACGCTGCATGTGCTGTGTGAAGTAACCAAAGAAGTAGAATCGCTCAGGGTCCTCCAGCAGCTTGCCAAGCTCCAAAACCATTTTGTCAAAGGCTGCGCTTACGGCATCCATACGGCTTAAATCAATCACCGCAAAGGTCAACATTCGGGAGGCATAGCTCATGCCTAATTCCGCATACTTTTGCTGGATAGCGTCACAAGCCACACGACCAAACCTAGCGCCATCGCAGCTAGGGTTGTTATACAGGTATTGCAGCCAAGCCTCATAGGCCGATCCACAGCCCGGCACAACCTCTTGGGAGGCAATCAGATACTTGGTACTGGACTGGAGCGCTTGGGCTGTTTCCAGCGTAGCCATTAAGCAGGTATCCAGCATAACGGCTTCCATGGGTACAGCTGCGTCTTTCATAGCGACTTCCAGTTGATCTAGGGGCATGATGGCATTGCCGTGCATTTCATCACAAATCATCCCTGACACGCTTCCACCACCATGATCCCATAGCACCAGCAGGTATTTCTCTGCGGGATAATTCTGAGCACCCCACTGGATGAAATCCGTCAGCGTGGATGCGGCGGCCATGTTATCCAGCGGAAGCTCCTGATCCAGCATAAAGCCGTCAGCATCGTAATGGTAGCGCTGCAGCTTATCCGATGCAATCTTCAGCCCTACGGCTTCCTCAGTCTGCCATTGGTTAGTGCCGCCTGTTTCCATCACAAAATGCACTTGGTCATTGGGCGAGGTTTTGGCAATCTCTTGTAGGTTGTAGCTGGCCATTCCATGGTTGCTTTCAAGATCGGTTCCGCATAAATAGAGCAGCACCGTCCACTGCGCCTTTTCAACCGGTGCAGCGGCGGTTTCTCCCATGGCAATACCCACCGAGAATATCAGTCCCAGAATTAACAGAAAAGCTAGACTTTTGCTAATTGCTTTGCGCATTTTTATTATCCTTTCTCCGCGATTAACGATCCTTTATTTTGCAGCGCGAGCGCTATGACGATGCAGAAGTATAGGCATGCTGCACCCGGATAGGAGCAGCAGTCCTGCCAGCAGCCCGATGTGCATGCTATCTCCGGTCTTCGGCGCCACTACCGACGCAGGCGCGGGTATACTACCGTCGTCCCAAAGCGTAACGTTCATTGCCAGAGTAGGGGCAAGTTGCAAGCTGTAGGACGCAGAGTCGGCCGGCCCGTGCACAGAAGGCATGATGCGCCCCGAAACCATATCAAGCACGCTGCCATTCAAGGCGGTCACCTGCTTGAGCTGATCGGCAGACAGGTAATCGCTCAAGTTGAAATAGCGACGGGCGTTTGCATCGTTATACAGCGGCAGCATGCAGTTCTGATCATCAGCGTCAAGGCTCGTAAGGGCGCTGTTGGACGGGAGGATCAACTCCATCAGGCTATTATCCGCACAGGCTAAGGCCTGCACGGCGGCGGGAAACTCAAGGGACTCCAGCCGATTGCTTTCACAGGCTAGCTCTGTAAGCGCGGCGCACCCTGTAACATCCAACAGCTTTATAAAATTTCCAGAGCATTGCAGCGTTTTCAGGGTAGTGTGGTTTGATAGATCCAACACCGATAGGGCATTAAGCGAGCAATCCACTTCCTCCAACGCATCACAGTCCAAGACATTCAACATGTCGATGTCATTATTGGAGCAATTCAGCGTTTTTAATTGAGCGCATTCCGATACGTCAAGATATTTTAGCGTGCCCAATGACGTCACATTCAGTTCTGTCAAGGGATTGCTCACGCAGTCCAGCTTCTCCAGCGCAGTGCATCCGCTGACGTTTAGCACGGTTAGATCGTTCCCAGAGCATTGCAGCGTTTTTAGCCTGGCGTGGTTCGATACATCCAGCATCGTTAAGGAATTGAACGAGCAATACACCTCTTCCAACGCATCGCTGTACGCTACGTTTAGCGTGTCGATGTTGTTGCTTGAACAGTCCAGCTTTATCAATTGATCGCAGTCCGACGCATCAAGGCTTTTCAGCGCTCCCAGTTGCGAAACGTCTAACGCTGTTATCGAATTGGCCGAGCAGTCCAGCTCCTCCAGCGCAGCGCATCCGCTAACATCCAGCGCCGTTATGTAATTTCCATAGCAGCTCAGCGTTTTTAGCATGGTGTAACCCGACAGCTTCAGCGAGGATAGGTTATTGTAAGAACAATCCAATGATTCCAGCGCATCACAACCCGACAAATCCAGCGAGCTTATATCGTTCATCGAGCAATCCAGATCCTTGAGCGCTGTAAAGTGTTCGATTCCCTTTAGGTTGGCGATGCTTTTGCTGGATACATCAATGGAGGTGACGCCGACAATTTCACTATCTCGCAAGACGCCGTCTGTCCCCCAAGGCTGAAGCAAGCACCATGCACGGAAGTTATTGTCCGGAAATGTAGTTGAATCAATGGGTATGTCTTGCGCCAATGCGCTGCCACATATGCCCAACAGAATCACAAGAAACAGAAGTGAAAAAGCTTTCTTCATAAGTTTCCTCTCAACTTCATATCAAACAGGTTTATGGAGCTACATCCACAAATTCAATACCGTACAGCACCTCCAGCATGAACGCAGTATCAGCCTCCGAAAGCGCGGAAAAATCAGTGTCGAACTGCGCTAGCTGGACAAAGTATCCCCGATATACGGTAAATAACGTGGCAAAATTATTCTCCTCGCCAGCAGTAATGAGAACATACTGATTGCCGCTGGGCGTTGCATCGATCTTCACGGTATACTGGGAGAAATCGCTGGCGGTTTGCTCGGCAAGCAGGCTTATTTCATCGTCGGATAAATCATTCATGGAAAGCCCGGCATACTCTTCGCTGGGCGCAATGGTGACGATTACCTCCTTCACCCCGTCCTTGATGACGCCGATATTGGTATAATCATTCTCAAACTCGTTATAGGTAAGGGATGCTCCTTCCGGCAATACAACCTGAATATCGAAGCTGCTTGCATTCTCACCGAGCTTGACGGTTTCAGCCCCAGCACAAGCACCGCTAAATAGAAGCGCCATGCAAAGCAATACCATTAACAACTTTTTCATAGGTGGCAATCCTTCTTTCTAATATAGGAAGTTCTTTAGCATAAATCCACAGGTCAGTGTGCTTTCATCCAGCACCTGCGCCCACGAGCCATTTTCGGCAATCACCCGCAGATACTCTCCCTGATAATAGATACCTTGAACCGCTGCCTCTTTGGAAGGAGCCCAGCGAAGGTTGACAAATCCCGTTGGGGTAGAAGGGGTTACCGTGACGTAGTAGTCAGCATCTGTAAAGGATTTGTAGTTAATGCTTTGAGAATCAGTGCTTGTTCCCGACTCGCTGGGTTTTTTTGTGCTCAGATAACGGACCATGACATAGCCGTTATAATCCCCATAGTAGACGGAAGCCCAACTGGCATTGTCGCAGATGCCGATCAGATGCACCTGTGCGCCGTAGGGAATGGTGGTAATAACGGTTGAATCCGTGGACATGTCGGCGCGCATGTTGAGCGACTTGTGATTGCCTGTAACAACGTAGCGAATCTCATCAGAGGCAGACGCGCTACCTAGGGGCAGCAGCGTTAAGACCAACAGCAGAGCTAGCAGGAACAACCGAGATTTAGGTTTCATAAATCATAGCCTCCCAAAATAGATGATGATATATTTTGCAGCATAGGGCAGGGCAACCACTGCAGCGCCATGTACAGCAAAGTCACGCAGCGCGTTACATGGCTTGGCTAGGCTGCGCTTGCTCCTGCTGACCTTGATTGAACAGCTTTTTGAAGCGCTTGGACATACCGCACAGCTTTCCGTACAGATCTACGCTGACGGGCTTATCCTTCGCGGCGTCCATATAGCCGCGCATAAACATCACCAGTAGATAGGGCTTCACAAAGGTTGCGTGAAGAAGCCCTGTGACGAGTAACGCCACCAAAATAGCGCCCATACTAATGAGATCCATAAGGGTAAACACGGTGCCGTCGTCGCTGGTGAGCATCGCAGCATCCAGTGAGCCATCTGCGGGAAGCACGTTTTCCAGCACCGCAATATTTAAAAAGCATAGTCCGCAGCCTACTATGATGCAAAAAACCAAAGTGATTGCCATCACTTTGCCGGCGTTTTTTAGCAGCGCTTTCCAGTTTTGAAAATACAGCACCGCCCCATCGCAGGTACTCTTTACGGCGCTTTCTCCCGGGTGGCAGAATACCCAGCCCAGACAGCAGTAATTGATATATTCCAAAACAATTTGAATGAAAAAGGACACCAAACCACCAATGGTTTCAGCGACGGAATTCTTTTCTCCGCCGAGCATGTTCGTCAGCGCGTTAACGCCGTTGGTGATTTGCGTTGTGATGGCGCGGATCGCGCTGTTCAGGCCAAAGTAGACGTTTGCAGTCACAAAACGACTCTTCACCGCTGCCTTGCCTGCCGCTACCACATCATCCGGCAGATTTCCTTCGGTCACTGCTCGAGCAACCATTGCAATTTGCCCTGCCTTGAGCATATAACCGAGATAATGTACCATCAATCCAAAGACAATGATTCCGACGACAAGGCAAATCCCCGTCGTCATCATATTGGTATTGGCACTCATGCCCCGTGTCAGAAAGTAGCCTGCCATTGTGATCAGCGCACCTGCGGCGATACCAGCCAGACCAATCAGCAGCCGGAGCCAGGCAAAACGAAACGTCCGGCGATAAATTGCTTTGTTTTTCATGGGGTAACCATCCTTTCGTATCCGATGTCGAATTTGTGCTCTTGACAACGATTGTATCAATTATAAACTAAGATGTGTGACAAGAGCGTGACAGGCGTCTGCCTTCAATGATGTCACGCTTCTGTCACGCTTGCTGCGATATCATGCAATCAGCAGCAGGCTTGTGATACGAAAGTAGCGGGAGGAGAGACTCGCCCTATGACGATTCTTTGTATTGATGACGAACCGTTTGCGCTGGAGCTGCTCAAGGAAGCCATCCATGACGCTGCGCCGGAGGCTGACCTTCGTTCTTTTGCAGAGCCGGAGCTTATTTTAGAATATGCTAAAACAAATGCCTGCGACGTAGCGTTTCTGGATATCGAAATGCGAGGGATGAGTGGTTTAACGCTTGCGAAGCGACTGAAGGAGCATAGCCCAAAGGTTAATATTATTTTTGTGACCGGGTACAGCCAATATGCTCAGGATGCGCTGCATTTGCGAGTATCTGGTTATGTGACCAAGCCGATTACAAGGGAAAAAATAGCGGAGGAGCTGAGAAACCTTCGAAATCCTGTGACTCCCAAGAAAACACAGCAGCTCCGCGTGCAGTGCTTCGGGAACTTCGAGGTATACAAAGACGATTTGCCATTGAGCTTTTCACGTACTCGTGCCAAGGAGGTGCTAGCCTACTTAATCTTCAAACGCGGCGGCGCATGCTCTTGGCAGGATATTGCCGCTATCCTGTATGAGGATGAACCCTTCGGCTTGCAGCAGGGCAATCGCGTAAGACAGCTGATTGTTTCTATGACGCAGTCCCTTCGGGAGGCGGGTGCGGAGGATGTGCTTGTAAAGCATCGAAACAGTATCTCGGTCAATCCCGCTATGGTGGATTGTGATTATTATCGGTTTCTAAGCATGGACGTTAGCGCAATCAACGCTTATACCGGCGAATTCATGGCGCAGTATGAATGGGCGGTTTTTGTGGTCGGCTTCTTGGATCACCAAAAACTGACGCTGTATTAGGCGAGATAGACATGGTGGATTGGATACCTGCGCAAGAAAGGAGCAAAAGCTTTGAAAATTCTTGTGGTTTCTTCAACCGATACGTCGCAAGCCGGCAATGTCGCCGCAGTCAGCGAAGCTTTTCCCGGGGCAGAGCAAGCGGCATTCCTTGACCCGCTTCTTGCCATTAAGCATAATGTGAGCTGGAATGCTGACGCTGTGCTTTGTGAATTTGCCCTTCGAATTATTGACGGCATTCAGCTCGTCAAGCTGCTGCGTCAGCAAAACCAAAGGATTCTGCCGATTCTGATTGTTCCGCTGGGCGAGAAAAGCCGCGATGCGGACAATTTGGCGATTTGCCATACGAACGAAGCGAATCCCAAAGCAATTTTGCAGATATGGTCGCGCGAGTGTTTGGAATAGGTTTGCATGTCTTTATGGCTGCAAGCGCCTTGTGGAGGTAATGATGAAAAAAGCTTTAATTGCAGGAATTCTGTGTATTATCAGCGCTATTCTCCTTTTCGTTTTAACGCAGGGCGCTTATGCCCGCGATCAAAGTATGAAGAAAAATGGCTTATCTGCGCAGGCTGTTATCACGCAGATTGACGAAGAATCCTACGTTGATCACGCAGATGACAGTCTGAACTTTAACTATACTGTCTATGTGGATTATCTGTCACAGGATGGAGTTTTACATAGCAATATTGACTTGGGTTTTTTTCGAGATGGCATGAAGGAAGGCGACGCAGTAAAGATTTACTATATGCCGCAGGATCCGCAGAGCATCTCCTGCGCCGAATTGTCCGACAATCCATCCTTTTATCTTTACTTGTTCGCAGCTGCGGGGATTCTATGTATTGTTGGTTTGGTTTTCATCGCAAAAAGCATCTTTCCAAAAAGCAGCAGAGAAAGTGCTTAAAGATAAATTTTTGTTGAAAATGGTTGCTTTTTGTGATATAAAGACGAGAAAGCTTTAATCAGTTCCATCTGATGAAAGTGTACCTTCATACGACGATGATGCAGGTGTAATTAAATAAACTAGGCAAGACGGTCGAAAGATCGCTCGCGCAAAGCTACAAGGGCCTTAACCGTAATGGATGGCAGCCAGCTGCATTTTTGCAGGGAGTCATCAAAAGATGATTCCCATTTTTGCGGACAGAGACTACGCACTCGAGTAAGCATGTTATCATTTACAGTCAACGAATATATGGGGGAACAGCATGAATTTCGGAGATTCGGTTAAATCACTCAGGGGAGAGCTTGGCATAACGCAGAACGAGCTTGCCAGCGCGCTGCATGTCAGCGTGTCTACTGTAAGCAGATGGGAATTGGGCCAGTTTAAAGCGAACAGAGCAATCACTATGCTGCTTATCGGCTATGCAAAAAGAAATGGAGCCTCCGCTGAATGCATTGCCAGATTAGCCGCCTCTGCCGAAAAAGCAGTCAAAGACCGCATGGAGCAAAAGCACGGAAAATTATACTCCATTGAACATTCGTCTCTTGAGCAATTGGTGGAAAGCGTTACATTCCCAATCTATGTCTGTGATATCGAAAACGATGAACTACTATATCTCAACAAAACAGCTCGCCAAATGGTGGCAGACTATGAGCCTGATCCGATTGAAAAGAAGTGCTACAAGGTTCTGATGCGCCGAGATACTCCTTGCCCATTCTGTCATAAAGCGCAACTAAAGGAAACGGAATTCGATACCTTTGATGCCTTTCGCCCGTTTGATGGCACAGCATATCGCATACAGGGGAAGCTGATCCGCTGGAATGGACGCAATGCGCAGATCCGTTGTGTTTCCAATGCTGGGCAATCCGTGAACAGCGTATTGCAGAAAGAGCGGGAAGAAAAATACCAGGACTCACTACGACTGCGAAAGCAAAACGCATTTGATTATATTGCAATGGCGCACTTGAACCTGACGCAAAATACGGTAAACGATGCGCACAGCAACAACGAGGTACTTCAACCAGTTTTTGTATATCGTTCATCTGATGAGTTTTTAAAAGCTATGTGTCGGGTTACAAATGACAATGCGGAAAGAAACGAGTTTAGGCGCATTTGTGATCGCAGCGCTTTGATTAACAGCTTTTACCAAGGAAAGACACATATTTGTATTCAACACCATTTACGGGACAATATGGGCTTGTATGAGACGTCCTTAGATTTATTTCAAAATCCGACGACATTTGAAGTGGAGGCATTTGCTGTTCTTCGCAGCATTACGGACGACATATTGATTCATGACGCCATGTCTGCCTTACTTGCGATTGACTATGCGGCGATTCTATTATTCGATGCGCAAACCGGCGAAGTGCATCCACTAAAAACGGGATACAGCAATTGTTTCGCTACAGAGCAAGTCGACCATTGGCACAATATTGGCGATATGGAAAAAATGCTGCGCGAATACTGCGTAGCGTCTGACATAGAATTTGCAATTCAAGCGACAAGCCTTGGCAACATCACGGAGCAGCTTGGATGTAACGGCAAATACACTGTATCCTATCCAATCCAGAAGGAAGAGCGTATTGCCAATTTGCGAATCGTCTACACCTACCTTGATAAACTGCATACGACAATTATTTGCGCCATGCAGGAGCTGGCATGGATCCCAGATCAGGCAACGCGATTTAGGAGCATACAATGAATACAGACAAATGTAATGAAACCCCTAAATGCTTCAAAAGCATTTGCAATAGAATGATTTCTTATGCGATACCGCTGGTATTGGTGCTGGCTCTTTTTCTTACGATTTTGTTTACGGGATTTTCGCGTATGAAAAACAGCAGGCAGAGTATCGAGGAAGTCTCTCTTTCAAATCTTTGCCTGAATGCTGAGATTGTTGAAGAACGATTCAGCAATATGTATCGTTCGCTAAAAGCCGCAACTGCCGTTATGGTATTTGAAAACGGTTTTACAAAAGAACAAATGCTTGAAGAAATGAATGCGCTCAGGGAAGCGTGCGGCTTTGATTTTGTTGTAAGAACCGACACAAACGGGATCGCGTTTAATTATCTGGGCGCTGAAAACATTGATCTTTCCAAGCGCGGCTATATTCATGAAGCTCTGGATGGAAAGTTTGCGATGGAGTACATTAATTCGGGCGAGTATGATACGCAAAACGCTTATGTTGTATTAGCGGTGCCCATATACAAGAATAACGAAATTGTAGGCGTTCTACACGGGAGCTATACAATTTCAAGCATTGAGGGCATGCTGGATTCCCTCGCCGATAAAGATCGCAATAGCAGTACGGAAACCTTCATTTTCGACAGTACCGGGATGATGATTGCTTCGAGCAACCCAAGCAGCAATAACGAGTTGTTTATTCAGGCCTTTACTTCTTCAGATCATGGGGAATCTGCCGATGTGACCGGCTGCTTCAAATCTGATGAAGACAACCAATATTATTACTACAGATACATGAAAGAGTTTGCACAATGCAATTGGATCATGGTAACAAAGCAATCGCAGGCTTCGATCGAACGGCAGCTCAAAACGGTAAGATATTTTAACATTCTTTTAGCTTTCGCCGCTGTTTGTATTACGGGGGCTTTGATTTCCTACTTTATGCGCAGCAAGCGACTTGAGCTTCGGCAGAAGCAAGAGTCAGCTCAATTAGAGAGCGCTTTATGCGAGGCCAAGAAGGCAAACGCTGCCAAGAGCGATTTTCTCTCCCGCATGAGCCACGATATGCGCACGCCCATGAACGGAATCATTGGGATGCTGCACCTGTCGGAAAATGAAACGGACTTGAGTATTCTCAGGGAAAATATGAGCAATATGCGCTTTTCGGCAGACCTTCTACTGAGCCTGATAAACGACACGCTGGATATGAGCCGCATTGAAGCCGGCCGCATGACGCTCAACAACGTAGTTTTCAACACGGACGAAATGGTTCGCGGAATGGTTGCGTCCCTAACGCCCACCATGGATAAAAAGCATATTCAGTTTAGCTTAAAAACAGTTGGCGTTGAACTGCTGCCCATCCGGGCAGACCGGATACGCCTGACGCAGGTGTTTAGCAATCTCCTGTCCAACGCGGTCAAATTTACCCGCGACGGCGGTCATGTGGAGTTGATCGTAGAGTGTATGAAGCGCGATGAGAAGTACATCACAGATAAAATCACTGTTCGTGACGACGGCGTTGGAATGACTCCGGATTTTCTTGCGCATATGTTCGAGCCGTTTGCACAGGAGCATAATGAATTGAGCGATCTATATGCGGGAACAGGGCTCGGTCTGCCAATCGTCAAGCGCATTGTAGAACTGATGGGCGGCCATATTGAGGTCAAGAGCGAGCTGAATGCCGGCACGGAGATCTCCGTCTGGCTGACCTTTGAGCGGGTTAAGGCGAAGGATACCATCGTGAAAAATGATCGCCAATGCACAGCGAGCTTGTCCGGGCGGCGCATCCTTTTGTGTGAGGATCAGCATCTAAACAGAATCATTGTCGTCAAGCTGCTGGAGAATGCCGGATGCACAGTCGATTGTGCAGAGGATGGTCGGCAGGGCATAGACCAATTTTGCAAGAGCTCGCCGGGCTACTACGATGCAATTCTCATGGATATCATGATGCCGAATATGGACGGGCTGGAGGCGACGCGTACAATTCGTACATTGGAACGGCCCGACGCTCAAGCAGTGCCAATTATCGCCATGAGCGCAAACACCTTTGAGGAGGACAGGCAGAACTCTAAAAATGCGGGGATGAATGAACATCTGTCCAAGCCGGTGGAACCGGATAAATTGTTTGCAACGCTGGAAAAGTTGATTGGACACGTCGATACGTGGCGTGAGTGAAGCGCAAACCAAGAGCGTAGGCAAAAAAGGAAAATTTGGCGCTGTGCTTCACCGATAGAGGAAAATCCGCCGCAAGAGGGCTCCTTGCAGGTAACAGATTATGCTTTCTATGACGCTGAAATGGAGCAATCGACAAATAGCAGACTGTCTTCGGGCGAGAATGGAGATAATTAGTAAATGGGTGAAATATTTGATAGAGTCATGGCGTTAGGGGCCGATGAAAAAGGTATCGCGGGACGATTTGCCGGGAATATCGCGTTATACGAAAGCTGCTTCACCTACTTTCTTGAAGATCCGGAGCATGCCGCACTGCACAATGCGATTACTGCAGAGAACTATGGGCAGGCGTTTGAATCGGCGCACGCGCTGAAAGGAACCTCCGGCAACATGGGTCTCATCGCGTATTATGGCGCCATATGCGCATTGGTGGAGTCACTTCGCAGCGGACAATATGAACAGGCAGCGAATGAGTATGGAGAAGTTGAAAAACAGTTTGATATACTCCTCCGCCTTTTATCCGATTATCAGAACAAAGGGGCGGATGAACAATGAATGCTGCACAGCATAAAGCGCTCGCCCTTCGAGAAACTGATATCGACGGCGCACTGCGCCGAATGAGCGAAAACGTCAAGCTTTACGAGGACTGCTTGCATTTCTTTCCTGAAGATACTACAATGAAGCAGCTGAACGCAGCCGTTACAAACAGCGCATGGGACGAGGCATTCACTGCAGCCCATGCGCTTAAAGGGATGGCAGGAAACATGGGCTTCGTTCCACTGATGCATAACACCGGGCAGCTTGTCATTCAGCTGCGCGGGGGACATATGAAGGAGATTCCGGCTGCCATGCAGCTGGTCAACAATACCTATCGCGATATTCTTGATGGTATCCATCAGTATTTCGTCTATGCTAACGAAAAAGGAGAGGAAAACGATGATGAAAGCAAGTAAAAACGAGGTGGAGAATAAGTACATCGTTGGCATTGGCGCATCCGCAGGCGGATTGGAGGCGTTGCAGACGCTTCTGTCAGCGCTGCCTGCAAATACAGGTTTCCCCTACATCATCATCCAGCACCTTTCGCCGGACTACAAGAGCTTGCTACCTCAGATATTGAGCAAGTACACTGAAATGCCGGTGGTGCAAGCCGAAGATGGCATGGAGATTGAGCCGGATCATGTCTATGTCATTCAGCCAGGCAAAATGATGACGCTTTTCAATGGGCGCATTCACTATACAGCTCAGATTCCGAAGGAATTGAACCTACCAATTGACGAGTTCTTCCGTTCACTGGCGGAGGAAGCCGGAGCGCGCGCCATCGGCATCGTCCTCTCCGGCACCGGCTCTGACGGCACCAACGGCATCAAGGCGATCAAGGAAAACGAGGGGCTTGTCATCGTGCAGGATGTGAAATCCTCCAAGTTTGACGGGATGCCGCGCTCCGCCATTCGCACCGGCCTTGTGGACGCGCAGATCACACCAGAGGAAATTGCACAGGAGCTGGAGCATATTGCAGGCGTAACGGTAAGCAGCGAACAAAAAAGTATCGATGAGGAAGTCAATGCGGAGCTGATGAAGCGCGTATATGCCATTCTCAAAAAGGTTAGTAACATTAACTTTACCCACTACAAGCAGACCACCATCATCCGCCGCATGGAGCGCCGGATGATGCTCACGCGCAAGGACAAGCTCACCGACTATGTGGATTATCTATATGCCTCTCCAGAGGAGGTGCGCACGCTTTCCAAGGAAGTGCTCATCGGTGTGACCAGCTTCTTCCGCGACCCCGAATACTTCCAGTGTCTCAAAGAGAAGGCTCTGCCTGAGATCATCAACCGCAGTACACCCGACGAACCCATACGCGCATGGGTGGCGGGCTGCTCCACGGGTGAGGAGGCGTACTCGCTTGCCATATTGTTCTCAGAGGTCATGGAGGCACTGGGCGTCAGGAGGACAGTGAAAATTTTTGCTACCGATCTGGATTCCGAGTCGATTGATACAGCCGGAAAAGGCACATACGGAGACAGCATTATTGATTCCGTCTCCCCGGTGCGCTTGGCACGCTACTTTACCCGCAGAAACAATTCCTATATGATAAACCGCGACATTCGGAAAATGATCGTGTTCTCCCCGCACAACGTGTTTCAGGATCCGCCCTTCGGCAGGCTGGATCTCATTTCCTGCCGCAATATGCTGATCTATTTTCAGCCTGTGCTGCAAAACGATCTATTTGCAGTATTTCACCAATCGCTCAAGGATGGCGGCTTCCTGTTTCTCGGAAAATCCGAAGCGATCGGCGCATTTACAGAGGCGTTTCCCGTAATTGATTCCGCAGCCAAAATATTCTCTCATCGCCGGGATGTAAAGATCCCCGGCGCAAAGAAGATACCGTTCCTTCAAACACCTTACCTGGATGAAGACTTAGAGCGCGAAGCGATGAGCAGCTTTCCGTACTCGGCACTGCGTGGTGAACCGGGCTATGTTGAGGAGGACGCTATTAACACCAGGCTTTTGCAGAAATTCATGCCCTCCAGCATCGTGGTCAACGGAAAAAACGAGCTGGTGCATTCCTACGGCGAAATGATCAATTACGTTCACGTTTCAAGCGGCAAGTTTTCCAGCAGCCTGTTTGACGTACTCACCGAGGGGTTAAAAATACCGGCCTCTACCCTCCTCAAGGAAGCCCGCGAAAAGAACGCCGAAGTACAGTATACCGACATTCACTTCAAGGGAGAGACTAAAAACGCCGTGATCGACCTGACCGTCATGCCTGTCAGCACAGTCAAGCGTGACGAAGGCGGTCTCTTTGCCCTGATTTTTGCCGAGAGCGGACAGCACGAGCAGGCGAAGGATTCTGTCACCTATAACATCGATGAGGTAGCGTCTCAACGCATTACCGATCTTGAGCAGGAGCTTTCCGACGTGCAGGGCAAGCTGGATCGCAGCATTGCCGAGCAGGAGTGCATCAATGAGGAGCTGCAGGCGGCAAACGAGGAATTGCTCACCGCAAACGAGGAGCTGCAAAGCTCCAATGAGGAATTACAGTCTGTGAATGAAGAGCTTTATACCGTCAACTCCGAGTACCAGCAAAAGCTCGCAGAGCTGGCCGATCTCAACGATGATATCGCAAACTTCCTGTCCTCCACGCTCACCGGCATCATCTTTGTGGATACAAAGCTCTATATTCGCCGCTACACCGACTATGTGACCAGTGAATTTTCCATCATGGATCACGATATTGGCAGGTCGCTTGCCTTTATATCCTATCATTTTCCAACGGTCGACATTGCCGAGATCTGTACCAACGTCCTCAAAACGCTGGTTCCGGACGAGAGAGAGATTCTTACGAGTAAGGAAAAGACCTTCTTCATGCGCGTCGCCCCCTACCGTTCCACCGAAAACAAAATTACAGGCTGTGTCATTACGCTTATTGATATTACCTCTCAGAAGCAGGGACAAGCCACGCTGCAAAACACGGAGCAGCAGCTTTCCGTTGCACAGAAGGCAAGCGACGCCAAGAGCGGCTATTTGTCCCGTATCGCTCATGAAATACGCACTCCAATGGGTGCGCTCACGATGCTAGCCAAACGGGCCAAGCAGCAGAGTGACCATGAGGCACTGAATTCAGATCTGGACAAAATCAGCGAAATGATCAGCTATATGGCGTCGATCGTAACAGGCATTTCGGAAGCATCCATCAGTGAGCGGATGGCCGATGAACAGACGAATGAGTCCTTTGCGCTGCGCACGGTTCTGGATAACGTGGCAACGATGATGGAACCTCGCATTGAGGCGGCCAAGGTGACGCTTGAGATATCGCTTGACGACGGGTTTGCCCAAAATATTTTGGAAGCAGAACAAATCTTCAGCAGATTTTGATCAATTTCCTCAACAACTCTGCCAAGTATACCAATGCCGGCGGTTCTATTTCGCTTCGCGCATTCGAAGAGCCGTGTGAGGGTAATCGTGCGTGTGTGTGCTTTGTAATTTCCGATACTGGAATCGGGATTAAAAAAGAGTATCTGCCGAAGCTGTTTAAGCCGTTTACCCGTGAAGAATCAGGAGATAAAAATGCATCGGAGAGCCTGGGTTTGGGCCTGTCCATCGCCTATAACCTGATCACCTCTATGGATGGCGATGTGTCTGTGGAAAGTGAGGTTGGCGCTGGCACTACCTTCCGCATTCATTTGATGCTTGCACGGTACACGCAGGGCGGCAACGGCACGAAAGAAGAATATGCAATCTCCGCGCCTGTGGATTATGAGCTCGGTGGCTGTAATGTGCTGATTGCTGAGGATAATGCCCTCAACCGAATGATTTTAGAATCTCTGCTCACCAACGAAGGAATCACCTTTACGGAGGCTTGCGACGGCGACCAAGCTGTAAAAGTGTTTGAGCAAATGCCCGAAAGCACTTTCGACTGCATCCTAATGGACATGCGCATGCCGAAACTGGACGGAATCCGGGCTACCAGCATGATCCGTGCCATGGACAGAGCGGACGCAAAAAAAGTGCCCATCATTGGCGTTTCGGCCAACGGCTTTGCTGACGATATCGACAAAGCACGCCTTGCCGGAATCAATGAGTATGTCACAAAACCAATCGACCGAGAAATCCTTCTGGCGGCTATGGTAAAGCTTATCAAGCATAAAAGGCAGAATTAAATTGGCGTACCAAGAAATACATTGGTTTGATTGATGGCGTTTTCTTTTTTCTGGCTTCCTCCGCTATCCTGAAAAACCAAGCTCATATACAGACAGGTCGCATTGTTTTCAGGCACGCAGCGACCAAAAACCAGAGCGTTACAGATGCCTCCGTCTCGATGATGCAACCGAATTTGGACACAGCTTGGTTCCCAGCACATTAGCTTTGTAGCAAAATGGATAAATACAGGCTGGTCTTCCTGGACAATCACGGAAAGTTGGTCGTTTTGGAATTGTTGAATTAATTCCTCTCGCGTATATCCTATATGCTTACACACGCTGGCGCTACAATACGTCATTCGCAGTTCGGCATGTTCTATCACGCGAAAGACACAGGTTCCTAACGGCAGATTTTCCATCAGAAAATAAGGCGTTTGCAATTCGGGATTATTGTAGTTGTGCCAGCAGTCAAATTTCACAGAAAAATCATTTGCTCTTGATTTGGAAACAGGAACGCAAATATCACCTGAAACTATCGCTTTGTTTTTACTCACAGTTTGAACATGATCGAGGTTCACCAAGAACGATTGATGGATCATCACAAACTTCGGGAGTACGAGAAGCGGCTGAACCACTTGCATGAAGGAAAGACGAAGCATTTTGGTCATCATTGGCTGTCGGTTGAGTAAATGAATAACAACTCTCCGATTCAAGCTCTCCATATACACAATATCGCTGGATGGAATCACACAAATTTCACCGCCAATCACCGTGCGTATTCCCTGCTCGGCAGTCACTTCAAAACTCTGCATATTTCCACTCTGCTTTCATGTGATGATATTGCAACATTCAAAATAATTATACCAAATATAGAGGTACATATTCGAGTGCTTTTATGCAAATGCGCAGAATTTGACGGTGTATGCGTAAAAATGGTGTAATGCTACCACCAATTTTATAGGTATAATAGAAAAGTTCGGATTTAAATACTTCCGAAAAACTGAAACAAGGGAGAACTGCAAATGAAAAAGAACTTGATTGCTTTCGGACTGGTGTTGATAATGCTATGCAGCTGCATGGTTGTGGCGTATGCCATGCCCACCGAGCATGACGTAACCTATTATTATGTTGATACCAGCAACCATGGCTCGCTGAACCTGAGACAAGCCGCTTCAACGGACGCAGACGTTATGGCGCAAATTCCTTACGGAACGCAAATCATGATATATGACTACGCTCCCGGTGACAAATGGGCGTTATGCGCTTACGATCAGTATGAAGGGTATGTGATGACCCGCTATCTCAACGGCAACAGGCCTTCAGGACGTGCCTCCTCTAGCGCCACAAGCTCAACAAGCACATCTGTTGGTAGCGAATCTGCAGAATACAAACGTATGGAAGCTGCTTATTATTATGCGGCGGTTCGCCCATCCACGCCGTCTGGTTATGTGCATATGCGTTGGGCTCCCTCCAAGAAGGAACCCGTGATTCGCGATTTCTACGATGGTCAGGTGCTGAAAGTTCTATATCAGGATCAAAATTGGTGCCAGGTGTACGATGAAGCTACCGGCGTTTCCGGCTGGATGATGAGACATTTTCTGATTTATGCCGGAGAGGCGCAGGCTACTGCATACACCATCGGTACCATTGTGACTGAATAAAATAGCAGGAGGGAAAACCTAATGAAAAAGCTTCTTTGTATCTTACTGACCATGCTTCTGTCCTGCACGGCGGCATTTGCCGAAGCAACAGATCAGTCGGTCACGCTCGAAAGTCCCGCCAAAAACTTTACCATTAAAGCTACGCTACCGCAAGGACTCTCTAAGGGCCAAGTCGTTTTAACTGAGGACTACGCAGCGATTGATTTCGATAATAGCGACAACACCGCATGCTCCTATATTTTGATTGTTGCTCCCAGCGAAGAGTATGCGAATAAAAACCTATCTGATCTTTCGGATGATGAAAGGAATGCCATCTTATCGATCATGGTGGCAGACTGTGATCAGGTGGATTATGGCACTGTGACGCTGGAAAACGGGAATACCATGCTCTACTATACCGAGAGTGGCGCTGCTGATATGGGCAATATTTTAGATGTTCATGATGGTTACTTTATTCAGCTGACCTACGTTCATAATGAGGCAACCCCTATCTTGGAATCTGATATGCTGGCCGCCGAAGCGCTGATGAATACCCTTATCTACGAGGAAATCCAATAAAATTCGTATGTTGGGACAGCCCGACCTTCCTTGTCGATGGTCGGGCTGTCTGCATTTACGTAAAAGAAAGAAACGTCATGAAGGGGGTACTTACATGCTAAAACGAATGATCGCATGTCTACTGGCATTCAGTCTTTTCGGATGCTGTGCGTTAGCCGAGCAAGGCGTTACGGCTGCCGATGATTTTTATGCTTTCGCCAACGCAGCTCTCATTGAGAGCCATCCGCCTGTGGAAAGCACGGATACCAGCGTTGGAGCGCTGGAGGTGGAAGGCTGGAGCTATATCAACCAAGCTATGATAAAAATCTCCAATGATGAAGAAGCGCACCTACGTGCATTGATTTGCGATCCTTCAAGCGCACAGGAGTTACCCACCGAACAGATTCTGGCTACAGCCTCAAGGCTGATGCAGGATCACACAGCGCGCAACGCCCAAGGCGTACAGCCCATTCTGGGCTATATCGACCGTATCGCCGCCGCTACCAGCGTTGATGCGTTGATGCTGGAATGCGCACATATCTACGCCGAAACAGGCGTGCCGATTTTCTTCATGCTGTCCGCCAGCGGTGACACCGAAACGGAGGAATACACACCAAAGCTGACCGACGCCATGCTGAATATGTACGAGATGCTTGGCGATTCCTACGAAGCGCATCGCGATGAATACAAAACCCTTCTGACACAAATATACGCGCTTCTCGGATTCGATCAAAATGAAGCCGCTTTGCATGCGGAAAACGCAATGACGTGCGATGAACTGATCTATCAAGCAGAGAGCTATAACGGAGATGATATAACCGAATTGTCAGAGGCAGATTCGCTGCTGCCCGCGCTTCGTTTGACCGATTGCTATTCCATCTTGGGGCTTGACGGAGTAACGTCTATTCATCCCGATTCTGTGTATTCTAGTTTATATGCGATTGGTACGCTCGCTACCAACGAGCATTTGGCCATGCTGCAAAGCAGCGCCATGCTTGCTTTTTTTGAAATGATTGGCCCCTATCTTTCAGACGAAGCCACGCTGCTGCAAGCGCTGTTTCTAAGCCCTGCAAACGATGAACAACCCACGCATGTTCCCTGCATTGCCACCGGCATGAATGCGGATGATTTGTACGAGCTGCTGTCCACTATGTTAGCCATTGAAATTTCTGACAATTACAGCGAACGTTATGTGTCCGCAGAAACAATTGACGAGATCAAAGCCGAAATGGAGAATGTATTCAACTGGTATCGCGCGCAGATCGACGCGCGACCATGGATGAGCGAAGCAACGAAGGCAAAGGCATTGAAAAAGCTGGATAACTGTTTAGTCTTCGTGGGGCATTCCTCCGTATCGCCTTATCACGATGCAGAAGCAGATAATTTGGTCGATTTTGTCCTGTCGGGCAAAAAGGCGCGCTTGGCTTATGAAACCGCCATGGTGACCGACCCCGAGTTTCATCGCGTGGCTTGGCCGGTTGATATGAAAAGCGATATAGTCAACGCAGGCTATTCGCCCTACACCAATACCATTCGCATTTGCGCAGGCATATTGCAGGAGCCGTTTTATGGCGCGGATGCTACTCAAAATGCCGGCGGCATTCTGTTTGTTCTCGCACACGAGTGCGCGCATGCCTTTGATCCCAAGGGCTGCCAATACGATGCGTTCGGTCGGCATACAAATGATTGGGACACGGCAGACATAGCTGCATATACGGCGCTTACGGATCAGGTTGTAGGTTTTTATGATCGTTTTCCATATGAAGGAGATCAAGTGCGTGATGCAAACATCACCCTACAAGAAGATACCGCTGATCTGGCCGCGATGCAGTATACCATGAGCGTGCTCTCCACAGACGATGAGAAGAGGACGGCTTTACTCACCTTTGCGCATTGCTGGTATGCGGCGCATTCCGAAGCATACTACAACAAGATGGGGCTTAATTCGCACGCCTTTAGTCGTACTCGAATCAACGCTGCCGTATCTTCGGTCGAGGATTTCTATCGCATATATAACGTGAACGAAGGAGATGCGATGTATGTCGCGCCGGAGGATCGACCAAATATTTGGCGATAGGCACGTACGGAAAAGCAAAAAGGGTTCTGTTGTATATATCGAATGGGAGTAATGCTAGAGTTCTGTGTCTTGCAAAACAGCAAAGGATGGTTCTCTTCGTTATCCTGCCTATTTTCTTTAAAAGAACAAAACACACCGCCCGTCAAATCGGTGAAAACTCCACAGTTCGAGTCCATCACCCAGGAACGCCAAGCCTAACAATCGTGCCACACCATTAGCCAATGCTTAATATAATGCGGGTCGTCATGAAAATGACGGCTCTCATTGTATATACCTGTAATATATAGGTGACGGCGTTACCGGCAAATTCGGGATGAGCCAATGTTTAACAGTATACTGTGCTGCCATAGAAATAAAGCTGTCTACACACAAAGCTGACAATAAAATACAATATAAAATCGCAGAAAGCGAAAACAAGAATTGTATTCTGCATGCTTTTGCAGTAAAATAAAGATATGTCTAAGTAACAATGGGCCAAGATAAATCGTTGCGCACGCATCATGATGAGGATTTATTTTTTGCTTATGAGCATAACATTTTAATCACATTTTTATGCGCCCACATCACAGAATGGCGTATTGGGGGGACTGACATGGAATTTAGAGATGCAGTTAAATACTTGATAAGTGAACTTGGTTTGACGCAAAGATAACTCGCAAGTGAGCTTTGCATCATATCGGCTACGATTATTCAGTGGAAAAATATACCATATACAAGGAAAGCTCCCAGCGGTAGGAGGAAAGAAATCATGATAGATACGGTTACCCTAATGAAACAATTTTGCGAGTACGACTTTGCAGAAAGAAATTGTGAGAAGGCGATTGCTCTTCTTTCGGAGGATATCCATTGGTTCGGAACCGCCGATAACGAGGATGTGCATTCCAAGGAGGAGGCGCGTCAATATCTGCAAGAGGAATTGAAGGCAACACCGGAACCGTATGAAATACAACTTCTGGATGAGTCATTTTTGCCTGTCGGTGAGAATAGTGGAATCGCATTTTTACGCATGCGCTTTTCTCACAGCGACGTGTTGCTGAACATTCGCATTACCGCCGTCTCCCGCATGGAATGCGGCGAGGAAAAGCTTTGCTCCATGCACTTTTCTGTGGCAGACGCAAGCCAACAGGCGGACGAGTTTTATCCTGTAGAGCAGCACAAGCGCAAGCTGGAGCAGGAAAAAATGTCGCTGGCGCTTTCTACGATGGAAGGCGGCTTGATGGGCTGCTACATGGACAAGGGCTTCCCCTTTTATTTCATCAATGATAGAATGCTACAGTATTTGGGCTACGACTCCGAGCAAGCATTTGTTACGGATATCAACGGTATGGTTGGAAATATGATCCACCCGGACGACCTTCAATCGGTTGAACTGTCCAGTCATGAGCAGGTTGCCAAGGATGGCCGCTACACGGTGGATTACCGGATGCGCAAGAGGGACGGCAGCTACCTATGGGTCCACGATATCGGAAAACTCAGCACTGATCAAAACGGACGGGCTGTTACCATATCCGTCTGCTATGACGTCACCAAAGAGCACCGGGAAAAACAGCGCTTGGATGATATCATTAACGCCATTCCCGGCGGCGTAGCTATTTACAAAATTTCCGATATATTTCAAACGGTATTCTTTTCAAGTGGCGTGCCGGAACTATCCGGCTATACAGTGGAAGAATATAATGAACTGATCAAAAGGGACGCCGTCCTTATGACCCATCCCGATGATCGGGAGATGGTGATCAAAAAAGCAAAAGAAGCAGTCGCTAGCCATACGACTGCCGATTTCACCTTCCGCAAGCTTCACCGGGACGGGCATACGGTCTGGGTCCATATGCAGGGCACGGTGATCGGCGAGGAGGACGGCTGCCCGCTGCTTCAGTGCGTGTTCCACAACATCTCTGCCCAGAAGGAGCAGGAGCTGCTAAACGAGCATCTGCTTCATTCCATGACGGGCGGTGTGATTATTTACGAGGCATTGGACAACGGTACATTGCAGATCGTTCAGTACTCAAAGGGCATTCCAGAGCTGACGGGGCACACAGATATGCAATACAGCTGCGATGCTGGAAATGGCTTTGACATCATCTACGAGCCGGACCGACCTTATATGCGCAGAGCGCTGGAACAGCTTCTGAAAACCGAACAGCCTGTCCAGACCTCGCATCACATTTATCACAGTGACGGGCATTTGGTTGGCGTTCATATGAATGCCAACGTGATCGGCAGCAGGAATGGGCATCCGCTGATTTGCGCGGTGTTTATCAAAATGTCCGATGAATCCAATATGTATCAGACGATCGCGCAGAAATCCAACGATGGTATCTATGTGATCAGTAAAGAAACGCACGAACTTCTATTTATGAATGCACAGGCAAAGCATGCATTTGAACTTGACGAAGCAACGGAAGTAACGGCAAAAACCTGCTATGGACTTTTGCGCAAATGCGACGCCTGCTGCGAGGATTGCAAGGTATTTGGAACCACCCAAGAGGGCAAGCCCTATGAGTTATATGTTCCCTATTTAAAAAAGCATTTGCAGGGCATTCCCTATTCCATAGACTGGTCTGGGATTCCGGCGTATGTAGTCTATGTGTCGGACATTACGCAGAGTAAGATGGCCGCGCAGGAAATTACCACCATTTATAACAATATCCCCGTAGCGGTATTCCGCTGCCGGTTTGACGCAGATTGGACGGTCTTTTCCGCGAACGACGGCCTATTCCGCTTCCTGGGTTATACACGAGATGAATTTGCAGCCATGGGCAATAAAATGTCTGCCGTCATCTATCCTGCAGATCTCGAAATCATGACCGGCGTCATTTCCAAGCAGCTGAAGGCCGGTAAAACAACAGCGGAAAACGAAAACCGCCTTATTTGCAAGGATGGCACGGTAAAATGGATTTCCATCAAAGCGCAGCTTTTAATGGACGATAGCGGACAAAAATATTTCTACTGTGTGTTCGTAGATATCTCAAAGCAGAAGCGGGATGAATTGCGCCGCATAGCCTCGGAAAAAAACCTGTCCGTAGCCGTGAGCCACATGAGTGTTTTCTATTGGGAAATCATAGATTTTAACAAAGGCATCATTCGCTTTCCTCAACAGCTGCAGGATACCTTCCACGTCAAAGAATATTACAAAAATTATCCTGAGTATTATCTGACCCATGGCGCTGTTGCTCCAGAAGACCACGAAACCTACCGTATGGGGGTAGAACGCATTTATCAGGGGCAGACTTACTCTCAGTTTGACGCACGCATCACTACGCTGGATCGGGGCTTTGTATGGATGCGCATGCGCATTACCCGCATTGACGAGCCGGGGATGAAGCCGCGGGCTGTCTGCACAGCGGAGGAAATTGCGGAATACAAGGATTTAGAGCAGCGTGTCAGCACCGTCATGAAGCAAAATAGTATTTTCACCTGGCGGTATGACCTGAAGCGGCAGGTTCTCTTCCCCAATTTGCAGGACATCTGGCCGCAAGGCTGGGGCGTAACCCGTCGTGAGTGCAAGCCAGCGGAGCTGGCAAACACCCTGCACCCAGAGGATTTTCAACCGTGGCTAGATTTTCATGAAAAGCTGAAGCAGGGCGAAAGTGGTACATCGCTTCATATCCGCATTCGCAGCGAAAGCAGCAATGCCTATCGCCATATTCTTTGCCGTTACACACTTATGACTGATCGTGACGGGGTTCCCACCTATGCCCTTGGCAGCTGCACGGACATTACAGAGCAGGTGCGTCAGCAGGAGAAATATGATAGCGCGGTTCAGGGCCGGTATCAGGCGCTAAGCAAAAATGTGGTGCTGATCGGCCACTGCAACATTACAAAAGATCAGCTGATCGAGCTAGAGGACAAAACTGAGATGAACCTTCAGCAGCGCTTTGGCAGCAACAGAAATGCTTTCTTTGCCGGACTTGGCACGCTGATCCCCAACGAAACCGAGCGCAGCGAATTCTACGCTGCAACGCTTTCCGAACCTTTGAGCGCCGACTACGCACTGGGCATCACCCACCACAGCGCGACCTTTTTCCTGCCCGCTATGCATGAGAAAGGGCATGAGCCCAGCTGGTTTGCCCTGAGCATCGACACAACTGAGCAGCCAGAGACAGGCGATCTGATGGGCTTTTTATGCGTCACAGACATCACAGAGAGCAAGCAGCAGGAGCAAATGCTGGAAACGGTGGTGCATCGTAACTATGACTACATTGCCTATGTAAACCTCACAGAGGATCGAATGACCTTGTATCGTCACCGGGAAATGCAGAAAGAGGACCCCACCTACCGCATGGGCCAAACCTACTGCCTTAGTGCAGCCATGCTGGATGCTGCACAGCGGCTAGTGGTTCCCGAGGACCGGGAGATGTATCTAGAAAAAGCTTCTCTCAAAAAATTTGAAAATGAGCTGCTGGGTAGTAACAGCTATGAGTTTTCCTTTCATGTTCTGGAAAACGGCGTTTGCCGTTCCAAGCGGATGTGCATTGATATTTTGGACAGAGCCTCCGGCACCGCTGTGATGACGCGCACGGATGTAACGGAGATGCTAGCGCAGCAGGAGCAGCAAAAAAATCAGCTTTCGAAAGCGCTGCAAATTGCAGAGGCGGCTACCCAAGCAAAAAGCGAGTTTCTATCCCGCATGAGTCACGAAATTCGCACCCCAATGAACGCTATTATCGGCATGACGGCCATCGCCAAGGAAAATCGAGCGGATTATGACCAGGTCGGCGAATGCTTAGATAAAATCGATATGTCCAGTCATTTCCTTCTCACGCTTATCAACGACATTCTGGAAATGAGCCGAATCGAGAGCGGACGCACGGAGATCAAGCACAGCGAATTCAGCTTTGATTTCCTGATCGAGAGTATTCGGACGGTTGTGGAGCCCTTGGCGCTCAAAAGCGGACTGCGATATGAGTTCAAAAACGATGCCCAGACTGATTCCCATTACATCGGGGATGTCACTCGGATTCAGCAGGTCATTGTGAACCTCATCAGCAATGCAATCAAGTTCACAAAGGAAAACGGCAGAGTGCGCTTCAGCGTCTGCAAGGCCGGTGAAACGGAGAAGCGTACAAATCTACAGTTTATTGTGGAAGATACAGGCATCGGCATGAGCGAAGAATTCATGCAGAAAATGTTTAAGCCGTTTACCCAAGAGGACGGAAGCAATACCTCCGAATACGGCGGTAGCGGACTAGGCCTTGCCATATCTAAGAGCCTTATCGAAGCGATGGACGGAACGATCTGTGTAGAAAGCTATCGCGGAATCGGCTCTACCTTTACGGTCCAGCTGCCGCTGGGGAGAATCCATCAGACGGCAACAGCCCAAATGGCAGCAGAGGAAAAGAAAGCGGATGCAGATCTGTCTATTTTAAATGGACGCCATGTGCTGATGGCTGAGGATCATCCGTTGAATGTGATGGTAGCGACCAAAATTTTGCAGCGCAAAGGCGTGATTGTCGTAGCGGCGGAAAACGGGCAGATCGCTGTGGAGAAGTTCCGTGCGTCCTCGGTAGGCTTTTATGATGCGATTCTGATGGATATTCGTATGCCTGTCATGGATGGTTTGGATGCGACCTGTGCGATTCGCGGCATGGACAGACCAGACGCCAAAAGAATCCCCATAATCGCCATGACGGCAAATGCACTGGATGAGGATCGAAAAAAGACACAAGAGGTCGGCATGAACGCACATCTTGCCAAGCCCTTCGAGCCGGTGCAGCTGTACCAGATGCTTGCCGAGCACATTACACAAAAATCATAAATCCGGCACAGGGTCGAAGGGAGAATTCCTATGTTTTGGCATGTTGACACAGAAGCGGTTTGTCTGATTATTTTCGTGATTTTCTATTGGTATGTCCGTAAAAATCTAGATTGGGATGAGGTGTCGGGCAAAGCGTTTCGCCGGTTTACAAAGGCGGCGGTTTGCGTGGTGGCCATCGACGTTGTTGCCAGTCTAGCGATGGATTTTTCTAGCAACTGGTGGTTCTATCAGACCGTCAACAATATTTATTTTATCTCAGTACCGCTGCTTTCGGTGCTGTGGTTCCTTTACACCTATATTTTGGTTCATCCGGAAAAGAAATACCGCAACCAAAAGCGGTACTTTATCCTCTCCCTCCCCTATCTTCTGTTGGCGCTGGGCATTGCCTCCAACCCATGGACAGGCTGGATGTATGAACTAACCCAAGAAATGGTTTATACGCGTGGACCGCTCTTTTGGCCAACGGTTCATATGCAGAACTTCTACTTTGTCATGACGGCACTGGTGGTGCTTTTGAACTGGAAAAAGCTATCCTCCCATGATCGACTTGTGTTGCTTACGGCTCCGGTCATCGAGTCCGTCGCCACCTTTATCCACTTGGCAAATTCAGCAAACGGATATCTGTTAATGAATTCCGGCTATCTGATCGCGTATATCCTAGTCTATCTAAACATTCAGGGCCGCCAGCAGGAGGTAAAACGCGTCAACGCCGGCAAGGAGCAGGAATTCAAACGGTTTATTTCCTTCATCTATCGCGCCAACGAGGCGGTATTTGAAATTGATTTGAATCACAACACGCGCATTGATTATGTGATCGGCGCAGATGGAGATGTGGAAAAGCAAACCACGCCTTGCGATTGGGAACAGCTATATCAGGATGCAATTTTCCCAGAGGATCTAGTCCACTATCAGGAAAAGCTTTCCACTGAAGCATTGCGAAAGCTTACAGACAGCAGTAGCGAAGATTTCTTTGAAGTTCGCACAAAAGCGCCGTCCGGAAATTATGAATGGTATGCCTACACGATGATTGGGCTGAAAAAGGACGAGCTGCACCCCAACAATGTGATTCTATTCAAGCAAAACGTGAATGAGCAGAAAAGCAAAGAGCAAAACCAGAAGGAATTGCTGAAAGAAGCGCTCAATCAGGCGGAAAGCGGTAGCCGTGCAAAGGGAGACTTTATGAGCCGCATGAGCCATGAAATCCGCACGCCGCTCAACGCCATTGTCGGGTATCTGGATATTGCCCAGTCGGAGCAGAATGACAAGGATAAGGTAGCCCACTGTCTGGAGCAATCTAAGGTTGCATCCCGGCATCTGCTTTCGGTCATCAACGATGTGCTGGATATATCCAGTATTGAAAGCGGTCGTATGAAAATCGCCCATGACGACTTTGATCTGACACAGATGATCAATTCCCTCACCACTATTTTTTATGCGCAGGCAAAGAAAAAAAGCGTTCGGTTTGAGGTCAGCATCAACGAGTTGACCGAGGAATGGGTCAATGGAGATAGCCTGCGCGTCAACCAGATCCTTTTGAATTTGCTGTCCAACGCCGTGAAGTTTACGCCTGAGAACGGTGAAATTCGGCTGGACATTCACCAGCTTGGGCTCTATCAAGGGAAAGTGCATTTGCAATTTCAGGTCTCGGATACCGGAATTGGGATGAGCAAGGATTATCTGAGCCATGTATTTCAACCCTTTGAGCAGGAAAGCGCCGGGATTGCTCGCACCTATGGCGGCAGCGGCTTAGGCCTTTCCATCTGCTTCAATCTTGTTAAAATGATGGATGGCACCATCAATGTGGAAAGCGAACAGGGTATGGGCTCTATGTTTACCGTCATGCTAGCCTTTGACCGGACTAGCCAAAAAAGCAACGTTCAGCTGAATACTAGCAGCTTTAGCAACCTGTGCTGCCTTGTGGTAGATGATGAGGAAAACGCCTGTGAGTATATCGGAAAGCTAATGGAGCGCTGCGGCATCAAATGCGAAACGGTGACCAGTGGCAAAAAAGCGCTGAGGCGCATCAAAAGTCGAAGAGAATCCGGAAACCCTTATGATTTCTGTATTCTGGACTGGAACATGCCGGAGATGAACGGGCTCGATACGGCAAAGGAAATCCGGACATTGTGCGGAACGGAAATCCCTATTATCATTGTGACAGCCTATGATTACTCCTCCATTGCGGAGGAAGCCCTGCAGGTGGGCGTCAACAGGATCGTATCCAAGCCCCTGTTCCAGTCAACCGTCTTTGATATGCTGGTCAACACCTTCGGCAAATATATGCCAGCCTATGAAGGAAACGCTAGCAAAAGGACAGTGGATTTTAACGGACTACGTGTTATACTTGCAGAGGATAACGCCATGAATATGGAAATTGCGCAGGATATTCTGACAAAAGCCGGCATGATCATCACACCGGCTGTGAACGGCAAGGAGGCGCTGGATTTGTTCGTGGCCTCACAGCCCGGCACCTATGCAGCAATTCTGATGGATATCCAGATGCCCGTGATGGATGGCTATGAATCCTCCCGGGCGATTCGCAAAAGTGCACATCCGGAGGCGGCTACCATCCCCATTATTGCGATGACAGCCAATGCATTTACTTCCGATATTACGGCGGCGCTTGCAGCTGGAATGAATGACCATGTGGCCAAACCGATCAGCTACGACCGACTGTATGACGCCTTAAGCAAATTGACTTCTAAAGGAGAATCCGCCAATGAACAGTAAAAGGAGTATTCTTGTCGTTGATGATATAGAAATGACCCGTGCCATGTTGATTAAAATCTTTGCAGAGGATTACATGGTTTTTTCAGCAGAAAACGGCGAACAGGCAATGGAAGTGCTGAAAAAAAGCAGCATGGACATGGTCTTGCTCGACCTGAGTATGCCCATTATGGACGGCTACGAAGTCATTCAGGCAATGAAGGCAGATCAGAAGCTGGCGTCTGTGCCCATCGTGGTGACCACCGGAGCCATTGATAAATCCGAGCGCAGAGCCTTCGATCTGGGCGCGGATGATTTCATTACGAAGCCCTACGACCCCTATATCGTGCGCAAACGGGTGGAGAACCTCATTCAGAAGTATGTACTTCAGGTGGACAATTTGCGTCAGGCTCTAGGGCAGGCGGAACAGCTAAACAGGGCGAAATCCGCCTTTTTATCCCGCATGAGTCATGATCTGCGCAGCCCCCTGAACTCCGTGATCTCGTTAGCCAACTGATTGAAAGATCACGACCACGAGCCGGAAAAAATCGATGAATTCAGCGACAAAATCGTAGAGTCCAGCAAGTATCTATTGGGAGTTATCAATGATATTCTGGATGTATCGGCTATTGAGAACCAAAA
>JAQUWD010000039.1 GCA_028693055.1 Eubacteriales bacterium | reverse complement strand
TGCGGCGCAGGAGGGACGTTGGGGCGCTGCCCCAAGCCCCGGCAAAGGGCTGAGCCCTCTGCACTCCGCTATTGGAACTGTGATTGCGCCGCTCGTTGCCTACGGCAACATTGCTCGCGGGTGCTATGCTGCGGCGCGGGAGGAACGTTGGGGCGCTGCCCCAAGCCCCGGCAAAGGGCTGAGCCCTCTGCACTCCGCTCTTTGTTCTTTACTCCAATCTACCCATATCGTTGATGCAGCGGCACGACGCTCCATCAACGCATTTTACATCTCATTGAAAGGAATGGATGACCAATGGAAGAAGCCGTCGTCCTGACCATGCGTGGCATTACCATGACCTTTCCCGGCGTTAAGGCATTAGATAACGTGGATTTTACCCTCCGCAAAGGCGAAATCCACGCCTTAATGGGTGAAAACGGCGCAGGCAAATCCACTCTCATTAAGTGCCTCACCGGCGTTCATGATTTTACCTCCGGCGAAATCCGCGTTAGCGGCATTGAACAACCCATTCGCAATCATTCCACTATGGAAGCACAGCTTCGGGGCATTTCCACCGTCTATCAGGAAATCAACCTCTGCCCCAATCTTAGCGTCGCGGAAAACCTTTTCATTGGACGCGAACCCATCACCCGCTTTGGCACCATCGACCGCCGCGCAATGGTTCGGCGCTCTCAGGAATTGATGAAGCGCTTGGAATTGGCCATCGACGTTCAACAAAACCTTGAGAACTATTCACTGGCTCTTCAGCAGATGATCGCAATCGCTCGTGCTGTGGATATGGATTGCAAGGTGTTAATCCTCGATGAGCCCACCTCTTCTTTGGATGACAATGAGGTGGAAAAGCTCTTCAACCTTATGCGCAGCCTCAGGGACAAGGGTGTTGGCATCGTTTTTGTCACTCATTTTCTGGAGCAGGTTTACGCTGTGTGCGACCGTATTACCGTCCTTCGAAATGGCGCTTTGGTTGGGGAATACCCCATCGGGCAATTACCTCGCGTGAAACTCATCGCCGCAATGATGGGCAAGGATTTTGACGATCTTGCAAACATCAAGCCGGAAGGCGGTTTTAAGTCCAATCAGGAGAAGCTAGTGGACGCTCGCGGCTTAACCCACGCCGGCAAGATTAAACCCTTTGATCTGACCGTTCGTCGAGGTGAAGTGATTGGGCTCACCGGACTCCTAGGCTCCGGCCGCAGCGAGCTGGCCCGGGCAATCTACGGCGCGGATCGGCCTACCGGAGGCACTCTGGAGGTGAAGGGGAAGCCCATGCGGATTAAGGCTCCCATTGATTCCATTCATCAGGGCATGGGCATGCTTCCAGACGACCGCAAAGCGGAAGGCATTATCCCCGACCTCACTGTGCGGGAGAACATCGTTCTGGCGCTTCAAGCGCGCCAAGGAATGCTTCACTTGATTCCCATGAAGGAGCAGTGTGAAATTGCCGATCGTTTTATCGAATTGCTGCAAATCAAGACTGCCAGCCGCGAAACACTGGTCAAGCAGCTTTCCGGCGGCAATCAGCAGAAGGTAATCATTGCCCGCTGGCTAGCTACAGACCCGGATTTCCTTATCTTGGACGAGCCGACCCGGGGCATTGACATTGGTACGAAAACGGAAATCCAAAAGCTGGTCATCAAGCTGGCTCAAGAAGGGAAAGGCATTCTCTTCATATCATCCGAAATTGAGGAAATGCTCCGTACCTGCAACCGTATGGCCGTGCTGCGGGACGGTGAAAAGGTAGACGAACTCAGCGGCGACATGACCCAAGAAAGCGTCATGAGAGCCATTGCGGGAGGGGAGAAAGAATGAAGACCTTCTTCAAAAAGCTAACAAAAATGCCACTGTTTCTACCCGTCTTTAGCATGCTGTTGGTGATGGCAGTCAATGTGATTAGCGATATGGCCAAGGGCGCTAACGCCTTTGACTTTTTCACCATTTCCATTACCCAAACCACGGCTGGCAACAGCATTCTTTTCGGACGCATCATCGACATTCTCAATCGCGGCAGCGAGACGGCTATACTTGCCATCGGCATGACACTAGTGGTCTCCTCCTCGGCGGGAACGGATATCTCCGTCGGGTCGGTGATGAGCTTGGCGGGCGGCATGTGTTGCATGCTGCTAGCGGGCTTTGGCAACACCAATGTCAGCGAATACGCTGTTCCCCTTTGGGTGGGTATTCTGGCTGGCATTTTGGTGGCATGTCTCTGCGGCGCGTTTAATGGTTTTTTGGTGTCATATTTAAAAATTCAGCCTATGGTGGCTACCTTGATTCTTTTCTCTGCCGGGCGGGCCATCGGTTTACTTCTGTGCAACAGCAGTATTGTTTATATCCGTGAGCCTTCCTTCCAATTTTTTGGCAGCTACTGCGGTATTTTTCCTACGCCGATTCTGATCGCGGCGGTATGTGTTCTCGTAATTTCACTGGTGCTGAAATATACCGCGCTAGGCACTTATGTGCAGGCTGTGGGCATTAACGAAAGCGCGGCTAGAATTGCGGGTTATCAAAGCAAACGCATCATCCTGACCACCTTCATCATTTGCGGCCTCTGCGCCGGCATTGCTGGGATTGTGGCTACCAGTCGTATCTACTCTGCGGATACCAACAACATCGGCCTAAACCTGGAGCTAGACGCGATTCTGGCTGTAGCGCTGGGCGGCAATAGCTTGGGCGGCGGTAAATTCCGTCTTTCCGGCTCCATCATCGGCGCTTATACCATTCAAGCCATTACCACCACCTTGTACGCCTTGGGCGTAAGCTCCGCTCAAGCCCCCGTCTTTAAAGCCGTCATTGTGATCTTGATCGTCGCCATTCAAGCGCCGGTCGTGCGCGCCTATCTGACGAAACGGGCTGCCGCGAAAAAGAATACCATGCAAAAGGAGGCGGCAAGGGCATGATTCAGTTGGAAAAGAAGGCCAGAAGGCCCGTTAACAGCAATAGTCTGCTTCTTTACATTACCATTGGATTGTTTGCGCTGATGTATGCGGCGGGCTGCATGATCTATGATTCGAAGGGCTTTAGCCGACTGCAAACCTTTCTCAATATTTTGATCAGCAATTCGGGCCTGATCTGCGTTGCCTGCGGCATGACCTGTGTAATGCTTACGGGAGGAATCGATATTTCCGTCGGCTCCCTGATTGCCATGGACTGTATGTTTCTTGCCGTGGGCGTCGAGAAATGGGGCATGTCCGCGCCTCTACTAATCGTATTGGTAATGGCGATGGGTGTAGCTTTTGGTCTAGTACAAGGCTTTTGCGTCGGTTATCTGGACATACAGCCCTTTATCGTTACCATGGCTGGTATGTTCTTTGCCCGGGGGATGACGGCGGTGATTGACACCCAGCAGGTCAGCATCACCTCCAGCCAATTCATGGTTGATTTGGCTAATGCAAAGATCAACATGCCCTTTCAGATTGGCGCGTATATGAACAGCAAGGGCAAGCTGATGGTTCCCTATGTTCGCGTTTCCGTGCTGATTGCTTTGGCAGTATTGGTGATCATCTTTCTGGTGCTTCGCTACACACGCTTTGGCCGCAGCCTGTATGCGGTAGGCGGCAATCAACAGTCTGCCGCGCTGATGGGCTTGAATGTGAAGAAAACCCGCATGAAGGCCTATGTGCTGTCTAGTGTGCTTTGCTCCATCGGCGGCTTGTGTTACTGCTTGAACACCATGTGCGGTACCACTACGCAAGCCTTGGGGCTTGAGATGGATGCTATTTCATCGGCGGTTATTGGCGGTACGCTACTTACCGGCGGCGTTGGCAATGTGATCGGGTCCTTTTTCGGGGTGCTGATCAACGGTACCATTTCCAGCTTGGTCAAAACCAATGGGAAGCTAATTTCCTCGTGGTCCAACGTAGTATCCGCAATTTTGCTTTGCTTCTTCATTGTCCTGCAAGCCGTATTTGCACGGATGAAGAAGAAAAATACGCTCTAAGCAATAAACCTAAGGAAACGAAGTATCCGTTCTTTCCAAAAAAGCGACGTTCCAGACCGTCACGAGCAGTCTTTGCCCGTAGTTACGTTCCGGAACGTCGCTTTGATCAATCGGGCGCTTCGCCTTTGTATTACCAGCCGCATTCGTTCCATTCGTTCCTTTTTTGCATTTTTCTTGCTCGTAACCCTATCTTCATGTATAATAGCATCAATTCGCGTCCGCTGACGGACGCTCAGAAGGAGGCGCACCCGTTATGTCCGATGCAGTGAAGCAGATTGCCATGAGAATTTTGGACCTTCGCGAAATCTCGGACTACACAGTCGAACAGATGGCTAAGGCTTTGGAGGTGCCTGTGGACGATTACCGCAAATATGAAAGCGGCGAGGTCGACATGCCCATTAGCTTTTTGGTTAAAATTGGCGAGGTCTTTCATGTGGATATGACGGAAATGCTTACGGGCGAAGCCCCCCGGCTTAACGTATTAAGCGTTACCAGAGCGGGGAAGGGGCAGGAAATCAGCCGTAAGGATCAGTATGTGTACAAAAATCTCGCCTATAATTTCGTTCATCGTCAGATTGAACCGCTGTACGTTACCGTGGATCCGGATGTGAACAAGGCGCTGGCTCCCAACAGCCATGAAGGGCAGGAGTTTGACTATGTTCTTTCGGGTACCATGCATATTGTCATTGGTAAGCACGACGTAGTGCTGCATCCCGGCGACAGCGTTTATTATGATTCCAGCGCGCCCCACGCCATGGAGGCCTTGGGAGACGAGCCGGTGCATTTTCTAGCGATGGTGATTCCATAAGCCTAAGGGGTATCGAGCTTGCTGTAGATGAAGGAGTTTGGTAGTATGCTAGCCGATCGATATATACGAACTGATTTTACGTCTCAAGAGGATTTTGAACAACATTTTTCTTTAACCATTCCGGAGCATTTCCACTTTGCTTATGACGTGGTTGATGAATACGCAAGAGTCTCTCCGGACAAGCCTGCGCTGATCTGGTGCAATGTGCATGGAGACGAGCGCCGCTTTACCTTCGGGGAAATTGCTCGCTTAAGCGACCGTGCAGCGAATGTATTCGCAGCGGCTGGGCTTACCAAGGGGGATCCGGTGCTTTTAATGATGAAGCGCCGCTATCAGTACTGGATTGCAGCTGTTGCGCTGCTCAAGGTGGGCTGTGTTCTAATTCCCGCAACTGCGCAGCTACAGAAGAAGGACATTGTTTACCGCATACAGGCCTCCTCGGCTAAGGCGGTCATTTGTGTGGAGGAGCCGGATGTGCAGGCCCATGTGCTGGCTTCCGCCGCTGAGTGCGACACCATCGAAAATTTATGGACGCTTGGAGATTGCGAAGGCTTCCGCAACTTTGACCGGGAAGTGGAGGAAGCGCCCGCTCATTGGGAGAAGCCCAAGGAATTACCCCAAAATAGCGATAGAATGCTTATCTATTTTACTAGCGGTACCACCGGCATGCCGAAGATGGCGGCTCATTGCTGGACGTATCCCATCGCGCAGACCGTGACGGCTTACTATTGGCACAATGTGGGCGATAACGATATTCATATTGCCGTGGCGGATACGGGCTGGGCAAAAGCTGGATGGGGCAAGCTCTATGGTCAGTGGATCTGTGGTACAACCTTATTCGTTTATGATTTTGATCGTTTTATCGCGGCGGATATGCTCCGTATGCTGGCAAAATACCATGTTACCAGCTTCTGCGCGCCGCCGACCGTATATCGCTTTATCATCAAGGAGGACATGGACGCCTATGATCTCAGCGCCCTTCGCTGGGCGAACTGCGCTGGAGAACCGTTGAACCCAGAGGTCTATGACCGCTTTCTGGAAAAGACAGGGGTAAAAATCCACGAGGGCTTCGGCCAAAGTGAAACCACGCCGCTATTGATGACCAGCAAGTGGATGGAGCCGAAAACCGGCAGCACGGGCCGTCCTTCTCCCGCCTATGATATTGCGCTGGTGGACGAGGATGGTAACGATGTGGAGGATGGCGTGGAGGGCGAGATCGTTATCCGGCTGGATCGTGGTCATCCAGCGGGACTATTTGCGGGCTACTATCGCAATCAGGAGCAGACCGACGCGGTTTTCTATAACGGCATGTATCACACCGGCGATATGGCGTGGCGAGATGTGGACGGTTATTTTAACTTTATCGGTCGCGGCGACGACGTGATTAAATCCAGCGGCTACCGCATTGGCCCTTTTGAGGTGGAAAGCGCGTTGATGACTCATCCGGCAGTGCTGGAATGCGCCATAACGGCGGTGCCGCACCCGGAGCGCGGTCAAGTTGTGAAAGCCACCATTGTGTTAAGCGCCGGTTATGCGCCCAGCGATGCACTCAAAAAGGAGCTGCAAATCCATGTGAAGGAAGTAACAGCCCCTTATAAATATCCCAGAATCGTAGAATTTGTGGATGAACTGCCCAAGACGGTCAGCGGAAAAATTCAACGGAAGCTGATCCGCAAGATGGACGAAGAGCTGTAGCCCCGTTACTCTTTTGACAGCACGTTTAAGGCGTCCACCTCGGCAGATGATAATTGAAAACTCATGGCTTCCGCATTTCCCTCGGCTTGCCGAGGGTTTTTCATACCCGTTATGACGATGCTTCTCGGCAGATAATCTAGGATCCACCGCACCGCCACCGCCGCTACGGAAACGTTATGAGCTTGCGCGATGGGTCGCATGGCTTCCACGATCCTAAGATTTTTCTGTAGCTTTTCCCCATAAAAATTGTCGTAGATAGTCCGGCTTCGGCGGTCGTTTGCATCAAAATGGACGTTTGCATCGTATTTACCCGTTAGTACGCCCTGCCCCAGACTTCCCCATGTCATAGGAGAGAGGTTTAGTAGGTTCTTCATTTCCAGAATGGACGTTTCTTCCGCTCGGTGAGCCAAGCTGTAATGCTCCTGAACGGTTGAGATATCATCGGCATAGGGTAAAAATTCCTTGGCTTGTTGGAGGGTAACGTTGCTTACCCCGATGGCGCGAATTTTTCCGGCTTTCTTGTGCTTTAGCAGTGCCTCCATCAGCGTGTCAATTGGAGTAATTCCATCCAAATAATGAATCTGGTATAGATCGATCCAGTCGGTATGAAGCCGCTTTAGGCTGGCGTTCAACGCTTGCTCCAAATAGGCCGGGCTGTTATCGTAGAAGGTCTTACCGTTTTCGATTCGTACGCCGAATTTAGTAGCGAAGGCGATTTTATCCCGGTAGGAATGCAGCGTTTCTCCCATGTTGATCTCCGAGCGGCCCAGCCCATAGGTATCGGCTGTGTCAAAGAGGGTAATACCCAGCTCGTAGGCGCGCAGGATTGCGGCTTCAATTTCTTTGTGATCCACGTTACCCCAGCCATACTCCCCGGCAGGGCAGCCACCGGCGCACAGACGGGAGATGGGCAGATCAATGCCTTTTAATTGAATGGTTTCCATACAAATAGCTCCTCTCAGGGGCGACGTAGCCCCTTGGGATAATGGTTTTTGAGCTGTCCCTGAGAGGCCTTGCCAAATCCAAGCGCTAACCCCTCGTAGGTAAGCAGTAGAAAGCCGCGCAAGCTTTCGGGAGCGCAAAGCTCTTCGCCGCGCTGATAGCTTCGCGCCTGCTGCGGGGACAGCGCCAGCGTCGGAAGCTCATAGGGAATAGCGCTCCCCATGGCTAATGCGTGATCCGGGAAGAAGAGCTTACCTTTTAAGCTGCCCAGCTGTAATCCTGCCCGTAGTACTTTAATCCCGCGAAGAGGAGGCAGCTTTGGCGCGGCGAGCAGCATGTCCCCCAATTGTGCATTAGGCTGAAAGCCTGTCGGCTTCCCTTCAAAGCCCGCGTAGGCCTTGAGCAAGGTGGGATCCGGCGGCGACAAACAGTCGGAGGCAGCGCAAAGCGCTCCTTCGCCGCTGTGCCCCTCTTTGTGAAGCAGCGCGACGAAATGCCCCTCTCCCTTGATTTCATGAGGATAAAGATGAAGCGTGCCGCTGCCCGCTTGAAGCTGGCGGTTTTGATTAATCGGCAGCTCAAAGGGAATAGCGCTCATGTCCTGCCGGTCGTGCAGCAAAGCCTCGATGGTCTGTTCGTTTTCCTCCCGGTTAAAGGTACAGGTGCTGTAAACCAGCCTTCCGCCGGGCTTGAGCATCCGGCAGGCTGCTGTGAGGATACGAAGCTGCCGCGCCGCGCAGCCGATGGGAGCTTGCTCTGTCCATTCGCCTCGCGTTTCCGGGTGGCGACGAAACATTCCCTCGCCGCTACAGGGCGCGTCTACCAAAACTGCATCGAAGATTTCTGACCAGCTTTCCGCTAATTTTTCTGGCTCAGCTGAAACCACCAGCCCATTCACAACGCCCATCCGTTCCAAGTTTCGGCTGAGGATTTTTGCACGGCTTGGCACCGGCTCGTTGCATACCAGCAGGCCGCGTCCTTCAAGACGGTCGGCAATCTGAGTGCTTTTACCGCCGGGAGCGGCGCATAGATCAAGCACGATCTCCCCCGGCTGAGGGGAAAGCACAGTCACAGGAGCCATGGCGCTGGGCTCCTGTAGGTAATAAGCCCCCGCCTCATGAAGAGGAAGCGCCCCTGCCTCGCTGTCAAGAGATAAATAGTAGGCCTCTTGCTGCCATGGGATGGGGGAGAGAAGGCCGGGAATCAGGCTTTGAGGAGCAGATAGCGGTTTGCGGGGGTTAAGACGAAGCCCACGGCAATAGGGCTGCTCCAGCGACGCAAAATACGCGTCCGCCTGAGCGCCCAATTGAGCGATCATTCGCTCCCGATAGCATGCAGGTAAAGCGTTTATCATTGCTCTGTCAGCCACTCCGGCTTCATGATGGGCGTAATCGGGAAGAACAAGGCCTGCATTTCCGGAGGTAGCTGGGCGTACAGCTTTTCTTCGCCCGTTACTGCGCCGACCGGCAGGTTCAGCTTCCGAGATACGCTGGTAAGCAGCTCCTGCCCCTGAATCAGCTCGTCGGCAGTCGTCAGCTCCTGTAGGTTGGCATTGTTAATAAGCAAGTCTGGATGCAGCCTTGCTTTTTCGCTGATCAGTGTAAACAACGCTAAAATGTCCTCCTCCGAATCAGAAAAGGGGCGAAGAGGATTCACCACATACAGCACCTGCATGTCCTGCCGCACAGCTTTGATGTAAGGGGCATAGCGCCCCAGCGCAGCCGCGCCGGTATCATCGCCGCCCACATCCATGACCACATGGGCAAAGTCCTGCTCAAAGGCTCCCTGTATTTGGGCTGGTAAAGCGGGAATATCCACCGTTGACATGGCAAAGGTAGGCATGAGCACCTCGATACCTTCTGCGCGAAGCAGTTCCGCTTGCTCGCCGCTGCGGAAATAGGGGTTTACGATATCTAAATCCACCAGCGCGATTCGCCCGGTTTTTTCCTTACGCAGCTTTCGAGCAAGCGCGATGGACAGCTCCGTTTTTCCGCTGCCGTAATTACCAACCAGTACGGAGTAGCGCTTTTCCAATAGGTTCATAGGTTGTTATTCTCCTTATGCCGCATATGCTTTGGGTAAACCGGCTCGTGAAAGGCGGTGCGGATATCTACCGTCGGCTGTAAATCGTGTATGCTTCGTTCGTCGTCGTCACTTACGCCCACGAAGTCACGCGCCTTCTTTGCTAAAGAGGAGAAGGGATTATGGGAACGAGCGGTTTGCTCCGGCTCTGGCTGCGCCTGACGGAAATCGGAAAAATTGTCATAGGTAATGGGAATTTCCTGCGGCTCCGTCTTTCCCCGGCGGCGACGCAAGGGTGCGGCAGGCGTTAAGCCGATATTGCGTCTAAAATTGGCCATATCCAACCCGGGATGCACCGGCAGGGTAGGGTCGGGCATGGCTGGTATCTCTTCCGGCGCTACGGGAGGGGCTACAGGAGCGCTATACAGCTGCTGGGGAGGCAACGGCTTTGCAAAGCCGGCTTGCATGTCTCGAAGATAGGCGACAGGCTCGGGCTTGGCAGAGCCAAAGGAAGCGTCCATACCAGATACCATTTCATGAATGCTTTCATGCAAGGGCTTTACCAGCTCGTCCCCCTGTCCCCAATCTCCTGCGTCGTCATCAAATACGGGTTCTAAATCCGTGGGGGGAATATAAGGCTGTGAATAGGGCTGCAGGGGAATTCCCTGAGCAATGGGCGCATACTGCACGGTTGCGCCGTCTGTAGGAAAACGCTGCATCGTGGTGGGACGGCGATAGGCAGCATCGTCCGTCAGCGGGGCGGCATAGCGTGTGGTAGCGGCGTTAACAGCCGGAGCGGGCGAAGGGGGTGGAGCGTAGTCGCTCTGTTGGAAAGGGGGCGCATAATAGGCGTTGCTTTCCGCAGCGGCAGGGGCGGCATCGTGGGGTGAGAACGTCAAAGGCTGCTGTACCACAGGCGCAGTCTCCGTTGTCGGTTTGCCTCGACGACGCTCCAGTCGGTGCAGCTTACTGCTCCATACATAATAGGGCCGCCAACGAATTAAATAGACAATTCGATCAACGACAAATCCGCTTATGCAAAGAAACACTGCAATTGTCTTCCAATGGTCGATTAAAAAATGAAGTCCTTGATAGCCGCCTTGACTGTTTAGCAGATTCCATAATTGGTTGACAAGCAAACGAATCCAGCTTAATAGCATGGAAAGAAGAGCGTTGGTAAACCCGTTCATTCAGCAGCTCCTTTCCTCATTCAATCATTTCTCCGAGATGGTCACGTTAATCACCGTTGGAACGACGGTGTAGCTTAGGCTGCTTTTATCCTCCGTGCTTACGTCCACCATGACAGGCAGAGCATAATCGCCCGCCTTTAGGCCGCTGGCGTCCACATAAACGCTTAGATCAGAACTGGATAAAGCCTCCAACGTGTTTTGCGGGCCCGTCAATGTGACGGCTACGCGCGTATCCTCCGCGCGGCTGGCTCGGAGACTGGCGCTTGTGCCGCTGATGGATACCTTCAGTTTATCAAAGGTTTTGGTGTCGATGACCGGCCCGATTTCCACCTGTAAGGTGATGGTGGTTTCACTTAGATAATAGAGGCTTACCGGCTTACGAATGGTGATGGGGGTTACAAAGGACTCACTTCTATCCGTTACGTCAACGGCGGTATCGGCAAAGAGGGTTTCCATGATTTCCAAGGCGGCGTGGTCACCGGCTGCCAGCAATACATTGGGGGTAGTGGCGACGCTCTTCACCTCATAGCCTGCGGCGGGCGTGCCGGTTGTTAAAGCCAGATTGGAAACCGCCAGCGTCTTGGTTGGGTAAAGGCGCTGCTCAACCGTGATGGTGCGCAGCACTACATTGGCGCTTGTGACTTCCAGCATTTTGCTGTTGATTTCGTTGCCGTCTTTATCGGTAAAGCGCATGGGCAGCGCGGTTCGCACCATTCCCTCCTGTGCGGTAAGACGAGATAGATCAAAGTCTACATATAGGTTTGCAATTTGATCCACAATTGTTTTGGGTCCGCTGACGGCTACCGAGCTGGGATCAATAAGCGGCGAGGCTCCATAATATCCCGCCGGATAAGAGCCTGTGATATTGAGGGATACGGGCACCCGATAATTAGTGACATATTCGTCTACAACCACGTCTATGGTCTCCGGGCTGATGCTGGTTACCGTTCCATAGGTGGTGCTTGAGGTTGATAGGATACGCAGGGTTTGTTCTCCGGTTTCGGAAATACGGCTCAGATCAATACGCGGATTATAGTTGGAGGCTAACGCCGTGGAATAGGTACGCTGAGGAACGTCCGCCCTCAGGCGAACATAAAGGGCTTCGTCCTCCAGCCCGGAAAGTACAATCATACCGTTGCGAATCAGCGTATCCGAGCCAGACACGCTAAGGGGAACGTCGTAAAACACGCGCTCACGGGTCAGCGTCGGATCCTGTGTAATCAAGCCTGCCCAGAGACAGATGGCTAAGAACAGGGAGAAGATTTTCCAGCCCCAATGGTGCAGACACATTTTAGCAAAACGGCTGGGCAGTTGCTTTAAAGCTTGGCGAAAGCTGAGATGATCGGGATATTGACCGTTTTTTTTCGGTTCAGCGTTCATGGCGCACCTCCTTCCGGCGTTGCGCTTTTTTGAGTAAGGTGGAAACCAGTCCCGCCTCTTTTTCATGGTACAGCTTCGTTAGCACCTGCTCGAGGCTGACGCGGTCAAGGTGGCGGGTCAACCGACCCTCCTGAGACATGGATATGATGCCGGTTTCTTCGCTGACAATCAAAGTAATCGCATCAGTTGTTTCGGTCACGCCGATAGCGGCGCGATGGCGCGTGCCCAAATCCCGGCTGATGCCCTTACCCTCGCTCAAGGTAAGAATACAGGCTGCCGCCATGATTTTGGAACCGCGTATGACAACCGCGCCGTCATGCAACGGTGTGTTTGGCTCGAATATGTTTTCCAAAAGCGCGCTGGAAATTTCCGAGTTAAGTTCGGTACCTGTTTCAATGATATCCTTGAGACCAATGCGTTGCTCAATGACGATTAACGCGCCCACTCGCCGACGGCTTAGCGTCAGCATGCAATTAGAAATTTCTCGAACGATTCGTTGGTTGGATTCTGCATCCGCGTTTAAGGTACTGCCCTTAAGCGTGCCCCGCCCGATCTGCTCCAACGCCTTTCGCAGCTCCGGCTGAAAGAGAATTACCAAAACCAGCGCGCCGTTATTCAGCACATTTTGTAGCACCCAACTAAGCGCCGTTAGTCCCAGCAGATTGCTAAACCAGCTGGCGAGAATCAACATGGTCAGGCCCTTCAAAACGGCGCTGGCTCTGGTTTCTCTTGTCAGCATAAACAGCTGGTACAGTAAAAATGTCACGATGAGAATATCCACAAAATCGGAGAGGGTGGGCCGGTTAAATACGTTCCACATCAGCGTTTTTATCTGTTCCCACAGCGCAGCCATTCCGTTCCACCTCCCCAAAGTGCTCGCTCCTACAGAACGAAGGTTTCTAACCTATATTATACTACATATAGACGCTTGATAAAACCCCCCAAGCTGTGTTTTTTGTAAATCCAACACGGCAAAATAGAGAGGTTTTACCATTCGCTGCCTTGAAATGCATCGATGATATGCTGAACGCCGTCTGCTGTGATTTCCACAATATCAAAGCGAACCGCCCCGTTCCATGGATGCTCGGCTAGGTAATGCCTTGCGGTCAGAATGATTCGATCCTGCTTTTTCCGGTCTACGGCGCTGATGCCGTCATAGGAATGCCCTCGCGCTCTCATTTTAACCTCGATGAGGGCTAGTGTGGTTCCGTCTGTCATGATCAGATCGATTTCACCAAAAGGGGAATGATACCGCGTTTGGAGCGGTACCATTCCCTTCTCGGACAAATATGCCAGCGCGCGAGCCTCGCCCAGCACGCCCTTTTCGTAGGCGTTGTGGTTTCCGTTAGTCATTGGGGAAGCCTTCATAGAGTGGGAAACGCTTCATCATTTCTTCTACATCAGCCTTTACAGCGGGGCAGACGGCTTCTCCGCCGTCGATAATCCGCTTGATAAAGCCTGCGATTTTTTCCATATCGCTTTCCGTCATGCCGCGGGTGGTAACGGCGGGAGTGCCCACACGGATACCGCTGGTGATGAACGGGCTGCGCTGCTCGCCGGGGATGGTATTCTTGTTGACGGTGATATTGCAAAGGCCTAGCAGCGCTTCCAGCTCCTTGCCGGTGCGCTCGGTGTTGGTTAGGTCAATAAGAATCAAATGGTTGTCCGTGCCGTCGGATACCATTTTGATGTCATTGGCGCGCAGCGCGTTCTCCAGCGCCTTGGCATTGTTGAGAATCTGCTGCTGATAGGTTTTAAATTCCGGCTTCAGCGCCTCGTGGAAGCTGACGGCCTTGGCGGCGATTACATGCATCAAGGGGCCGCCCTGCGTGCCGGGAAAGATAGCCTTATCGATGGCTTTAGCGTATTGCTCCTTGCAAAGGATCATGCCGCCCCGCGGGCCCCGCAGGGTTTTGTGGGTGGTGGTGGTGACGAAGTCTGCGTAGGGAACGGGACTTTCGTGAAGCCCAGCGGCAATTAAGCCCGCAATATGGGCCATGTCCACCATGAGCATCGCGCCGCACTCCCGGGCAATCTCCCCCAGCTGCTTAAAATCAATGGCGCGGGGATAAGCCGAAGCGCCGGCTACGATCATCTTGGGCTTGTGCTCCTTGGCTAAATCGCGCACCACGTCGTAATCGATCCGTCCGGTGGCTTTGTCCACGCCATAGGGTACAAAGTTGAAATATTTGCCGCTGATGTTAACGGGGCTGCCATGCGTTAAATGACCGCCATGGGACAGGTTCATTCCCAGCACGGTATCGCCCGGCTCCAGCATGGCGAAATAAACGGCGGTATTGGCTTGCGCGCCGCTATGAGGCTGCACGTTGGCATGATCAGCGCCGAAAAGAAGCTTTGCGCGGTCGCGCGCCAGTTCCTCGGCTACGTCTACGCACTGGCAGCCGCCGTAATACCGCTTTCCCGGATAGCCCTCGGCATATTTATTGGTCAGGGGTGAGCCCATTGCTTCCATGACGGCCGGTGTGACAAAGTTTTCCGAGGCGATCAGTTCGATATGCGCTCTCTGACGGGCGACCTCGTCGCTCATAGCCTTGAAAATTTCCGGGTCGGCTTCCATTACGTGCTGATAATTCATTGGCATTTCCCCCTGTTTTCATCTCATGAATGATAAAAAACCGTAAGCGCTCAAGTCGAGCGACCCCGCAGCACATCCCAAACCACGCTTACTGCTGCTTCCTTCCGGACCTGACAGGGTTCACGTATTGAAATCGCACAGGACTCGACTGTCATCGCGCCTACGGCTTCCTTATTGTACATGAGCCTCTGTAAAAAGGCAAGTACTTTCTCCGTTTTTGTTGGCGGCTTTTCAGAACTCCCGCATCCCGCTTAGGCTGGATTGGGACTGAAGGGGCAGATGGGGCGCAAACCCCTGATATTGAGAAGCCGCTTCGTCCTTCGTGGCGGCTAAACGGCTGACGCTGACCTCGTAAGCCACCTTGTTAAGCATGGTGCCGTCGGGCAGCTGCTTTTGATAATTACGGCTTTGGAAACGCCCCACCAGCTGCACCTTGTCGCCGATTTTCAGGTTGGCTGCATAACGCGCGGTGCGTCCCCAAGTAATGCAGGGAATATAATCGCTTTTGCCATAAGAACGGTTCACCGCCAGCATGAGGTCGGCAATTTCCCGGCCAAAGGGAGTGGTGCGGTAGCTGGGCGGCTTGCACAGCGCTCCGGTTAGCTGTACTCGATTGGGGTTTTCCTCTTCGCTCATGGGTACAAGCCGCTGGGCGAAGGCGGTGATTAGTAGCTTTCCCGCGCCCTCTACCACCTTGTTATAGCTGCGCAGCTGGCCCTCCAAGCAGATGGGACTGCCGGTGGTGATGGGAGAATCGATCAGCAACCGCTCGCTCAATGTGATGGGTAGGAAGTCCTCTGCACCGCTCAGACGGGGTACTCGAAGTGTGGTAACGTAAAACTGCTCGCCAAACAACTCGTGGCCGAACGTTAGGCTTTGACATACGTGTCCCCGTAAATGGATGATGTTTCCTGTCTCTTCCATGTTATTCACCTCATTTATTACTGTGGTTCTGTGGTTGCCTTTGGATGCTGCTTTCCCTGCACGTCGATGGTCGTTTCTCCCTGCAGCAGGATCTCGCTGACAGGAATGATTTTGAAGCCCAACCCCTGATAGTGCTGTAAAACAGTGGGAAGCGCGTTGACGATATCGTTGCTGTCGTTATGGAACAAGACGATATCCCCGTTGTCCACGCGATAGGTGCATTGCTTGATGATGTCCTGTGTGCCGCGATCCTTCCAGTCCAGACTGTCTATGCTCCATTGCACTACCTCGTAGCCCTCGGCTCGGGCTACTTGAACGACGCGGTCGTTGTAATCGCCGTAGGGCGGTCGGAAAAGCGTGGGCCGCACACCGGTTAGCTTCTCCACTTTGTCGCTCATGATACGCAGTTCATCCTTGATGGCCTGCTCCTTCAACTGACTCATATGAGGGTGGGTGTCCGAATGATTGCCGATTTCATGGCCGCGCGCCGCAATTTCCTTTAGCATATCCGGGTATTTATCCACCCATCCGCCAACCAGAAAGAAAGTGGTTTTTACGTCGTATTGATCCAAAAGATCCAGAATAGCAATGGTTTTATCCGCGCCCCAGGATGCGTCGAAGCTGATGGAGATCACCTTATCGCTGCGCTCTACGGAGTAGACGGGCAGCTCCCGCTTGCGCGCAACCACGGCTGTGGCGTTGTCGTTAAGCCCCACGACATAAGCGGCGGATATAGCCAGTAAGCAGAGGGTTAAACCGACCTTGGCGGCAAGACTGCGCACATTCTTAACGCTTTTTAGCTCCTTAAGGCGCTGCACCGGGCCGGCGCGGGATTGCTCCCGACCGACTGGCGGCGACAGCGATTGCCCTTTGGGACGCAGCTTGAGGGGTTTATTGCTCATGAAATTGGATCCCTCCGTTCTTCTCTCTTTTCCCCTTCGTATGCTGGTATGTATGTAAAGAAAGCCGGGCTTATGCCCATAAGGCGGGACCATTGACAGAAGAAGTGGGAAACGGACAAAGGAACGCAAAGAAAAACCGCTTCCGACAACGGAAGCGGTAAAGAATCAAATATAGGCGATTTATGGTATAATGATGTTTTTTGGCGCTTTTCCAGCTAAAAATGTTAAAATGCGCTCGCTAACCTGATCGGCCATTTCACGCCGAGCGGCGGCGGTGTTAGAGCCGGAATGCGGGGTGAGCGCTACATTGTCCAGCTTGAGAAAAGCGGGGTTGATGGTCGGCTCGCTCACAAAGACGTCCAGTCCGGCTCCGGCGATTCGCCGTGTTTTCAGCGCATGGAGCAGCGCGGGCTCATCCACAACCGCGCCTCGGGAGGTGTTGATCAGATAGGCGGTGGGCTTCATCAATTCCAGCATTTCGCCGTTGATCATCCCCTTGGTTTCGGCGGTGCAGGGGCAGTGAATGCTGATAAAGTCCGCCTGCGCCATTAGCTCCGGCAGCGATACATAGTGCTCGCCCAGCGCTTCACGCTCGGGCTTTGCCCCATGGGCGGTATAGAGCACCTTCATGCCCATGACGCGGCCAAAATCAGCCACCTTGCCGCCGATGCGTCCCATGCCGATAATGCCTAAGGTCGCGCCTGCCAGCGAAGTTCCCATATTTTTGCCAATGCAAAACGCGGAGGAGGAATCCGGTTGGCGAAGCAAATCGTGAAAAAAGGTAAGCCGCCGAGCCAGATTGGTGATGTGAGCAATGGCTAGCTCCGCCGTAGGCGCGGTGACGGAATCGGGAATGTTACAAAGCATGATTCCGCGCTCCCGGAGGGCGGAAAGATCGATCGCGTCATAGCCCGCGCCATAGCATACCACCAGCTTAAGCCTGCCAGCCGCTGCGATCATCTCCCGCGTCAGGGGCGTGCAGGCCACAATCGCGTCCGCTGTAGGCAGCAGAGAGAATAGCTCTTCCTCGGTATAGCGCATGCCGTTTTGCGGAATGTTTATCGTATGCTCGGAAAGGTTTTGATAAAACCCTTCGCTGGGTACGCCGAAGGTGATTAGAATCGTTGCCATTAAAAAATCACGCCTTTCGTAAAGTGCCCCATTATCATATCAGCTTTTTGCAATGAGAACAAGGGGCGGCGCTGTATAGAAAAACCGCTTCCACGGTAGAATGAAGACAAAGCCATTAAGGAGGCGCACAATGGAGCAGCAAAATTATTGGCTTCATGGCGTACAACGGATTCATCCCATTTTGCGGGGGCGACGCTCAGCAGACGCTGTGGTGGTGGGGGGCGGCGTCAGCGGGCTGACCATTGCGTTATGGCTGAGCAGAGCCGGGCTTAAGGTGGTTGTGTTGGAGGCGGAAACCTTGGGCAGCGGGGCTACCTCTCGCTGCGCGGGCATGGTCAGCCTGTCGGGTGGACTTTCCTATCGCCTGCTGGAGGAGCGGCGGGGGAAAACGGTAGCCGCCGCTTATGGACAGACGCAGCAGAATGCCTTTCATGCGCTGCGCGAGCTATCCGCCGAGCTGGGAGCAAGGTCGGATTGGCTGGACGTGGACGCATATACGGTAGGGCAGAGGGAAGAGGAGCTGCTAAAAGAGGCTGAGGCCATGCGCAGGGCCGGTATTGCAGCGCAGACGAGCAAAGCCGCGCAGTCGCCTATGCCGGCAGAATATGCCCTGTGCATAAAAAATATGGCGACCCTTGACCCCATGAAGCATTTACGATATTTAGCTACAGCCGGGGAAGCGCTGGGCATAGGCATTTTTGAGCATTCCCGAGTGACGGCGTTGGAAACCAATCTGGCTTATACGGAGCGGGGCAGCGTGCTTGCGCCTTATATCATTATTGCCACGGGCTATCCCATCGTGAATACGCCGGGCTGGTATTTTTTGCGACTGATTCAGCGAAAGGCTGGGCTTTTTCCCTTGGGTGAACCGGCAAAGTTCGATGGCATGTATTTTGGAAACGCATACGGCTTGAGAAAAACCAAGGAGGGGGCTTTGCTGCGCTTGAGCGGCGAGCAAACGGGCAGCGGCGAGGAAAACGATCTGACAACCCGTTTTCAGTCCCGGTACGCCCCCCTGCTTGGCGCGGCGCAGATGGAACGGGCAGTAGAGGGAATTGAAACCTATTCCGCCGATGGACTGCCCTATATCGGCCCCTACAGTAAAAAAACCCCCAACCTCTTTGTCGCCTCTGGGTATGGCGGCCGCGGACTGATGGGGAGCATGGTGGCGGCGCAGGCAATTACCGCCAAGGTGCTAGGCCTGTCAGGCGACGGTTATGAGATTTATAGCGGTCAGCGTCAGGGAAAAGGCGTACAAGCAGCGCAATTAAAGGCTTGCTTTGGGATGGGAGCGCGTTATATGAAAAGCATGCTTCATTTTACCGCGCCTAGGTGTCCTCATATGGGATGTAAGCTGGTTTACCGTGCCAAGGAGCGCCTGTGGGAGTGCCCCTGTCATGGCTCGCGGTTTGACGATATCGGGCATGTCATGAATGCCCCGGCTATACGGGACGCGGTGATTCAGCATCGCAAAAGAGGGTAACGCCGGGAACGGCATTTCACTTTATAGCACTGGAAAGAGTATTGCTTTTCCTGAATGAGAATGGTATGCTTGCTTTGATTTGAATCATGGCGTTCATTCCATTTTATTTGGTGCGGGGACAGTGAAAAAAACGCTGCCGTGACCGTGTAGAAAGAAGGAAAAGTCAATGAGCAACACGTCAAGACCTAATATTCTCTTTTTCTTTACCGATCAGCAACGGGCGGATACCTGCGGCTGCTTTGGTCAAAAGCTCAATATCACCCCCAATCTGGACGCGTTGGCAAAGGAGGGAGTGAAGTTTACCCACGCCTTTACGCCTCAGCCGGTATGCGGCCCCTGTCGGGCTTTGTTCCAAACAGGTCAATACCCGACGGAAACGGGATGCTTCCGTAATAACGTCATGCTGCCGCTGCATACCAAAACGCTGGCTCATTACATAGAGGCAGCCGGTTACGAAACGGCCTACGTGGGCAAATGGCATCTGGCCAGCGACGGCGGGCTGGAGGGGAAGCTGGCTGTTGATCATACCGTCACGGCGATTCCGCGAGCGTATCGGGGCGGCTATACCGGGTACTGGCGCGCGGCAGACGTACTGGAATTTACTTCCCACGGCTATGACGGGTATGTGTTTGACGAGAATGATAACCGGGTGGATTTTGTGGGCTATCGGGCGGATTGCATCACTGATTTTGCGCTGGAGTATCTGGATCAAAAGCCTGAAAAACCGTTCTTTATGACCATTTCTCATATCGAGCCTCATCATCAGAACGATCATAAGCATTACGAAGGGCCCAAGGGCTCCAAGGAACGCTTTGCGCAGTATGATCCGCCTGAGGATTTGAAGGCGCTGGGCGGCGATTACCGGGAGGAGTATCCTGATTATCTGGGAGCCTGCGCCAGCTTGGACGAAAATTTGGGTCGTATTGTTGCAAAGCTGAAGGAAAAGGGGCTTTATGAGAACACGGTGATTGTCTATGCCTCCGATCACGGCTCTCACTTTAAGACCCGCAACAAGGACAGCCATTTAAACGGCGGTGATGATTATAAACGCAGCTGTCACGACGCGTGTCTGCGCATACCGTTGGTGATTTCCGGCGGCGGCTTTCAGGGCGGCCTGACCGTGGATGAAATCGTCAGCACAGCCAGCTTGCCTAAAACCATTCTGGCGTTGGCGGGTGTGGAGGTTGGCGATCAAATGATTGGCGAAAATTTACTGGACGTGGTGCAGGGGAAAACGCCCGATCGATGGAACGAGGCCTTCGCGCAGATTTCCGAAAGCCGGGTAGGCCGCTGTATCCGCACGCCGGAGTACTTGTACGCGATCTACGCTCCGGGAATCGACGGTGGTGAAAAGGCCTCCTCTGACTTGTATGCGGACGATTTCCTTTATGATATGACGGTTGATCCCTATCAGCTGAATAACGTCGTTGGGGAGGAAGCCTACCGACAGGTCAAGAAGGAGTTACGCGCCCGATTGTTGAATTGGATTCAGCGTGAGGAACACGCGTCGCCCGTGATCATCGATTAAGCTTTGCCGCAGCAGAGAGAAGCCCTCCTGCCGCGGCATTTTGATGAACGAGTGGGTGAAAAAACATAGAACGGTGATACCGTTGGAAGGCAGGATGAATATGCTGCATAGTCAGGAAATACGCGCGCTAGCGCCGGAAATGGATCCTCTTCGTCTGGGAATGGGCTGGACTGCGGAGGAGCTGGAGCAGCCGCAGATTTTAGTAGAAAGCACCTTTGGTGACAGCCATCCCGGCAGCGCCCATCTGCTGGGCTTGGTGAACGCTGTCTGCGAGGGCGTGAAGGAATGCGGTGGAAAGGCTGCACGATATTTTGCGACGGACATTTGCGACGGCATGAGTCAGGGCCATGACGGGATCAATTACTCGCTGGCCAGTCGGGATATGATCGCTAACCTGATTGAGATTCATGCAAAGGCCACCGGCTTTGACGGAGCGGTTTTTATCTCTAGCTGCGATAAGGCGGTGCCCGCGCATTTGATGAGCATCGGACGGACCAATCTGCCCAGCGTGATGCTGACGGGCGGCGTGATGAAGGCTGCCGAAGGCGGACTGACGTTGGAGCAGATTGGTATGTACGAGGCTCAGGCGCAACGCGGCGAAATCACCAAGGAGCAATTGGAGGAGTACAAGCATAAGGCATGCCCCGGCTGCGGCGCGTGCAGCTTTATGGGTACGGCGTGCACCATGCAGATCATGGCGGAGGCGCTTGGACTGATGCTGCCGGGAACGGCGCTGATGCCTGCGGAGGGGGAGGAGCTGAAAGCCGCCGCGAAGGAAGCGGGAAGAACGGCTATGACGCTGGCTCTTTCCGGGTTGACGGCGCGGGAGCTAGTAACATGGGATAGCTTTGAAAACGCGATTATGGTTCACGCCGCTATTTCAGGCTCCACCAACGCTCTTTTGCATTTACCCGCCATTGCCCATGAGTTTGGTTATCGCCTGAACACGGAGGATATCGATCGGCTTGCGAAAAACGCCCGGTACCTGCTGGACGTTCGCCCTGCCGGTCGTTTTCCTGCGGAGTATCTCCATTACGCCGGCGGCGTGCCGGGGATCATGCGCGAGATTGCGCCTGTGCTGCATTTGGATGCGCAAACAATCACCGGTCAACGCTTGGGCGACCAGCTGGCGGCGCTGGAAAAGACGGATTTCTATGCCAAGCGGGAGGAAAAGCTAGCTCAGCTGGGGCTGAAACGGCAGGATATTATTCGCCCCTTCGATAAGCCCATCAGCGACAAGGGCACCATTGCCATTTTGAAGGGCAGCTTAGCCCCCTCCGGCTGCGTGGTCAAGCATAGCGCGGTACCCAAGGAGATGTTCCACGCCGTGCTGAGAGCGCGCCCCTTTGACTGTGAGGAGGATGCGTTGGCGGCTGTGCTGCGCCATGAGGTTCAGCCCGGCGACGCGGTGATTATTCGCTATGAAGGCCCTAAGGGCAGCGGCATGCCGGAGATGTTTTACACCACCGAGGCTATTGCCAGCGACCCGGAGCTGGGTAAGCAAATCGCTTTGATTACAGACGGGCGCTTCTCCGGTGCGTCCAGAGGCCCGGCCATTGGGCATGTCAGCCCGGAGGCTATGGAGGGCGGGCCGATTGCGCTATTGGAGAAGGGGGATTTGATCCTCTTGGATATTGAGGGACGCAGGCTGGATATCGTCGGCATTCAGGGCAAGGAATGCGAGGCCGACGAGGTGGCGCAGGTTCTTGAAGAACGTCGCCAGCACTGGACCAAGCGGGAGCCGAAGGCAAAGAGCGGCGTGCTCTCGATTTATATGGCGCACGCGGTTTCCCCAATGGACGGTGGATATATGAAATAAAAAGAGGCTGTTGCATTTTCTGATTATGCAACAGCCCATTTTTTATTCGAAATTTTCATACCGTCTGCACCAGACGTATTTGGATATGGCGCTGTTTTGCGCGCTGTGGACGTAGGTGCAAAGGAGATCCCGGATATAGGGAGGCATCACGCGGTTGAACTTGACCTCTAGAATGATTTCGTTATGGTCAAAGGGGGAGATGGTAGGGACGTAGGGGTTGAAGAGATCAATGGAGCCAAGGCCGGTATGGAGCTGCTTATCAAAGGTGATGCGCACCTCCTCGGCAGGGTGGAGGTAGGCCTCCCGCACATAATCCACCAGTACTACGGGATGGAGCAGGTTCAGCTTCATCTCGCGGTATACGTCCCGAAGCAGCCCACTGCGGGTGCGCTCCAAGCCGGTGGGATCCGCCGCTATCAGCTGCTCCGCCAAAAGCTTGGGGATGGCGGTGGAGCGTTTGGAAATCAGAGAGCCTACTTTGGTTTTGCACTCCATACGGATGAACTTGTCCGAGAAATTATAAATGCGGATACGGTACTTGTCCCGGTTTTTGGTACCGTCAATTTTGTCTACCAACGCTTCGTTGAAAAGCGTATCAAAATACAGAGAACGGATATGGTATTCGTTGTTTTCATCGCCGTTGGGGTCCCGCTCCAGCGTTTTGTCCAAGACACGGGATAAAATTTCGTATTCAACGGGATTGATATAGTATTTCAGCTCGTGCCGCAATGGTACGGATATCGCCACTGGTTGAGCCTCCTTTCGGGAAAATGGGAGATTTACGCGCCCACTTCGCTCTGACAGGCGACCAAGGTAGCGTCATGCACGCCTTCGATGTCCATCATGCGGGTTACGACCTCGTGACGCTCGTTCAAGCGTACCTCGTAGGTCATTTCCGCTCCCGCACGGGTCAGCGTTTTGGAACGAAGCTTGGAGCTCTTCACACTGCGGCGCAGCTCGGAGGCGATAGCACCCTCGCAGTATTCGTCATAATGCACTACCAACAGATAAGCGTTGGGGGCGGTCAGCTTGGCAAAGGTAAGGGCGAACATCAAGATCGAAATGGTCAGCACGACGATGACGGCGATTAGGTATAGCCCAGCGCCTAATAGAATACCCATGGTCAGCGCCCAGAACATGTAGGCGGTATCCAGCGGATCCTTCACGGCGGTACGGAAACGGACGATGGACAGCGCACCGACCATACCCATGGAAAGCGCGATATCGTTCTTGATGCACATAACCACAGGGGTGGTAATCAAAGTAAGCATGATCAGCGTCATGGTGAAGGAAGGGCTGTACAGTACGCCTCGGTAGGTCTTGCGGTACACGATGGCAATGACGATACCGATGATAAAGCCAAGGCCCAGCGCGATAAACAAATCGGAGGGGACGATGGATTTGAACTGCGCGGCCAAACCGGTGGCAGAAACAATGGAAGAGGCGCTGGTGGCCGTCAGCAGGGAAGAGCTAAACATGGGCGGGTTCCTCCTTTAGTCGTGTTAATCCGTTAAAGATAGTAGAATATTAGGGGTGTTTTGTCAATATTAACTCCACTTTTTGCCCTCGGTGTAATCTGCGTCCTCAGGCAGGGCGGGTTTGGGGCCGAAGTAGATCAGCATCTGATCGTCGCTTAACTCAAAATGCTCCTGCACCATTTCATAGAAATAGGTTGGCCGCTTTTTGAGCACGTTGCGGGTTCGATCCAGACGGGAGTTCCAGTAGCGCATGGCTCCCTCCGGGGTGGTGGGGGATTCGATATTGATGGCTTTATCGTTCTCCTCGGCCCAGCGGTTGAAATGCATCGTCATTTCCGGCTCTAGGAGCGCCACCATGGTGTTTAACTCGTTGGTCATCGTTTCGGTGGTCATGAACTGGAAAATTTCACCCAGACGGGCAAGAAACTTGTTGCGCATCTCTTCGTTCTGCATCAGCTTGTAAATCAAGGTATTGGCTACGTTTTGAGGGCCAGCGCCCTTCTCCTTCAAGTAGCCGGTGACGCTGTCATAGCCGCTGGAAAACAGGCCGTAGTCCGCGTCATAAAAAATCCAGCGCCATTTCGAGCCCTCGGTTTTCAGCTTGTAGAAGCGAATGTTACCGGGGTCGGAGTTGCCAAAGTACATTTCGAAGGCCATGTAGTCAAAATAGTTCTCAATGTCGATATTGTCAAGGATGTACTGCAAATCCTCTTCATTGGTGCCGGGGGAAGAAGCGGCGACCTTCTTCACCATGGCATTGTATTCCTTATAATCGCCGAAGTTGACGTTACGGCTGCGGTTACCGTTACCCTCCAGCACGTCCATGTTGTCGGCCTCTTCCAAGGACAGGCCCTCGTGCTGCGCTACGAAATAGCGGTCTACCCGCTCCCGCATATTGTAATGACCCCAGTAAACGCCGTTCAAATAGACCACCACCGGCTTCCATGCCTGATGGATTACCGTGGAGGGGGTCTCCGCTTGCTCGTTAAAGCGGTCGATCAGGCGGCTTTGAAGGCCGTCGATCAAGCGCGTCCATACGCAGTCGTTGCCGCTTACCCGCAGTACAAAGCCTTTGTACTGGGTGTACTCCCGATCCTCAAATAACGCCGCCTCAAAATACTTCGCGCCATATTTTGCCTTGGCTTTGATTTTGAAGCTCTTTTGGGGCATATCCAAGCTGTATTGCCCTTGAAGCTTGAACTCCATAGGCTGATTGACCACCTGATTGCCTTCCTTGTCGTAAATCTCCACGTAGCCGGGCTTGGCGCCTAGCGTTTCCTTCACGGTGCGGTAAATGGCGTTTTTGAAGGGAATGCCGCCGGTTTTATCCACGCTGTCACCGACGGTCAGCATGCCGGTCTCCGCATTCCACAGCTCGTCCGGGTCGGCCACCACGCTGACGATGGGGAAGGAGTGGTACAGGTTTGGCAGGTAGGTTTGGGTGATGACCTCGCTAGGCTGCAACCGGCCGGAACGATCAAAGGCGCGGGCCCGAAGAACAACCACCCGGGAAATGTCGAAGGCCTCGCCGGGCTGATAGAGGACGCCTTTTTCCTCGGTAGGGATGGTGCCGTCCATTGTGTAATAAACGTTGGTATTGTCCGGGACGCTGATGGTAACGGAAATAGAACCTTTATATTCGCCGCCGCGTTGAGAAAACGACGGATTGCTCGCATAGCCATAATACCCCGTGGAATTGGCTGCGCCGGGGGTAGGAACGTCATAGTAATAAAAGCCGTTGTACCCAAGGGTTCGGCCATAGCTGTGATCGGTTGGGATGAGGCTTAACGGCAGGCGATCCAGCACCTTGCCGTCAGGGTCGCAAAAGCTGATGGTTTCGCCGCCGCCGCGGCTGATGGAAAAATTGGTATGGGGGTCTGTAACGGTTGAAAGAATGACGTTGGAATCGCAATAGATGATTTTATACTCTCCCGGAGCAATGGTAGTCCCCGAAGGGAACTGCCATTTCCGGGGACGCTTTAGGTTGTCGCTTAAGCCGTAAAAGGAAAGATCCACGGGCTGCGAGGTGGAGTTGTAAAGCTCGATAAAGTCCACCGTGGAGGCGGTAGCGCCCAACGTGGTGGAAGAGTTGGACGCCATTACCTCGCTTAAGTATACGCCGGTGGGGTTGAAGGAGCGGATCAGCTCGTCAGCTTTAGCCTGTCCGTTTTCGTCGTTGCTCTGGCCGGGGGTGGAAAGCTGGAACTGGACCCAGCTGCCGTCGCTGGTGCGGCCCACGGAGTAATCCACAGGCACGTTTTCGATGCTGACCCGGTCCAGCAGACGACCGTAGCCGTCGCTGAGGACGATGGTTTCCCGCTCGGCACTGACAGAAAAATTGGTGTGGGGAATGCCGTTTTCCTGCAATTTATCCTTGCCGCTGCAAAACACCAGGTAATAGCCGCCGGCGGGGATGCTGGCGCTGTCGGGGAAGCGCCATTTCATGGGCTTGTTTTCCTTATCGCTGAGGTAATAGCCCTTTAGGGAGATGGTCTGGTCGGTGTTGTTTTTCAGCTCGATCCAGTCTACGATTTCCCCGTCCTCGTCGGGAATGCCCACCTTGGGATCCGGGCATACCTCGTTGATGACCAGCGAGCCGCTTTCCGTTGAGTTGGCTGCGCGGTAGCTGATAAAGCCCTCCTCGCTGTTTTCAAAGCCGGGGCTGTAGAAATCGGTCGTTTCGTAATGCCGCGTGCCGTCTGCGTCGATGGAAGCAAGGATATAGCTGCTGTCTGCGGTCATGGTGGGCACAATCAGCTCGTCGATCAGGTACATGTTGGGGTCATACAGATAGAGATGAGCACCGGCGGAGGAAATCTTGAATTTGCCATGGAAGGGCTTGTCGGTATCCAGCTGATAGCTGTCCGAGGCAAAAATCACCACCCGTTCGCCCGCCTTTAACGTATACTCGGGGAAGGGGAAGGTGATTCGGTCCGAGCGGTTTGTCAGCATCACGCCGGCCATATCCAAATCCGCACCAGTGCCGTTATACAGCTCCAGCCAATCGGAGAACTCGCCGTTTTCATCCGGCACGGAGGCGGAGTTGGCGCTCATAACCTCGCTGATCACCAATCCGTTATAGATGGAGGAACCGACGTGACGGCCCGCCTCCTTGGGAAAAATCAGGTACATGATGATAAGCAAAGCGACGAACAGCAAAAGCAGCGGCAGGATGGACAGTACCTTGCTCCTGTGCTTACGGGGCGCGTAATCCTTGGTAGGGCGCTGCTGTTTGGGCGTGCTGTACTGCATGCATGGACCTCCTTTCATTTCGTGGTAAAGCGCGGCCTACCGGAGGGTACCGGTATGCGGACGCGCACATGTGGTTATTATATCATATCACGGGCAAGCTTGCATATGGCACAAGCGCCAGAAGTTGGGGAAAAGGGATGGAAAAAGCGGGTTTTTACGAGTGTGACGCAAGCCGCTCAATGGTTGAGGACCAAAACCCACAGCTTTGGTAGAAAAATGATGCATCCCACAATCGCCGCTGCCACCGCCATAAACAAAACTGCGCCAGCGGCAGTATCCTTGGCAAGCTTGGCCCGGGGGTCGCGCTGGGGGCAGATCATATCCACCACGGTTTCAATGGAGGTGTTAAATAGCTCCGCCATAAAGACGGCCCCGAAAAGAATGACGCAGATCATCCATTCCGTGGCGCTGATGCGCAGGAGCGCGCCAAAAACCACCACTACGGACATGGCTGCGAAATGGATCACCATATTGCGCTCCGTGCGCAGCCCGGCGCTGATACCCTGTAAAGCATAGGAAAAGCTTAGGAACAGGGCGTTGCCCTTTTGCGGCGTGAGACGCTTTTGCTTCATGGGCTCGTCGTCGGTGAAGAACAGGTTGACAAAGGAGGTGAAGATCACCAGATAAGAAATGGAAACGCAGACGCCCGCCGTTACATCGGAAAAGTAATGCACCCCTAAGTAAACGCGGCTGGCAGCCACGAGGGCGATAATCATCCCTAATAAAAAGGTGAACAGGTGCTTAAACGCCTTTGAGGAGGCTAGCTTCCATACCAGATAGATCAGGAAGCCGTAAAAGCAGGTAGCCGCCATGGCGTGACCGCTGGGAAAGGAAAAACCGGTCTCCGTGGCTAAATGAATCACGTCCACCGGGCGGGGCCGGGTAAAGACGTTTTTAAGCCCAAGATTTAGCAGTACCGCAATGGTTAGGTTGAGGAACAAAGGAATGCGGTACTCCTTTTTGGGTAAAAGAATCACCAGCGGTAACGTGATAGCAAGCAGCGCCGCCGGGCCAACCAGTCCAGTGCACATTAGGGCAAACGAGGTCATCGCGGGAGAGATCAGCGTGGAAACGGCTTGGTAGACAGCGCTGTCGATCTCTGCCATACGGTCCAGATTCAGCGCGATGAGGATAAAGACGGTTAGACCCAGTAGACAGGCGATCCATTTTAGGGAGAGACGTTTCACAGGTAAGCCACATCCTTTGTAAAATTGGGGAAGGAATTGGAAGCCTTTGCGTAGAACCTAGATTTTCATCAGACACGCGAAGGGAGAACACGGAGCATGTATGACGTAGGCGTATATTTCGGGAGGTTTTTGCCTCCTCATCGGGGACATTTGTACCAGATCATCGAGGCGTCCACAAAATGCCGTAAGCTGGTGGTTGTGATCTCGGATAACGCGGATCAGACCCGGGAAATCTGTGCAAAGGACGGGATTCCAGAAATTTCGTACCGATTGCGCAAGCAATGGATTTCACAGCAGATTCAGGACATGCCCCATATCGTGGTTCGGGTGCTGGATGAAACGGACATCCCCGTCTATCCCAAGGGCTGGGAGCTGTGGAGCCGCCGCATGCGGGAGGTGGTGGGGGAACCCATCGATGCGTTTTTTGTGGGGGATTTGGAGTACGGCGACACGCTGTCGGCTTATTTTCCCGAATCGAAGGTGGAGCTTTTCGATCCCAAGCGCACGCGATACCCCATCTCCGCCACGGACATTCGGGAAAACATTCTGGCTAACTGGCATTACATTCTGGGCGCAGCCAGACCCTTCTTTGCCAAAAAGGTGCTGATTGCGGGTACCGAAAGCTGCGGCAAAACCACGCTGACCAAATGCTTGGCAAAGCTTTATAACACCTCCTGGTCCGAGGAGGTTGGGCGGTATTACGCCCGAGATTACCTTGGCAACGACGAAACCATCTACACGGATATGGATTTCAGCCGGATTGCCCATATCCAGTATGAGCAGGACTATCAGGCGCTGCGCTCTGCCAATAAGGTTTGCTTTTTCGATACCGACGCTACCTACACCGACTATTTTAGCGAGCTGTACATGGGGCATCGAAACGCGCTGGTGGAGCAGTATATCGACCATACCCGCTATGATCGACTGCTCTATCTGCTGCCGGATGTGCAGTGGGTGCCGGATGGGCAGCGCCTAAACGGCGAGGAGGAGAAACGCTTGGTCTTGAGCCAGCGCTTGCTGGATATGTACAAGGCTCACGGTTTTGAGGATAAAATCATCGTTATCGGCGGGGATTATAACGCGCGGCTTGGCAGGGCTATCGAGCTGGTGGACGAGCTGCTGACGGGCATTACGCCGTAACTTTAGCATACCGCCGGGCTGAACGCAAGTCGAAAAATGGCACAATGGGGAAGAACTGCAGGGAAAAAATGCGACTTGACAGCATGAGAGGAACTTACTATAATAATCACAGAGACTCCTGAAGTGTGCGCCAGCGTCTTATTTTTACCCACATTTCATTAAACGGAGCTCGCGTTCGCGAGAGGATGTCACGCCCCCGTGCTTGCATGTCAGGGGAAGGCAAAGAACCGCGATAGGGCACCGGCCTGCTTTACATAGCGGGTGAAAAAATAGGGCGTAGCGGCACTTTGGGGTTTTGATAAAAAGAGCCTGTCGTTTGGCAGGCTCTTTTTATTTGCGAGTTTACTGGCAGTACACGGTTTCTCCGTTTTTGATAGTCTCCAGAACGCGTAGACTGCGCAGCTCCTGCGGGGGCGTATCCAGAGGATTATGATTTAAAATGACGAAATCGGCGCGCTTACCCGCCGTCAGCGTCCCCTTATCGCTTTCCTCGCCGTATTGGTAAGCGGCATTCACCGTAACGGCTCGCAGTGCCTCCAGGGTGGAAACGCACTGCTCTTCGCCCAATGTAACGCCGGAGCGGGTTTGGCGGTTGACGGCACACCAGAGCGTCTCGATCATATCGGGTTGAATGACGGGCGCGTCCTGATGAAAGGTGAATAAGACCCCTTCGTTCAGGGCGGATTTGGCTGGGCTGATCTGGCTGGCACGCTCCAAGCCAAAATGGCGAATATGAGCGTCGCCCCAATGGTAGGTATGCGCCACGAAAAAAGAAACGATAATGGCAAGCCGCGCTACTTCCTTTAGCTGATCCAGCCCCAGCAGCTGCCCATGGATCAGCACGGGGCGCAGTTCGCGAAGAACAGGCCATTTCTCTTGAGCAATTCTCATGCAACGCAGATATTGGGCGGCGGCTGCGTCTCCGTTGCAGTGAGCCAGCACCTGACAGCGGTTTTGGGCGGCGGCTTGCAGCCCCTCCATTACCTGCTCATCCGATAGAACGCCATAGCCGTAGTCGTTTTCTGGCTCTCCTAAGTAAGGGGTACGCATCCATGCGGTACGTCCTTGGGGCGAGCCATCCAGAAAGAGCTTGAGCCCGCCGAAACGAAGATGGCGATGATAGCCGCCCCAATGGTCGCTAAAAAGCGAGCGGGTCTTGGGTAAGCAGCTTGGATCAGGATATGCCGCCAGATCAAGCTTGAGCAGCTTTTTGGAAAGCAGCATTTGATACAAGGGAATCATCTGTTCCACGAACATGCCGTCTTGAACGGTGGTTATGCCGTGGGAGGCATACTCCTGCTGCGCCCGCTTGTAAGCGTCGACCATGTCCTTTGCGTTAGACGAGGGTACTTGCTGAAGGTAAAAGTAGAAGGCGTTTTCCTCCATGTAGCCGTTAGGATTGCCGTCGGTCATACCGATTGTTCCGCCCTCGATGAGGGGCGCTTCGGCGGTAACGTTCAATAGATTTAGCGCTTGCGTATTGAAAAGCCCCATATGCCCGCTTTGATGCTGCAGCAGCAAAGGGTATCCCGGCGCAAGGCTGTCCAGTTCCGCTAAAGTGAGATGACGGGAGCCCGGCAGACGATTGTGATCATAATCCCGCGCGATGATCCACGATCCCTCGGGCAGCTTTCGTTCCCAAAGAAAGGCTTGGATGTGCTCCCGTATTTCGGCAAGCGTTGCCTCATCGTCAAGCCGTACCTGAAAGGTAGCGGCGGCTACCTGTGAAAAATGACTATGGGAATCGATAAAGCCCGGCAGCAAAGCGCGCCCCTCCAAATCGATGCTTTCTGCACCGGATGACAAGGAGCGCAGCTTTGCTAGCTCACCCACGGCTAAAATCCGTTCGTTTTCCGTTAGCAATGCGGGCTGATACAGTTGTTGATCCATTGTGATGATAGTGCCGCCGAAATACAACTTTCTCATGGCTGGCTCCTTTCCGCTCCCAAGGAGCGATCAGTGCTAGCTTTTTCTACTTTCGCCGACGCTATACGGTCAACCGTCTATTTGCCGCTCAATCTGCTGCATCCTGAGGTCCAACGCTGCGCTGGCGTCCGCGCATTCCTTCAGCTCTGCTGACACCCGCTCGGCGTCCGAGACGCTTTTCTTATACTTGAGCTTGTGCTCTAGGCTAGCCCAGAAATCCATAGCGATGGTCCGCAGCTGAACCTCCACCTTCATGAAACGTTTTTCCTCAGATAGGAAAATTGGAACCTCTACAATCAGATGCAGACTGCGGTAGCCGTTTTCCTTGGGATGAGCAATGTAATCCTTCTCCACCAGCAGCCGGATATCGTCCTGCTTTAACAGCAGTTGACGCACCGTATAAACATCCTCGGGGAAGGAGCAGATAACGCGTACGCCCGCTACATCGGATAAGTATTTCTCGATGTTTTCCACCGTTAGCTCAATGCCCTTGCGGTTCATTTTTTCTAATATGCTTTGGGGCGTTTTGATTCGGCTATGGATGCTCTCGAAGGGATTGCGGTCATTCGTCAAAGAGAACTCAGCGTTGAGAACGTTCAGCTTGGTTTCGATCTCCAAGCACGCGCAGCTGTACTTCATCATCAGTTGACGAAAGGATTGCACGTTGGTGATTACCTGCATGGCCTCAATCGGTTCGGACAAGTTGTTGCCCTGCGCGTCCTGTAGCTGGTAGCGCACGCCGTCGGCTAGCTTGATGTTTTTAGTGGCCATCGCTTGACCGACGCTGGCGATGGTTCCCTCCGCGACCCAGTGGGTTTCCTTGTTGCGCCCTTCCATCGGTTCTCCCTCTTTATAACGAAATACTTATAAAACGATGTCGCCCGGACGATATCCCACGGGCAGCTCTTCTTCCTCCACAAATTGGAAATGCTCGTCCCGCAGCACGGGAAGAAAGGCTTCAAAAGGGGTTCTGTCAAACTCACTGGTATAGCCGCTGGCGCCGAACCAACCGCCTTCCTTGGCCCGTAGGTTCAGATCTCTGGCAAATTTGGTCAGGTTGGAGCAATCGTGAACCACGATCGGCCATTGCTCGTCGTCGGCAACCTTCATCAATTGAAGCGTCAGCTCCCGGCTCCAAATGGGGGAGAGGTAGCCATGCCTGCATACGTACATGTTCTCGCCTAAATAATTGCCAATATTGTTGCCGTTTAGGTGCAGCTCTGCGCAGTTGATAAAATCAAGACCGGTTGCTAAAATTGACTGCTTTTTCTGGAAAAAGCGCTCAAAAAACTCCGGAGTCATAGGCGTTTCGATGCCAACCTGCCCAATATATTTTTTCGCTAGAGCGATGTTTTCAATGACCTGATCGGAGCAATTGGACGCGCCTAGGTTGAAGCGCAGCTCGTCAAGACCGGCTTCGCCCAGTGCGCGCAGGTTTTCCTCGGTGGCTAAAACGCCGTTGGTATATAGATGCTGATGCACGTGAGCGTCCTTGAATTTTCGAATGATCCCATAGTATTTTTCGATTTCCATAAAGGGCTCCAGATACACATAGGAGATACCGGTGGGCTTTTTCTGAATGCTCAATAGCAGCTCGATATCCTTTTCGTAAAAGCGCGTGCCTCCGATTTCCCACATGCCCTCGCCGATGGGCGGGATATGGTCAAGCTCGCCGTAATCGTAACAGAATTTGCATTGAAGGTTGCATTTATTGGTTTTGCGAATGGCGCTCAGGCCGGTGCCCATCAGGCAGGAACGGCAGCCCATGGGAAACCTGCGATCGTCGCCTACGTAAAGGGTACGGTCGGAGAGAGATTTGAGCCCATGGATTTGAGCTGCCAAGGCTTCGTTTCGACGCTCTACAGCCGTTTCTATTTGGGCAAGGACGGAGAAAACAATCTCCTGCTGATGGGTTAATATTTCCTCGTCCTCCGGCAAAGCGGAGAAAAACTCATACCATAGTAACGCGTCCTTTTTGGAAATCTTCATGATTGTTAATCGCTCCTTTTATTCGGCGGCGCCCTGTTCCCGGGCTTGCGCCGTGTATAGATCGTAGTATGCGCCTTTTTTCGCCATCAGCTCGTCATGACTGCCGGATTCCAAAATGCCCTTGTGACTGATGTATAAAATACGGTCGCAATTCTTAATGGTGGAAAGCCGGTGAGCGATGATAAAGGAGGTGCGGTTTTTCAGCAGCGCCTGAATGCCCTCCTGCAGCAGCCGCTCGGTCTTGGTATCAATGGAGGAGGTGGCTTCGTCTAGAATCAGGATGCGGGGATCGGACAATAGCGTCCGGGCAAAGGCAACCAACTGCTTTTGACCTTGCGATAACCGATTGCCGCGTTCGTTGACGGCGGTTTGGTAGCCCTGCGGCATTTCGTGGATAAAATCGTCCGCACGAACCATCTGCGCGGCGCGGCGTACCTCCTCGTCCGTAGCGTTCAGCCGCCCGTAGCGGATGTTGTCCATCAGCGTTCCGCTGAAGATAAAGCTGTCCTGTAGCATGATGCCCATTTGACTGCGCAGGCTGTTGAGGGTGACGGCGCTTATATCGTAGGTTTTTCCGTCGTCGTCATGGAGGAGAATGCTGCCGCCGTTTAAGTTGTAGAAGCGGCATAGCAGGTTGACCACCGTGGATTTTCCGGCCCCCGTAGGCCCAACCAACGCGATGCTCTCTCCCGCACGTACATGCAGGTTCATATGCTCTAGTACGGTCATGCCTTCTTCGTAGCCGAAGGTCACGTCATTAAAATCTACTTGTCCGTTGATGGGAGGCAGCGCAGCCGCGTCGGGCGCGTCGTCCACTACGACGGGCTCGTCCATGGTTTCAAAAATACGCTCTAGATAGGCTAAGTTATTCACAAAGGAGTTATAAATATTGGCAAGGTTGGTAATGGGCTGCCAAAAACGGCCTACATACTGTCCCATGGCTAAAATGACGCCAAAGCTGACGATGGTTCCGCCCATCCAGTATACGCCTGCCAGATACATCAGCGTAAATACGATTTGGGTGATGATTTCGCTGCTGAGCCATACGCTATTGCTGATATAGACGACGTGGAGCCACGCTTTACGGCAGGAGGCGGCTAGCCGCGCCATGATGGAGCGGTTGACCTCTTGACGGGTAAAAAGCTGGGAAACCTTGACGCCATCAATGGATTCAGCCAGATAGGCATTGTAATTGGAGTTCTTGTTGCTTTGAATCTGCCAAGCCTTGCGTTGACGAGGCTTTAGGTACCAGATGATGGAGGCGAACACAGGAAGCCCGGCTACGATGATGGTTGCCAGCGTCGCATCGGTGGAATACATGAACACTACAATAAAGATGAGGTTGATGATTTCCAGAATGGAGTTGATAATGCCGTTGGAAAGGATGTCGGATACGGAGTTCACATAGTTGATAACCCGTACTAGGATTTTTCCTGCCGGACGGTTGTCGTAATAGCTGAAGGGTAGACGCTGCAAATGGGCGAACAGATCCTTGCGGATGTCGTAAATGATCTCCTGACTGACATGGGCCATCAGCCGGGAACGGATGACCGTAAAGCAAATGCTGACCAGCACGATGCCTACGAATAATAGCGCCATTTGCCCCAAAAGCTTCAAATCCTGATTGGGCACCACCTCGTCCAGCACCCATTGCATGATTTTGGGAATAAACAGGGAAATGACGCTGGCGGCGGCGCTTAAAAACAGCGCCAGCACCATCTTGCCACGGTGACGCTTGATGTAGGCAAAAGCGCGCTTCAAATGGCTGATTTGAAAGGGACTCTCTAGGATTTCGTCCTCGTCGTATTTATTGCGTGCCATTAGTGCGCCACCTCCTCGGAAGCCGGATTCAGCCCGTTTTGCAGGGCGTAGGTTTCGTAATAATAGCCGCGCTGCTTTAGCAGCTCCGCGTGGGTGCCTCGTTCGGCAATTTTTCCGTCCTTGAGGATCAGAATCTGATCCGCGTCCTTCACGGAGGAAATGCGCTGCGCGATAATGATTTTGGTGCAGGAATAGGGGAGATGACGCAGCTCGTTTTGGATCATCTTTTCTGTTTCCATGTCAACGGCTGAGGTGGTATCGTCCATGATAAGGATCCCTGGCTTAACCGCTAACGCCCGGGCTAGCGCGATGCGTTGCCGTTGGCCGCCGGACAGCCCCACGCCCCGCTCGCCAATGATGGTGTCATAGCCGTTGGAAAGCTGGTTGATAAAGGCGTCCGCGTCTGCACGCTTGGCAAAATCCACCACCTCGTCAACGCTTAGCTCCTGATTACCGAAGGCGATATTGCCCTCCACCGTATCGGAGAAAAGGAATACGTCCTGTAGGGCTGTGCCGATACCACCCCGCAGCTCTTGCAGCTTCCAGTCCTTGACGTTGTAGCCATCCACCAGAATGGCGCCCTTTTGCACGTCGTAGAAACGGGATAGCAGCTGGATCAGCGTGGTTTTGCCGGAGCCAGTGGGGCCCATGATGGCAATGGTTTCGCCCGGCTTGACGGAAAAACTGATATCCTCCAGCACTGTGGTGGTATCAAATTTGAAGGTGACATTTTGAAATTCCAGCCCGCCCAGAACCTTGTCGTGGCTTTTTGCATCGGGAGAGTCCACTATGCGGGGACGGCCAAGATCGATCTGCATTACCTTATCGGCGGAGGTCATAAAGCGCTGCATGTCGTTGAGCAGATTGCCCAGATTGCGCATGGGGTTGCTTAGCGCCCAGCTAAGGCTGGTAAAAATGCTCAACCCACCGGCGGTTAGGTTGCCCTGAATGATGAACAGTCCGCCTAAAAAGACAGTGATCAGCGTCATGGCGTTGGCCAGAACCTCGATATATGGATAGAAGGACAGCCAAAGTTTGTTGATATCAAGATTAGCGTCCCGAAAGGCCGCACTGCGCCGATCAAAGTGCTCCTTCTCGTATTCCTCCCGGGCGAAGGCCTTTACCACCCTGTTCCCGGCAATGTTTTCCTGTGCGCCCGCGTTCATTTCGGCTAGCTTGTCCCGCATGTCGATGAAGAGGGGCCGTACCTTAGACGAGTACAGCTTGGTAATGACGGTTAGCAGCGGTGTGACCATCACCAGCGTCAACGCCAACCGCCAGTTGACAAAAAATAGATAGATGGAGGTGGACAGAAACATGACGACGCTGTCCATGGCTACATAGTCAATATAGCTTAAAAAATGACGGCACCAGTCCACATCGGCGGATAGGCGCGTCATTAAATCACCTGTTCGGTTTCGGTCGAAAAACGTCATATCCTGATACTGCAATTTGGCAAACAGGCGCGTTCGTAGATTATACAACGTGTTCTGGGATGTTTTTTCCAATGAAATGATCATGTAATAGCGCATGCCCTCGCGCAGAAGCTTGAAGCCTAGCATCATTAGCAGAATACGAACCAAGGGCTCCGTATTGCCGCCCACAATGACCTCGTCTACCAACACCGCCGTCAACGCGGGATTGATGAGCAGCATCACCGAGGTAACGGCGCTGATGCTCAGTGCCACAATATGTTTTCGATGAAAGCGGGAATCCATAACCGACCATAGCCACTTGATCTGCCGCATAGGGATAAGCCTCCGCAAAGCGTTTCTTGTGTACTGCTTAACAGTTGAGGTAGTATAGCACACCGAGGAAGAAAAGGCAATGTGATGGGGAAAATTGACGAAAAAAGCCGATCTTAATGACCGACTTTTCGCTTTGCTAGTAGCTGAAGCCCCAAGAGCGTCCCACCGCTCACAAGCAGCAGCCCGCCTACAACCCAATATACTACCGTATAGGGCGATGCGGTGCCGTAGATTTCCAGAATGCCGCTGACGGCGCGGGAGTTTAACAGCCATTTCCCCCAAAACAGCTCTTTAGCCCTTATGTGGCTTTATTTTTTTGTCAAAATATTTTGTTTTAATATATTGTAATTTATTGTAAAGTATGATATAATAAAGAGATAGGGGGCGATATGCAATGAGGATAACAACAACGAAGTCAAAAAACTCGGAATCCTTCTAT
>JAQUWD010000088.1 GCA_028693055.1 Eubacteriales bacterium | reverse complement strand
CTAATTGAGGCTCTCCGGGCTGCATGCGGCTGTAATGACTCATAATGAGCAAGCACCACAGGGGCAGTATGGGGGCTGCAAAGGCATGCTGCTTATCCATACGGCGGGCAAACAGCAGCGGCGTTTCACCGCTACGGGGCGTGCGCTTTTGCAGCTTCATGATGATATAGGCCGCACCACCGTAGACGTAAAGCTTATCGATGATGCTTTTTTGCTTTTTGGCTGCCCGGTCAGGCATGGACAGCATCACCCGCGCCGCCAGTCCGCCCAGCGCTGCCACTACCAGCAAAATCCACCATGGGAAGGGCGGGTTGTCCTGAGGAGGCTCCGGTGGTTCTGGATCCTCCATGTCCGGCTCGTTGGATTGCTCCGGGTTTTCCGGCGAAGGCGTGGGGTTGTCGTCGGGCTGCTGCTCATTGGGCGGTTCCGGCGAGGGGGAAGGGGAAGGCTCATCCTGCGCGTCGTTTTGCTGGTTGTCTACGTTTTCCTGCGCAGGGGTGGGGTCGAAGGGCACCCAGCCAAAGCCCTCGAAGTAAACCTCCGTCCACGCATGGGCGTCCTTGCCAGTGACGTAGGCAAAGCCGCTGCCGTCCGGCTGCGCCAAGAAGCCCTCCACATAGCGGGCGGGCAGACCCGCCATGCGGCAAAGCACCGTCATGGCGGAAGCAAAGTAGGTGCAGTAGCCCTCCCGACCTACATAGAGGAAATAGGTAACAAAGTCTTGATTTTCCGGCGGCGTGTCGGGGGAGAGCGTGTAGTGATAGTAACGCTGCAAATGCCGCAGAATGGCGCAGGCTTGATCGTAGGGGGTGGAGGCTGAAGCCACAATGTTGCGCAGATCGGTGTAGACACGCTGCTCCAAATGATCCGGCAGCTTGAGGTAGCTTTCGCGGATGGACGCATAGTGGGGGTCGCTTGTCTGGGCGGCGTTGACCAACGCCCCCAAAGCGCTGTCGCCCCCTTCGAGGATCGGTGTGAAAACCGTATAGCGGTCGCCCGCTTCCAGATCCCGGGTGATGAACAGCTCGCTGGAATCATTAAAATAAGGAACCATACTGCCATAGGTGGTTATGTTTCGCAAAAAGACGGGCGAGAAAACCGTGCTGGCCACGGTGCTTTGTACTTGAATGGAAACGGCCTTTTCCGCTAGCAATGGGCTGGCCTTCTGCACCGATTCGGCGGGCATTTTTTCTAGGAACACGCTTTGCCGCAGATTGCTCCAACGAGGGTTGACGTATAGATAGCGTCTGCCGGAGGAGGTGTCCCGCCAGCTTCGCCCGGTGTATTCATCCTTCATAACGCCGCGCAGCAGGGTTTTCTGATCGGTTTTCACCGTTAATACCGGCACCTCGTTGGGCTGTGCTTCGCCGCCTAAACGAGAGTTGCCCATAGGGTAATAACCGTAATTTCCCAAGGTAAAAACGTCTCTGGGCTCGTTGAAAAACAAATAATCGGAAATGGCTTGCTTCAGATTCATGGCTGCCTCGTTAAGAGGCTGAATAACCGTTTTGCTGGAGGGAACGATCAATAGCCCCATAAGCACCAGGAGCGCCGCCATGGGCAATACCTGCAGCAAATTGGTTTTTTCATGGGACGACTGGGATACCAGCAGCAATAGCGCAATCAGCGCCGGGGCGGCATACCAGATAAAGGTATGTCTGCCAAGGCTCCACAGACCAAAAAGCACCACGACGACCAGCACCGTCGCAGGGACAAAGCCTACGCCTCTGGCGGAGAAGGAAAAGGCGATCAAGGCGGCTACGACCGCCAGCAAAGTGGCAATTGCGGTGGCAAACAACGGCGCGGCGGAGGTTACCCCATTAAAATAAAGGGAAATCGCCTTAATGGCCTCGTAGGATTGACCGAAAAAGCCGGAGCGTGGCAAAAAAAACTGAATCAACGCGATCACGCTTACCGCAGACCAGACGATGACGCAGGCTTTTTTGCTGGTTCCTTGTGCGATCAGCAATAGCAATACGGCGGAGGCTAGCAAGGAGGCGAACAGCAGCTGACTTTCCACGCCGAGGGCCAAAAGCATGGGCCACAGCACGCCCATGCAAAGAAGAAAGCTGATGAGCAGCCGATTGATCCGTTCCGAGGTAAAAAAAGCGAGCTTCTTCACGCAGCCGTCTCCTTTCATAGATTCATACGATTATTCAGCGCCCTGCGGCGTTACATAGTTGACCTCCACGCCCGCCTGCTGCAAACGGCCTACCATGGCGATGCGGTCGGGATTGTCGGTGCGGAAGGTGACGTAATACAGACGAACGTTGGGGCCTAAACGCTTCATGCGCACGATGAGATCCACCACCTCGGAGCTTAACCGAGTGGTGATGATAACCACCGCGCCGGTTTTTCGCAGCTCGCCCATCTGCATCATCAGCACCCGCTCGAACCGCTCGGTTTCGTTGAAGGTGCAGCGGGCTAGCTCGGTTAGCAGCACGCTAAGGCCCATATGGCTGGAATACTCCATGGGTCGGTCGCCTACCAAGGGCAGGCGCACGGAATTGTCCTCTCTGATTTGGCAGGATACCACCGAAGCCGCCGTTTCCAACAGCGCATCCTGTAAAAAGGCGGCGCTCTCCGGCTGCGCGTCCGCGCTTAAGTGAGGCGGGGAGGTGTCAAGCATGACTAGCGCGTCCGGCAAGGCTGGCTCCTCAAACTGACGCACGATAATTTCCCGTTTGCGGGCGCTCATCTTCCAATGGATGCGCTTCAAGGGGTCGCCCTGCTGGTAAGCGCGGAAATCGCTGGGGCTGGAGGGGTCCTCCATGGCGCGCTTCATGGTTTCCACGCCCATGTCTCCGGCGGCGAAGGTCAGCGGCTCCACATCAAAGGGGACAGGCAGCACCAAAAGCTCCTGCCCTTGCAGCTCGGGGGTATGTACTCTTTTAAAAAAGCCGAACACATCGGATACCACATAGCTTTCTACGCCGGGAAACATCGCGCCTACGTGGTCGGCTACAAATTGATGGGTCACCCGCTGACGGCGTTTGCCCAGCTTGGTCAGGTAAATGACCCCGGCGGGAGTATTGCTGGTGGCGCGCATGTTTAGGGCAATGGGAGCGATGGGGAGAAAGCCCTTGTGGCTAACCGCAATTTCCATGCTGACAACCTCGCCGCGGTTGACGGTTTGGCCGCTCAGGGCATTGCTGACCTCCACGGTTTTTTCGGCTAGACGGACGCTTAAAAAGGAAAACAGCCACGCCAGAAAGATAATCGTCGCCAGCACAAGATAAATCCTATTGCCCATGGAGAGCGCGCAAAAAAGAAAGAATCCAAAACAGATCCCCATGGTCAGGTTGGTTTTTTTCATGGGCGAGGCGACTCCTTTCGGAAAGGATAGACGGACGGGTCTGCGTTAGCTCAACCGAAGCGGCACGGGGACGTTTTCCACCACCGCAATCAAAATGCGCTCGGCGGAGATCCCCTTCATTTTCGCTTCCGCGCTGGGCATAATACGATGGGCCAGCACAGGCAGTACCATACGCTGTACATCCTCAGGTAAAATATAGTCCCGCTCGTTAAGCAGCGCGCAGGCTTGCGCACCCCGAATCAAAGCGATTGCACCGCGGGTGGACACGCCCAGCTGCAAGCTGGGGTGGGTGCGGGTCATAGCGGCGATGCTGGCAATATAATGCCGTACCTCCTTGGAGCAATATACGTTGCCGATCATGTTCTGCATCTCGATTACGTCCTTGGCAGAGCAAACCGGGGCGAGCGTAGCCTGAGGCTTGGAGGTACCGCTGAAACGGTCCAGCACCGCCATTTCCTCCTCCAAGGTGGGATAGCCCATGGAAATGCGGATAAAGAAACGGTCCATCTGGGCTTCCGGCAGAGGATAGGTACCCACAAATTCCGTGGGGTTTTGGGTTGCCAGCACCATGAAGGGCTTGGGAAGGGGATGGGTTACGCCGTCCACCGTCACCTGATATTCCTCCATGACCTCCAAAAGGGAGCTTTGGGTTTTGGGGGAGGTACGGTTGATTTCATCAGCCAAGGCGATTTGGCACATAATCGCGCCCGGATGAAACTCCATTTCACCGGTTTTAAAATTCACCATCGTAAAGCCCGTAACGTCCGAGGGTACGACGTCCGGGGTGAACTGGATGCGGTTAAAGCTGCAATCCAGCGATTTTGCCAACGCGCTGACCATGGTGGTTTTGCCCGTGCCGGGCACGTCCTCAATCAGCACATGGCCCTTGCACATCATGGCAATCAGGAGTAGCTCGATCACTTCGTCCTTGCCGACGATGACCTTGCCAATATTCTGTTTCAACGATGAGATGACCTGACGGGGATTGAGCATATGAACGCCCCAACCTTCTTTATCAGAATAGCGCGCAATGGCGCGCAAATAAAACCAAAATATATTATACCGAATCTTCGTGATTTTTACAATAGTGTGACGGAAGTTTGACAAAGTGAGCGGCTTGCATCCGAAAAGCTTTTGCTATGCGCTCTTTCCTGTTTGCAAAGGCTGTGATATACTGGTAGCCATTGGATTGCAATATGACGAGGGGAGAGGAAGAAACGTGAATATACCCACCTGGCTTCCTTTTTTTAAGCGCAATGAAGAGGATGATAATCCGCCGGCACCAAAGCCTGACGAGCGCGGCTTCGGCCCGCTGACCGGGCGGCGGCTGAGCGAGCTTGAAAGCCTGTATCGACCCTTTACGGCAGACCCTTTTTACCGTCTGCGGCCGCCGTTTTCCCATCGAGCGGCGGAGCTGTCGCTGGAGCTGGCCCAAATGTCCTACTCGCTGGATATCGAGCCGTGGCGGGAGGCTGGCTGGAACGATTTTTCCATCCAGATTGACGACACGCTGCAAAGCGGGCTGACCCATGGGGAAAGCGCTACCGGGGAGCGCATGCAAGCGATCATGAACGCATGGAAGCTGCATCGGGCCAAAACGACGCTGCGAGAGGCAAACCCGGTGGCGCAAATCATGAGCGCTATGCGCCAGAAGGAACGCAGCGATACCATCAAGGCCGTGTGCATGATGCATTCCTTGGACGGCGGTAAGTATCTGCTGGCGATTGGCTTTATGGGCACGGGCAAGCGGCTTTACGACTGGATTTCCAACTTCCGCTTTACCACAGAGGAAGGCTTTCACAAGGGCTTTTATCAGCTTTGCACCTATTTTGAGCAGGGGGCTGAGCAGATTGTTTTTCCGGCTACAGCGCAGGCGCTTGGGCTGGAAAAGCTGACGCTGGGCGAGGTGCTGTCCGAAATGGGCAGCGCCAACAGCCGTTTTCGTCTGTGGATGGCGGGGCATAGTCAGGGCGGGGCTGTCATGCAGGTGTTTACTCATCGGCTGCTGACCCAGTGGGGAGTACAGCCCCAGAATATCGTGGGGTATGGCTTCGCTTCGCCAACGGTGGCTACCGGCGCGTTTGTGTACGACCCGGCTAGCTATCCGCTCTACCACATCCTGAATAGCGACGATATGGTACCTCGTATGGGCGCGTTGGTGCATCTGGGCCTATGCATGAATTACCCGGCTGATGATGAAATCCGTAAGGCTACCTATGACTTGAGCGCCTTGCCTATCGATGCGGCGGTGCGCGACGCATTGGAGCCCTATAGCCGAAAATTTAACGACGTACGGGATTTTCTGGTTTATGGGGCGGCCTTTATTAAGGTGCTGGCGGAGGAAAAAGGAGAGGAAACATTGCTTTCTTGGATGGAGAAGCCGTGGAGCCTACCCTTTGTGGACCGGGTGCTGAGCCGCGCCGGGGATAAGGCCATGGATTGGACGAGCTCCTTTGAGCGTTACATGCGCCAGAGCTATCAAGACCTGACCGGGGAAGCCATGGAGGAGGCGACGGTGGCGCTGCTGGCGGAGCAGATGCGCCCGTTGGTTCGGGATATCCCCTTCCGCAGACTGATGGGCGGGCTTGCAAGCTATATCGTGCCGCCCCATCATATCGCTTGCCGCAACGGAGACGGAGCTTATGCTTATATCGTGAAGAAAGATCTGGATGCGCTCCAGCCCTTTATTTGGGTGAAACAGAAAAACGGTCTGCCCTTCAAACGCTTTGCCAACGTGCCGGTGCAAGCGTTGAGAGGAGAGACCGTGCAGACGCCAGTCATCAAGCGTCGGGCGCGTCCTGAGGCCGCGCGGCGGCGGCAGCCCCAAGGCGTGCGGCGTATCGGGTATAGCAGCCAGCGGGCTAACAAGGCGCGTTAAGCGTCGGGTAAGGCTTTCAGGTATTCCTTTAGGCGGGCGACATCCCCATCTGCGAAGCAGTAGGCGGTGAAGCCCGCTTTTTGGGCGCCTTCCACGTTTCGGCTCACATCGTCGATGAACAGGCATTCCTCAGCCTTGATTGCGAATTTTTCGCACAACCGATCAAAGATGGCCTTGTCCGGCTTGAGCATTTTCTCCTCGGCGGAGACGAGGATCCCATCGAACAGCTCTACGTGAGGCAGCTTGCTTTGATACACGCGAAAGCGAACCCCGGCGTTGGATAGCACATAGAGCTTGAAGCCCCTGTCGTGCAGGTCCTTCACTACGCCGTCCATGCCCTCCATTTGCGACAGCGCGTCCGTATGCCAGTCCGTCATAATCGCGGGCACCAGCGCCCGAAGCGACGGCTCCTCCAAACGGTTTTGCGCCAGCGCTGTAAGCTCGTCCTCCGTAATAAAGCCGCCGTCCAGCCTTACCCAATCCGGGTGATCAAAAATTGCCGCGCGAAGAGCCTGCGCTTTTTCAGCGTCCCCTTCCGCATGCCGCAGACAGGATAAGGTGGGATGATAATCCATCAGCACCATGCCCATATCAAAAACGATATTTCGTATCATTTGCCGGTCCTCCTCTACTTTGGTTGATTGATTCGGTACGCTTTATTGTAGAAGAGGGACGGCAAAAAGTCAATTCCCGTTGCTGCCGCGGTTGACGGGAGGGATGGGAATATTTATAATAGACGCGCAGGGGGAGGGAAGCGTTGTATGCCAATGATGCGGTTGCTGGTTATCCTTAGCGATCTGCCGGACGAGCAGGCGGCGGCGAACACAGCGCATCGCGCGCTCCTTACGGCTGGAAGCCCAAACGGTTTGCGCTTCGCCCTACCCAAGCGCATGGAGCTGCGGTTTCGAGCGCTTTGGAAAGACCAAGACCGCTTTGTTTTTTACGGGGAGCGCAGCGGGCTGAAGGCTGTCGCCGCGCTGCTGACGGATGAAAACTTTTTTCTCTCTTTGATGGGAGAATATGGCTTTGAGCCCAAATGGGATCAAACGCTGTTAAGCCGTTTTTTAAAGATAAACGATCAGCATTGTCTTTTAACCGGCACGATTGGCGAGCTGGACGGTGAATTTCCGCCTCAGCCCTATCTGCCGGCTCTGGGGGAAAGCTTCGAGAAGGAAGGCGTGCTGATTCAGCGCGGCCTGCCGCTGGTTTGTAGCGCGGGTCCTGTGCCCACGTTGGTGATTGATCCTGCACTGATCTTTGGCCGGGTAGATTTTCTTAGGACGGTGGAGCTGCGCAGAGAAACCCTGTCCTTCGCGGCATACGCGGCGGGCGTAACGGTTTACGCGCTGGATCGGGCGGCGTTATGGCCGCTGCATAAGCCGGCGGATAGACGGCTGCGCCGCCCTGCGCCGGAGCTGCTGCCCGGCACCACGCTGGCTAGATTTGAGCAGCTGGCAGGCTTCCATTACGAGCAGAAGCGGGCGGGCGTGCGAACCAACTGGGGCCTTTTCACCATCGACGACGGATACCCTCAACAATTGCCGGCTAAGCTAATGGTGAAGGATCGCGTGAAATCCGTTCTTCATCGGCAAAAAGCAGGGAGCACGCCGCTGTTGGTGACCGCCTTCATCGACCTGCCAGCGCCCACAAAAC
>JAQUWD010000003.1 GCA_028693055.1 Eubacteriales bacterium | reverse complement strand
ATCGCTCATTTCATCACATGCTTTTTATCTTTGGTGATTTACAGATACTTAGAGAAAAAATTGGATAATCGCTATTCCTGCGACCAAATCATCCAAACGCTGCAAGAGATGAATTTTGTTAAGCATGTCGGAAAGGGATATCAGCCAACCTATACACGCACAGCACTTACTGATGCGTTGCATGAAGCTTTCGGCTTTTGCACCTCAAAACAAATCGTTCCCATTAAGACGATGAAAAATATTTGTGCAGATTCCAAAAAATATGTGGTGTAACGTGCAAGCTTTGCTTTAGCGATCGCTCTGTAGCCTTTGATTTACAATAGTTTCAGAGCTTTTTTCATTTTTGGGTGTCAAAGTCGGGATTATAGCACATTTCCTTTGCATCGTCTCTCCTGTTTATGCCGTCTCTCCCTACTGAGCAGTAACTTTAAGGTGAATTTAACTCATGGAGACCATGCTGAAGCCGGCAACGAAGGTTGCGATTTATCAGTGCATTACCCACGCCAAACCCTAACGGGCGGTACTTCCGATGGGGCTGCCGCCGTGTAGGGAGTAACCGTGACCCTCTCGGTAAATACACACTCGCTAGCCATTCGTTTCAAGGAATGGACAATCAGCCCAAACGTGACTTTTGCGCCGCAAGCCCTATGGCTAGGTTTGTCATGCCAGACGGCGCGGTCACCTCCCAAAAGCAGTGATCACGGTATGCACTACTTTGGCTGGGCGTGTGCTTGTTGGGCGGGCTTGGGCTTGCACTGCCAATGCGGAAAAGGCGAAGGGAATGAGTATAAAATACAGGTGTACAGAGCATGGAGCGGCACATAGCGGTAAAAGTAGTCGCTCTGTGCCGCTCCTTTCTTATCCGCAAAGAGAAAAAGATTCAACAAAGGTTCAAACCTATCCACCTGCATAGTTACGCAGCCATTTTTACCATGGTATAATATCAAAGGATATTTTGCGCATTCGTACCCTAAAAAGAAGGAGCTAACGCTATGAACCGTCATGTACCTGATACGCACGCCATTGCAGCTTTAGCCGAAACGCAGTCGCGATGGATGAAGCTGCTGCATCAATACGGTATTGTCTACGTGTACGCGATGACTGGATACGGCAAAACGGTGCTGACCGGCATTTTTGCGGATGCTCACTATCCATTTTCTTGCAAGCTCAGCATTACCGAAGTGGGCTGGCTTGCGCAGGCTCAAGCTTTTCTAAAGGAGAAGCGCAAGGTTAAGGATCGCGCGCTGCTCGTTCTTGATGATCTGCAATGGCTGAGGGACGAGCAGGAGCAGGCAGCATTATTCGGTTTGCTACTGGAGCAAAATCGCAGTGCCCACCCCGTTCACGTCCTGTTGCTTTCCCGGGCGGCTCTGCCGAGGTACTTGATTCCCTTACAGCTGACAAAGCAGCTGGTCTGTGAGGATCGTTTTTCGCTATGCCTGTCAAAAGAAAACATCCGTGAATTGTTGAACAAGATTGCTCCGAACGATCTTACGGATGATGTGCGCGAGGAGCTTACGCAAGCCTGTCTGCTTGCCACGAACGGCTATGGCGTAGCGGTTTCAGCTTATTTGCAGCGAGCCATAGAAACGCCGAAGGACCTCGCCACTGCAGAAAGCAAAGCGCGCCTCGATGTGTATAGCTATCTGGACAGTCACCTGTTTGCCCTGTTCCCACAGGCACATCAGAATGCGCTGATCGCGCTTAGCATCTATGAATGCTTTGATCCACAGCAGGCACGGGAGCTGCTGGGCGAACAGACAGACGTCATGCTGCAGGATTTCCTACGTATCGGCAGCTTTATGAGTTTCAAAGCCCCCGAAACATACACCATACTGCCTTTCTTCCGCACGTATTTAGGCAATAAGCTGTCAATGCGCCCATTCTCCGAGCAGGAAGCAATCTACCTTACTGCGGCAGCGGACTGCGAAAAACGGCGGGACTATGCTTCCGCGCTCCACTTCTATGCTCTTTCGAGGCGTAAAGATCGCTTGGAAGCCTTAATTCTCTTCCTGAGCGAAAACGCGGACGGATGCTCCTTTGCGCAACTGTGCGATGCTTATTTATCCGATATGCCCGATCAATTTGACAGCGCGCGCCTTCTTGGCGCACGAGCGATGCTTGCCGCCTATGGCATGCGCATGGAAGAAAATCAACGCTGTATGGCACAGCTCAAAGCGCTTGCGGCGCGAGAGAAGCGCCTTGGCATCGTAGGAGAAGCAACCGCTGTGTATGTGCGCACACTGATTGCCAATCCGTTGGGCAACGCCGAACAGCTCCGCGAGAATCTGGGAATCGTAGCAAGTTGTGTCCGTCGCGATGGAACAACGCTTCATAACATTTTGCCCACGGGTAACCTGCCCAGTCTGATCAACGGCGGGCTTGACCTGCTGCCATGGGAAAAGCAGAAAAGGCTGTTGTATCAACCGGTGAAGGAATTGGCTGAGGCTGTGCTGGGTATGGAGGCTATCGGTATTGCCGACGCCGCCATGGGCGAGATCCTTTATGAACAGAACGCCCGCATCGACGCTATGGCGCACCTCACCCGCGCCCTCAGCGACGTCAACTTTGGCGGAAGTATCCGCGTGCAATACGCTGCTACCGCCATCATGGCACGGCTGTTCCAATCGGAAGGGCAGGCGTCGACAGCGCAAAGCATCCTAGAAAAGACACAGGCGCAAGCCGTTCAAAAGCATTACTGCGAGCTACTGCCCAATATTTCAGCGAGTCTTATCCAAGGCGCGCTACTGGCGGGGGACGCCGACGTCCTGCAAGCGTGGCTTAAGGACAGCGGTGTGGACGAGCATGAGCCCTTCTTCATCACGAGCCGCTACCTGCTGATGCAAAAGGCGCGGGTCTATGCGGCTCTGGGGCGCACGATGGAGGCGTTCCACTGCCTTGACCTGATGGAACAATTTGTGGCTCTTTATGGCAGAAAGTATCTACAGATTGAGATGTCCACACTCAAGGCGATCATGTTGTATCGCCGAGGTGAGCCGTGGCGGGAAACGCTGCTGAATGCGGTCTCTTCTGCCGCAGAATATAAGCTGGCGCGCATACTTGCCGATCAAGGAGCGGCGCTGCTGCCCCTGTGGAAAGAACTGATGCAGGATAAGCCGCCCGACCTTCCCGCCAAGTACCTTTCTGCGGTGGACAAGGAGCTGCGACGAATGGCCGTGCTGTATCCCGACTATCTGTCCGTTCCCAAGCAATACGGCAGCCTGACCGACAAGGAAACCGAAGTGCTGCGCATGATGGCAAATGGACGCAACAATACGGAAATTGCGCAAGCGCTGGGTGTGAACATCGGCACAGCAAAGTTTCACGTGAGCAATGTTCTGCGCAAGCTGCAAGCCGAGAATCGCACCGTAGCCGTTAAAATCGCGCAAGCCGAAGGGCTGCTGTAAACTACTCCTTGCAGACTTTCCAAACAAGCCAAACCGAAGAAAAAGAGGAACCGATGATGAAGAAAAGACTACTTTCCTGCTCGTCTGCTTGTGCATGCTGCTGCCGCTTGCGTCTCAAGGGGCAAGCGCCGCTGAAAGCTACACGGCGGTATACAGCGGAACAACCTATGGCGCACTCACACTTTCCAGCGGTTCTTACCTGCTGGAAAACTGTAAAATTAACGGCGGGGACAACACTGGGGGTATCACGCTGACCGCGGGCAGCACTGTGAAATTGTATATCAAGGGCACAGTCACCGTGAACGGCGGCAGCAGCACATCGGGCTCCTATGGAGGCGCACCTGGTATTTATGTGCCGGAGGGCACGACGCTGAGGATCTGGGATATTTTAGGCACACAGGCCGAACTGTGCGTCTACGGCGGTAAGGGCGCAGACGCCAATCCGGGCGAGATGGGCTTGTATATGCCTAGCATGAAGGGTCATGGAGATATAAAACCTGTAGATGGCGAAAAATATGATGGCGGTGTTGGCGGCGGTGCAGCCATCGGCACCTTTGGCGGAATAGGCGGCAGCCGCGGCGGTCGCGTGGGCAGCGTGCTCAGATCCTCCGGCGGCAACGGCACGACGGCAGAAGCAATGGGGCAAGTGTCTGTTTTTTTCCAAAACAGTAGCTCCAAGCTAACCGTGAAGGGAGGCAGCGGCGGCGCAGCAGCAAAGGGCGGCTACGGCGGCATTGGAAACTTTGGCGGCACTGGGAAGAGTGTGGTGGCAGGCGGCAGCGGCGGCGGTGGCGGCGGCGGTATGGGCGGCATAGCCTTGACCAACAAAGGCTTTTGGGCAAGTATGTCAGGCGCGGGCGGCGGCGGCGCCGGACAAGGCGTTACACAAAACGGTGGCGGCGGTGGCGGCGGCGGCATGATGATTTACACACAGACTGGCGGAGCCTCCTCAGATACCTATAAAGGCGACCTCTCCTTGAACAATCCTACTGGCGCGTCTGACGATATGCCTCCTGAATTGTTTGATCTCAGTATCTCTCATAATCAGTTGTATATGCTTGTTCCCGGAAACCCGGGCAAGGATGGAAACGCCAAAAGCTATAATGATACGAATTATCGAGTCACAGTCAGTGCCGTCGCGAAAAGCCATACCGCAAACGCCGGCGAAGGCGGAAAGGCCAACGGCACGGGCGGTCAAGCCTGCTGGTCGTCCGACGGCGATGAATTCCGCAGCAAGAGCGGCGGCAAAGGCGGCCAGGCAGGTACAGCGGCTACCAGCTACCGCTTTCCTGAAGCGCCGTGCGGGTGGGAGGTGCTTGATGCAAGCACTATGCCTGATGGGCTGACATTAACCTATGATACCACAGAAGATGACAATACTCGGATTGCCACTTTGAGCGGCGTACCCACACAGGCTGGCGAATACCCCGTTCGCTTGAAGGTCAGCAACAGCTACGGCTCCTGCGAGCAGGAGATCATCATCGTTGTGCTTGAAGCAGCCGAGCCTGTCAAGATTCTGACCGAGGCGCTGCCGGACGCCGTGCAGCATGAGGCATACAATGCGGAAATTCTGTACGCAGGCACAAATGAGAGTGCTGCATACGGAGTCATCAACGTAACCTATGAATGCAACGGGGAAACGAAGCGGCTTCCGGCGGGCATGATGAGCGATAGTCCAACGCTCAGGGCAGACGGCTATTCTGTTTCCACAATCAGCGCCTCGCTCAACGCTCCCGTAACGGCAGCGCCGGGTACGTATAACATCAAGTGGACGGCGTATCACCTGAAAAACAGCGACGAGTATTCTGATTCCAATACCAAGCAGTTTACCTTGACGGTCAGGGCGGCGACGGAAAAGCCCGCCTTTACCACCATCACCTTGCCCAGTGCCGTCGGCGGCACTGCCTATACCGAGCAGCTCTTTGCAAGCGGCGGCAATGTCGCCTACGCTCTCACGGAGGGCAGGCTGCCCGTGGGCATGACGCTGAGCGCAAGCGGTATTCTCTCCGGTACGCCCACGGAAAGCGGAGACTTTCCCATTACCGTGACCGCGACCAACACCGCAGGCACAACCGAGCAGCAGCTGACGCTGCAGGTTGCCCCCGACCCAGCTTGGGTGACCATCTCCACAAAAACGCTGCCCGATGGAAACGAAGGTGCGCCCTACAGCCAACAGCTTTCCGCCACCACCGGCAGCGGCGCCATCATTTGGAGTACGACAAATCTGCCCACCGGCATAGCGCTCAGCCAAACTGGGCTTTTGAGCGGCACGCCCACGGTCAGCGGCGATTTCTATTTCACCGTAACCGCCGATAACGGAACAAACAACGCTACGCAGAATCTGCAGCTGCACATTGAGCATAAGCCCGTTTCGCCAGCCATTACAACAAAAAGCCTTGCAGGAGGCACGGTGGGTGCACCCTACAGCGAAACGTTGACGGCTACAGGCGACGCGCCGATCACGTGGAGCGTGACACAGGGTGCGCTCCCGCAAGGGTTGACCTTGGATGCCAATACCGGCGTGATCAGCGGCACACCGACCGTTGCGGGAATCGGCACCTTCACCATCACTGCCGATAACGGCATTGCTCCAAACAATGCCAGTGAGACTGCCTTGATGAGCAAGCCGTTCACCATAACGATTGCCCCCGCGCCTGTCGCGCCGACCATCACCACAGAAACGCTGAACGGCGGCACGGTGGGTGAAGCTTATAGCCAGACATTGACCGCCGACGGCGACGCACCCCTTACCTGGCGGCTATACAGCGGCACAATGCCCGACGGATTAACGCTTGCGACTGACGGCACGCTCAGCGGCACGCCCACACAGGCGGGCGCGTCCAGTGTCACGTTCATTGTGTCCAATCAATCAGGTGCGGATATGCGTATGCTTGCGCTGAACATCGGCGCAAAGGGCGCGCCAAAAATCACCTTTACCAAGCAGCCCGCGCAGTACACCACGGCTGCCGTTGGTAACATCACTGCTTCGCTGACCGCTGAAGCGGCGGTTTTGCCCTCGGCGGCTGTAACGCTCAGCTGGTACTCCTGCGACGAAAACGGCATCAGCAATGGAAACGTTCTTGCCACCGGTACTTCCTTCACACTGCCTACCGACTTAGAAGCGGGTGTGTATTACTACCTCTGTGAGGCCGTCTCAAGCGGCGCGGTTTCTGTGCTTTCCAACGTGGCAACGGTGGTCGTTGGCAAAGCCAGCACGGCGAAGCTGGACACGCCAACGGGTCTTGTTTGGGATGCAACGCTTTCCGGCAATGCGAAATGGAACGCGGTTACCAATGCAACGGGCTATTCTGTGCAGCTCTACAAAAGCGACGCGGCACAGGTCTGGATTGCGCAGGGCGCGGCAGTGCCCGTGATAGCGACAGAGTATAACTTTACGTCCGCCATTACCGAAGCGGGTAGATATGCCTTTGCTGTAACGGCTGTTGGAGATAGCGTAAACTATGCGGATAGCGATCAAAGTGCAAAAAGCGCGGAGTATGTGTATACCGCGCCCGTTGTGCCGAAGATCACCTTCACAACCGAACCTGCCGCAGTAACTACAGTCACGGCGGGAAACATCAAGGGCAGCTTAAGCGTGGTGGTGAGCGTATCGAACGGCAATGCACCAACGTTAGGCTGGTTTGCATGCAACGAAAGCGGCGTGAAGTCTGGTGACGCCCTTGGTGCAAATGATACGTTTGCCATCCCGACCTCCCTTGTCGCAGGAACGTATTACTACCTTTGCCAAGCCACTTGTCTGGGTGCAAGTACGGTGTTTTCCTCCGTGGCAAAGGTAGAGGTCAGCAGCGTGCCTATCCCACCTACTCCGACTGGGCTGACTGTGTTTGCTAGCAACCAAAGCAAGAAGTACGGACAGCTTGATCCAACATTGAATTATACAGCAACCGGCTGGGTTGGATCAGATACTGCAAGTCTACTGACGGGAGCACTCGCTCGTGATGCGGGAGAAACTGCCGGTTATTCGTATACGATTAGGCAGGGAAGCCTTTCTGCTGGAAGCAAGTACATCATTGACTACACACAGGGATCGCTGTCGATTTATCCAGCTGCAATAACCCTACAGGTTTCCTCCAACCCCGGTAACGCGGCTCCGGGAACCACGATTACGCTTTCTGTAGGCGCGGCCAATGGCGAAAACTCCCTTGCCGACAGCGGCTGGACACAGCCTGACGGAGTTGCGCTAAGCGGACCGGAGGGTGCGCTGTCACTCGCTTCAGTCAGCGGTCAAGCAGGGCATTATACTGCAAGCTACGTCATTCCAGCAACGACTGCCGTTGGCGCAACGTTGACCTTCACGGCAACCGTGGCAGATACATCCGGCAACTACAACAATCCTGCTAATCAGGAAATGACGCTGACGGTAGTTGCTGCGCAGGTCGCACCCTCTATTCGCATACAGCCAATAAGCCAATCCGTAATTGAGGGTGAAGCATCGACGTTTACTGTTGCAGCAGACGGCAAGCCTGCGCTAGGTTATCAATGGCAGGTCTCTAAAAACGGCGGTATAAACTGGAGCAATGTAACAGATGGTGCGGGTGGAACAACTACGAGATATACAACGCCGAATACGACCACGGCTATGAATGGATACCAGTATCGTTGTATCGTGTCCAATGGCGTTTCACCTAATGCGACGAGCAATGGGGCAACGCTGATGACAATTGCCAAGCCATCTATCACCACGCAACCCATCGATCAATACGTCGTAGTCGGACAACAAGCAACATTTACGCTTGCTGCAACGGGCGACGGACTTACTTATCAATGGTATATCAATCGAAATGACGGGCTCGGCTGGCAAAAATCGAGTGGGAAAACGGGAACAAGTCAGACGACCGCACCGGTCACACTGGAAAATAACGGTTATCAATATGGCTGTCTGCTCACCGACGCCCATGGAAATACGCTGCGTTCAGGCATTGCCACGCTGTACATTTCTCCTGCTGTTGTACCGCCCCAAACGGGCGACAACAGCAAGCCGCTGCTTTGGCTGGGTATGTGTCTGCTGAGTGGTCTTGGGCTTCGGCTGATAATACGGAAAAAACGCAGAGCCAGCATCGCCAAATAGGGCAGAATCATGAAGGAGGACATCCATAAGCAGCTGACTTTTGTCGCTTTGTCTCTTGCGGTTAAATAGCGGCGAAGCATCATGATAAACGCAACGTCGCTATAACCGCCAAACTGCATCGTCAAGGGTAGATATAGTGTGCCTCGCCGATATAAATGTTCCGTATCAAAGTAGAAAAACCAGCCGGTGAAAACATTGCACAGCAGGGATAAGCCCGAAAACAACCAGCGGAAGGTAAAGCAACGGGCTGATTTGCTTATGGGCGTCCGGAGTAAGCAACTGAAACGCATACAAAAGCTATAAAAACGTACAAATCATTTGACCTGCCCACAGTAGGGTATTAGCAGCCATTTGTAGCGCTAGAATACCAAAAGAGCGTCGGCCCACCAGCCACCACCCTAGCAAATCCATCAAAGGGATGACAGAAATACATAGCGGCATTTACATAGCTTTTTACTCTCGTTCCCATATCTGTATGAAGCCACTGAAGTCCTCATTTTTAAGCTCTGGCCGAATGCCGATGTTCATGAGCGCCTCGGAGGACAGCACACGGTGATTTTCGTCGCGATAGCTGACGCCTAGCGGTAGGTTTCGCAAACGAATAACTGGCGCGCTGCTGGCGGGGTGGGCTAGAATACGGTATACGCATAGAACGACACGCTTTTCATCCACAAACTGCCAAGCGGCGAAGTTACTGTCAAACGGGCTTAAAAGTCGTGTAAAAACACCTTTGTTCGTAGTAGAACGGAGGTTTTTGACCAAAGAAATCTGCTCTTTTATTTTTTCAAGATCCTCTGGTGATTGTGCGGATAAATCAAGCTCATAGCCAAAGTTGCCGCCCAACGCTACCAACCCGCGCATCTCCACACTGGTCACACGTTTTATTTGATGATTTGGCGACGCGCTCACATGAGCGCCAATGGTAGAGGCTGGATAGCAAAGGCTGGTACCATATTGAATATATAGCCGTTCCACTGCGTCCGTGTCATCGCTAGTCCATGTTTGAGGCATGTAATACAGCATACCCGGGTCGAAACGTCCGCCGCCGCTGGCGCAGCTTTCAAATAGCACCTTGGGGAAGGCAGACGTTATTTCAGCTAGTACTCGATAAAGGCCCAGCATATACCGATGAACGATTTCTCCTTGCTCCACAGGAAGCTCCGATCCAACTTCCATAAAGCTACGGTTCATATCCCATTTTACATAATCAATCTGCGTACTGCGCAGGATAGCGGATACTGCATTGATTACGTAATCCTGCACGTCTTTTCGGGACATATCCAAGGTCAGCTGATGTCTGGCTTCCGTACGACGGCGACCGGGTATGTGTAGGCACCAGTCGGGATGCGCGTTGTATAGGTCGGAGCGGGGAGATACCATTTCGGGCTCAAACCACAGGCCAAAGTTCATACCCAAGCCATGAATCTCTTCAGATAAGCCTTCCAGCCCCTTGGACAGTTTCTTGGTATTAACCACCCAATCGCCTAAGGAGGAATGATCATCGTTGCGCTGCCCGAACCATCCGTCGTCCAAGACAAATAGCTCAACGCCCAACTCGGCCGCTGTCTTAGCGATTTTCATAATGCGTTCGTGGTTGAAGTCGAAATAGGTGGCTTCCCAGTTGTTAATCAAAATTGGACGCTCTCGGTCACGCCAGTATCCCCGACAAAGACGACTGCGATATAGCTGATGATAGGTTTGGCTCATGCCGTTCAGTCCGTTGGAGGAATAAACCACAACGGCTTCCGGGGCTTGAAAGCAATCGCCCGGCTTCAGCGTCCAGCGGAAGGTTCTAGGATTCAGTCCGCCTACCAATCGAGTGGTGCCAAAACAGTTTTCATCGACTGCAATGCGAAAATCTCCGCTATAAACAAGGCTGAAGCCATAGCATTCTCCGTAAGCCTCGCTTGCTTCCGGACGCATCAACGCGACAAAGGGATTGTGTTCATGACCGCTGGCTCCGCGGCAGGATTCAATTTGCCGGGTCATACGCGCAGCGGGGATGCGTTCTACATTCCGCTCATGAGCCCATGTGCCGTGCAAATGAAGCATGTCATACCTGCCTTCAAAGGTGAAGCAGGCGCTTGCTGCGTTTTCCAGCGTTAACGCTTCAGTACCGCTATTTATCAATTTCACATTGGCAGCAACAGCCGTCGAACTAGCAAACAACGTATAGGAACAGACGGCCTTGAGCCCCGTCACGGGATCGCCTAAGGTAATTAGCAAAGTTTCCGCTTCGTCCTCGTTTTCGGCATAGGTTGCCGGCAGCCCATCCAAAACAGGCTTGCCGGGAGCTATTTGATGGCTTTCGTAAAATAATTCTGCGTTGCGTCGACCGGACGAATCCATAACCCGCAGCATGGACGGGCGGTAATCTCCGAGCCCGTCAATGGGACAGGCATAGGGGAGTACTGTACGGAGACCATCGTTAGAGAAATGATCGCTGTAAGAGGGTAGAGATACGTCCCCATCGTGAATAGGGGAGCCGAAGTAGGTTTGCAGCAGTTCTTGCCCCATATCACCATCCTGACGCAGCTGTAGTACCAAAGATACCGAGGAATTTGATAAGTGAAAGAATCCTTTTCCCTTGTTACAAGTAATCACGTGATCGCCTCCGTTTATTTATTCTACCAAGCTCCGAAGGGCGGCAAGCACGAAATCAATTTCCTGCTCTGTGGTTTGCCAGCCCAAAGAAAAACGAATCACTCCTTGCGGGAAGGTGCTCATCGTTTGATGAGCTGCGGGTGCGCATTGCAAGCCGGAACGGGTTAAAATACCATATTCTCGTTCTAGTTTTTCCGCAAGATCGCCGTTGTCCATCGATGGAAAATCCAGTGCGAAAACGCCTACGCGCCCCTCAATCGTGGGCAGGCCATACAAACGAAGCTTTTTGTTTTGCGCAATTCCGGATAGAAACCGTTCGCACAGTTTTTGCTCCCGACGATCAATTTCCTGCTGATGAGCGATCACAAAGTCAATAGAGGCAGAGAAACCGTAAACACCAGGCAAATTGGGGGTTCCGGCTTCAAATTTATCTGGCAGAAATAAGGGCTGCGTTTCTTGATCGGAAATACTTCCGGTACCGCCGGTGACGAAGGGACGTAGCCTTTCCGCAAAGGAACGGCGAAGCAGAGCTGCCCCGATTCCTTGCGGGCCTAGCAGCCCTTTGTGGGCGGAGAATACCAGCGCGTCTATCTCCATAGCAAGGCAATCAATGGGAAGGTGTCCCACAGCCTGTGAAGCGTCTACTACAAAGGGAATGTTGTGACTATGGCAGATGCGCCCTAATTTGGCGAAGGGCATAATGGTACCGCATACGTTGGATACGGCGGTTATGCACACCAGCTTTATTTGAGGATTCAGTTTCTCTTCAAAATCAGCAACCATCATGGTTCCGTCGGCAGCGCAGGGAACGGTTTCAACGACGATTCCATCCATTTGCCGTAAGGGACGCATCACTGCGTTATGCTCCATGGCGCTGACCAGCACATGGTCGCCCGGTTGTAAATATCCTTTTAAAACCATATTGAGTCCGAAGGTTGCACCCGGCGTTAGGATGCAGCCTTCTACACATTCAGAATGATACCATTTGCACAGTTTTTCTCGTAAAGCTAAACAAGCTTGCTCTGCTTGTATGGCGTCACGGTAGCCTCCTCGTCCCACATTCATGCCAATATCGTCCACATAACGCTTCATCGCTTCTCCTACGCCGGGCGCTTTGGGGTAAGAGGTGGATGCGTTATCGAAATAAAAGGATTGCACTTTGCTATCTCCTTATGGTAAACTATGCATACATTCAAGCTTCGCTTGGATAACATCATTATAGCACAGGAGCGACAATCCATGAAGAAAAATATGATGGTCATCATCACCGGAGCCGTGATCGGCTTGGTTGCGCTTATTCTCGTCGCGCTTGGAAATCCAGCTAATATGGGCTTTTGTATCGCTTGTTTCCTGCGGGACAGCGCTGGCTCCTGCAGCCTGCACAGCGCTGCGGCGGTACAATACTTCCGGCCCGAAATCGTGGGAATCGTTCTTGGTTCACTAGTGATTTCTCTTTGCTTTGGCGAATTCCGCGCAAGAGGGGGCTCTTCACCTGTAACTCGGCTGATACTCGGCTTTTGCGTAATGGTGGGAGCTCTCATGTTCCTTGGTTGCCCCCTGCGTATGCTATTGCGCGTTGGCGGCGGTGATTTAAACGCAGTGGTTGGCTTGGTAGGCTTTATTGCGGGCATCGGCGTCGGCGTACTGGCGTTGAATTCTGGCTTTTCTCTTAGACGTTCCTATGCACAGTCAAAATCAGAGGGAGCTGCTTTTCCCGCTCTCGTAAGTATTCTATTTATACTCACTCTTTGCGTTCCGGCGCTTTTCCTTTTTTCCGAAAGCGGCCCTGGCTCTCAGCATGCACCTATTTTGGCTTCATTAGCTGGTGGACTGGCGGTTGGGGCGCTAGCGCAGCGTAGCCGGTTTTGCATGGCGGGCGGTTTGAGAGATACCATGCTTTTCCGCGATATGCACCTGCTTTGGGGTAGCATTGCATTACTGGTAGTCGTATTGGCAGGCAATTTTATTTTAGGCAAATTCAAGCTGTCCTTTGCAGAACAGCCCGTAGCCCATACGGATGGTCTTTGGAATTTTCTGGGTATGGCGACGGTTGGTTGGGGCAGCGTATTGCTAGGGGGCTGCCCGCTGCGCCAATTGGTGATGGCTGGAGAGGGCGATAGCGACGCAGCCGTAACGATCACGGGAATGGTGCTGGGTGCGGCGCTGTGCCATAATTGGGGCCTTGCATCCTCCGGTAACGGTCCTACAGCAAATGGTCAAATCGCTGTTGTAGTGTGCCTTGCGATTTTATTGGTAATTAGCCTGTGTAATATTTTGAAAGGCGGAAAAAAGGCATGACAAATGTTGATGCTCGTGGACGTTCCTGTCCAGAACCCTTGATTCTTACTAGAAAAGCATTGATCGACAATCCCGAAGGGATTACTGTTGTGGTCGATAACGTCTGCTCGGTCGAAAACATTACCCGCTATGCCGGGCACGAAGGGTATGAAGCAGCTAGAGAGGAAAAGGATGGGGAATGGACATTGAAGATCACCCGCCGCTGAAGGAGTACATAGCCACTTTTTGGACGCATCTAGCTGCGCTGCAAACGTTGAACAGACTCCATAGTGCGGGGATAGAAGCTTCAGCGCGGCCGGTTCCCAGAGCGTTAAGCTCCAGCTGCGGCACCTGTGTGAGATTCTTTGCCTTAGAGCCCTGCACAGCTTTCATGCATCGAGATTTTGAACAAATTGTAGCCGTCGTAAACGGTACGTATGAAAAGGTGGCCGAAAACGATGCGAGTCTGTGACGCGCTTAGCATTACAAAGGGCGTTACAGCGGTTGTGGGTAGTGGGGGAAAGACCTCGCTGATTGATCGCCTTTGCGCAGAATTAGGTGCAGAAGGCAAAGTGCTTCGCCTGACTACGACCCATTGCTGGCCGCCAGCTGGGAAGCTTTTGCTGAACCCAACCCCAAAAACGCTAGAAAAAGCCTTTCAAGTCGATTCCGTAGTAGCGGTAGGGAAGCTTTGTGAGAATGGAAAGCTGCAAAAGCCGGACTGTGGATTGGCAACGTTGTTCTCACCAGCGGATTATGTATTCATTGAGGCGGACGGGTCAAGAGGACTTCCCCTAAAAGCGCCGGAGGAATACGAGCCGGTGCTGACGGGCTTAGAGAATAAAGTAATTGCCGTTGCCGGAGTGACTGGCATTGGAAAGACTATTGGGATAGCCGCCCATCGACCGCAACGGTATGGAGCGCTGCTACGAAAGCAAATGGATGCGATCATTACGCCAGATGACGTCGCATATGTGCTGGAAAGCAATAGGGGACAGCACAAGAATGTACTTACTCCTTTTGCCATTGTCCTAAACCAATGCGATACGGAAGAGCTTGCCAGCGTTGCGAAAAAGTGCGCTGAAAAGCTGCATAGCCGCTGTGTACTGACCGCGTTACAGGCGCGCCCGGAATTTGTTGAAATGGAGAGAGAATAGCGATGCTTGTTTTCATTCGGGGTGCAGGTGATCTGGCTAGCGGAGTCGCCGTTCGTCTATTGCATAGTGGGTTTTCTGTCATTTTATCAGATATCCCCAAGCCTACTGCCATCAGACGTGAGGTCAGCTTTTGCCGGGCAATCGAGCAAGGGCAAGCTGAGATTGAAGATGTAAAGGCAAAGCTAGCCTCTACCGCCGACGAAGCGCTTCAAATTACAAGAGAAGGAATGGCCGCCATTCTGATTGACCAAGCGGGCGAAGCCATTGGGCAGCTACACCCGTTGGTTGTGGTGGATGCGATCTTGGCAAAGCGTAACACAGGCACCCATCAATCCGATGCGGACGTTGTCATTGGTCTGGGCCCTGGCTTCACGGCAGGGGTTGATTGCCACGCGGTCGTTGAGACCATGCGAGGTCACGATTTGGGAAGAGTCTACTGGAAAGGAAGCGCCCAACCGAATACGGGCGAACCCGGTATGATTGGCGGTTATGCAGCGGAAAGACTGTTGCGTGCTCCCTGCGACGGAGTATTTGAACCGATTTGTGATATTGGCTCCTTGGTTAAAAAAGGAGAAACGGTTGCTAGGATTGACGGACAACCTATGTTGGCCTCCATAGACGGTGTGGTTCGGGGCCTTTTGCCCCAAGGCACCGTCGTCACCCAAGGAATGAAAAGCGGGGACGTGGACCCAAGGGGCGTTATTGAAAGCTGCTATACTGTATCCGATAAAGCTCGTGCCATTGGCGGCGGTGTATTAGAAGCTATTTTGCAATTGACGGGAGCGATTCGCCATGTCTGATGTGAAGCTAACCAAGCTAGCCAAATGTGCCGGATGCGGAGCCAAGGTAGGGGCGGGCATGCTGCAAAAGCTGTTGGGCGATTTGCCTGTTAAAAACGACCCAGCATTGCTTGTGGGCTTTGAGCGCTCCGACGATGCGTCTGTTTATCGCATTTCCGACGAACTAGCGATTGTGCAAACTATCGATTTTTTTCCGCCGGTGGTGGACGACCCCGTACGCTTTGGCAGAATCGCCGCCGCGAACGCCCTGTCTGATATTTATGCTATGGGCGGCGAACCGAAGGTGGCGCAGAATGTTCTGATGATTTCCAAAGCAATGCCGGATGAAATGGTGCACGGCATTCTTCGGGGCGGCTATGAGAAGGTAATGGAAGCGGGAGCTGTAATTTCCGGGGGTCACAGCATTCACGGAGAAGAACCCGTTTACGGGTTAGCGGTGACGGGGTTTGTCCATCCCGACCGAGTGTTGACCAACAGCGGCGCTCAAGATGGAGATGCGCTGATTTTAACGAAGCCCTTAGGCGTCGGGATCTATCTAACGGCAGCCAAAGCAGAAATGCTGGAGGATGAAGAGCTGGCACAAGCCCTTGACCAGATGGAGCGCTTGAACAAGGCCGAGGCCATGCTTGCCTTCGATGTTCACGCCTGCACCGACGTTACAGGCTTTTCGCTATTGGGGCATGCGGTGGAAATGGCTGAAGGTAGCCAAAAAACGCTTGAGCTTACTGCAAGCGCAATTCCTATGTTACCAAAGGCTTTAGAGCTTGCCAGCATGGGGCTTTTGCCGGAGGGCATGTATCGTAACCGCAATTTTGCTGAAGCTCATGTGGAGCTGGGGAACGTAGCTCTGGCTTTCAGCGACGTGCTCTTTGATCCTCAAACCTCTGGCGGCTTGCTGATTGCGGTTGCGCAGCAGGATTGCGACGCGCTGATTTCCCAGCTTCAAGAAACCTGCTGTTGTGCAGTATGCATCGGTCAGGTAAAGGCGCAAGGAGAAAAAGCGGTTATACTTCGATAAAAAACAGCTGAAACTAACGGGGTACCTTGGAACTGCCGTTTTGCCGCGCTCGATGGAGAATCATTTCCGCCGCAACGCTAACGGCAATTTCAGCGGGGGTTTCCGCACCGATGGCTAGCCCGATGGGCGTATGCACCCGATTAAAATCGTCCTCTGTAAAGCCCAGTTCAAAAAGCTGGGCTTTTGTTTTGCCAATTTTGCTTCGGCTGCCGATTAAACCAATATAAGTAACCGGGGTACGTAAAATCTGGGCTAACAGCTCGTTATCATGCGCGTGTCCTCGCGTCATCACGACGGCATAATCGTCGTCCTTCAAGTTGATTTTTTCATCAATAGCTGTAAAAGAGCCAAGTAAAGTATCCGCTGTATTTGCAAAGAGAGCAGGATTCGTAAATTCAATCCGATCGTCATAAATAACGGGTGAAAACGCTAATTCGTGCAGGAGGGGAGCCAGCTTTTGAGCAATATGCCCTCCGCCAAAAATATATGCGTGACCCTCAAGACGGATGGGTAATGTGAAATAAGAATCATCCGACATCACTGCATGGCGAACACAGCGAGCTTTGATCGTTTCATCTACGATGGAGTCTGCGGTAACTAGCTCCATCTCGGTGACGGCTCCGCTATTCTCTATACGCCGGGTCAGCCAAAGGCTTATATCACGATGAAGTCCCTTTGCAATTGCTTGTCCTACCTGCCGTGTCAGCGGATCCTGGGGATTGAAGTAATGGCAGTGCACCTTGACGCTGCCTCCACAGACCATTCCCAAGTCCTGTATTTCATTAGGCGCAAGGCAGTAGCTAAGGAGTCTTGACGTTCCTGTGTCCATACACTCCGTCGCTTGCCGCTCCACCGCGTGTTCTACCGCTCCTCCGCCAACCGTGCCAAGAACCGAGCCATTCCGCAAAAGGAGCATAACGGCTCCCGCGCCTCTCGGAGTGCTTCCGCTCTGACTAAGTACGGTTGAAAGCACACAGGGATGGTTGCTTTCTAACTCCTTCGTTAACGTTTCCCAAAGAATTTCATCCATATGCTGTCCTCCATTCCTTTTGCCTATTGTATCATGCTTACAAGGCAATGAACATATAGTATTTTCATTGTCAGTATGCTATAATTAACCAAAATAGTTACGGATAAGGAAGGATACCGCGTGAAAAAGCTCTCTCCACGGCTTTGGGTTTCGCTGCTGTTACTAGGTCTTACAGGTCAGTTTGCTTGGACAATCGAAAATATGTATTTCAATGTTTATCTTTATAATACGATTTCAACCGATCCGGGCTATATCGCCGCAATGGTTGCGGCTAGCGCTGTGGTAGCGACGTTAACCACCTTGCTGATGGGCGGTTTGTCCGATCGAGTGGGTAAACGTAAAATATTTATTTCCGCTGGCTATCTTCTATGGGGGATAAGCACCGCTGCCTTTGGTTTTGTCACGCAGGAAAATGCGGCGCGTCTTTTTCCTGCGGCTAACGCGGTGACGGTTGCGGCGATTTCCGTGATTGTCTTGGACTGTGTGATGACATTTTTTGGCTCTACAGCCAATGATGCCGCGTTGAATGCCTATATTACGGATGTTGTAGAAAATGAACATCGCGGGCGTGTTGAAAGCACGTTAGCCATTTTACCGCTTATTTCGATGCTGATCATTTTTTGCGGCTTTGACGCGATGACGCAAAGAGGAGAATGGCAGTCTTTCTTTTTGATCTTTGGCATTCTGGTGTCCGTCATTGGAATGGCAGCCTTCTTTTTACTGAAGGACGCATCGCTGAGCCCCAAGAAGGAGCCTTATCTACAGGAGCTTTTGTACGGCTTTCGACCCTCTGTATGGAAAAAGCACGCCACGCTTTATTTGGCTTTGTGCGCCATGTGCTTTTTTTCCATTGCGGTTCAGGTGTTCTTCCCGTACTTAATTATTTATATGCAGCACTATCTGTTATTGGACAGCTATACCATTGTATTGGGCGTTGTTCTGATCATCGCGTCTATTTGCAGCGTGCTATTTGGCAAAACCATTGATCGCATGGGAAAGCTAACCTTCGTGCTTCCGGCCGCCGCCGCTATGCTGGCGGGTCTTGTTGGCATGTATTTTGCTAGAGAAATGGCGTGGGTAATGGTAGCGGGATCGATCATGATGAGCGGTTACATGCTGGTAACAGCCGCGCTTACCGCTGAAATCCGCGATTTGACCCCCGACGATAAGGCCGGGCATTTTCAAGGCATTCGAATGATTTTTGCGGTCATGCTGCCCATGATCGTCGGGCCGATGATCGGCGCAGCCGTCATTCGTCAAAATGCACAGACCTATGTGGAGCTAGGCGTTGAAAAGACAGTTCCAACCCCGGATATTTTCTTAGCCGCCGCCGTAACCCTACTGTTGGTGTTGATTCCTATTGCGCTATTGAAACGGAGAAACGTCAAATGAAAACCATTTGGGGAGAAGCCCTCGACAGGAACCATCCTCTTCCGGAATATCCGCGTCCACAATTGCAGCGGGAAAAATGGCTCAACTTAAACGGTGTATGGAGCTATGCCATTTGTCAAACCACCGCAGATGAGCAACCGCCTAAACGCTGGGACGGCGAAATTGTGGTTCCTTTTTCACCGGAAAGCGAGTTAAGCGGAGTACAGCGTACCTTACATGTCAATGAAACGCTTTGGTACCGGCGAAGCTTTACGTTGCCACCATCGTTTCTTGCTTCCGGCAACAGATTGCTGCTTCACTTTGGAGCGGTCGACCAAGAAGCGACCGTTTATGTAAACGGCACATACGTTGGGGAACATCACGGCGGGTATAACGCCTTTACCCTAGACGCAACGGAAAGCATACAAGAACAAAATATCCTGATCGTACAGGTTCATGACGATACGGATGCAAGCTGGCATAGCCGTGGAAAGCAAAAAACCAAGCGCGGTGGGATTTGGTATACGCCACAAAGCGGCATATGGCAAACAGTGTGGCTGGAGCCTGTGCCGAAGCAATATATCCAATCGCTCACAGCCGTGCCGTTGGTTGATGAGGAAGCCGTCCTGTTGACGGTGCATGGAAATGGCTCGGCGCCATGCACTGCAACGATCGGAGAAGAAACCTATACGCTACCTGTCAATTGTGCAACAAAGCTATCCCTTGCCAACCTACGCTTATGGCAGCCGGATGATCCCTATTTATATGACCTAACAGTCATTTTTGGTGAGGATCGCGTGCAAAGCTATTTCGGCATGCGCAAAACGGAGGTTCGCGCCGACGAAAACGGTACGAAACGCCTGTTTCTCAACAACAAACCCTTCTTTCATAACGGTCTGCTGGACCAAGGCTATTGGCCGGATGGACTGTATACGCCACCCAGCGACGAAGCCATGCTCAACGACATCAAAACGGCGAAGAAATTAGGCTATACCATGCTGCGTAAGCATATTAAGGTAGAACCCATGCGCTGGTACTATCATTGCGATCGACTAGGAATGCTGGTTTGGCAGGACATGGTCAATGGCGGCGAAGAATATCGTTTCTCCACGATCTCTTTCCCATTGATTACGGGGATTCATCACAATGACCATCAGTATCGGAAGTTTGCAAGACAAAGCCAAAAAGGACGGAATGAGTATTTACGAGAGCTTCAGGAAATGATCAAGCAGCTGATCAACGTACCCAGCATCGTGCTGTGGGTTCCCTTTAATGAAGGCTGGGGACAGTTTGACGCGGCAGAGATTTGCGAACGGATAAAGGCGCTGGATCCCAGCCGTCCGGTAGATCACGCCAGCGGCTGGCATGATCAGAAGGCAGGAGATTTTAAAAGCCTGCACGTTTATTTCAAGCCCTATCGTTTCTCTAGGGACAAGTGGAACCGCGCCGTGGCGCTCAGCGAGTTTGGTGGTTACAATCTACGTATGGATGGCCATTGCTGGAATGCGGTGAACTTTGGGTATAAAAAGCTGCCGGATCAAGCGTCGTTGTGGAGCGCTTATGAAAAACTGTACCGTGAAGAGGTGCTTCCCGCCATCCCCAAAGGATTGTCCGCATCCGTTTATACCCAATTGACGGATGTGGAGGACGAGGTAAACGGAATAATGACCTACGATCGTAAGCTTCTAAAGCTGCCTGAAGACTCTTTAAAGAGCTTGAATCAGGAGATCGCTAAATGCGGCTGTGAATAATGCAGCCTTTATGGTATAATGCTATTGAAACACCTATGGCATGCTTGCCTATCAACCATTACGGAGGAAGAATCCATGCGGACAAGAATAAAAAATATTGTGATGACGCCCGGCGTCACCACAGAGGCACATATTCCATTCATTGATGACGCTGAAATTCTCATCGACGGACAGCGTATCGTTTATGCAGGAAAAAAGACAGAGGCTCCGGCTTTTGAAGCGCAGCAGGAGATCGATGGCGGCGGTGCGCTTGCCATGCCCGGGCTTACCAATTGTCATACGCATACGCCTATGACCTTGCTGCGGAGCGTCGGCAGCGATCTGACGCTGGAGGACTGGCTGCATAACGCTATTTTCCCCCTAGAAAAGCACTTAACGGATGATACGGTGAAAGCGGGAACCGATTTGGGCGTTATGGAAATGCTCCGTTTCGGAACTACTTCCTTTAACGATATGTATATGCATATGGATAGCGAGGCAGTCAGCGTGCAAGAAACCGGCATGCGCGCACTGCTGGGTTACGGCATTGTTGACTTTGATGAAAGCTGTTCCGATTTTCCTCCCGCCTTGGAGCTGATGGAAAAATGGAACCACAAAGCCAATGACCGCATTCGCGTTAGCCTTGCGCCACATAGCGAAACCTGTACGACCAAAAAGCTGTTAGACCGTGTATTGGACGCCTCCCTACGGTATGATTTACCCATCCATATTCATATCAGCGAAACCCAGTGTGACCGCGATGACAGCTTAAAGCGTCAGGGCTTGACTCCACCGAAATATTTAGAGAGCATCGGAATGCTGGAGCGTCCCGTAATCGCCGCTCATTGCGTTTGGCTGACAGATGAGGAGATTGCACTGTTTGCGCAAAAAGGCGTGGTAATCGTCCATAACCCAATCAGTAACCTAAAGCTAGCCAGCGGCGTTGCGCCGATTGCGAAGATGCTGAAGGCTGGGTGCAAAATTGCCTTGGGGACGGATGGGGTAGCCAGCAATAACAACCTAAACCTTTGGGAAGAAATGAAGCTGATGCCGCTATTGCAAAAAGGCACAATGCTTGATCCTACCGTTGTTTCGCCTGCTCAAACCGTCGCGGCTGCTACCAGTACGGGAGCCATGGCGCTTGGTTATCGCGATTTGGGTTTGCTAAAGGCGGGAAACTTAGCCGATATCATTTTGGTGGATATGGACAGATGCTGCCCCGGCAATGACAGGGAAAGCGATTTGGTTTACACGGTGCAGGGGACGGACGTTACCATGACCATGGTGGACGGAAAAGTACTCTACCATAATGGAATCTATACGACCTTGCAGCCAGAATTGGTTAAGAGCCGCGCCAAAAAGGAAGCGGAGGCGCTGTTTAAACGCGCCGAAAAGGCAAAAAGCGGAGCTAACAAATGAATATACTGGTGGTTTGTCAGCACTACTGGCCGGAAAACTTTAGAGTAACGGAAATCTGCGAATCCATTGCTGCACGCGGCCATGAGGTAACGGCGTTAGTTGGGCTACCGAATTACCCCAGCGGTGTGGTTCCAGCCGAATATAAGCATTTTCGAAACCGCAAGCAGCTGCATAACGGCGTGAAGATACGTCGCTGCTTTGAGATTGGTAGAAAACCGGGCAAAATTGGGCTGGCAATCAATTATGTGAGCTATATGTGCTCCGCATGCCACCATGTCCTATGGATGAAAAAGGATTATGACGTAGTCTATGCCTTTTCCACCTCTCCGGTGCTGATGAGCCTACCTGCTGCGTTTCTTCGCTGCTTTGGACGGCAAAAGCTAATGATTTATATTATGGATATCTGGCCCGCCTGCCTTGCGGCCTTGAACGTTTCTGAAACCTCTTTACTCTATCGATGGATGCGAGTGGTCAGTAAACAGATCTATCAGCGCGCAGATCAACTGATCTATTCCTCCAAACGCTTTCAACAGTACCTTTGGGATGTGCATGGCATCCGTGTATCCGATGATCAATATATGCCGCAGTTCGCAGACGGCATGTTTGAAGGCGAGCTACCGCCCAAGAAAGCATCCGAAACCTACGATTTCGTTTTTGCGGGAAATATTGGAAAAATGCAAGGCGTTGAAACCTTGATTCGGGCGGCAGAGCTTATAAAGGATCTACCGATTCATTGGCACATTGTTGGGAATGGCTCAAATTATCTGGCGTGTAAGGCGCTGGTAGATGAGCTAAAGCTAGGGGAGTGTGTTCAGTTATACGGTCAAAGGCCCCTTGCGGATATGCCATCCTTTTATGCCATGGCGGACGCGCTTTTAGTGAGCATGCGCGCTGATCCGTTGGTGAACGATACGCTGCCCGGAAAGATACAAACCTATATGGCTGCGGGCAAACCCGTGCTAGGCTCCATCGGAGGAGAAGCCGCCTACGTAATCAATCAAGCGCAATGCGGCTTTTGTGCGCCTCCCGACGATCCGGAAGCCTTTGCGCAGGTAGTACGCCGTTTTTTATCCTCGGATCAAAAGAAAGCAATGGGGGAGAACGGGAAGGCATATTATCAGGAGCATTTTACGCAAAAGCACCATATGGACAAACTGGAATCCATGCTGCTGGATTTGGCACAGGGGGAGTAAGCCATGCGAGTTTTTCAACTGAATACCTTTTGCGGCGTAAAGAGCACGGGCAGAATTTGTACGGAAATCGCCAAGCTTGTTGAAAAGGATGGGGGAGCATGCCGAATCGGCTTTGGCGCAGGGAAGCCGCCAAAGGAGTTAGAACGGTATGCCTACCGCATCGGTACCCCCATAGAGCGCAAGTTATACAGCGCTGCTAGAAAAGTCTTTGACCTTGAAGGCTACGGCGCGATACCGGGTACTTACCGATTGGTGGAGGAATTGAAAGCCTTTCAGGCGGACATCGTTCATTTGCACAATCTTCACGGCTGCTATCTAAATTTGTCCATTCTTTTCCGTTATTTACGCGCCGCAGGTACACCTGTCCTGTGGACACTGCATGACTGCTGGCCCTTTACCGGCCATTGCGCCTATTTTGATTACGCTGGCTGTAAGCTATGGCAAACAGGCTGCCATGATTGTCCTCAATTACGTAGTTATCCAGTTTGCTATGGCTTGGACGGCTCCAAACGCAACTACGCCCATAAAAAAAGCCTCTTTACTTCCCTAAGCAATTTAACCTTTGTAACGCCTTGCGAGTGGATGCAGGCCCCTCTAAAGCATTCCTTTTTATCTCCCTATCCTGTTAAAACAATCTATAACGGGGTTGATTTGGAAGCCTTTCATCCTATTGTCAATTCGCTACGAACCCGCTATGGGTTAGAGGACAAGAAGGTGGTCTTGTCCGTCGCGTCCGACTGGGATGAGCGAAAGGGTCTTCGCTTTTTAGTGGAAGCAGCCAAGCGAATGGGGAGTGATTACCGCTTTGTCGTGATTGGCCTTACGCAAGCGCAGGTAGAATCGCTGCCTCCGAGCATGCTAGGGGTCTGTCATACCTCTGATGTGCAGGAATTGGCTGCATGGTATACCACTGCGGACTGCTTGGCAAATCCAACGCTGGAGGACAACATGCCCATGGTGAATCTGGAGTCGCTAGCTTGCGGAACCCCTGTAGCGGTGTTTCGAACGGGCGGTTGTCCTGAAGCAATTGAGCCAAGCTGTGGCTGCGTGGTTGAAAAGGGGGATGTTGACGGGCTTTGTACGGCAATTCAGGAGCTTTGCGGTCATAAGAGCATGATGGAGCAAGCCTGCATCGAGCAGGCGAAGCGCTTTGATAGCCAAAAGACCTTTCAGCGCTATCTGGAGGTATATAAGGAGCTGTGCCCATGAATATTCTGTTTTTAACCTTACTGTATCCTAAGGAAACCATGGCGGAAGTCACTGCGAACATCCGCGATAAGGTTCAAAACCAGATCAACCAGTATCAGCATGCCTTCATTCAAGGAATAGACGATACTTTGCAACCAACCGAAAAGCTAGATATCGTTAATTCATTGCCAGTAGGTATTTTTCCGCGATGCTATCGAAAGTTGTTTTTACGCGGTGGGTTGCGTGATAGAAGAATTCAGGAATTGAGCTGCGTCAATCTGCCGTGGTTTAAGCAAAGGCAGCGCGAGCGTCAGGCGGCGAAGACCATTGTAGCTTGGGCGAAGCAAAGCGAAGAAAACCGAACCGTCCTGCTGTATACCATTTATTTGCCTTATATGAAGGCCGTACAAAAAGCAAAAAAGAAAATCCAGAATTTACGCGCCGCTGTGATTGTAACCGATCTTCCGAACGAATGGGGATTAGCCTCGGGGCGAACCGGCGTTGCAAAATACTTAGAGCAGCGACGGGGCAACGCAAGCTTGGCGCTTTGTTCCCAAATGGACGGATTTATTTTACTGACGGAGCCTATGAAAGAAATTGTTCCCGTAAAGCAGAAGCCCGCAATGGTTTTGGAGGGCTTGATTCTGGACGAAGCCGATTCTCACACAAATCGTAGCATAGACAAGCCGGAAGCCGTGCCGGCTGTTTTGTATACCGGTACCTTGAATAAGGAGCTCGGCATTGGCGAACTGCTGGAGGCCTTTCGGGATTGGCCGGACTGTCAGCTTTGGCTTTGCGGTTCCGGCGATCTGGCGCAGGAGGCGCAGCGCTATGCCCAGCAGTATGAGAATATCCACTTTTTTGGCTTAGTGCCGCAGGCTGAAGCTATACAACTGCAACAAAGAGCAACCATTCTCATCAACCCGCGTTCTCCCGACGGCGTCTATACGCGTTATTCGTTTCCCAGTAAAACGCTGGAATATATGCGTTCCGGGAAGCCAGTGCTTTGTTATCCGCTGGAAGGAATCCCGGCAGAGTATGGCGCATTTCTCTACTTCATCAAAGGCACAGGCGCTATGGGAATCCGACAGTCCGTTGAGGAGCTATTGCGCATAGAGCCCACGGCGCGTTTACGTCGTGGGCTTGCAGGCCGGGCTTATGTACTGGAACAGAAGAACCCAAGAATTCAATGCCAAAAGCTGCTTCATTTTCTACGAAGTCTATGACAGGCTTTGATAATGCTTTGTTTGTGCTTCTGCCTGTTTCATCTTAGCGATGACGGCGTCATATTGGCGATGACGGATTTTTTGAAAGTCGGTGGGGGAAAGGGGCGTGCGGTTTACGCCAGTCTCCTGCCGTCTTTCAATTTTTGGGGGAGCTGCTTCCTTGGGCGGATCTACCTTGACTTTTTCTGCGGGTGGCAAAGCCTCCGCCATGCCATCATCAACGCTGCCGTGAACATAGGGAAGCTTGATACTCTGATACTCAAGCCATTTCATTTGCTTTTCTTCGCCGGTTAGCGCCGCGAAGGGGGAGACACGACTGCTCATAAAAACATTCCTCCTTACAGGGTATTGCATTATACCCTATGCAGGAGGAATGAAAGGGTGTGAAAATGGTTTATCCGCGTTGCTTGCAAAGCTCAATGGCTATTTCAGCGCCAAGCTTTGCATTGTTCAGCACCAGCTTGATATTCGCCTCCAGCGATTTGCCATCCGTTAAGGTCTTAATTCTGTCTAGCAGGAAGGGCGTGATGTTCTTTCCCTTGATTCCCTGCTCGTTGGCAATTGAGATGGCATGCTGGATGCACTCGTCCATTTCTTTTTCCGGCATGGCGTATTCTTCGGGAATGGGATTTGTGATGAGCATGCCGCCTTTCAATTCACACTGCTCCTTTACCAACACAGCCGCGGCGATTTCAGCGGGCGTATCCAAACGGTAGTCTACGGGGAAGCCGCTTTTGCGGCAATAAAACGCGGGCAGCTCTTCCGTTTGATAGCCCACAACGGTAACGCCCTTGGTTTCCAGATACTCCAGCGTTAACCCAAGATCGAGAATCGACTTTGCGCCAGCGCAAATGACGGTAACGTCTGTCTGGGCCAGTTCTTCCAGATCAGCGGAAATATCCATGGTGGTTTCAGCGCCGCGATGCACGCCGCCTACGCCGCCCGTGGCGAAGATACGCACGCCAGCCATCGCCGCAGCGATCATGGTGGTAGCGACGGTAGTTGCGCCGTCCTCACCCCGTGAAAGCAATACGGGCAAATCACGTCGACTCGCCTTGATAACCTTTAACCCTTTTTTCCCTAGATACTCGATCTGCTCCGGGGTAATACCAACGCAGAGCTTGCCGCCTAAAATGGCGATGGTAGCGGGAATCGCGCCGTTGTCGCGAACCGTTTTTTCAACGCGAAGAGCGGTTTCTACGTTCTGAGGATAAGGCATGCCATGGGAGATAATTGTTGATTCCAGCGCAACCACGGGTTTATTTTCACGGATAGCGTCTTGAACCTCTTGAGATACCCAAAGATAGTTTTGAAGCTTCATTTTGTCATTTCCTCCTTATATTGTAAAACCATACGGTCAAGGGTTTCCGGGGATAGCTGATCTGAAACAGCACCCACCGCTTGAGCGCAAATAGCCGCCATGGATAACCCGCTGGTTAGCACATCCTGTGAAGAGCTGTTTTGCGCTATAGCGCAAAGCGCGCCCGCTAGAAATGCGTCTCCGCAGCCTGTGGAGTTGACGGTATGCACGTGATGCTGGGGTAAAATCAACGTTTTGGATCCATCCGAAAAGAAAGCGCCGTCATCGCCTAAGGTAATGCATACGCGTTTTACGCCGCGCTTGTGCAGGATAGAGGCTGCCTTCTCTAGGTCCTCATTGTTTTGGAGAGACATTCCTGCCAGCACTTCCGCTTCCACCCGGTTTGTCTTTAGAAAATACAGCGAATTCAGCGCCTTCATCAGCTTTCGCGCTTTCTTGCTGGATACCGCGTCGGAAAACAGCCGCGCGGTACAATGCTGCGCCAGATAGGCAATGCTTTCCTCCGGGAGATTGGTATCCACCACGACGTAGGGAAAGGTGTTTAAAAAATTCATTTCCCTTGCCAATACATCCGGGGTGATTTTCTCGCAAATATCCATAGCGGCTACCGCTACGGCAATATCGCCATTTGGCCTATTGATGCACAAATAGCTGGATGTGCTCACACCCTCAACGATCAGACAATGAGAAATGTCCATTCCCGTATCCTCGGCCATATGCCGGATCATGGGATAAAACTGATCGTTTCCGATAGGAGCCACCAAGGAAACCTGCCAATCCAGACGCGCTAGGTTCTCGGCGATGTTACGTCCAACGCCGCCCAGCGATACTTCCAAGCGTCCGGGATTGGAATCCTGCATAATCAGGCTTGAATAAGCCGTCGCCGTTAAATCGACATTGCAGCCGCCTACAACCGCCACGCGTTTGTCCATTGCTAAAAGCCCCCTTAGGTGTTCCGAGTACGTATTCCCTGAATATTCGCATACTCCGACAGCTTGTTTACGATATCCTTATAAGTGGTCTTTCCCTGCATATCCAATGTATAAATATTGGTATATAGGTTATACTTTCCTTTGTTTTCTACGTGAAAATCGATATCCAGCACCCGCACGCCGATGCTTTGAAAGTAATCGTTGATGAAAGCGATCGTCTCTACCCGATGAATAAACTTAACCTCTACATGCTTGACGGCGTTTACCTTGACCACGCGCTGCAAAAAGGTTAGCGTGATGATGACGATCCCGCAGCCCGCAATAGCGATATAGTAATAGCCCATCCCAACAGCCAAACCTAAGCAAGCTACATTCCAAAGAGAGGCGGCGGTTGTCAAACCAGCTATTTTTTTCTGGCTGATAAAAATGGTACCCGCGCCTAAAAAACCGATACCGCTTACTACCTGTGCACTGATGCGGCCATAGCTGACTGCAATGCCGGTATTGGCGTTATTCATATTTAAGGTAATGGTATCCGCGATCATGAGGCTTTCCATGATCGCGATGGTCGCCGCTCCCACGCATACCAAAACATGAGTACGCATACCAGCGGGACGATTCTTCCGTTCGCGTTCAATGCCAATAACGCAGCCGATTAGTACGGCTAGCAATAGTCGCAGGGCGGTTTCCCACCATGTCATGCTTATTCAACTCCCATTCTGTTGGTAGTTTTTATCAGAAAATTCGATAAAGAGAAATAACCTTGCCCAGTATCGTTACCTCGGGTACAATAATAGGTTCCATGGTTGGGTTTTCTGGCTGTAACCGGAAATGACCGTTTTCACGGTAAAAACGTTTTACCGTCGCGTCATCCTCGATCATGGCTACAACGATATCGCCGTTATAGGCGGTGGGCTGTTTGCGTACCACCACATAATCGCCATCCATAATTCCGGCTTCAATCATGCTTTCTCCCCGTACAGAAAGCACATAATGCTCCCCTTCGCCCAGCATTGTTTGAGGCAATGCGATATAGTCCTCGATATTCTCCGTGGCTAATATGGGGCTTCCAGCCGTTACTCTGCCTACAATGGGAACATTCACCATTTCGGAGCGGTACATTTGATGATCCAGCGGAACGGAAATAGCACGCGGCTTCATGGAATCGCGGTATAAAAGCCCCTTTTTCTCCAAACGAATCAAGTGCCCGTGAACGGTAGATGTACTTTTTAACCCCGTCGCATCGCATATTTCACGTACCGACGGGGGATATCCCTTTTGCAAGGTAGCCTTTTCAATATAGGCAAGGATTTTCGCTTGGGTATCTCCTCGCTGGTTACTCATGCATGTCACTCCCTTTGCTTACTCTCAATAGAATACCACAAGAATGCGGGTTTGACAAGCATTGTGGGGAACGAGCGTTTCTATTCTCAAGGGGGGATAAGTCAAGCAGCGATTATTCTCAAGGGGGGATAAGTCAAGCAGCGATTAAGCGCCAAAGTCACTTTTTTCCTTCTATCTTTTCTATGCAATCTTTGCTATAATGCGGTTGAAAGGGAGGTAGCACAATGAATCAGCCAATTACTGTTGCCATTTGCGGCTGCGGCTGCCGTGGGTTGGAGGCGTACGCGCCTTATCAAAAAATGAATCCGGATCGTATGAAAATTGTTGCGGGAGCGGATATCCGCCCAGAACGCTTAGAGCTGCTGCGTAGCCGTTATGGCGTTTCGCCCGAATATTGTTTTGACTCCGATGAGGCTTTGCTAAACCAGCCAAGGCTAGCGGACGTGATGATTATCGCTACGCAGGATAGGCAGCATGTGGGGGAAGCGCTGAGAGCATTGGAGAAGGGATATCATTTGCTGCTGGAAAAGCCTATTTCCCCAAAGCTTTCCGAATGCATTGCTTTGCAACAAAAAGCGCACGAAATGAAGCGTCAGGTTATTGTCTGCCACGTACTGCGGTACACACCTTTTTACTCCGCGTTGAAGCAATTGCTTGAGCGCGGCGATATTGGTCGCGTAGAAACAATTGATGCGGTTGAGCATATTGCGTACTGGCATTACGCCCATAGCTATGTGCGCGGTAATTGGCGTAGGCTGGAAGAGAGTAGCCCGCTCATTTTAGCAAAAAATTGTCATGATATGGACATGCTTCGCTGGCTGGCGGGAACGGAATGTCAGCGACTTTCCAGCTTTGGATCCTTAGATTGGTTTAAAGCGGAAAATGCGCCGGAGGGAGCGGCTGACCGCTGCCTAGACGGATGTCTTTGCAAGGAGAAATGCCCTTACGATGCGGAGCGTATTTATATTACAAATCCTCGTACAGGCGTTCGCTATATTGGCGGAAATTGGCCTTGCTCCGTGCTTACGAATCAAGTAAGTGAGGAGAATATCTATAACGCGCTGAAAACCGGGCCCTATGGACGGTGTGTCTATCATTGTGATAACGATGTAGCCGATCACCAAACCGTAAACATGGAATTTGCCGGCGGAATCACGGCAACCTTCACTACGACCGCTTTTACAGACGCCTGTCATCGTACCATCAAGATCACGGGAACCATGGGGGAGGTGGAAGGCGATTTGGAAGAAAACAAGCTATCTCTGCGTCGCTTTGGCGAGACGGAACAAATCATTGATTTAGGCACGATAACCAGTGAATTTGCCGGACACGGCGGCGGTGACATGGGCTTGATGGACGCCCTGTGCGGCTTGATCGCTACGCAAAGCGAAGGGGGACTTACAAGTGTTGACGCGTCGGTTGAGAGTCATGTTATGGCGCTTGCTGCAGAGTACTCTAGAACTCATGGCGGCAAGGTAATCGAGCTTGACGCATTCGCTAAGCAAGCATAAACAAACGAAAAACACTCCTTACGATGTGGATATCGTAGGGGTGTTTCTTTTATAGGCTCATTCTGGTTTGTCTGTCATTTCTGGGAGATGCACGTTTTGCGCCGCTTCTTTTCTGCGTTGATCGCTCATAGCCGCGTAATGCTTACGCGTGGTGTTCACATCGGAATGTCCCAGTGCGTCTGCGACTAGATAAATATCTTCCGTTTCATGGTAGAGCCGTGTAGCGTAAGTGCTTCGCAGCTTATGAGGACTCATTTTCTTTTTCAAGGGCACGGCTATGGAGCAATATTTTTTAACCATAATCTGCACGGCGCGTTGAGTGATGCGCTTTTTCTGTAACGAAAGAAACAACGCGTTCTGATTGGCTTCATCGGTTTTTATTAGCTTACGCTCCTTAACATAGGCCTGCAAGGCTTCAGCGACTTCAGCTGGAAAATAAAGAATAACTTGGTTTCCGCCTTTACGGGTTACCAGCACGGCGTTTAAGTGAAAATCCAAATCCTCTATATCGATACCGACGCATTCGCTGACGCGGATTCCGGTGCCTAAAAAGAGCATCAGCATAGCAACGTCTCGCGTCTTTGTAAGCGTATGAAATTTCTGCTGACGCTCGGTCAGCTCCGCTCCATCTGCAGCCGTTTGCAATAGACGGTCAACCTCTTCGTTGATTAAATACAAAATTGGTTTATCATGCAGCTTCGGCAGGGAAACCAAGGTGGCAATATTTCCTTTAATGCGCTCCTGCTTAAAAAGATAATCAAAGTAAGACCGAAGAGAGGAAAGCTTACGCATTACGCCGCATTCGTGATTTCGCAGGGCTTTGGGCGGACTGGCTTGATCGGCTTCTTCGTCAGCTTTAAAATATAGTGTTAGATAATTGGCGTATACCTGCAGATCCTTTGCGGTGAAATGCTCCAGATCGTCGTCTGTCCATTCAGAGGGCGATTTGTCGCCAAAGTAGGGGATTTCCCTGACTGCAAACTCACAAAACGTCCCTAAATCGATCGTGTACGCCATGCGCGTTAATGGGCTGGTGGTCATGGCGATGCTATTGATAAAATCGGAGCAGGAGGATGGCAGGGCTTTTAGCATATGCCGCGTGCGTTCCGTACGCTGGTCGTTGAGCAAGGATTGATAGTTTTCGTTCGCCAAGAGGACACCTCCCTTCCAATAATGAAAAAAGATATATATCTTTTCGTAAAAGTATTCTTTAGCGAAAAGATATCATAGGCTCTCCCCCTTACTTCTGGACAGGGCTTGCGGTCACAGCAGGCTTTTCGCTTGCCTCTCCATTGATACGGCGGTATTCAGCAATGGCCGACGTTGCTAGCTCATCACAGCGATTGTTGGATGGATTATCGGCGTGACCCTTCACCTTATGAAAGGTCACATCTAGCTTCTTTACCTTAATAATCGTTAAAAGCAGCTTCCATAAATCGCTGTTCTCCACCGGCTCTTTTTTGCTGTTAAGCCAACCATTTTTTTGCCAATTATCGATCCAATGCTCCTTAAAGGCATTGACCGTATAGGCTGAATCTGAATACACGTCGACGATACACGGCTCCTTAAGCGCGCCCAGACCGCTGATCACCGCGAATATTTCCATCCGATTATTGGTGGTATTTGGCATAAATCCAGACATTTCTTTTGTTTTGCCCTGAAAGCTAAGTAAGCAACCCCATCCCCCGGGCCCCGGGTTTCCAGAGCATGCGCCGTCTGTATAGAGCTGAACGCTGCGTTTTGTCTCACTCATCGTTTATCTCTCCGATCATAAGCCGCAGCTAGCTTTTTGTTTTTTTGAGCGCACACTTCCATGGCTTCCATGATAATACCCCGGAAACCAGATTTTTCAATGACGGCAACTGCGTCAATCGTCGTGCCGCCCGGCGAGCAGACGTCATCCTTTAGCTTGCCGGGATGATCTCCGCTTTCCAGCACCATCTTTGCCGACCCAAGCACCGCTTGACTGGCTGCCTGCTGTGCCAATGCTCTGGGCATCCCAAGCTTTACTGCGCCATCAGCCATAGCTTCAATTAAAATATAGATGTAAGCCGGGCTGCTGCCTGATACAGCCACCACAGCGTCAAATAGACGCTCCGGTACCATCTGTACCATGCCCAAGCAAGAAAATAGCTCCTTTGCCCAAAGTAATCCGATTTTATTAAAGGTGGTTTCTTCGCACAAGGCTGTAAAGCCAGCGCCGACCAAGGCGGGCGTATTGGGCATAACGCGCAGAATCTGAGGACAGCTTTCCTTTCCAAAAGCATCGGTAAGCATATCCATGCTCCATCCGGCAGCAATGGAAATCAAGCGCTTATTTCGGGCATAACGGCCGATCTCCTCCAGCACGCCGCGGACATAATTAGGCTTAACTGCCAGCAGAATACAATCGCATTCCTTGGCAAGCATCATATTGTTTTCAGCGATGATAACAGGGTAAGCTTCGCTCAGCTTGTGAAGCTGCTCTTCGTTCGTATCGAATACCGTGGTTTCATAGGGTTTGAGTACGCCTGCCTGAAAAGCCGCACGCATGATCGTGCCGCCCATATTTCCCGCTCCGATTACGCCAACCTTCATCATTCTGCATTCCTCCCTTGTCGTCTCCCTGTTCATAACCATCAATTGAAAAGAAAAGACTGATAAACCGGGCGTAAAGCTGTGCAGCATCCCGATTTATCAGCCGTAGCCTGTGATGATTGCGAATCCGCCTTATTCCTTCGGTACGGCGGCTTCCACAATGGTGGTACCGACCTTGGCGTTGGCGTCACGCACGTGCTTACGCACTCCTAAAGTGATTGCTTTCTTCGGGCATTTCTTGACGCATTCGCCACAGCCGGTGCAAGCTTCGTTGACTTCATGCACTTGCTTCAGCTCGCCGGAAATGGCTTCGAATTTGCAGGTCTTTTTGCAGATCGTGCAACCAATACAGAGATCACGATCAATGGATGCGATTTTTCGGTTGTCGAAATCGCCCCAAATAGCGCCGGTCGGGCATACTTCTGCGCACATCATACAGCCAACGCATTTGTCCATATCAAATACAGGCAAATGATTCTTGATCGTTATCGCACCGAACTTGCAAGCATCCTTACAGATTTCGCAGCCGACGCAACCAATTTTGCAGTTGTCGCTGACTAGATAGCCTTCTTCCGCTGCGCGGCACAATAGGCGAACCGGAACGGTTTCGGGTTGAAGGCTGAGTACGCTTTTGGGGCATGCCTTCACACAGGCTCCGCAGCTCTGGCATTTTTCAGGATCAACCTTTGCGATTTTGGAATGCTCGTCAATATGAATGGCATCGAAGTGACAAGCTTTTACGCAGGTACCTAGACCAAGGCAGGCATATTTGCAGGCGCGATTGCCGTCATTGACCAAGGAAGCTGCCACACAGTCATTGATTCCATGATACTTGAATTTGGTCTTGCAGCGGTCAAGACTTCCCTGACACACCACGGTCGCAATATTACGCACCTGTGGAGGAGTATCGTCGACGCCCATTATTTTTGCAATGGCCTGCGCCACCGTTGCACCGCCCACAGGGCAGGCGCTGATGGGGGCTTTGCCCTCCACAATTGCATCTGCTAAGGCGTCGCAGCCAGCAAAGCCGCATCCGCCGCAATTTGCTCCGGGCAGACAGTTGCGCACCTCATCGCGCTGGGGGTTGCTGGGTACCTCGAAAACTTTGTTTGCGAGGGTGAGCAGCAGCCCGAACAAGAGGCCCAATCCGCCCAGCACAAGCGCAGCTATTAAAATCGTATTCATTGCGCCCTCTCCTTTCCCCTATCGAATCAAGCCCGAAAAGCCCTGGAAAGCCAGAGACATCAGGCCGGCTGTAATCAGTGCGCCCGGAAAACCATCCATCCACTTTGGTAAATTGCTGACCGCTAGACGTTCCCGGATGCTAGCGAAGATGACAATGGCCAGCGTAAAGCCCAACGCAGCGCTGGCGCCGTTAACAACGGATTCCAGCAAATTGTAGCCCTCGCGGCTATTAAGAAGCGCAACGCCTAACACGGCGCAGTTCGTTGTAATCAACGGCAGATAAACGCCCAGCGCTTGATATAAGGAACGGCTCATTTTCTTAAGGACGATTTCAACGATTTGCACCAAAGCTGCAATTACCAAAATGAAAGCGATCGTCTGCATGAACTCCAAATTCAAGGGGATCAGCAGCCAAGTCTCAATCAGGTAGGTAAAGAGAGAGGCAATCGTCATAACGAAAGTGACGGCCATACCCATGCCCAGTGCGGTCTCCGTTTTTTTGGACACGCCCAGGAACGGACATATGCCTAAAAACTGAGACATTACAAAGTTATTAACCAAAACGCTGCCAATAATAATCAACAGTAAGTTGTTCATGCGATTTCTCCCTCCGCTTTCTCACGCTTGCGGCGCTCGAAATACTTCGTTAGGGCGTTGACCACCAACAGCAGTAAGCCGAGGAAAATAAAACCGCCGGAAGGATTTTGTGCAATGCCCATAGGAATATAGCTTTCCGGCATGATTTGCATACCGAACCATGTTCCCGTACCGATGATTTCACGAATGGAAGCTAGAATGGTTAGCGCCATTGTAAAGCCCAAGCCCATACCAAGACCGTCCGCGATGGATTCCACAGGCGGGTTTTTGAAGGCAAAGGCTTCCGCGCGGGCAAAAATGATGCAGTTTACGACGATCAGCGGAATGTAAATCCCCAACGTGGCGGACATGGAAGGCAAAAATGCCTTAATCACAAGGTCGATGATCGTTACAAAGGTAGCGATGACCACCACAAAGCAAGGAATTCTCACCTTCTCGGGGATAATATGCCGCAGAAGAGAAATGACTAGGTTGGAAAACACCAACACAAAGGTAGCAGCCAGTCCCATTCCTAGTCCGCTAGAGGCGGCTTTTGAAATAGCCAACGTTGGGCACATACCCAGCAACAAGCGGAAGGTAGGGTTTTCACCCAAGATACCATTCATGATGATTTGGCCGAGGCGCTTCATTTTCATGCTTTTGCTTCTCCCTTCTCGGCGTCCTTCGCAACCGCTTTAGCGGGCTTCGTATAGCCAAAGGGCTTGCGAGCTGTCCAGCGATCGATTAAAGGAGTGCAGATGTTCATAAATAAAATACCAAAGGAGCAGCCCTCTGGATAGCTGCTGTTGAATACGCGGATTACGAAGAGAATTAACGCGCAGCCAATGCCCATGATCACGCGACCGGTCTTGCTGACCGGGCTCGTCACATAGTCGGTGGCCATAAAGAAAGCGCCTAGTAGCAAGCCGCCGCTTAGCAACTGGTACAGCGCGTTTTGGGAGCCGCTTGCTTCAGAGTAGAGCACGCCGGTTTGAATCCAGAACAGGATCAAAGCCGTCACGATGAAGCTGACCGGAATGCGCCAATCAATCACACGACGGACGATTAAATAAATACCGCCCAAGATCAGCGTTAGCTTGCAGGTCTCGCCCAGCATGCCGGGAATGTTGCCGCTGAATAACTGCCACAAGCCATACTTGCCAGCGTCCTGCGCCAAAGGCGTTGCGGACGCTACCGCGTCTAAGCTTCCTGCGCCCAGCCCGAAAATCTGTCCGGCTTGAGGAGCGGCGGTAGCGGCCATCAGGCCAGCCCACGAAAGCATCAGGATCGTGCGGGCAGCCAAAGCGGGGTTGATAAAGTTCTGTCCAAGCCCGCCAAAGAACTGCTTCACGAGTACAATTGCGATGACCGAGCCGACAGCGGCCATCCACCAAGGAGCATTAGCGGGCATGTTAAAGGCCAGAAGAAGACCAGTCACAACCGCGCTTAAATCTGTAATCGTTGATTTTTGGTGCGTAATTTTCTCATAGGTCCATTCGGAAAGGACGCAAAAGAATACAGACGTTAGCATCACCGCCAACGCTGGCGCGCCAAAAAACCATACGGCGGCTAATGCGGTGGGTAGTAATGCGATAATCACATCCAGCATGATTCCCCGGGTAGAAATCGAAGTGTTACGCAAAAATGGAGAGGATGAAACCACAAGCTTGCGTTGCATGATTATTGTCCTCCCTTCTTGGCAGCGGCTTCCCGCCGCCGCTGTGTGATGATCTTTTTACACACTCGGCAACTTTGCGTTAGGTTCCGCTTCGCGGGGCAGCTCCATGTGCAAGCGCCGCATTCCAAACAATTCATTGCGCCTGCAGCTTCAGCTGCGTCATACATATTTTTACGCATGTATCGATCGATGGTTGCGGGCGACAATAGCATGGGACATGCGACAGCGCAGCGACCGCAGCGAATGCAAGGGCCTTCTTCGGCTAGAGCGCTTAGCTTGTCCAACGCCAGTATTCCGCTGCAGCCCTTCGTGACGGGGATGTCCTCACGGCTGATAGCCATACCCATCATGGGGCCGCCGTAAATAAGCATACGGGTTTCCGGCAGCACGCCTTCGGAGGTATCCAACAGCCATTCGACAGGAGAACCTATGCGCGCCATATAGTTGGCGGGCTTCTGAACGGTGCCGCCAACGGTAACGACCCGATCAATGACCGGGCGACCTTCGTATACGGCGCGGTACATCGCATAGCAGGTACCCACGTTCATAACGATTGCGCCGATATCCAGCGGTAGGCCGCCGGTGCGCACCTTTCGTCCGGTTAGCGCATATACCAATTGCTTTTCACCGCCTTGAGGATACATCGTTCTCAAACCGATGACTTCGATGTCGCTATGGTCGGACGCAGCCTTTTTCATTACTTCAATCGCGTCAAGCTTGTTCTGTTCGATCCCGATTTTAACTGTCTTGATAGCCAGCGCTTTTTTCACCACAAGCAAGCCGCCAACAATCTCCTCGGCATGCTCCAGCATCAACCGATGATCGGCGGATAGATAAGGCTCGCATTCAGCGCCGTTAATGATGAGCGTATCCACCTGCTTTTCAGGGGGAACGGCTAGCTTGACAGCCGTGGGGAAGGTTGCGCCGCCCAAGCCGACAATGCCCATATTGCGGGCTAGCTCCGACAAATCCTTCGCTGATATACCATCTGGATTGGCTACCGGCTTCAGCTCAACCCATGTATCTTTAAAATCGTTATCAATCACAACACAGGTTTGCTGTGTTCCGTTTGCAACAATACATGGCAAGCAATCCACTACCTTGCCGGATATGGAGGCGTGCACCGCCGCGCTTACAAAGCCTACGGGTTCTCCAATCATCTGACCAACCTTCACCTGATCGCCCTTTTGAACAACCGGCTTGCAAGGAGCGCCAATGTGCTGTTGCAGGGGAATCATAACACGGGACGGCAGTGGAGCCTCCACAATAGGCAGCACGGATGTGACAGCCTTTCCTCCCTTTCCCTCCTGCGGATGAATGCCGCCGGGAAAACGATACAGGGTATTCATTCGTTATCGCCCTTCCTTTTTAGAATAAACGCAAGATATTTACCGTCAACTAGTATAACACAATCGGGGTAGGCAGAAAAGCCTATTTTCGCTTTTCTCCAAAACTAGCATGGCCTATTTTGCTTTTTCCATTTCACGGCGGCGTTTAAAATCGCGCGGGCATGAGCAAAGCCGCTGGCTTGATCTTGACTGCTGACGCCGATTAAACGCGCTACCTCGTTGACGCGTCCGGGCGCATCCAGCGGGGTGACCGACGTGAAGGTTCTCTCTCCCTCCACATTTTTTTTCACCAAGTATTGGCAATCAGCCATCGCAGCGATTTGTGCCAAATGGGTAACGCATAGCACCTGATGATATCGAGCGATAGAAGCCATTTTTTCGGCTACCACCTCGGCGATATGACCGCTGATTCCTGTGTCGATTTCATCAAAAATCATACAGGGAATCCCCTCGTGAGCTGCGCCTGCTGATTTCATCGCCAGCATGAGGCGTGAAAGCTCGCCGCCGGAAGCGATTTTATCCAGCGGTTTTAAAGGCTCTCCGGGATTGGGCGCGATATAGAATGCTACATGATCGTCGCCTTCTACGGAGGGAATTTTTTTCTGGTCGGGGCTTGGCTGCTCGAAAACGCAAGCAAAACGCGTACGCTGCATGCCCAAATCCCGCAATTCATCCTCCATGGTTTTTTCAAACCAACGGGCCAGCTCCTGCCTAGCGGTTGTCAGTTCGGCGGCTAGGCTGCGATATTCGGACAGCCTTTGCTTATACTCGCTTTCCGCTCGTTTCATGCGATCCTCGATACTGCCCAGATGGTTCAGCTCGTCCCGGATTTCCTCATGATGATTCACCAGCTCATCGGCAGCCATATTGTAGCGCCGTTCCAAGCGACGTATTAAATCCAAGCGTTCTAAGATGGTCTCGTTTCGCTCCGGATCAAAGCTTACCTGTTCTAGTAAGGAGCGCAGCTCAATGCCAACCTCCTCGGCCTCATAGGACGCGGCGTCCATTCGGACCGCTAAGGCGCGATATCGCTCGTCCAGCTCTTCAACCCTGTGGAGCGCTTCGGCGGCTTCCTTGAGCTTCACAAAGGCGCTTTGCTCGCGGTTCCCATAATAGCTTAATTCATAGGCGCTTCGAAGGGCTCGATCAATCTGTTCCGCACTTTGAAAGCGCTCCTTTTCCGCGCCCAATTGCTCTGCCTCGCCAATGGCAAGCTGCGCCTCGTCCAGCTCCTTCACTTGACTTTTTAAGTAGGCTTGCCGCTCCACCCGTTGGGCGTTTTCCTTGCGCAGCGCTGCAAATTTTGTACTAACGGCTTTCCATGCATGGTACGCTTCGGCTACAGCGGCTTTTTTTGCGTTAAAAGCCGAATCGCCAAAGGAGTCCAAAAAGCCTAAGTGTTTCTTAGGATCCAGCAAGCTTTGATGCTCGTGCTGTCCATGAACGTCTACGAGCACCTCGGAAAGTCTGCGTAGAAAGGTGAGAGGAACGATTACGCCGCAAACACGGCACAGGTTGCGCTCGCCGGTGGTAATCTCCCGCTGTATGGTTAGCAAATTTCCTTCCGCTTCTAATTCTTGCTCGGCCAATATATCCTTGGCTTTGGGACAATCGCTGATATCGAGCATTGCCTCCACCGAGGCTTTATCGCAGCCGGAGCGAATCAAGCCCCGATCCGCTCGCTCCCCCAGCACCAAATTGATGCTATCAACCAGAATGGATTTTCCCGCGCCGGTTTCGCCGCTTAAAACATGCATCCCCTGATGAAATTCAATCACAAGGTTTTCAATCAGCGCTATATTGCGCACAGTCATTGAAACCAGCATTGGCGCACATTCCTTTCCCTTACGCCCGATGCATCATAGCGTTTAGCCGCTCCATGACTGGCTTTACTTCCTCAATGCTTCGGACGATCATCAATATCGTATTGTCTCCCGCAATTGTACCTAAAATTTCGGGCCATTGCAAGCTATCAATGGTTTCGGCGGCAATATTTGCGCTGGCGGATATGGTGCGCAGAATAATCTGATTGTAGGCGCTGGTCATGCTGAGCACCGTATCGCTAAACATGCGGATCAATCGTTCATTCAGTCCGTTATCATTCTTATCCGCGGTAGCGTAGCGATAAGCGCCGTTGGAGCCAAGAACCTTGACCAAACGAAGCTCTTTGATATCTCTGGACACAGTGGCTTGCGTCGCCTGATAGCCGTGCCTTCGCAGTTCATCCGCCAAATCCTCTTGGGTTTCAACGCTCTTGGAATTGATTATTTCCAGAATTGTGATCTGTCGTGAAGCTTTCATGGTTCCTCCTTGATTTTAGCGGCTCCATTCGGCTAGCTTGATACGAATGGTGGAAAAGAAGCCGCGTGAATGCATTTCGATAAACCTAGCGGGCTGGTCGGCCTTTGTGATCACCAAACGATGATTTAAAGACAGGGTAAAGGCCTGTTGACCATCCACGGCGCCCTGTACGGCGTTGCTATGCTCCCGGTCGAGGGAAAGCTCGATCCGCTGGGTAGGCGCTGCGATAACGGGACGGTGCTGCAGTGAATGGGGACAAATAGGCGTTACTAAAATACACTCCACGTCGGGATAAACAATGGGGCCGCCCGCGGACAGGGAATAGCCCGTAGACCCAGTGGGAGTGGAAACGATAACGCCGTCGGCAATGTAAAGTCCAGCCTGTTCCCCGCTCACGGAGGCGTTTACCCCAATCAATCGAGAGTATCCTCCGCGGCTTAGCACCACGTCGTTTAGCGCCAGCCAGCTTTTACCGTCCAGTTCGGCTTCTAGCATCATTCGTTCTTTGACTTCAAAATCATCGTCGGCTAGCAGCTTGCAGGCTTCTGTCAGCTGCTCCCATTCCACCTCGGCTAAGAAACCAACCGTACCGATGTTGATCCCTAAAATAGGAATGTGATTGCGAACGGCAATCGCATTAGCCCGTAGCAGCGTTCCGTCTCCACCTACAGAGAGCACAGCGTCGCACTTCTCTATCTGGTCGCCCAGAAAAAGGAGTGGAGACCGCTCCCCCATGCGCTTCAATAGCCAAGGTTCCGCGTAAGCGGCGATTCCGGCGGCGCTTAATGCTGCCGCTAGTTGAGCCGCTAACTCTTCTATGTTTTGCTTCCGTTGATGCATAACAATATAGACGGAGTTCATTATGACGCCTACCTTTCATTACTTCATTATAGCATAAAATGCATAACTATGCAACTGCGCATGATTATGCATTTTATGCTATTTGCTTAGGGTCTGGTGCGCCTGAGCAATCACTTGATGAATTGCATCGTAAGTCATCGTCTCGCCATCTCCGGGCAGCAGCTCAGTTATGTATTCAATATTTCCTTCAGGGCCGGTGATCGGCGAAAAATCCAATTGAGCCATATGGTATCCCATCGTCGGCAGAAAATCGGCAATCTCGATGATCACTTTTTCATGAATGGCGGGATCGCGAACCACGCCTTTTTTACCCACATTTTCTCGGCCCGCCTCAAATTGCGGCTTAATCAAAATATAAAATCGTCCTTTGTTCTCCATCAGCTCTGCCGCCTTAGGCAGAATCAGCTTCACGGAAATAAAGGATACATCCATGACGGTCACGTCGGGTATGCAGGGAATTTCTGCATGGGTTAAATAGCGGGCATTGGTGCGCTCCAGTATCGTCACCCGTGGATCATTGCGTATTTTCCAATCCAGCTGACCATAGCCCACATCAATGGCATATACCCGTTCTGCTCCGTTTTGCAGCAGCACATCGGTAAACCCTCCGGTAGCCGCGCCGATATCCATAGCCGTTAAGCCTCGAACATCCGCGCCGAATACGCGGAGCGCTTTATCCAGCTTCAGCGCGCCGCGACCTACAAAGGGATGCGTATGTCCCTTAACGAGCAGCTCGTCTGTCTCTAGTACCGGCTGAGAAGCCTTTAGCAGCTTTACCTCCCGAACATAAACCTGACCCGCCATAATCATAGCTTGCGCTCGCTCTCTGCTAGGCGCAAGTCCCTGACGAACCAAGGCCAAATCGGCCCGCAGTTTATCCGACATCGGCAACCGCCTCCTTAAGCTTTATAATTGCGGAAGCAATGCTTTCATCATCAAGCGCAACATCTCTCAGTAAATGAGCGCGATCCCCGTGCTGTACAAAAAAATCGCCAACAGCTAAAGGCGTAATCGAAACGGTCTGATTGCACTTAGCCGCATACTCAAGCACCGCACTGCCAAAACCGCCCGCCAGCACATGCTCCTCCACGGTAACGATGGGAATTTGCGCTTCAAATAATTTGGTAAGGCGTTCCTCGTCCAACGGTTTCACGGTGGAGCAATTGACGACCTGCACCTGAATGCCGTTGTCCGCCAGCGCGTCCGCAACGCGAAGGCCGGCGGCTGTCATACTGCCGACTGTTAGCAGCGCCGCATCCTGTCCGGGGCGAAGCACCTGCCAGCGTCCAATCTGGAAATCATCAATCGAATAGCCGCTGGGTAGGTGTAGCGTATCCTTTGGATAACGAACCGAGCAGGGTGCGTTCAATCGATAAGCCGCTTCGACGGCTAAACGTAGCTCCTTTTCGTTAGCCGGTGCGAGGATCGTCATGCGCGGAATCTGTCGAAGGAAAGCAAGATCAAACAGCCCTTGGTGGGATTGTCCATCGCTGTTAGAAAGCCCAGCCCGGTCGATCATTAGCACCACTGGCAGATTTTGGATGCATACGTCATGAAGCATTTGGTCATAGGCGCGCTGCAAAAAGGTGGAATAAACAAAAAAGAAGGGGCGCAATCCGCCGGAAGCCATTCCTGCGCACATGGTGACAGCATGCTCCTCTGAAATACCCACGTCAAAGTAACGATTCGGATAGGTATTTTTAAAGGCTATGGTTCCTGTGCCAAGCTCCATCGCCGCTGTAATCGCTTGAATGCGCTCATCCTTTTCAGCAAGCTTGCAAAGCTCTTCCGTAACCGTTTCTCCATTGCTTTTTCCGCTGGAAACCGGGGCCTTCTGATCATCCAGGAAGAAGGGTGGAATGCCATGAAAAAGATCAGGTTTCTTTTCCGCACGATTGTAGCCGTAGCCTTTTTTGGTAATGCAATGAATAACCACCGGCTCGTCTAAGCTTTCAGCTCTGAGCAGGATTTTTTCCACCGCTTCTTGATTGTTGCCGTCGATCGGCCCCAAATAGCGGAAGCCTAGCGCGGAAAAGAATCCTTCGTCAACAAACACACTTTTGATCATTTGTTTTACAGTGTGCATAACAGTGTAAATTGGCTTACCAAGTACGGGTAACTGCGTAACACGGCGCTTTACCCTATTTTTGGTTACATTCCATCCGCTGCTGGCTCGTAGGTTTGAAAGATGTCTGCTAAGCGCTCCCACATTGGGCGCGATGGACATTTCATTGTCATTGAGAATAATTATCAATCGGGTTTTGCGGCTGCCGCAGTCGTTTAGCGCCTCATAACACATACCGCCAGTTAAGGCGCCGTCTCCAACCACGGCTACTACATGATGCTTCTGCCCCAGTGCGTCCCTTGCCCGCGCCAATCCAACAGCTGCAGAGATGGCTGTGGAAGCGTGTCCCGCCTCGAAACAGTCAAATTCACTTTCGCAGCGTCTGGGAAACCCGGAGATCCCCCCATAGGTACGCAAAGTGGAAAAGGCCTCATAACGCCCGGTGATCAACTTATGAGCATAGGTCTGATGACCTACGTCAAAAACAATTTTATCCTCGGGCGCATGAAAAACCCGATGCAATGCCAAGGTGATCTCTACAATTCCCAAATTGGAGGACAGATGTCCCCCGTTTTGTGACACAACCTGAATTATTCTTGTTCGTATATCATCCGCAAGGTTTTCGCACTCTTCATAGGTAAGCGCGCGAAGATCGTCGGGACATTTTACTTCTGATAACTCCACCTTACCGCTCCTTTGTGCGACGTTACCTATTTTTAAGCCCGTTTTTCGCGCCGGTTTTTCCTCCCATGGAAATACTGGATAGAATATCGGAGGTATAGGCGTAGTTGCTATCGTCCTTGTCCTGCTGGGCCTTCAGGGCATATTTGACCATTTCATCCACCAATTGGCTGTAGGGCAACCCGCAGGGCTCCCACAGATAGAAGGATAAGGAGCCGGGAATGGTGTTAATTTCTGTGATGTAAAGCTCCTGCCCTTGGGGGTCGAACATATAGTCGATCCGAACCACGCCCTTGCAATCCATGGCTTTAAAAATATCGATGGAGAGCTGCTGTACCTGGTCGCGCAGCTCCGGCTCGATAGGCGCGGGCAGCACCCGCTTTAACGAAGCCATTCCCTTGGTTGAATTGTTGCCATACTTATCCATAAAGGTTAAAAGATCGCCGCCCGATAAAGGCATCTCAATCTCGCTGGCTTTAGCGCTGCCGTCATAGCCCAGTACGGAGCAGTTTAACTCCAACGGCGCGTTTAAGCCCTTCTCCACCAATACCTTACGGTCAAATTCAAAGGCAAGCTCAAGTGCTTCCTCTAGTCCAGCACGGTCGTTTGCGCGAGTTACACCAATGGAGGAGCCTAAGGAGGCGGGCTTGACAAACACGGGATACCCAAGCTCTTTTTCCACTCGTTCCATCACAGGCGTGCGTTCCTTCTCCCATTCGGTGCGAAGAAACCAGCAACTAGGCAATACGGGAAAGCCGCAGCCTCTAAAAAACTGCTTCATGTAAACCTTATCCATGCCCATAGCCGAGGCTCCCACGCCGGAGCTGGCATAGGGGATATTGCATAGCTCCAAAAGCCCCTGCACGGTGCCGTCCTCGCCATGCATACCATGAAAGACGGGAATGACGCAATCCAGCCGCGTAATAATCAGCTGTTGTTCTTTTGTGAAAAGGCCTTTCCCCTGCTTGCGGGTGGTTAGCGCGCCGGAGCCAGCCGTCAAATCCAGCTGTACCCGTTCCAAGCCCTTGCGGTTTTCGTCAAAGGGGGTATAGGTGGCAATGTCAAATAGCGGGTCTCCGGTGAACCACTCCCCCTTCTTGCTGATGTAGATCGGATAAACATCATAGGTTTGGCGATCCGCCGCGCGCATAAGCTGTACCGCGCTGATAATGGACACCTCATGCTCGCAGCTGCGGCTGCCAAATAAAACACCCAATTGCAGCTTACTCATATTGATGATTCCCCTTCCTTATGCTTCCTGATAATGATCCGGCAGATCGTTTTCATACAAAACGGTATCATCGGGGGTTACCAAAGAGTGAAGCGTTTCCGTAGATTGCGCCAAACTATCCACCCGATAAATATGCTCCTCGCTAAACCCCGCTGCCCGAAGGCCCTCAATGATGGGCAGCGCTCGATTTTTTCCAACAATGATGGCGATATCCACGCATTCCGCTATTTGCTGACCAAAGGCGCGGTTGTATTCCGCTTCCTTTTCCCCTAGCTCCACCATGCCCGGCGTTATGATAATGCGACGCTTTGGAAACTGCGCAAGGACCTTCAGCGCAGCCTTTGCACCAATTGGGTTGCTATTAAAGGCGTCGTTGATGATGGTAAACCCTCCGGGGTTAGTCATCAATTCCAGACGATTTTTGACAGGCTGAAGCTTTTCAATCCCATGGGCAATCTGTTTTAGGCTCAAACCTAAATCGCTCGCAACCGCTGTCGCCAGCAAAATATTATGAATACTGTGCTCGCCCAAAAGTCGTGTATGGCAATCCACAGAACCTTTGCCGCGAATATGTAGCGTAAAAGTACAGCCGTCCTTGTTGAGCTTTACATCGGTATACCAGACGTCCGCAGTTCCTGGGTTTTGTCCGCAAAGTGTTTTAGGCTTTTTCGTATCACGGTACATTTGGGTGCAAAAGCTGCCGTCGTCAAAAAAATAGCTATGGGAATCCGTTGGCGGTAGCGCATCGATCAATTCATACTTCGTCTTGGCGACACGTTCAATGGTTTTAAAGGTTTCCAAATGCTGCGGCCCAACGGAGGTTATCACTCCGATGGTAGGATGTACCAAGCGGCACATCTCCTTGATATCGCCCACATGCCGCGCGCCCATTTCCCCCACAAAAACCTGATAGCTAGGCGTAAGCTTTTCTCGTATGGCTCTAGTAACGCCCATGGGGGTGTTAAAGCTGGCAGGAGTGATCAGTGTGGGATATTTCTCGCTTAAAATAGCGCCCAGAATATGCTTTACCGAGGTCTTACCGTAGCTTCCGGTGATACCAATCCGAATTAAGCCCGTATTGGAAAGCAGCTTCCGACGAGCGTCCCGGAAGTATAGCTCGCTGATTAGCTTTTCCACCGGCCAAGCTAATAAGCCGCTTAGCGCTACCACCAAGGGCAGGAGAAGAGGCCAAAGGATATTGATGATGATCCACGGTGTTAAAGACAAAAGCCATGATAACACAAGCATTACCAAAAAGAAAACCGTGTAAAACCGTTTAACGCGGCCTGTCAGCACAAAAGGCTTTTTGGCTTTTTTTTCCGTAAAGCATTTCGCGATTAGTATACCTGCAAAGCAGGAAAGCGCCAATGTTAATACTAGCAGGATCGCAGCTAACCAGTCGTTTCCTCCTGCCTGTGCAGCGTTTGCAGGGTTCAAGGACGGAAAAGCGGAAACTTGAAAGGAGATCAATGCGTTCATCGCCAAGCAGGCTAACGAAACGCACAAGCCTGGCGCCCAGCTGTGAATCCGGTTACGGCGCAAGGTATGAAAATAGCCGGGAAATTGATAGCTTTCCAGCTGAAAATAATGTACGAGTCCTTTCACGGCAAAAAAGGAGCAGAGCACCGGTAAAAGAAGTAAAACCAGCTTCATCATCACATAAAGGAAGGAAATCGGCGTTTGTGTCATGCAGCCACCCCTCCTAAAAAGAATTGCTTAATAATGATTAAAAAGCGCTGCCATTCCTCAATAAAGGCAAAATGCGTTCTGCCGTCAAACACAATCAGGGCGGCGTCCGGGATTTCCTTTTCCATTTGCTCGCCCATCCACACCGGGGTTTCAGTATCCTCGCTGCCCCAGATTAACAAAGTGGAACACTTTATTTCTTTTAGGCGGGGAAAAAGATCCAGTGAAATGACCTTTACAAAGGTTTTTCGCATGTTTTCATTTAATCGGTTATAATCCGACGAGCCAAAATGTTGCCTGAGCGCGTTTTGCCATTTTTCTGCATGCGCCGCCAGCGGTTTCACATTTTTCAGGCTGTTCAGCATCGCGTTATATCGCTTGTAGCGTTGCTGACGCTTTTGCTGGCTTTCGCTAACCGGCTTACGGATTCCCGCGCCGCCAGTAATCACAAGCTTTTCAACCATGTCTGGATGCTCGGCTGCTAACAAAATCGCCACTCTTCCACCAAAGGAGTGGGCGACAACCATGACCTTATCAATACCTAGGAAGGAAAGCAGTTGGACAAGCTGCTCCTTGTACTCCGGCACGCCCCAAGCTACAGGCGGCTCCCCACTTTTTCCATGTCCGGGAAAATCTACCGATAAAACAGAAGTATCTAGGCCGCTTTCGATAAATGAAAAAATAGTGCTGTCGCAGCCCCAGCCATGCAACAGTAAAACGGTAGGAGCCTTCGGATCCTCCTTGCGCTGCCAATGATAATACAGCCGGCAGCCCAGCAGTTCAGTCTCCAAATACAAGCGCCCCCTTCCGAAACTTCCCATGGTATTTTACCCTATCTTATGCAAAAAGAAAAGTCATAAACGTCTTTTCAGCGAAAGTTGCGGAAAAACACGCCCCAATAGGAATGTCCATCCTTATGATTTGTCTGACAACAGCGAATATACATACCTTCTTTTTCGAGTGCTGATGCCAAATTCACGTACATAGCAAGCAGGCACATCGACGACGCATTCCAAGACGCAGCCAAGCTCCTCACAGGTTTTAATGCTGGCGATATTATCAGCGTCTGTGGTAATGACATAGGATGAAAAATGAAAGGCTTCAAAAACAGGGCGGCAGAGCTGGCAAGCCTTTCGTGCAAAATGATTTCCTCGGTAGGGCGGGTCGACATGGTAGCCAATGTGTCCCAAATAAAACATCCCGGGGCAATCCCCTATTCGTAAAGCAATTTCTCCCGCGACTTTTGCTGTTTTTTTATCAATGATGTCAAAAATCAAAGAAACCGAGCCGTCCAGACAGGCCACATGAGCGCTATAGTCACGGGGCACAAGAGCAATCTGATCGTTTTCAAACATTCGCGCTCCTCTTCGGCCCAAGCGAATGAATTGCCGTTCGATCTGGCTTTTCATACTTCCTGAACAACCACCTTTGGAACCAACGCTTCAAAATCTTCGCGGCGTAGCAGCTGCGTGCCGTCCGTCATGACGCTGGCAGCTCCAGCCGCCATCCCGAAGCGGAATGCCTCTTCAAGGGGCAATCCTCGATCAAGCCCCATCATGATGCCGCCAACCATCGCGTCTCCCGCCCCCACGGTAGAGCGACTGTCAACCGTTAATGCCGGAGAAAAAAGCGTCTTTTGCCCGTTGGTAAACAAAGCGCCATATTTACCCATGGAAACAATCACGTTTTGCGCCCCGTATTCCTTTAGGAAAAGCGCCGCGTCTCGGATACCCCGCAGCGTGCTTAATTCTTTTTTGATAATCGCTTCCATTTCCGGCAAATTGGGCTTGACTAAAAAGGGTTTCTCTTTAATACCATACAGCAAAGAGGTTCCGGCGGAATCCAAAATGCACCTTTCGCCGCCCAATACCTGCATACAGCGCTGATAGGTATCGTCGTTACAGCCCACGGGAAGACGTCCGCTGAGGATGACATAACTGCTGGAAACAGCTTTCTCCTTCAGCAAATCTAAAAAGTGCTCAAGCTCTTCCTTGCTCATGCTAGGGCCGGGCTCGTTCAATTCGGTAATCGTCTTTTGTTTTTCATCCAGTAACTTTAAATTGGTACGAATTTCTCCGGATAAACGGTAATACTCAAAAGGCACGTGCTCCCGCGCAATCAGTTGAGAAAATTCGGAAACATTGCTTTCCCCCAGACAACCGACGCAGCTTACAGCCACACCAAGCCGCTTCAGGACAATAGCCACTTTGATACCCTTACCTCCCAAATCCACGCGGACATTTTTTAGCCTGTTCAGCGAACCGGGTATCAGCTCGTCCACCGAGGCGGTTTTATCAAAGGATGGATTCATGCAGACGGTCGTTATCATAGCGCGGCCTCCTTTATGTGATCACAGGCATGAGCAACGGGACCGACGACATGCGCCGATCCCGTATAAAAGTTCAACACGGAAGAAATTAATCCTCTTCTTCCTCGTCTTTTTTCGCGTTGTCGATGATTTTCTGGGCAACGTTGGCGGGAACCTCTTCATAACGCTCAAAGGTCATGGCAAAGCTACCGCGGGCTTGGGTCATGGAGCGGAGGTCGGTTGCATATTTAAACATTTCGGATAGAGGTGCTTCCGCAACGAGCTGCTGCCCGTCCTCTACCTGATTCATGCCCATGATGCGACCCCGGCGTTTGTTCATGTCGCCCATAACGTCGCCCATGTATTCGTCGGGTACTAGCACTTCCACGTGCATGATTGGTTCAAGAAGCGCCGGGCTGGCGTCCATGCAGCCCTTCTTGTATGCAATACGAGCGGCAGTTTTAAAGGCCATTTCAGAGGAATCGACCGGATGATAGCTGCCGTCATATAGCTTGGCGTGAAGCCCAACCATAGGATAGCCAGCCAATACGCCCTTCACAACGTTCTCGCGAAGTCCTTTTTCAACGGAAGGAATAAAGTTGCGTGGCACCGCGCCACCCACAACGGCGTCCTCGAATTCGAAATCAACGCTGGGGTCTGCGGCGGGAGAGAACTCAATCCATACGTCGCCGAATTGACCATGTCCACCGGATTGCTTCTTGTGGCGGCCTTGAACAGCGACCTTCTTGCGGATGGTCTCGCGATAAGGAATGCGCGGATCCTCCAAATTGGCTTGAGCGCCGAACTTCGTGGCAAGCTTGCTGCGTACTACGTCCAAATGCAGCTCGCCTTGGCCGGACAACAGCGTTTCTGTGGTTTCCGCGTTCTTTTCAATCTTGATCGAGGGGTCTTCCTCCATCAACCGAGCCAAACCGCTGAATACCTTATCTTCCTCGCCTTGCTTAGCCGCGAAAATAGCTTTGCTAATGCAGGGGGCGGGGTATTCGATCGGCGGGTACTTGATCGGCTTAGCCGCGTCGCATAACGTATCGCCGGTATTGGTGAACTGCAGCTTATTAAACGCGCCCATATCGCCAGCGTTCAATTGCTGGGTAGAAATTTGCTTTTTGCCGCGGAGAACGAAAAGACCTGCGATTTTTTCCATCTTATCGCTGTTGGCGTTATAGAGGCTGGCGTTACCGGCTAAGGAGCCGCTCATCACCTTAAACAGAGAAAGCTTGCCAACAAAGGGGTCAGCGATGGTTTTATAAACAAAAGCGCTAAAAGGCTCATCATTGCTGCATTTACGGGAGATTTCCTCGCCGTTCTTGGGATTAACTCCCTGATAGACCGCCCGCTTGGGTGAGGGCAGGAAGTCGGCCATAACGTCCAGCATTTTGGCAACGCCTACGCCGGTGATTGCGGAGCACGGAACCACAGGGGAAATCAAACCGGAAAACATACCTGCTTTGAAGCCTTCCAAGATTTCCTCGTGGCTGAGGGAGCCTTCATCCAAATACTTCATGGTCAGCTCATCATCGGACATGGCGGCGGCTTCGGTAATCTCTTCCAAAGCGGCAGCAATTTCATCTGCCATTTCCGCGGGAACGGGAATCTCCTTGGGAACACCCTTATTGGTGCGTTCATACGCTTTATTTTCCAGCACGTTTACCACACCGCGATAGCTTGCGCCATTGCCAATGGGCAAAAGAATCGGCACAACGGAATTGCCGTACTGCTCGCGAAGCTGAGCCTCTACTTTGCCATAGTTGGCATGCTCACGGTCCATCTGATTGATGATGAACATCTTCGCAACTTTATTTTTGGTTGCCAGCTTCCATGCTTTTTCGGTGCCAACCGCGATACCGCCCACTGCGCTTACCACGATTCCGGCGGTTTCAGCAACGCGGAACGGCCCCATCATTTCGCCGATAAAATCAAAATAACCAGGCACGTCGATGAGGTTAATCATTTTGCCGTTCCACTCGATGGGAGCGGTGGCTGCGCTGATGGAAATTCCACGTTTGATTTCTTCAGGGTCATAATCGGTTACGGTATTGCCATCCTCTACCCGACCCTGACGGTCTATTGCTCCGGCAGCAAAAAGCAAGGCCTCCATCAGCGTGGTTTTGCCTTCGCTGCCATGTCCCATGAGGGCGATATTTCTGATGTCCTTGGTTAGATAGTTAGCCATATAGATCCCCCTTAGTGAATTTTATTTTTTGCATCCTTCTCCGCTATTCGACGTGAAAGTATAACATTATTGAACGATTGCCGAGAGAAGCCGTTAGGATGCGAACGAACAATTTTATCGTTATCTATTGTAACAGATAAAGGAGAAAAAGAAAAGGGCTATTTCAAAAAGATAGGTTAAATCCATAACTAAAATCAATATTTTTACAAGTTATTTCAAAACATTTTGTAAGTACTTTGTTTTTAAGTAACCTTCTAAATTTCCGTATTCGCTTACCCGTAACGCATCTATACGGAGAAAACGCATACATGCAAGCAATATAGCCACGCCATGGACGACGATATCAGCCCGTTGCGGTTGAAGCGAGGGAAGGCGCAAACGCTGCTCCATAGACATAGGCGCTAAAGAATACAGAGTATTTTCAACAGCCTCCACCGATAGAAGATAATGATGAATTCTTTTCCGATCATCCCATGGAATCTGCTGCGCCAAAGCGGCAATGGTTGTAAAGGTTCCGCCCACACCTACCCATTGAAGCGCGTCCAAAGCCGGCAGTTCGTCCCTTAGCGGCTGTAAAATGGTTGTCGCTAAAGCCACAACCTCGTCCGCCGAGGCGGAATCCATAATGGGATGGATTCGATAGAGCCGCACAGCTCCCATTTGTAGACTGTGGGCATAGGAGATTTCGCGATTAGCCCCGATTGCAATTTCGGTAGATCCTCCGCCGATATCAATCATGCCTGACGGCTCGCTGCCGGTAGCTCCAATATAAGAAAGCTTGGCTTCCAAATCTCCGCTGCATATTTCAAGACAAAGCCCGGTTGCCTGCTCGATTGCCTTTGTAAACGTCGTTTGATTTTTTGCGTCCCTTACCGCGCTGGTTGCGAATAAATAAACGGTCTTTGCTCCACTGTCATAGGCTTCACGCGAAAACTCCCCAACTTTTTCTGCCGCCAATCGGATCATTTCCGGCTCGATATTTCCGGCTTTGTCAAGCGCCGCAAAAGTACGCAGACCTTCTCGGTAGCGCTTCACTCGATGAATCTCCTCACCATTGACGTCCGCCAGAAGCATTCGAAGGGAATTTGAGCCTATGCCGATTACAGCTGTTCGCAACGCACAACACCTCTTTTGCTATTTCTTTACGATAGAACGGGTTGTCCTCAGGCGTATATACACAAAAACCCTCTCCGTTAACGAGAGGGCACACCTTCATCTCCATAGAGAACTTCGGGGTTGGTAATCACTAAACGAATTTCATCGGGCATCATGTAGCCATAGACGGACCTAGCCTGACTTTCGATATAAGAATCGCTTCCCGCATTCTCAAGCGTGGCTTTTAATTCTGCCTGTTCGTTTTGCAGCTCAGCTTGGCGCACTTTGCCTTGATCGTAAACGTCGTTTAGCTCTGTAATGGTTTGCGCCAACGTGCCGCTGTAGCAAAAGAACGCAATCAAAACAACAGCCAACGAGCCAATCAAAACCCAAATGTTGACTGTTTTCCGCATGGTTGCATCCCCCCCAATTGATCAATATAATTACCTTCGACGGTTCCCCGTATCTTTCCTGCTAGACGGCTACAATTGGAAAAAATTATTTTAAACGGGTTGTTTTTCTTTGACGAAGCTTATGGCTGACGTTGCGCCACAAGGAGCCAAAGCCGCAGAAATAAAGCAGCATTCCGCAAAGAACCGCCAACAAATGATAGATTCGTAAGCCTTCGTCCTTGGTAAGGAGCGTCATGCAGATCAACGCAAAAGCGCAGCCTAAAAATAGCAGAACGTCCCATAGCGGTCTAAATCGTCCAGATAGGGAGGAGAGGTCAAAGCCCAAGGCAAGCGCAAAACCCAGCGGTATGGTTAACAGAAAAACCTGAGCCTGCCGAGCCGTTTCAAAAAAAAGCTTCATGCCTTCCTCCGAAACCATGGCCACGATAGCTTCAGCGACTTCTTTGGCGTTTCATAAACGACGCTATCCACATGGCCTTCCACGTCCAAGCGTCCTTCTTCCAACAACAATTTTGCAATATGGAAGCTTTGGCCGGAGAGAACCATTACGCCGCCATCTAGTTTGAGCACGATTTCCGTTTCCTGAAAGCTGCATACATCCGTAACACCGGTAATGGTGGTATGCCTTCGCCGGTCAATTTGTAAGGTGTGATTTCCCTTTGGCGCATAGGTCGCCGTTTCCTCCTGCGTTTGTGGAGTTAATGCCATAGCCACCCCTCCTTTTCCTTACCATGCATATGCTTTGCGGGCAGAAAAAAGAAGTGTTGACATACGACGCAACCTGCGCCATAATATGCGTATACCATTATCGCAAAAATGGTATACGCATATGAAGGAGTGAACCATCCAATGGAAAAAAAGACCGTTCTACTGACCTACTCAGCGCTGATGTGCGCCCTGATTATCGTTTCGACCTTATGGTTTAAATTCAGCATCCCCGGCACAGATGTTTTGGTGACGCTACAGGTGTTCTTTATTTTACTATGCGGGCTGCTGCTTCCTGTGAAGTATTGCTTCTATGCCATTGGCGCTTATTTGTTCATCGGTTTGATGGGCGCGCCGGTATTTTCGTCCATCTCCGGACCGGCTGTGCTGGCGATGCCAACCTTTGGCTACCTGCTTGGCTTTCCCTTTGCTGCCGCAACCATTTCCATGCTTCGAAAAAAGTGGGGCAATCTTCCGGGGCATGATTTGATCGCGGTAGGGGGAGGGATTGTGGTCCAATATACGATTGCCCTGTGCTATATCGCGGTGCTTAAAGGAATCTTCTTGGGCGCCCCTGTCCCCTTTTCAGTGCTGCTGACCAGCTACTGTTTGGCGTTTCTGCCGCTGGATATTGCAAAGGGGGTGCTGGCTGCATTGCTGGCAGGCCGTTTACGCAAGGCTTTAAAACTCGTTTGAAGACTGCTCAGGTAGCTTTAGCAACAGCTCCCTGTGAGTGAGCTTAATGTTCTGCTCGTTTAAGTCCGTTAGGGTTTGCCCATGGCCATAGAGACGGTACTTATACGTGCACAGCCCCTCCAGTCCCATAGGCCCGCGAGCATGCAGCTTGCCGGTAGCAATTCCCACTTCTGCTCCAAAGCCATAAAGGAATCCGTCCGAAAAACGGGTGGAGCAGTTATGAAAAACATCAGCGCTGTCAATCAATGTCATAAAGCGGTTCACATGCTCCATGTCCGAGCTGAGAATGCTGTCCGTATGGTGGGAACCGTAGGTGTTAATGTGCTTGATAGCCGAATCCAGCGAATCCACAATTTTGATGGATAGAATGGCATCCAAATATTCCGTGTGCCAATCCTCATCCACGGCGGGGTTGCAGGCGATGATGGATTGAACCCGCTCATCGCCTCGCAGCTCTATTTTTCGTTCCGCAAAAGCAGCCGCAGCTTTGGGTAAAAAGGAAGCGGCGATATTCTGATGTACTAGCAGCGTTTCAGCGGCATTACAAACAGAAAGGTTCTGCGCCTTGCTATCCACAGCCACCTTTACAGCCATTTCCACATCGCAGGGATCATCCACATAAACATGGCAAAGCCCCTCAGCGTGCCCCAGCACGGGAATCTCGCTATTTTGCATAATATAGCGCACAAAGGCGTTGCTTCCTCTGGGAATGATCAAATCGATCAGATCGTGCTGCTTAAGCATTTCCGTCACATCCTCCCGGGAGTGCAAAAGATCGCACCATCCGGCGGGAATGCCCGCTTTGACGGAAGCGGAAACAATCAAGCGGGTGAGAAACTCATTGGAACGAAGGGCTTCTCTTCCCCCTTTGAGCAGCACGGCATTTCCGCTTTTCAGGCATAAGGAGGAAATCTGCACCAAGGCGTCGGGGCGGCTTTCAAAAATGATCCCGATTACCCCGATAGGACAGCCTACCCTGTAAAGAGCCAACTCGTCAGCTATCTCCGTGGCATACTGTACCTTGCCCAAGGGATCAGGCAGCTTGCTCAACGCCTGTAAGCCTTCCACCATACGACGGCATTTCTCAGCGGTCAGCTTCAAACGGCTCAAAAGCGGCGCGCTTAGCCCTTCAGCCTCGGCTTGTTCCACGTCTAGCTTATTTATGGCAAGCAGCTCGTCCGTGTGGACCGTTAGCTCCTCGCCGATGCAGCATAAAGCGGCGTTTCTTTTCTCAATCGTCGTTTCGCAAAGCTGAATGGAAGCTTCTCTGGCAACGACGGCCATATCGCGTATGCGGTGCTTCTCCCCCATCTTCGTCCCATCCCCTTTCGGTTTTCAACATTATAGGGGTTCGCGCGTCCGTTGGCAAGCATTGTTTTGAGACTTTACTCTTTTACGACAGGGTATACGCTGAACGGTTCATCCCCGATTTCACAATATGCCCAGTATTCATGAGTCGTATCTCCAGCCAGTTTTAATCGGCGTTTCTCACCCGCTATGGGAATAAACCATTTTTCTGGCTCGTGTGCGTTCCAGTGAACCTGTACTGGGTTGGGCGCCCCCATGGCAGCATATAGCAATGGACCATACTCCAACGCGCAACGATCTTCATCCGGCTTGCGTTCGCCGCCCCGGTAATGAGTGACCCGATAGCTCATGGGAAAATCCAACGTAAAGCAATCCCCTGTCTTTACGTTCTGATGCACCTCGTAATAGGATTTGCCATCCTTTACAGCCCAGCGCGGTATCCGCAGATGTAAGCAGATGGGCTGATCCGCCTTTATAATGCGTATTTTCACATGCCCGTCATCGGGCATACAGGTATCGCAGCAAAGCGTTACTCCGTTTGGCAAGGAAGCCGTGCTTTGCGCATAAAGATTCACATACACCTCTGTCTCCGAATAGGTATAGAGAAACTGTGGCAGCAATCCGCAAAGCCGGGTGCCAAGGCTAGCGCAGCAGGTGGCGCGGTCTAAATAGCGCCAGTCCTTTATACGCTCCAAAAAGTTAAGATAATGGTAGCCTTGATTTCCCACTTGAGCCGCCAAGAGTACATTATAAAGAGAATTTTCCATTTCGTCTGCATAATGCGCGTTGTCAGGCTCAAGCCTTTGCATTCGTTGATTCAGCAGCACCCAGAAATTGGTGGAGCATAGCTCGTTATAATGATGCTCCGGCGATAGCCACAGGCATCCGGGATAAAAGGTATCGTTTTCGCACATGGCAATACCACCGCCCACATGCTGCCACTCCTTTTCATACATGGATAAAGCGGAGGTTACCGCATTCCAATATAATGGCTCGCCGGTGATACGATATAAATCTAAGTATCCCTCCAAAGTGGTTAACAGTGTGGAATGAGGATGGTTGCCGGGATGGTCGTAAATCGCGCGTTGATCCCCGGACGCTATTTGCTTCAGCCACCAGTCCTCCTGGTAGTATTGACGCGCCACCTCCACATCCATGTTTTTGCCGTTTGGCGCATCATACATACGCGTAGAAGCAAGGATGCCTTGGAAGCCTAAATTCATATCCTTAACGTAGGGCAGCACTTCGCTATGGTTAAAGCTGTCGCTCATGGCGCGAGCCAGCGTAAAGCCGCGCTCCTCCCCGGCATAGCCCGCATCCAGTAGTCCAAAGGTGACCCATGCCCGTGTGTAGTTGGGATATTCTCTGGTACGGTACTCCTCTTGGGTGATGGGAAGCAAAAATCCGTCAGGCTCGCTATCACCGCTAATCTCGTCCAGAATCGCCCGGACTGTCTTACGAAGCGCTTCATCTTCCTTCCAAAGTAGAGAAGTGCATGCGCCCATTAAAAATTCTCCGGCGGTCTGCCCTTTCAGATTGTTTTCAAAATGACCGTCACCGGCGGCGTAAGGAACACCCTGCGCGGGTTTGCCGGCGTGTACCCGGTACCAGTACAGCATTCTGTCCAGATCAAAGCCCTTAAGAAAATCAACGTTGTTTTCAAATGCACGAGCAAACCTTCCGCCGGTCAAACGGACGCCTCCCATAGGCGCTTGGGTCCGATAGGGTACCTGATATTTTTTATCCATATGCTTCTACCCTCACGATACAGAGTGATAACTGACCCGCGTGATTATCTGCTCCTGATAAGCTTGATCCAATTGGACGAAATGACCGCTCCATCCCCAGACGCGTACAATCAGCCCACGATGGTTTTCAGGATGCTTCTTTGCGTCCAGAAGGGTTTCCGGGCTGACTGCGTTTAGCTGAAGCTGATGTCCGCCGAGCTTAATGTAGCTCTGCACAAGTCGGGCTACCTTGTCAACACCCTCTTGGGTGCGAAATACCGTGTCGTGCAGTTCCAACGTCAACGGCCCACCATTCATTGCGTGAGACAGTGCCGGACGAGCCATTGCCCGCAAAACCGATAACGGCCCCGCATCCTGTAGAAGCAGTGAAGGGGAAAAATTGGCGGGCAGCTTTTCTCCCGTTTGATGACCGTTACAAAGCGTGGGTAAGTGCTCCGCATGCCACAAATAGTACATGGCGCTTCCCGTTCCCGCACGGAAGCAGCCGCCGCGTTCGTTTTTCAAAGGACGCACGGCATCCCCAAAGGCAGTTAGCAGTGCGTCGGCGATAGGCTCGCACTGCGAATCACGCCCCAGCTTGGGCGCTTTTTCTCCGCGCAAAAGCTTTCGCAAGGAAAGATCGTTTTCAAAATTACTTTCCAATCCTTCTAAAAGCCGCTCCTTTGATAGGCTTTCTTCCTGAAAAATGAACTGAGAAACCACGGCAAGCTGATCAACTGCGTCGCTAAAGCCGGTGCCGTGAATACCATACTGATTGTACTTGGCGCCTTCGCTGATATCGTGGGTGTAATCGGACATCAGCACGCTTTGCCATGGCGCGGGTTCCATCCATAGGGATTGAACAGAGGTGGCGATCTCACGGGCGCGTTTGTCGATTTCTGCTCGCACTTGGTCAAAAAAAGCTTCATAGGTTTTGCACTCCAGCAAATGATTCCGCACGCATACGCTAACGGCATCTGCCAGACACAAAGCCGCAATATTGGGGATGTCCATTCCCAATCCGGGAATGATGAACTCCCAGCACGCCGCGACCGTATAATTTCTCGCATCGTGCAAATCGTATCCATAACCAACCAATGCGGGAATCACAACGTCGTCGTTGTCATATTGCGGAAAGCCAAGGCCTTGTCTTGTCAGCTCCGTACCCAGTTGATAGAGTGAAAAAGGCGTTTCTCCGTTGACCCGAAGATTGATTTTCGGATCAATACAGCGGTTGTGTAAGCTGGCTTTCAAGCAAATCTCCGTCAATAGGTTGACCGCGTTTTTTCCATCCGCATCACAACCGCCCAGCATCATGCTTTGGCCGTTATCCCCCTGCTGCATGCCGGTATAAAGATCGCTGTCCCGGTTGAAGGAGAGAAAGAATTCCTCCGTCATCTCCTGCGCTTCATCTAACGTTAAACGCTTTGCCTGCAAATCCTTTTCCAGATAGGGCATCATATATTGATCAAAGCGTCCCACCGTATTATGATAAACATTGCTGCACCATAGACAGAAATGGAGAATCCGGAACGCCTGCAAGCCTTCCAGATAGCCTTCGACGCCATAGCGCAGCCCGTGAGAAAGCGCTTCATTCTCATAGCGGTCTGCATAAGCCAGTACTGCGTCGATACATAAATCTCTGGCCGCATCGCCTGTTTTCCGACACAACAAGCCGTTTTTCAACACGCCCTCCCAATCGCTGGATATGTTGCAGACCCGTCCCTGTTCATGAATGTAATGTCCTGCATGAAGCGCTTTCGCCTCACCGTCTCGATAAAGGTCAGGGAAGCTCCTCAGCGTACGCCAGCCCGGAATGCGTTCTCCCGGACGACGGATGATTTCTTCTTCCTCAAGGAAAAGCTTCAGTCGCAAAGCGGCTCGCATGTCAAGGGAAAGCTCCGGGTTTTGAATGAGGTTGGCGATTTCCCGAAAGCGTTTGTCGTCAAGCTCGCGCCGATATGCGTTCTGGCCTCCATCCCGCAGAAAATTTCTTTCCTCGTCTAGGTAATTCATAATACGGTTACCTCCATTCCAAGCTTTGTAAAGGGTTCGGTAATGATATGTGGCGGCGTGGCTACGGGAAAATTCGGAAGATAAACACGACCAGCGCTTTCATATTTCGCTCCTGCCGTCTGATGATAGGGTAACAGCTCTACCTTTTCTAAATTATGTGCGCCAAGTAACAGCTTGGCGGTGGCAGTCATATTATCCCAATCGTCGTTTACTGTGGGTATTAGCGGTATTCGGATACGAAAAGGTTTATCGCTGGATTTAAGCCATTGTAGGTTAGAAAGAATCAGCTGATTATCAACTCCGGTATAGCGGCGGTGCTTTTCGGAGTTTACCAGCTTTACGTCCATGATGATGAAATCCATAGCGCTCATCACCCGCTGAAACACGGCGGCGGACGCATAGCCGCTGCTCTCTATGCAAGCGTGCAGCTCCTTCATCCATCCGCGTAATTCTAAAACAAAATCCGGTTGCGCCAGCGGCTCTCCGCCGGAAAAGGTAACGCCGCCGCCGTTCATTTTCAAAAGCGCTGCGTTTTGTAATACCCTTTTTGCAATCAGCTCTGCATCGACAGGTTTTCCGGCGATGTGGATGCAATCGGCGGGACAGATTTCAGCGCATTTCCCGCAGCCCGTACAATGCTTTGGGGAGGGACAAACTGCGTCGCATGCGCCGCAATGCATGCATAGATTTCGCGATGTAATCCGTTGACACCCAAAGTCAAGCCCTTCCGGGTTATGGCACCATGAGCAGTGCAGAGGGCAACCCTTTAAAAAGACAACGCTGCGAATTCCCGGGCCATCATATACGGCAAACTCTTCCACATCAAAAACCGAACCGAGCATACAAAGCTCCTTTAGTTTTAGGAACGTTCCTATTTTAACCAAAGTAAAGAATTAGGAACGTTCCTATTTTTAAATAGTATACATCTTTTCCGTTGATCTGTCAATCAAATTTAATCCCGTTCTACCAGTGAAACAGGCAGAACCCGCGTTTCGTACGCTCGGTCTGGCTCCTTGATTCGTCGCATCAATAGCTCCGTAATCCACTGGGTTTCCAGCTCTAAATCAGCGCTAATAGACGATAGCTTCATCGGCAGACGAAGATACGCTTGAATATTATCAAAGCCTACGGTGGGCAAAGCAACGCCAAGGGACATGGCTTCCCATGCCAGTAGGTCGTTAAAGGCAAAAAGGCCGTCGTAATCCGATGGCGCGCCAGCTAATGATTCTTCAATACCGCCCATTGACGACGCTTTCACAATCAGCGCCGGATCAAAAGCAAGTCCCTTATTTTCAATGGCCTCCCGATATCCCGACATGCGCAGGAAGGAGCTGGATACATCATGGCTGGCAGTCAGATGTAAAATACGGCGGCAACCCTTGGAAAGTAAAAATTCAGTAGCCAGACGACCTCCCATTTGATCATCCCAAACCACCGCATCCTCCTGTGGCTTTTGAAACTGCCGCCCAACCAAGACGCAGGGGATCCCGGCTCTTTGAAGCATTGTTAGTCCGGCTCGGTCCCCCTGACAGGGACAGAGCACCACGCCGTCTGCTTTTCGCTCCACTGCGCTCCTAAGCAGAAGCGCTTCCAGCGCCGCATCCTCATCGGTATTTAAAATAAAGGTTTGGTAGTTAAGCTTTCGAAAAGCCAAAGATAACGCTTTTATCCGCATGGCAAAAAGAGGATTGGCAACATCCACAAACGCCAGTGCAATACTATGACTGCGTCCACTTCGAAGGGCTTGGGCCAGCGCGTCTCTTTGATAGCCTTGACGCTCCGCCTCCTCAAGCACCTTTCGTTTCGTCTCGTTGGCTACCAGCGGCGAATCCTGTAGCGCCAAGGACACTGTATTTGGCGCTACGCCGACAGCCTGCGCCACCGTACGGATGGTGGGACGTCCCATTCAGCCATTCCCCCTTTTTCTCAAGCATAGTGTGATCAGTCTTGAATGTCAAGCCAGAATAGTAAATGCTTTACCCATACAACAAATGATTGTTTTTTGGTTCAAGGAGTGCTATACTGCTGTTAGTCAAAGAAGGTCTAAGTGTTCTTTGACGAAAGGAGGTAATTTTATGCGATTAAGCGACGCCATTGAGCAGTTTATTAAAACCATGCTGGTGGATGATGAACAACAAATCGAGCTCAAGCGCAACGAGCTTGCGGAGTATTTCAACTGTGCTCCCTCCCAGATTAACTACGTTCTCGCCACCCGTTTTACGCCTGATCATGGCTATATTATTGAAAGTCATCGAGGCGGAGGAGGCTGCATACGTATCTTTCGCATGGAGCAAAGTACCGGAGATCAGCTTCTGTACTTGATTCATGAAAGGGTGGGCGAATCGATCAATGCGCTATCTGCCAGCCATCTGATTCAGCAGCTACAGGAACGGGTATTGGTAACCGAGGGAGAAGCAGCGCTAATGCAGGCTGCGGTTGCCCCGCCCGCGCTCAGTCTACCGATCCCGGTTGAAATGAAGGATGCGATTCGAGCAAAAATCCTAAAGAATATGCTGCTTGAGGTTGCCCGTAAGGGCAAGCCGCAGCAAGCATAAGGAGGCGAAGCCAATGCTGTGCGAGGAATGCCAAAAAAATGAAGCCGCCTATTCCATTACCATAACCAGCGGAGACGAGGTTAAAATACGCCATCTGTGCGGGGATTGCATGAAAAAAATGGAGCTCAGCCTTTCTCAGGGAGATATTCAAAGCTTTCTTAGCTCCATTCTCTCGGTGCTAGGCAGCGTTCAAGCGGATACAAGCCCTGTATGCAGTCAATGCGGTCTGCACTATTCTACCTTTGAGCGCACCGGCAAGCTGGGCTGCGCGCAGTGCTACCGAGATTTTTCGGAGTAGCTGAAGCCGCTTTTGCAGCGTATCCACGGCTGCACACAGCACGTGGGGCACACGCCGACGGGTGCGGAAACGCATTCCGAAAAAGCTGAATTGTCGGAGCTTGACAAGGAACGGGAAGCTCTTCACCAAAAAATGGATGAAGCCATTGCTTGTGAAAACTTCGAAGATGCGGCAAAATATCGCGACGAGCTTCGTGCGCTCTCCACAAACGGGGAAGGAGAAAGCAAGCCATGACAGAGAATGTGGGCAACGTCATTGTGTCCGGACGCGTTAGGCTAGCCCGTAATTATTTCGATCTTCCGTTTTCCAACGCGGAGCGTCCCGAAAATGCAAAGCTTTGCGTTCAAAGAGCCTGCGAAGCCATGCACAACGGAACGGATGACGTTTATACTTTGCATGTGCTCAACGACATGGCCAAAACAAACCGAATGGCCTTGGTAGAGCAGCATCTGATCAGCCGTGATTTACTGCAAAACAGCAGCGTCGGCGCGGCGCTGATCCGCAAGGATCAGCAGATTAGTATTATGATTAACGAAGAGGATCATCTGCGCATTCAATCTTTGATAGCGGACTTTGATTTGCCAGCCGCCGCAAATGCGGCTTATGAAACGGAGGCGCTGCTAGGCAAGGTCTGCGGTTTCAGCTTTGATTCTCAGCTCGGCTACTTAACCGCATGTCCTACCAACACCGGCACAGGCATGCGCGCATCGTTAATGCTTCATCTGCCAATGCTTACGCGCTTTAAGCAGATGGGTAACATCAACCAGAGCGTAGCTAAGCTTGGGGTTACAATGCGGGGGATCTACGGTGAGGGCAGCGAAGCCTTGGGAGACCTGTATCAAGTAAGCAATCAGGTAACCTTGGGACGCACGGAGGATGATATCGTTGAGGCGGTTACCGCCGTTGGCAAGCAGCTGATCGATATGGAAGGTGCCCTTCGGGAACGCTGCCTGACGCAGCAGCAAAATGAGCTAAAGGATACCATTTTGAGAAGCTACGGCATTCTCAAATATGCCGTCACCATGGATGAGAAGGAATTTATGCAGCATTGGAGCAACCTCCGTCTGGGAACGGCACTGGAGCTGCTGCCCACGTCGCTTTGTACAGTGGATGAATTGTTGACCATCGCGCAAAACGCGCATTCCAAGCTCTATGCCGCCGACCACGAAAGCGGTGCACCCGTCAACGTGGCGCGCTGCGATCTGATCCGCGAACGGCTAAACGCTTAAAACAGGAGGAAATATATGCCGATTTTTGGAAGATTTACACAACGCGCACAGCAGGCTGTCGCTGCTGCGCAGCAGGCTGCCGTGGCATTGAAGCAGCCCTATGTGGGCACGGAACACTTGCTTCTAGGCTTATTAAAGGAGCCGGGTGCCATGATGACCGGACTTTTGCCGGAGAATGTAACCTATGACGCCGTTTTTGAGCGCGTGCGTTCTGTGCTGGGTGAAGGCAACCGCCAAGGTGGCGGAATGCTGGAGCTTACGCCCCGCAGCAAAAAAATATTGGAAAGCAGTATCATGGAAAGCCGCCGATTGGGTCACAGCTTTGTAGGCACGGAGCATTTTTGGCTAGCCTTGCTGCGAGAGGGCGAAGGGGTAGCCGTTACGCTGCTCCGAGAAATGGGTGTGGATACCCAAGAGCTGCAAAACAGCATTTCAGAAAATCTGAAAAACAACCAGCCAGAAAATTCGTCTCCCTCCTCTAACGGCGGAAACGATGAACCCGCCCAGCAAACCGGCGGAAACGTGCTGGAAAAATACTGCCGCGATTTGACCAAAGCGGCGCAGGATGGCGAGCTGGATCCCGTTGTGGGGCGTTCTACCGAAATTGAGCGCATCATGCAGATCATGAGCCGTCGCACCAAAAACAACCCTGTTTTGATCGGTGAACCTGGCGTTGGTAAAAGCGCTGTTGTGGAAGGTCTCGCCCAGCTGATCGTCGCTGGGAAGGTACCCGAAACGCTGACGGGAAAGCGGCTCCTATCCCTTGATCTGGGCAGCATGATCGCGGGCAGCAAATATCGCGGCGAGTTTGAGGAGCGTTTGAAGGAAACCATTAAGGAAGTCCGCAAGCAAGGCAATGTGATCTTGTTTATCGACGAATTTCACACAATTATCGGCGCAGGCAAGGCGGAAGGTAGCATGGACGCGGCTAATATTCTAAAGCCTGCCTTGGCCCGGGGAGAGCTGCAATGCATCGGCGCGACCACCCTTGATGAATACCGTAAGAATATTGAAAAAGATGCGGCTCTGGAACGACGTTTCCAGCCGGTAAAGGTTGGCGAACCCACCGCCGAGGAAGCCCTTGCTATCCTAAAGGGCTTAAGGGATCGTTATGAAGCCCATCATAAGGTAAAAATCACCGACGAGGCTTTGGAAGCTGCCGTCAGCCTTTCCGACCGTTATATCAGCGATCGCTTCTTGCCGGATAAGGCGATCGATTTGATGGACGAAGCCGCTTCGCGTGTCCGTTTGCATAGCTTTATGGCTCCACCAGACGTCAAGGAGCAGGAGGATCGCCTCAAAGCCCTGCAAAACGATAAAAAAGAAGCCATTGCCCATCAGGATTTCGAAAAGGCAGCCCAACTGCGGGATGAGGAACACGCCCTCAAAGAAGACATCGCTCAGAAGCGTTCCGCTTGGGAGCAGCGCAAAAACGCGACCCACGACGTGGTAAACGACGAGGATATTGCACAGATTGTTGCCAGCTGGACAGGCGTGCCTGTTAAGAAGATGACCGAGGATGAAAGCCAGCGTCTGCTTCATTTGGAAGAGCTGCTTCATCAGCGAGTAGTGGGTCAAGAGGAAGCCATCAGCGCTGTCAGCCGCGCATTGCGCCGCGCACGGGCAGGCTTGCAGGATCCCAAACGCCCCATTGGCTCCTTCATCTTTTTAGGGCCTACCGGCGTTGGTAAGACCGAGCTTTGCCGGGCGTTGGGTCAGGTGATGTTTGACGATGAAAATGCCGTAATTCGCATCGACATGAGCGAGTACATGGAAAAGCACAGCGTATCCCGTTTGGTAGGCTCGCCTCCGGGCTACGTGGGCTATGAGGAAGGCGGACAGCTGACGCAGAAGGTACGTAACAAGCCTTACAGCGTGGTGCTCTTCGACGAGGTGGAAAAAGCACACCCGGATGTATTCAACATTCTTTTGCAAATTTTGGACGACGGACGTTTGACGGACAGCAATGGTCGCGTTGTCAATTTTAAAAACACAATCATTGTAATGACCTCTAACGCGGGAGCCAGCAGCATCACCTCTAGCCGCACGCTAGGCTTTGGCGGCAGCATTGAAACCGCTAGGGATTACGAGGCCATGAAGGAGCGCGTTATGGCGGAGGTCAAGGATATTTTCCGCCCAGAGTTCATCAATCGTATCGACGACCTGATTGTGTTTCACGCATTGGAGCCGGATGATATTCACAAAATTACGGAGCTGATGCTTGGCTCTGTCAGCGCCCGTTTGAATGAGCGCGGTATTCATCTGCAATATGACGACGCCGTCGTTGATCTCCTCGCCAAGGAAGGCTATGATGCGAATTATGGCGCGCGCCCACTGCGCAGAACCATTCAACGCAGCGTGGAGGACGCTCTCAGCGAGGAAATCATCGCTGGCAAAATTGCTTTAGGCGACGATGTAAAGCTTTATGTCAACGAGGATCATAAAATTGGCTTTCAAAAGCTTCCCAAGTCGTTGGAGCTCCAAGACGGACTGAGTGTCTTGAAGAGCTAAAAGTTAGCAGGGCTTTCCCCCATCATAAAGCTATTGACCCGTTCATGTCTGCCCTTAGGGCGACATGAACGGGTCAATCTATTCTATGGTTGCTTGCGATAGCATTCTCCTGTACATTATTGAAGAGACAAACGCTCCAAGGTTTCCAGCACTGCCAGAACCTGTGCTTGAGGTACTTTAACGCTGGGCAAACCTTCCTTGGCGCAATGAACAAAATGGGTAAGCTCCCGAAGGAACATCCCGGTAGGCGGCAGATTGATGCCGGTGGCAATCTTCACGTCATCCTCAATATCAAACGAGATGATTTCCCCCTTTTCGTCATAGCCGTGAAGTCCGGCTCCGTCGCAAATCAGCATTCCTTTTTCAAAGTACACCCTCCAACGGGCGGTAAAGGGAACGCAGGCATTGAACCACGCCGCCTCCGCGCTGACGTTCAAGCTGTCATAGCCATAGGTAAAGCGATATTGTTCCTGATATTCTCGGGTGCCGCAGCTGGTATAGCGCATAACGGTCGGTTTGCCGAAAAGGCTTATGATCACATCCAAATCGTGAATGTGTAAATCGTAGGGTACTAATCCACTTTTTTCTTTGCTGAGAAGCCAGCTGCCTTGCGACCATTTTGGGCAGGCGCTAAGGCGTTCAAAGCATGCGTCTAAAGGCTTTCCATAACGTTGGTCCGCTACGACTTGATGGAGTACTTCTACCTCCTTGGTAAACTGCAGCACCTGCGCTACGTAGAGCTGTACGCCTTTTCGTTCAGCCGCGTCATACATTTCCTGCGCGTCTGAAAAATGTAAGGCAAGCGGCTTCTCACATAGGGTGTGCTTTCCACAGGAAATGCTTTCCAATACCAACTGCTTGTGAAGAAAGGTCGGAACGCAGATATCCACCAGCTCTGCATTCGTCGCTTGGCAGGCCTCCGTAATGGAAGGATATAACGGTACGTTCCATTGCTTTGCTTTAGTCTTGTCGCTTTCCCCCATGCCCACAACTGCTGCAACCTCTGCGTCCATTATATGGGCATAATTCATATAATGAACCGTGCCCATACCGCCCGGCCCGACTAACACAATTTTCATCGTTTCTCCTTATAGGGTAAAGCCTAGAGAACGCAAATAATCCCCGCTATCCTTCACAGCCTGATGCACTTCCGCTAGGCTCTTCGGCCCGGCTTGCGTGAACTCAATTTCAATGCTGAACGGGCTCTTGTTTTCCGCTGTGTCCAGCAGTGTAAATAACTTGGGAAAATCAATGTTCCCCTTGCCAAGAGCGGGAAAATTCCACTCTGCTTCTTCTCCAGCTTTGTCCTTTAAGTGCAGATAGCCAACATCTTGTATACATTCCGCTAAATCCTCGCATGGATTGACGTGACCGTAAAAGATAACGTTGGCGGTATCATAGTTAATTTTAACCTTTTGGCTTCCCACACGGCCCACAATATCGGCTAGTACCTTGCCGGTGCCATGATCATGCCCATGGGTTTCTAGTACCAGCGTCAATCCATAACGCTCCAGCATAGGAACCAGCGTGGCAATATGCTTAGCTACCTCCGCGTTATCAGCGGTGGCTTGATCCTTTAAATGAGCTTCTCCAATAGAGCTGACAAGATAGTCGCACCCGAAAAAGGAGGCAAGGCGCATATTTTTCACAAAATCTCCGATGCGTTCCTGATCCATCAGGTTACAATGTCCGCTCATCGAAAAAGGCTTCAATCCTGCGGCATTCAGTTCATCCTGTATGGTCAGCAACCGTTCAAAGGAAAGGTTGGGAAAAACATGCTCTGTCCAACCCTTGGTGGCTGTCAGCTCGATATAGTGAAAGCCCGCCGCTCGAATCCCGTCAATGGCTTCCTCTATGGAGAAGCCATGGTAACAGTTGGAGTTCACCCCGATGATGCGTTTCATACGATTCAACGCTCCTTTTGTTAGATGCGGACAGAGCAGCCCCGTTCAGAGGAGTCCAGACTAGCAAACACCGCGCGCATAGCGTCTAAAACGCTTTCGCCAGATATCCCTTCCTTGGCAGGATGATTCAAGCATTCTACAAACATGTCAATAACGCCCGATTGGGTTTGATGATCGTTGGTCTGAATTTGTCCTGCATCCAAAAACTGAGTCTCTCCATTTTTCTTCATCAGAATCAGCGGATGGTCGGGATCATCATAGATACGGAGGATTCCCTCCGTGCCGTTTATCATAGTGGAATTGTCCTCCGAACCGTAATTTGTCCATGAGGCGGTCATGATCCCCGTAGCCCCGCCGGACATACGGTAAATACAAAAGGCGTTATCATCCACCGTAATGGGAGAACCATCCGAAAACTTTTTATCCAACGTACACAACGTAGCGGTTGTCTCTACAATCCGCTGATCCAATAAAAATTGAATTAAATCCGTTTTGTGGATTCCTAAATCTGCCATAGCCCCCATAGCGGCTTTGCTTTTATCAAAGAACCACGTATTGGAGCCCGGGTCGACGCTCCACGTTTCCGGCCCACCGTGGCGAAAAGAGGTTCGAAAGGTGAGGGGCCGACCAATCGCGCCTTTGCGGATCAATTCCCGTGCTTGTTGATGCGCGTCTGTCAAGCGCTGGTTCTGGTCGATCATCAAAAGCCTATGATTTCGCTTCGCAGCCTCTACCATCGCTTCGCAATCTTCCAGCGTTACCGCCATGGGCTTCTCACAAAGTACATGCTTTCCGGCGTTCAACGCAGCGATGCTGATTTCCGCATGGCTTGCATTGGACGAGCAAACGCTGACCGCGTCAATCTGTGAATCCGCTAACAGCTCTTTATAGGAGTCATAGGCCTTCGCGCCAAATTTTTCGGCCATTTCGCGGGTTCTTACCGGGTTCATATCGAAAAGCGCGGCAATTTTTACATCCTCACGCGCTGAGTACTCAGGAAAATGGCGTACTTGGGCAATTTTTCCGCAACCAATGACACCGATCTTCCACATTACGCTCTTCCTCCTTTTATACTAATTTGTAGATTCCTGCTTTTGTAGCAGCACAGCCGCAATGACAATCACACCTTTGAAAGCTTCCCGCAGGAATGGAGGGACGCCGATCAAATTTAGCAGGTTGTTCATAACCGCCAATATCAGCATACCCACAACAGTACCAATAATGGACCCCTTGCCGCCGGACATGCTGGTGCCACCGATGATTACGGCCGCGATTGCATCCATTTCATAACCGCTGCCGGCGTTGGCATAGTCCATACTACCGATACGAGCGATCTGAATCATAGCGGTAATGGCTACCAAACCGCCCATCAAAGCATAAACACGACGCTTTACCTTCTTTACATTAACGCCAGATAGCTTACTGGTCCGTTCGTTGGAACCAATCGCGAATACCTGTCGTCCGAAGGCGGTATGCTTGCTGACCGCATAGAGAATAGCGGCAATGAGTAACCAATAGAGAATCGGCAGAATAATCTCGCCGCCAATTCGGGTATTAGCTATAGCCAAGAAGCCTTTGGGTACGCTGGGAGATATTTTTTGCATGCATTGCTGCGTTACGCTGCGGCAAATTTTCATCATACCCAGTGTCGCAATAAAGGGCGGCATACCGCGATGGGCGATCAGTAAACCGGAGCACTCCCCCAGCAGAACGCCTACGCCAATCCCTGCAATAATTGCAATGAGATACGCGGGAACGCCCGTAATGCCGATAGCGCTTAGAACGCCGTTGGCGTTACCGTCAATCAGCAGCATCATGACAGCGCCGATGGCCACCATCGTAGAGCCCACCGCTAAATCAATACCGCCGGAAATGATGACGAAGGTCATGCCGAGGGCTACAATGCCCACGCCTGCATTATTACGTAAAATATTGATCCAGTTTTTTCCCCATGCGGCAAACCATTCGCCAAAGGAAGGATAATTAAAGCCTAGCGCAATGGTTTGCAAAACAATCATCACAAGTAGCGCACATACGGTTGAAAAGAAAGAATTCTTCTTCCAGCTAGCGGCTAGCCAGCGAAAAAAGTTGGATTTCTCATTGTTTTGAGCGGTTTCCATAGTTAAACGACCTCCTTTTTTTCATGCCATCATCAGCCGCCGGTAGCCAGTCGCATGATCGCATGCTCGTTCATCGTCTCTCCGCTGACCTCGCCGATGATACCGCCATGGTACATAACCAGTGCGCGGGTACAGACGCGAATGATTTCCTGAGCCTCTGAGCTAAGCACGATGACGGCTACTCCCGCTTTGGCCAAGGCAAGGATAATATCGTAGATTTCTTCCTTTGCGCCTACATCTACGCCTTGGGTAGGATTATCCAAGATTAAAACCTTGGGGTTTTCACTTAACCATTTTGCCAGCACAATTTTTTGTTGATTTCCACCGGACAGGCTAGTAATCACATCGTTTTCAGCGCCCATTTTAATATGCAGCGCCAACTTTTGCTTTTCAAATTCCCGCTTTTGCTTCTTGTGATCTAAAAACAAATACTTTGTTAAGCGCGGCCAGGAGACGACGGTACCGTTTTCTAGGATGGTCATGTCTTTAATAATACCGTTTTCTTTACGGTTGCGAGGCACGTATGCAATCCCCATCTTAATCGCCTGCTCGGTGGAGTGCATTCTCACGCGTTGCCCATCCAGATCAATTTCTCCCGTATAGCTCCCCTCCGCGCCGAATACCGTGGAGAAAAGCTCGCTTCTGCCATCTCCCAGCAAACCGGTAACGCCCAATACCTCGCCCTTATGGGCAGTAAGGGATATATCCCTAAAATAAGGCTCGCGCGTTAGTCCCTTAAGCTGCAGACATGCATCGCCTCTGTTGTTTTCCAGATCCAGCGCGTCACTGCGTACATCGTGGCCGACCATAAATCGAGCCAGCTCGGAAGTGGTAACCTCAGAGACCATTCCCTCGGAAACCATGTTTCCATCTCGTAAAACCGTATATCGATCACAAATCTCCATGACCTCCCGAAGCTTATGGGATATGAACACGATTCCAACGCCCTGCTGTCGTAGGGTACGTAAAATGGAAAAAACGTGTTCAATTTCCGGGTCGGTTAAGGAGGTGGTTGGTTCGTCCATGATGATTAGCTTTGCGTTCATTAGCAAGGCTCTGGTGATTTCAACGATTTGCTTATAGGAGGCGTCCAGCTCTCTTACCAGCGTTTTAGGGCTGATATCGAGCGCCATACGCTCAAACACCTTTTCTGTTTCAGCGATCATACGGCGATGATCCAAAAGACCGCTTGGTTTTTTGAGCTCGCGGCCAATATACATGTTTTCATAAATAGCCAAATCATTGATCAGGTTTAGCTCCTGATGGATGAAGGCAATTCCAGCATCCAACGATTGAAGAGGGGTGCGGAAGGAATGCACCTTCCCGTCTAGCAGGATTTCTCCCTGATCGGCTTCCAGCACTCCGCCTAAAATGTTCATCAGCGTTGATTTTCCAGCGCCGTTCTCACCCAACAGAGCGCAAATTTCCCCTTCGTTTAGATGAAAATCTACATGCTTTAGCACATCGTTACTGCCAAAGGATTTGCAGATATTCTTCATTTCCAGCTTCATTCCACATCACATCCGTTCCGTGTTGTTTCGCGGTCGATGAAAGGGAGGGGCTGCAGCGTCCCGCCACAGCCCCTCTCCTCAGCCGTCCGTTGAACGGTAGGCTGATTGATAATCAATACACAGTGTTGTTAGGATCGATATAATCTGCACAATTGGCACGGTCAACGATCGTGGTGGGAATCACCTTCACAGCTTCGGGATTCTCGCCGTTCAGCGCGGAAATCGCAACGTCTACAGCGTCTTTCACCATCAGAGGGCTGTAAAGCGCGGAGCAGATCCAGATGTTCTCGTTCTCGGGCATCATCTTGAAGTATTCCTGACTTCCGCCGCCGCCGGTGATGGCTTTGATGTCGGTACGGCCGGCGTCAGAGATCGCCTGCAGAACGCCGATGGAGGTCTCGTCGTCTAGGCTGTACACAGCGTCAATCTGGGGATTAGCAGCCAGAATGTCGGTGAAGTCCTTCAAGCCGTCTTCACGGGTAAAGGCGGTAGCATATTCGATGATCTGCACATCAGGGGCAATTTCCTTCATGGTGTCGGTGAAGCCCTTCATACGCAACTCGCTAACGGAACCGCTGGTAGGTACGGGCAGCGCCACAACCGTGCCGGTGGTGCCGATTTTTTCAACGATGTACTTAGCGCTCTCCACGCCCATGCTCTCGTTGTCGCCGGTTACCAGATAGATGCCCTCGGCGTTGATTTGGATATCGAAGTTAACAACGACGATGCCCTCGTCAATGGCGGCCTGAATCGGTACTTCCATGCCTTCCCACTGGGGGAAAGCAACGATGGCCTGAGCGCCCCAGGTTTTGAGGTCGTCCAGCTGGGTGGTCATTTCTTCGGCGTTGTTGGAGGTGTACAGCTTGTACTCCACCGTATCCGCCAGCTCTTGGCAGCGCTGCTCGGCGTTATAGGCAACGCCGGCTACCCAGCCGTGGGTGACCGCAGGGGCCAGAATGCCGATTTTGTACTTGGCGGTTTCAGCGGAAGCTGTGAGCGTGAACAAGCCCAAGCATAGCGTCAATGCCAGAACGACAGCCAGAATCTTTTTCATGAGTTTCTCCTCCGTTTCAAATAGTGCTTCTTCGCCTTCAAATCCATTGAAAGCGGGAACGCTTGAAGAACAGAAATGGTTATCGAGATCATTGTTCTCCCTCTGTTCTTTTTGCTTGTGATAAGAATAACATATTCGTTTTCATGTGTCAACAAAAGTTGAAAGATTTACATTCATTTTCATTACTTCTTTTTAGCAGATTTCTTTTTATGATATCAACTTACAAATTGCAATAACAAAATCGGTTTGTAAAATTTACACTAATCATTTGCATCTTTACATTCCTTCATTTTTTATGCTATAATTTGTTATAATATATTTATATACTAACGATTTTATTGCTAAAAGGAGTTGTGGCTATATGAAAAAGAAAAGCATGGAAGCAACGATTACCCAAGTCGCCAGCCAAGCAGGCGTTTCCATCGCCACTGTCTCCCGGGTGCTTAACACCCCGACCAAGGTTCGTCCCTCCACTGTAAACGCGGTTATTGAAGCAATGGATGCGCTTGGTTATCCTCACGAGGAAGCCATCCCTATTCTTCATAACAAATTGCTAGTAGTTGTGCTTCCCAATGTGGACAACCCATTTTATGCAAAAATTATTAAAGGAATGCAAGCAGCCGCTAAAAATCACGGGCTAGAAATCCTCCTTTATCCCGAAAGCAATGTGGACACGCATTCTGGAAAATTATTGCGTCTGCTCCGTCTGGTAAACGCCTGTGGCCTTATTTTATTAAGTCCAGTTAGCAGCCTTGAGGTATTGGATCGACTAAGCGAAGCCGTACCCGTAGTACAATGTGCCGAGTACAATGAGAAGTCCACCCTTCCCTATGTGAGCGTGGATGACTTTACCGCTGCTAAAAACGCGGTAGAAAATTTACTACGCCGGGGTCGAAAACGGATTGCCATTATGAATGGGCCGGAAAAATATAAGTATGCGCGTCAGCGTCTGCTGGGTTACGAAGCCGCGCTTAAGGAAGCCGGTCTCCCTATCGATCCAGCATTCATTACCCATGTCACGGAAATGGGCTTTGACAGCGCCTTGGCTGTCGCCCGACAGATGCTGCTCAATTCTGAACGCCCGGATGCGATCCTTGCCACCAGCGATATCTTTGCGGCGGCTGTGGTGAAAACAGCAAATGCCGAAGGAATCCAAATTCCTGCGGCGTTAAGCTTAATCAGCTTTGATAATACCTATATTTCTCAAATGACGCATCCCGGCGTCGCAGCGGTCAATATGCCGCAGTTTCAATTAGGCTATATGGCTTGCGAGGCATTGAACGATCGGATTCAAAATCCCCTATCCTCCGAGCCAAGGCAGTACTTGCTGAAAACGGAGCTCGTCCTTCGGGACTCCGTGTAAGCGGGTCATATAAATGAAAAGGTGGGATTGCCATGAAATTGGGGTTTGTTAGCGCCATTTTAGACGGGTGGAGTTTTGAAGAAATGATCGATACCGCCTCGGAAATGGGATTTGGGTGCGTAGAGGTCGCCTGTTGGCCGCAGGGTAAAGCGGAGCGCCGTTATGCAGGAGTAAGCCATATTAACGTAGACGATCTTTCAGACGAAAAAATACGATATATTCAAGAGTATTGCGCAAAGCGCAACGTGGAGATCTCCTCTCTGGCTTTTTATCCCAATACGCTGGACGGCGATTTAGAGAAACGCGCCTTTAATGTGGAGCATTTGAAAAAGGTGATCTTAGCTTCCCATAAACTCGGCGTTAACATGGTTACCACCTTCATCGGCAGAGATCAAAACAAAACGGTGGCGGATAACCTGCAAATCGTCAGTCAGGTATGGCCGTCCATCGTGAAGCTAGCCGAGGAACAAGGCGTGAAAATCGCAATTGAAAACTGTCCCATGCTTTTTGGAGCGGATCAATGGCCCGGCGGGCAAAACCTAATGACTACCCCCGCTATCTGGCGTAAGGTTTTCAAGCTGCTGCCCTCCGACAATCTTGGCATCAACTACGATCCTTCTCATTTCGTCTGGCAGATGATCGATTATATCAAGCCTTTATATGAGTTCAAGGATAAAATTTTTCATGTCCACTACAAGGATATCAAGCTTTATGTCGATAAGCTGAATGAATGCGGCACGATGGCCTATCCGCTGGATTACATGTCTCCCAAGCTGCCGGGCCTTGGCGATGTGGACTGGGGGCGCTATGTATCCGCCTTAACGGATATCGGATACGACGGTTGCACCTGCATTGAGGTAGAGGATCGCGCTTTTGAGGGCAGCAAAGAGAAGGTTTTACAATCCCTGCGGCTTTCCAAGCGCTATATGGAACAATTCGTAATCTAAAATGAAAATCCGCGGCGCATCCGGAATGTGCGCCGCGGATTTGTTTTTGTTTATAAACCGAGCATTTCCATGGTTTTAGGCAACCCCGCCAATACGACGCTCAATCGGTTCGGGTCAAAATGGCGTAGACGAATTGCCGGTACAATCCAATGGCAAACCGCTGAATCAGCAGCCGCTAAAAATCCTCCGCGGATTTTTCGCGTGGCTACTTCAATGTAGCGGCGCATATCAACTAGCATGGCGTCCGGCAGCTCCATTTCTGTTTTTTGCAGCTCCTGTTTTAGCTCGCCAAACCATTTTTCCGCTTCATCCTGCATAGGGTGAGCATTGGCGCGAATCTCTGCAAAGCTGCTGATAGAAGCGGGCTTGACGGCTTCCCATACGTCGTTGCGACCAAAGGCGCGCCTTGTAGCCAACGGAACGTTGATTACAGGGCAAGCGCTAATGGTTTCTGGAAGCATCTCGTTCTGAGAACGCATGAGAAAAATCGTCTTATGACCATAAATAGACATGCTTTCCGTGCCAAGTTCTTGCACGGTGACCGTAGGAGTACGCTGCTCATCCTCCGGCAGTAAGCTGACGACCTCCACGTAGGACTCAGGCAGGATGAATCCCGCTACGCTTTGTAGCCCGAAGCTCTCCAGCATGACCTGAGCAAAACGCGCCGCATCGGTTTCTGTCTTGGCATTCAGGCAGATTGCGTCGTTGATGGCAAAATACACCAGCAAACCCATTGCGTCGTCCTCGTTGATGGCATAACCGGATTCGTTCATATGGACACGAAGCTTTTCTGCCAGCTCCTGCGCCGCATAATGCTGACCTACGACAGGGGAAAGTAGAATACGGTTCTCGCTCACGCCGGACATGCACTGAATATTCTTGGACATATAGGCGATGATCTGATTAGAAACCTCGCCGCTTACCGCCTGCAAGTTTTCTGTTAGCTGGGCCTTTTTCGCCTCCAGCCCTTTAACGTCCCGTTTCAAGCGTTCGGACTCTGCGCGTACCTTTGTGGTAAGAGCGGCGAGAGCCTCTTCCCGGTATTTTTTTTCGTTGGCCTTTGCCATATCTAGCTGCATGAGCAGGCTGATTCGTTCCGCTTCAATCTCTGCCAACTGCTCCTGAGCGGCAGCCGTGCCTTGAGTATTCAGCCCTCTGCGTCGAAATACTTGGAGCATGTCGCGCATAAAGGTTTCATTATCGCACAGCACGTCAATAGCTTGCATGCGCATGTCTACATTTTGCCATACATAGTCCAGATTGGTGCGCAGGCTGTCGATGGGATTGTCCATCATGTGATTGACAGTAGTGTCGGAACCGTTATCATCCCTCGTTAGCAGTTGACGTTCCACAACATGATGTACGGATTCTGGCTTGGAGGCGCTACGGGTAATAGGCTTCACGCTGGAAACCAAGGGGGTTCCTGTAAAATGGGCGTTGACAACTTCAGGCTCTTCCTCTTCCTCTGGTTCCTGTGCCAAAATTTCAGTAGAAAGACGATTAGCACCGCTGCTGAGGGATTGATCCAGCCGAGAGATCTGTTCGTCAAAGGACAGATCAGTATCTAGAATGTCCAGCTTGGCGCCGATGGGTAAAACGGACGGCGCTTCATTTTCCTTTACTTCTACCGGCTTGGTTTCGGCTACCGGTGCGGATGACACGCTTTCGTTAGAAAGCGCAGAAGCGGCTACATTTCTGTCTCTTCTGCTTCTGGGGGTCGGTGTTGAAGGCCGAATGACCTTGGGTTCCTGAGCGATGACTGCCGTTTCCGTAACAGTCGGTTTTTGTGCGACCGGCGCTTTGGGAGCGCGGGCTGGCTTAATAGCTGTCGGCTGACTCTCTGTAGCTTGCGTCGGCCCTTCCTTTTCAATTTCTTCCAAGATTTCCTCCTTATCCGGCTGTTCCCCCTCAACGGTGCGTTCTTTTCGACGTAAAGCATTGCGCCGCTGCCGCCAAGTGAGGGTGGCTTCCGGATCCCAATAAATCTGATGCTTTCCCAGAGCGGGTGTTTCTATCGTATGAAGTAAAAAACGGTCGTTGCCAAAAGGTCTTAGGTTCTCAATGGCTGCCGAAGCTGCGTTTGCACGTTCCACAGGCCCATAGAGAACCTTATCCTTATACAGGAGCACCTTCTCCGTTAAGGCTCCGGATGCGTCGGCGCCAAGCTCCAGCACTTCAAAGCAGCTATCATCGACAAATTCACAAATAACGTCGGAATAAATAGCGAGCTTATTCATCTCGCCCTGCTCCGGCGCATAATTGCGATTTTGCCGTACCTTAACCAGATCCTTACCGTCGCTGATGAGACAAATGACGCATAGACCGCCGATTGCCCGCATTCGATCCTTAAAGGTGCTTTGCTCACGCTTATCCGGTACCACCCTCAGGCTGCCCTCGTCTGGAAAGTCCTCCATTCCCCCGTGAAAGGCCGCGCCCTCTCTAGTGCAAAGGGGAAACACGCGAAAAATAACGCGCTGTTTGTTATCCTCCTCCACAAAAGCAAGTGTGAGGGTTCCGTTCATTTCCTTCATAAGATATACCAAACTCCTCATTCTCTATATACCATGCTCATCAATAAAAAGCAATTATGAATGAACGATGAACACAATACCAGTTTAATATCCATTTCAGGTTTCGTCAATACTTTGCGCCATTTTGCTTCAAGTATATTCCAATTTCGACTTTATTTTCGAAATGAATGTAAAGCTGTGGTCAAACCGTATTGACTTTTTAATAATTTCGTAATATATTAGCTGTGACGTTACGAGCACGCCTCTGTAACTCGCGATAGGAGGAAATGCAATGTTAACACCAACTATGACAAATTGCAAAGCAACGATAAAAAGTATTCTTTCCGTATTATTAGTAATTGGTTTCCTTATCGGCGGTCTGCCATTGGAAGTAAACCACGCCCATGCCGATGAAACCGGCGTTCTTACTGCTAAGGTTGTTCTTCGAAAAGCTGCGGACAAGGAATCCGACGCCCTTCAAACCCTTCCAGAAGGGGATGAAGTCGTTTTACTCAACACCTCCGGTGATTGGTACAAGGTCAACTACGGCAAGTATACCGGCTATGTTATGAAAAAGTATGTAAAAGTAAGCAGCTCCAGCGTAGTAAAAAACGCTGATAAGATTGCCGACATTGGCGATCCTCCGGGAGCCATGCGAATCGGCGATAGCAATAGCGACGTCACCAAGCTTCAAAAAGCGCTCAAGATTCTAGGCTACTATAGCGGTAAAATTGACGGCGATTATGGGGAAGGCACTACCAAGGCTGTTATGAATTATCAAGCGGACCAAAAATTGGACGCTGACGGCGTGGCGGGAAAAGCCACAGTGAAAAGCATTTTCGGCAGCTGCGCCAAGGTTTCATTAACCACCCAGCCAGACAGCAGCTCTTCTTCCACTTCCTCATCTACAACCTCGTCTAGTACCACCACCAGCACTTCGAAGTATTCAACGGTTTCAAGTATTGCTGAAATTGGTTCCACACCCTCCCCAACCAAGCAAGGGGATAGCGGTACCAACGTGGTTAAGCTGCAGCAAGCGCTGGAATGCCTGGGATATTATAGCGGCACGATCGACGGCTCTTATGGTGAAGGAACCGTAAGCGCTGTAAAGAAGCTGCAACGAAATAGAGGAATGAAAGAGGACGGTGTTGCAGGAGCCGCGACGCTTCGTGTTCTTTTCGGCGAAAGCAGTTCTTCTTCCAGTTCCTCGAGCTCCTCCTCTTCTTCTAGCTCTAAGACTTACAAAACCGAGACATTGGACTGGTTCGATGATAATGTCACAAGCGTGATTCCTAAGAATGCCAAAGTGGTCATCAAGGATGTAAAAACGGGCAAGACCTTTAACGCCGTGCGCTGGTCCGGCTCCAACCACATGGATACCGAGCCAAGAACGGCTGCGGATACTGCAATACTTAAGCAGATTTATGGAGGGTCGTGGAGCTGGCGCCGCCGCCCCATTCTGATTCTTTACAACGGTCACGTATACGCCGCGTCTATGAACGGAATGCCTCATGGTACATCAACCATCGATAATGACTTTGACGGGCATTTCTGTGTCCACTTTAAAAATAGCAAGACCCATGGCACCAAGCGGGTGGACGAGGATCATCAAGCGGCAGTTACAACAGCCAGTAAGGCAACCTGGTAAGCGCATGAATGAAAATGATTGCTTGACGCTGCGCCCTATCGCTTATATGGAAAGCGATTTTCCTACCAAGTTTGGCATTCCTCGTCAAAGCGGTTTGGTGGATACCCTTCAATCCAAAATAGTCTTTCTGCCGGAATTTCGGCAGAAAGACGCTTTTCGTGGTTTGGACGGTTTTTCCCATCTATGGCTCCTGTGGGGCTTTTCAGAGGCGCGGCGTAGCCATTGGTCGGCTACCGTGCGTCCGCCCCGTTTAGGAGGTAATACTCGGGTGGGTGTGTTTGCAACCCGCTCTCCATTCCGCCCCAATCCCGTTGGGCTTTCTGCCGTTCAATTGATTCAGTTGGAGGAAGCGGAGGGCGTGGTGACGGGAATATGGGTTTCCGGTGCGGATTTAATGCACGGCACGCCAATCTATGATATCAAGCCCTATATCCCTTACACCGACAGCCGTCCCAATGCCCTGAGCGGCTTTGCCGCCGAGGTGCGGGAAAATCGGCTAACCATTGATTTCCCCAATCAGCTGCTTCTATTGATCCCAGCGGAAAAACGAAGCGCTCTTCAAGCAGTGCTGGAGGAAGACCCCCGCCCTTCCTATCAAGAAGATCCCTCTCGGATTTACGGCTTCTTTTTTTCGGACTTCGAGATCAAATTCTACGTACAAAAAGAGCTCTTAACGGTTTGTTCTGTTGAAAAGGTTCAATAACCATCCAGCCCTAGGAAGCCGTTATGAATGAAGATGCCGCTTTTCCGAAGGCAGCATCTTTTCAATTTGTGCCCATAGCGCCTCGTATTGGTCGCCTGCTTGTTCCTTTGGCAATAGGTAGGCTTTACCGGCTTGTACATAAAGATAGATGACATTTGGGAAACGATAGGCATTCCATACGTCTTTCCACGCAAAACGCTGTTCCTTACCATTTGGGGAGGTTGCCAAAATCTCGGAATTTGTTAACGTAATGCAATATGCATGTCGCTTTTCTTTGCCAATTTTTAATTTTTGAATCCGCGTATGTAAGGACATAAAATAGCTGCCGAAGTAAACAAGAGGCAATCCGATGCCGATAACCAATAATACAATGCCAAGCAGCGCTCCTTGGCTGACGCGTTGCTTAAATAGAAAGCAGACGATCGCCAATGCACAGAAAACAATGGCGAAGATCAAGGGACGAATCCATTTACGCTCCTTTCGAATGGCGTCAAAAATGGAAAATTGTCGGTACAGCTTAGCGTCGATCCATACGTCCACACTCGGGGAATTCTCAATCATGAAGAGTCACTCATTTCCTAACTATTTTTGTTATCATACTTCGGAAAATTCAAAAAATCAACTATGTAAGTGCTTTCGTCAATGGCTTTATTTTCCTTTTTACAATTGTTGAGACAAAATGTCACAGCTATAATGCTGGAATTTTTGACGAGTTCTTTGCCAATTTTTCTATAACAATTCGGTTTAAACGGATCGATTTTGTATAAATATCACAAAATTATTCATATATTTTTTACTGAAATACCAGTTTACAAACAGAAATGTAAGTACTATACTTAAACCAACGTCAACGGGGTTGACAAACAAAAATACATGGGAGGTATATCTACTATGAGCAAGAAAATCATTGCCCTGCTGCTCGCTCTCGTCATGGTGCTCGGCCTAAGCGCCGCTGTGGCGGAAAGCCCCATCACCTTGACCTATGCTGAGGTAAACCCTGTGGAAGGCACCATCGTTGGCCAGATGGCTACCGATTTTAAGACCAAGGTAGAAGAGCTGTCTGGCGGCAGCATCATCATTGACATTCAGGCTAGCGGCGTTCTGGGCTCCGAAGCTCAGGTGCTGGATACCATCCTTGGCGGCGGCGATACCGTTGATATCTCCCGTCTGTCCGCCTTCGCACTGACCAGCTACGGCTGCAACAAGGCCAAGCTGCTGTCTATCCCCTACACCTTCGTAAGCCGCGCTCACTACTGGAATTTCGCCAACAGCGAGCTGGCTCAGGAATTCCTCAACGAGCCCCAAGAACTGGGCTTGCCCCTGCGCGGCCTGTTCTATGGCGAAGAAGGTTTCCGTCACTTCTTCTTCAAGAATGAAGTCACCGGGATTGAAGACCTCAAGGGCATGAAAATCCGCGTATCTGACGACCCCGTTATGAACGGTATGGTTAACGACTTGGGCGCGAACCCCACCGTTGTTGCTTTCACCGAGCTGTACTCCGCATTGCAGACCGGCGTTGTAGACGGCGCCGAGCAGCCCATCGCCAACTACAAGTCCAACGCTTTCCCCGAAGTTGCTCCCTATCTGATTCTTGACGGTCACACCCTGGGCGCCATTCAGGTTGTTATCACCGATAACGCTTGGGCCAAGCTCACCGAAGAACAACAGGGCTGGATCATGGAAGCTGGCAAATTCGCTTCCGCGCACAACGCCGAGATCTCCGAGAGCAAGGAAAACGAAGTGCTCGAGCAGTTGAAGGCCGATGGCATCCACGTAATCGAAGTGGAAGACAAGTCCGCTTGGACGGCTGCCTGCCAGAACACCATCACCTCCAACACCTCCGATCAGGCTGAGCTGTACCAAAAGCTGGTCGATCTGCAATAAGTCTCACCCATTTAGTACCTATATAAAGCGGGGTGCAGGGTTCTCCCTGCACCCCGCTTTTATCTCAAATGATAAGTGCGGAAAGGAGCTGGAAACGTTCATGCCCAAAATTTTTACTACCATCGACAAATTCCGGCCCATTTATAACGTCACTGAAAAAGTGATCATGGTTCTTTGTAAGCTATTGCTGATCGCGGATATCTTGATTACCTCCATGGCTGTTTGCGGCCGTTATGTCTCTTTTATTCCCGATCCAGCTTGGACGGAGCAGGTTGTTTTAACGTTAATGGCCTATATGGCCGTGCTCTCCGCTTCTCTTGCCATTCGCAAGCGTTCCCACATCCGTATGACGGCCTTCGACAGAAAGCTGCCTAAGAAGGTCATTTTATCTCTGGATTTCCTTGCCGATTTGGCTGTGATGGCTCTGGCTATCATCATGCTGACCGTAGGCTGGCAGCAGGCTCAGAATCTGGGTCGCTTTGGCAAGTATGAAAGTCTGCCGTGGCTAAGCCGCTTCTGGAAATACTTCCCTGTACCACTTGCTGGTATTGCTATGATTATTTTCGAGCTGGAAGCGATCTATAACGACATTAAGGCTTTCTTCACAAAGGGTGAAAAAACGGATGATAAGGAGGATCAAGTGCAATGAGTATTGAGTCCTTAGCCGTACTCGTACTGCTGGGCAGTTTCTTTATTATGATTCTTCTTCGTTTCCCCATTGCTTATGCCGTAGGTCTATCTACCGTTTTTTGCTTGCTGGTTCAAGGCTCCAGCTTAACCACCTTCTGTGCGAAGATGGTAGACGGTATTTTTTCCTTTAGTTTGATGGCTGTACCCTTCTTTATTACCATGGGCGTGCTAATGGGTACGGGTGGAATCAGTGAGAAGCTGATTGCTCTCGCCAATTCGCTAGTTGGCTGGATGCGTGGCGGTATGGCCATGGTGAATATCGTTGCTTCCTATTTCTTCGGCGGTATTTCCGGCTCCGCATCTGCGGACACTGCCTCCCTTGGCTCCATCTTGATTCCTATGATGGTTGATCAGGGCTATGACGCTGATTTCTCCACCGCCGTTACAATTACCTCTTCCTGTGAAGGGCTGCTGGTACCTCCCAGTCATAACATGGTTATTTACGCCACTACGGCTGGCGGTATCTCCGTTGGCAGCTTGTTCCTTGCTGGTTACCTGCCCGGCGCGCTGCTGGCATTGAGCTTGATGGTCGGCTCCTATATCATTTCCGTCAAGCGTCATTATCCCAAGGGAGAGCCCTTCCATTTGGGCAACTTCTTCAAGCAACTGGGCAAATCCTTTTGGGCATTAGCCGCTGTGCTCATCGTTGTTTTCGGCGTTGTGGGCGGCGTGTTCACCCCCACAGAGTCCGCTGCTATCGCCGTTATTTACAGCCTGATCGTCAGCGTTTTCGTTTACAAGGGACTGAACTGGAAGGGTGTATGGAAAGCGCTTGGCAGCTGCGTTGATACGCTTTCCATTGTGCTGATTCTTATCGCCACCTCTGCTGCTTTCGGCTACTGCCTGACCACGCTTCATGTACCCGATCTGGCGGCTGAGTTCATTACCGGTGTTTCCAGCAATCCCATCGTACTGGCGCTGCTTTTAAACTTGATTTTGCTGGTGCTCGGTTGCATCATGGACATGGCTCCTATCATCCTGATCGCTACGCCGATCCTGCTGCCTGTGGCTGTGTCTATCGGCATCGATCCCATTCAGTTCGGTATTATGATTGTACTCAACTGCGGCATTGGTCTGCTCACGCCTCCCGTTGGCGCGGTGCTGTTCATCGGCTCTGCCGTTGCCAAAACGCCTATGGAGAAGGTTGTTAAAGCAACCCTGCCCTTCTATCTGTGCATGCTGATCACCCTGCTGCTGATCACCTTTATCCCCGAAATCAGCATGTGGCTACCTAATTTATTCGCATAAGGAGTACTGACTATGAAAATGACTTTCCGTTGGTACGGATCAAAGAGCGACGCCGTTACGCTAAAGCAAATCAAGCAGATACCCGGAATGTCCGGCGTTATGGGATTGCTCGATTATAAAGCCGCCGGTGAAGTCTGGGAAGAAGATGAAATCCGCGCCTATGTGGAAGAGGTTCACGCCGCCGGTCTTGCCTGCGAGGTAATCGAGAGCGTAAATGTCCACGAGGATATTAAAATGGGTTTGCCGAGCCGGGATCAATACATTGAGAATTACCGCATCACCATACGCAATCTGGCAAAATTCGGCGTTAAGGTCATCGTATACAACTTTATGCCCGTTTTTGACTGGCTGCGCACCGATTTAGCGCGCCTAATCCCCGAGGATGGCTCCAATAGTCTTTACTTTGACGAGCAGGAATTGGGCTCCATGGGTCCCATGGATATCGTGCGCAAAACGGCGGCGGATTCCAACGGTTTCACTTTACCCGGTTGGGAGCCGGAGCGTCTGGCAGAGCTGGAAACGACCCTAAAGCAATATGAAGGCATGACTGCCGATCAGCTGCGGGAGAACTACCAGTATTTTCTCGACGGCGTCATTCCTACCTGCGAGGAATGCGACGTGAAGATGGCGTGCCATCCCGACGATCCTGCATGGCCCATCTTCGGGCTGCCCCGCATTGCCCACAGCCAGTCGGATTTTGACAAAATTGTTACTTTGCACGATTCTCCCTGCAATACGGTTTGCTTGTGCACCGGCTCTCTTGGTTCCAACCCAGAGAATGACATTCCCGCGACCATTCGCCATTTTGGAGAGATGAACCGTATCGGATGTCTTCACGTGCGTAACGTTAAGCATCTTGGCTACCGTAAATTCCGGGAGGCTAGCCATTTGTCCTCGGAAGGCGATTTGGATATGTACGCCATCATGAAGGCGGTGTTTGACGCCTGCCCTGATACCTACATCCGGCCTGATCATGGAAGAATGATCTGGGATGAGGTAGGCCGTCCGGGCTATGGATTGTACGACCGCGCACTGGGCGCAACCTACCTGAACGGGCTTTGGGAAGCCATTGAAAAAAGCGCCCGGTAACACGCTGAAAGGAGCACTCCTTTATGGAATTAAACGCTGCTGCACTTGATAACAAAGCGTTTTGGCAAAACGCAGCGGTAAAGCTGCCCGGCTTTGAGCACAAAGCCATGGTGGCGGAAACTCGAAATCGTCCCACTTGGGTTCACTTTGGAGCCGGTAACATCTTTCGCGGCTTCATTGCCAACCTACAGCAATCCTTACTCAATCAAGGACTGGTCAGCGGCGGCATCATTGCGGCTGATACCTTTGATTACGACATCATTGACAAAATCTATGCTCCTCATGACTGTATGTCCCTGCTGGTAAGCCTAAAACCAGACGGCTCTACGGAACGCGAGATTGTATCCAGCATTGCGCTGGGAGTGAAGGCCGGTTGCGGACAAGACATGGCTGAGCTAGAGAAGGCCTTTCTCTCCCCCTCTTTGCAGTTAGCCAGCTTTACGATCACAGAGAAGGGCTATGCCCTGAGAGATTTGCAAGGGAACCTATTTCCTGTGGTTGAAAACGACTTTGCGAAGGGGCCCAGCGAAGCGCGGCATGCCATGAGCATTGTCGTTATGCTGATGCTTAAGCGCTATCAGGCGGGCGCTTTCCCCATGGCGCTGGTGAGCATGGACAATTGCAGCCACAATGGCGAAAAGCTGCGCTGCTCTATCGTAGAGGTGGCGCAGGCGTGGGTGAAAAACGGTTTTGCTCCTGAAGCGTTCCTTCGTTATCTCACGGATGAAGCACAGGTTTCCTTTCCTTGGTCCATGATCGACAAGATCACCCCAAGGCCGGACGCTCAGGTTGCCGCAAGTCTTGCCGCAGATGGCGTCGAAGGCATGGATCCTATCGTAACCAGCCGCAACACCTATATTGCCTCCTTTGTCAACGCGGAGGTGCCCCAGTACCTCGTGATCGAGGATCGCTTCCCCAACGGTCGTCCGCCGTTGGAAAAGGCCGGCGTTTACATGACCGACCGAGAGACGGTGAATAAGACCGAACGGATGAAGGTAACCACCTGCTTAAATCCCCTCCATACGGCGCTGGCTGTATATGGCTGCCTGCTTGGATATACCAGCATAGCTGCCGAAATGAAGGATACGGATTTGAAGGCGTTGGTGGAGCATATCGGCTATGACGAGGGAATGCCAGTGGTGGTAGATCCCGGCATTCTAAGCCCTAAAGCTTTTATAGCAGAAGTCATCGATAAGCGTCTGCCCAATCCTTTTATTCCTGATACTCCTCAGCGTATCGCTACCGATACCAGTCAAAAGGTCGCCATACGCTTTGGTGAGACGATCAAGGCTTATCTGGCAAGCGACAAGCTAGATGTAAACACGCTTACCTGCATTCCCCTTGCCATTGCGGGTTGGCTGCGCTACCTGCTGGCTGTGGATGATCTCGGCAACGCCATAACGCTAAGCTCCGACCCTATGCTTTCCTCTTTACAGGCCCAGCTAGCTGGGATTACCCTTGGGAAACCCTCCACCTGTACCGTTCAGCTTACCAATCTGCTGCAAAACGAGGTGCTTTTTGGCGTAGACCTTGTAAAGGCGGGGCTTGCGGACAAGATTACGCAAATGTTCCGTGAGATGCTGGCTGGAAAAGGCGCTGTACGTAGCACGTTACAGAAATATCTTTAACTAATGATTTTGCGAAGGGAGTTGATTCCGCATGCAGCTTTTGAGTCCAACGCCTACAGAGACCATGCGGGATTACTCCCTGCGCGTTCTCAAACAAAACATTATCTCGCTAGATATGCAGCCAGGGAAAATGTACAGCGAAAAAGAGCTAGCTTCTACCCTCGGCTTGTCGCGGACTCCTATGCGGGAAGCGCTGCTACAGCTTTCCAAAATTAAAATTGTGGATATTTATCCCCAACGTGGCAGCGCCGTTTCGCTAATCGATTATGACCTAGTGGACGAAGCGCGCTTCATTCGCGAAGCATTGGAATGCTCCATCGTCAAGCTGGTCTGCCAGATTGTAACGCCGGAGCAGCTGATGCTGCTGCAATCCAATGTATCCAGGCAGCAAAAATATTTGCAAAGCGGTAACATCGCGCCCTTGCTTCCCCTTGATAACAATTTTCATAAGTTGTTATATCAAATTGCAAATAAAATGCAGAGCTACGATTTTGTATCCAGCATGACCATTCATCTGGATCGGGTGCGCAACATGGCATTAAGCACTTCTACTGATCACGGCTTCGTAGCCGAGCATCAAGCTATCTTGGACGCAATCTGTAAGCGGGACGGCGATCTAGCCGCCGAGCTGGTTCATAAGCACGTGGTACGCTTTCGCATCGACGAACAGGACATTCGAAAACGTTATCCCAGCTACATTAAGCATTGAAAAACCCTTGTAAGGGTTTTTTTTGAATTAAAACACAAGCTGCTTTAACAGCATATAACCAATCGTTCCCACCGCAATCGACAAAAGCATCTGTCTCTTCCATAGATGGATAACGATAACCGCTGCAATCGCAATCCCTTCCGCAAGGCCATGATCCCCCGCTAGCAGGTTCACATTTTTCAGACAGTAGATGATTAGCATGCCAAAAATAGCTGCGGGCAGCGCCTTGCCCAAATATTGAATGTATTTGGGGGTTGGCTTATCAGAACGGAAAATAAGGAAGGGCAAAAATCGAGTGGCCATAGTTCCCAGCGCGCAGACCGCAATGGTGATGATTTCTTGTGAAAGCGTCATAGGGACGCACCCTCTTTCTGTTCAAGCGGTTTACGAAGCAATGTTAGCGCCCCTAAAATAAGCATCATGCTAGGAATTAAGAAATCATCGGCTCCGAACAAAAATAAGCACAGCACCGAAGCCGCCAAACCGATCAGCGCCGTCCAGTGCGACTTTTCCTTCAACCATTGCTCCAAAAAAATCACAACAAACAACGCCGTCATAGCAAAGTCAAGGCCCTCTGTATTAAAGGTTAACACTGAGCCTACCAACCCGCCGATGGTAGAACCGCTGACCCAGTAGATTTGGTTAAGAACCGTTACCCAGAACATGAACCATCCGCGATCCACCTGTGCTGGAATTTGAGCGGAATAGTTAATGGAAAAGGTTTCGTCGCACATGCCAAAAATTAGATAGCACTTTTTCCAGCCTGTTCCCTTAAATTTGTCCAGCATGGAAATGCCGTAAAACAAATGACGCGCCTGTATCATCAAGGACATGGCTAACGCCTGTAAGGGGTTAAAGGAGCCCAGCAAAAGATTGACCACCACAAATTCTAGCGAGCCGCCAAAGATGGTCAAGCTCATGAAGAATGGATACCAGAAGGAAAAGCCGGAAACATTCATGTAAATACCATAGGTCAGCCCTAAAAACCAAAATCCGGCAAAAATCGGAATGGTATAAGGAAAAGCGGTCTTAAGCGCTAACAGAGAGGCGCTTTGTTTTTTTGTGGTAAGAATATTTTCATTCGTATGCATCTTGTAATGGACTGTCCTCCTCACGGCTTTGTTCAACGGCATATTTTTGATAGAAGCAAAGAATTGCGTCCTCCACTTTTTTCGTATCCACCCAAGCGCTTTGCCCGTGCTCCGCGTTAGGAATCAATAGAAGCTCCTTAGGGGCGGCGCAGGCTTGATAATTACGCTTCGACATTTCTACAGGCACAAAGCCGTCCTTCTCTCCATGAATAAACAGCACGGGGAGGGTTCGGTTCAGCTGCATGTCCTCCCACGCAGACGCGTCCTTTAGGCGAAAGCCGCTGAGAACGCCTACCATACAATCCGCTAGATAAATGGATGGCGAAATCAGCGTATGAAAGCTTGTCAGCACCTTTTTACAGATTTCCCATGGGGAGGTATACCCACAGTCGGCAATCAGAAAGCGTAGATTGTCAGGTAGCTGTAAGCGGGTAGCCATCAATACGGTGGCAGCGCCCATGCTAAGGCCATGGAGCAAAAGATGCTTGGGCTTTACGGTACTGTTCAGCCAACGAAGCCATTCCGCGCAGTCGTAGCGCTCCTTCACCCCAAAGCAGATTCGTTTCCCCTCGCTTTCACCATGAGCGCGCTGATCAATCACCAGCAGGGTGATGTGATTTTCGTAATAGAATTTTAGTAGAGGCGCAAAATCCTTTTCTCCCGTGGGGCATCGGTAGCCGTGCATCAGTAGAACCGCCGTGTCACTGCCCTGTGCTTTTAACAGCCGCCCTCGAAGCCGCAGACCGTCGCGGCTGACGATTTCTACCGGCTCTGGGTTCATGGAGCGGAACCACTGGATCTCCCGTTCAACGGCAGCGGTCTGTTCCACAGGTTCTTCCGGCGCTTTGCCAAAGGGTAATTTTCGTACTGTTGCGATATAAGCCAACACAAAGGCATACAACGCAGTCATCGCAAAAACGATAAAAAGGAACCATAAAAAAGGAGCTACCATGCTCTTTCCTCCTCGCAAAATGGAGTGATTGTCATGATAGCACCTTATGTACGGATATGCAAAAGATATTTTGTAGCAAATTCTAACTCGGATTGTTTCTCCCAAGCTGGATGGGCCAAGTCATCCCTGCTTCATCATCCATATACATTTTGCCATCCTTACGATAGCTTGGTTTGACAATCAGCGTATCCTGCCCGTCCCCAGCAAACGCCTCCGTACCGCCGGTAAACATATATACAGTCTTGAGAATGTGGAAGCCATCAGCCTCATCCGTCATCATCATTTGCGAGCTATAACTTTGAAGCGGATTCAAGTTACGCTCCAGAGTCGTGAATAAGGTAAACCTATCCAATTCCGCAACCGCGTTTCTTTCCTCAGCGCTGTTAAAGCTCAGATCAAATAGCAGGTGCATGGTTTGCTCTGTAACCTCCGCAGAAAGAAGCTTAAGGCTTCCTCCATAGACCTGCGCTTGGGCGAGGGGTTCCGAGTCCTTTACCATGGACTTCAGATAATCGCCAACCTGAACGGTTTTTATGCCTTCTTCGCCACCAGCCGAATAAAGCCATCCCAAAGACTTATATATCTCCAACGGAGATTCGTCATGATTGTATTGATTTTTCGAAACGTTATCCGGCAAAACCAGCATGCCACCAGCCACAATGGGCTGCTTGCCGTCGTAATAAGCCGCATCAAAACGCCGCTGTTGTGCGTCGTATCCCGCTTCTCCCTTGGCGTATAGGTTATCCTCCACATAAAGCGCCTCGGCTTCATAGCTATAAACGCGCATGCCTATCTCTGCCGTATCCATCAAACAGGGTTCAAGATAGAAGGTCTGATCCGGCTTTGCGGCTTCACCGGGCGTCAGCCAATAGACATTGCGTTCCTTCTGCGGCGATTGTCCGTGCAGCTCTAGCTTTCCGTCCAGTATCGGTTCCCAGCTCAGCAGCATGGGCTGATCTGTGGTGTTGGTCAGCTCCGTGCTGATCTCCAAACGAAATTGTGAAAGATCAACAACGTTCTCTGCAAGCGCCCAACCCTCCGTTGACAGTGTCCCAAGGGGATAGACCGTCCCCTTGGGAACCGCTGTGACACTCGGGTTCATTGGCGTGGCTTCTACGGCCTTTAGCAGTGAAAGCTTTGCTCTTAATTCTGCAATATCCGTGTCGTCATAGGCATTCACAAACAACAAATCCTCATCCTGCAGTTCTTCATCCCAAAGCCCAAATATTATTGCTAAAAGATGAAAGCCTTCTTCATCTTCCCATGTGCCGCCTGTTTGATTGTACCAATGGTAGCTGCTAAATATTTGATATTCTCTGGCTATTCCCAGATCGCTACGGAAAAGAGCTGAGTTCTCATAGGCAGCCGCTCTTTCCGCTTCGGTGGAAAATACGCAATCCACCAACGTATAGATTACGTTTTCTCCGGCCTCAACAGCGCAAAGTCGAAGTGCAACGCCGTTTAATTCGCTTTCGGCTAGCGGCGATCCATTCCGATATGGCAGATCCGGCGTTTCCTGATATTCACAAAGCTGACTAGCCGTGATGCTCTGATCGCTTACCCAGCTACCGGGAAACTCATTTTCATAGTATTCAAGCGCTGTCATCCCCGGATTTTTTTCTGCCACGCTGTCTGGCAGCACCAAACGATCACCAGCCACAATCATTTTCATGTGGGAGAAAGCGTCCTGAAAGCGCTGCTGTTGGCTTGTATATTCTGGACGATCCGGTGTAAACAGCTCCTCCTCAGCGTAAACGGAAGCATTGGACAGAATGACGATGCGCTCCCCCATTTTTGCCGTTTCTTCAATGGTACCGGGTAGATAATACACTGCTTTTGCCGTAACGATTTCTCCGGGGTTTACCCGAATAATATCAGGCGGCTCCACTGCCACGATTACTTGGGTCAGCATCGCGTCCAACACCGGCGTCCAGCTCACGAAAAGCGTTCGGTCATAGGGATTGGTGAAGCTGATCTCATAGGCAAGCCGCTCTCCGCCGTAGCTGATCTTGGACTGTAAGCCATCCGTCTGCACGTCTACGCCGTTTAAGATTGCAATGCTTTTTTCAGGTATGGCAGTTGGATTGGGAACCGGCGTGACTCCTTCGGTGGGAATGGGTGCATTGCTTTCGATCAGAACGGTTGTTTCCTCCTGTCCGCAAACCATCACATCCTCATGAGGCGATAGGTTTGTAACGGCTAGCGCCACTGCACAGCAAAAAGCCACAATAACGAGTGCGATCGCCAATCCTCTCCGGGTGATCCTTCTTGCTTCCACACGTATTTCGGGATTGTAGATGGTATTTTGAATCATATTTTCAATTTTTGGATTCACTTCAAACGCCTCCTCATTCATCCTGCGAAGGAGCGCTTTCTCCCATTTTTCTTGCTGATATCGCTTCATTGTTCCGCGCTCCCTTCTGCCGTCAATAGTTCATATAGTCGCTGCCGACCGCGTTTTAGTCTCATAGAAACGGCTGGTCGGGCAAGCCCTAGAACATGTGCAATTTCGCCAACGGGCATATTTTCGTAGTATCTGAGGATCAAGGGCTGGCGCAAATCAGCGGGCAGCTCGCCAAGCAGCCCGTACAGCTCGTCCTGTGTGGTGAATACAGGCTGATCGAATAATTCTAGATTGTCGCTGAGCTGCTCGCGCTTACTTTTTCTCAATTGATCGTAACAGCAGCGCACGGTGATTTTCATCATCCATGGCTTCAGCCGCTCCTCTTTTCTGAGGGTATCCGCTTTCTGGTAGGCTTTTACCACTGCCGCGGATACCGCGTCCTCCGCATCCTGCGCGGAAGGCACGATGCTAGCCGCCAACCCGTAGCAGGCTAATCCGCATATTCCAGATGCGCTCCCCCATTTCACGCTGTTCCATGGGCGTACCCCCTCCCAATGTCATGACATACAATAGACGTTTGAAAATACCATAATGTAACAGAAAGCAGCCAGTATTTTTCACTGACTGCTTTCTGATTATTGCGTTTTCGTATGTTTACTTACATAGCAGGCTTTTGCCGGTCATCTGGTTGGGCACCGCAACACCCATGCTTTCCAGCATGGTAGGCGCGATATCCGCTAAACGACCGCCGTCGCGAAGCTTCTTGCCGACCATATCCGCACCGATTGCGATAAAAGGCACCGGGTTGGTGGTATGAGCGGTGAAGGGCTCATGGGTGGCGGGATCCACCATCTGATCTGCGTTGCCGTGGTCGGCGGTAACAAAGACTCGTCCGCCGTTGGTAAGAATGGCGTTGACCACCTTATCCACACAGATATCTACCGTTTCAACAGCCTTCATGGCGGCATCCATCACACCGGTATGACCTACCATGTCGCAGTTGGCGAAGTTGAGGATCATCACGTCGTATTTCTTGGCGTTAATCAACTCAATCGCTTTGTCCGTAACCTCATACGCAGACATTTCTGGCTTCATATCAAAGGTTGCCACCTTGGAGGAAGGGATTAGCTCCCGATCCTCGCCCAGATTGGGCTTCTCTACGCCGCCGTTGAAGAAGAAGGTCACGTGCGCATACTTCTGCGTCTCGGCAATGCGCAGCTGGGTCTTGCCCAAGTTGGACAGATACTCGCCCATCGTGTTTTCCAGCGACGCAGGGGGATTGACCACTTCAAGGTTGGTAAAGGTTTCATCGTACTGAGTCATGGAGACAAAGTTTACCTTAAAGTAGCCTTTGCCGCGCTGGAAGCCGTCAAAGTCCGGCATAATGAAGGTACGGGTCAGCTGACGTGCACGGTCAGGCCGGAAGTTGAAGAAGATCACGCTGTCTCCCTCTCCAATGGTTCCAACGGGCTTGCCGTTTTCCGTTATTACGGTCGGCTTTACAAACTCGTCAGTTTCTTCCTTGGCATAGCTCTGCTCCACCGCTTGCGCGCCGCTAGCGGCATGCTCGCCAACGCCCAGCACCATCGCATCGTAGGCCTTTTGGACACGATCCCACAGATTATCGCGATCCATAGCCCAATAACGACCCATTACGGTAGCGATTTTGCCTACGCCGATTTCGTTCATTTTCTGCTGCAATTCTTTGACATAGTCAATGCCGCTGGAAGGAGGCACATCACGTCCATCCAAGAATGCGTGTACGTATACTTCCTTTACGCCGCGCTGCTTGCACATTTCCAGCAGGGCGTATAAATGGGTATTGTGGCTGTGCACGCCGCCGTCGCTAACCAAGCCCATCAAATGAACCGCTTTGCCGGTGGCTATGGCGGTATCCATGGCTTTCATCAAGGGCTCTTTCTTAAAGAAATCACCGTCCATGATATCCTTGGTGATGCGGGTCAGCTCCTGATAAACGATACGTCCAGCGCCGATATTCAAATGGCCGACCTCGCTGTTGCCCATTTGACCGTCAGGCAGCCCAACATCCATCCCACTAGCGCCTAATTGAGTGTGAGGATACTTCGCCATAAACGCGTCCAAATGAGGGGTACCCTGTTGATAAATTGCGTTGCCGTCATGGGCGGGATTGATTCCAAAGCCGTCCATAATGATCAGCGCCGTCATGGTTTTATCCATATTGTGCTCCTTACTTACTTGTTATACATAACTACAGCAGTGAACTCGTCAGCCTTCAAGGAAGCGCCGCCGATTAAGCCGCCGTCGATTTCAGGCTGAGCCATCAATCCCTTAACGTTGCCGGGCTTCATGCTTCCGCCGTACTGGATGCGCACAGCGTCGCTGACATTCTTGCCATACTTGCGCTCCATGGCTTTGCGAATCGCGCCGATGGTCTCGTTCGCCTGCTCGTCGGTCGCCGTGAGACCGGTACCGATGGCCCAAACAGGCTCATAGGCGATAACAGAGGTCTTGATTTCGTCCTCGGTGAGGCCGTGCAGAGCCATCAACGTCTGATATTCCACGATGATGTCCGTATAGCCAGCTTCCCGTTCGTCCTTGAGCTCGCCTACGCAGATGATGGGGATCAAACCGGCAGCTACCGCAGCCTTTACGCGCAGATTTACCGTCTTGTCCGTTTCCGCAAAATACTGGCGGCGCTCGCTGTGGCCGATCACCACGTATTCAACGCCGCAGGCCTTGAGCATATCAGCGGAAAGCTCGCCGGTATATGCGCCGCTCTTGGCAAAGTGAACATTCTGAGCGCCCAGCTTAATATTGGTCCCCTTAGCCGCTTGTGCAACTGCTGCAAAATCCGTAGCGGGTACGCATACGACTACGTCGCAGTCTGCGTCCTTAACGGTGGATGCAAGGGCGGAAACCAGCTCCTTCGCTTCGGCGGGGGTCTTGTTCATCTTCCAGTTACCGGCAATAATCGGCTTACGCATTTCATTTACCTCTTTTCATTTTGTGCACAATCTAACTTTATCCATTTAAGCGGATGTTGAAACACAAGACCTACGCGTGTTACGAAGGCCTTATGGCATGCATTGCGCAGGCTCGTATCTAGCGAACCTGCGCAATGAAATAAGAATTACTTGTCGTTAAGGGCTGCAACGCCGGGCAGCGTCTTGCCTTCCAGATATTCGAGGCTAGCGCCGCCACCGGTGGATACGTGGCTGACCTTGTCGGCATAGCCCATCTGCTCCACAGCCGCCGCGCTGTCGCCGCCGCCGATGATGGTTACGCCCTTGCACTCAGCCATGGCTTTGGCGATAGCGCGGGTACCGGCAGCAAAGTTTTCAAACTCGAATACGCCCATGGGGCCGTTCCAAACAACAGTACCGGCATTCTCGACTTCTTTGGCAAAGATTTCACAGGTCTTGGGGCCAATATCCATGCCCTCGTAATCGTCCGGGATACCATCAGCGCACATAACGGTAATGCGCTTTGCGTCATTGGAAAAGCTGTCGCCGGCAATATTGTCAACGGGCAGAAGCAGCTTAACGCCCTTAGCCTTCGCCTTGTCCATCAGCTCTTTGGCTAATTCAACCTTGTCAGCCTCCAACAGGCTCTTGCCAATCTTTTGGCCCAGAGCGGTTTGGAAGGTGTAGCTCATGCCGCCGCCGATGATCAAAGTATCGACCTTTTCCAGCAAATTGGTGATAACGCCAATTTTATCGCTAACCTTCGCGCCGCCCAAAATTGCCACAAAGGGACGAGCGGGATCTTCCAGCGCCTTACCCATGATGGAAAGCTCCTTGCCGATCAGGTAGCCGGCAACAGCGGGGGTCAGGTAATGAGCCACGCCCTCGGTAGAAGCGTGAGCACGGTGAGCGGTGCCAAAGGCGTCGTTTACATATACCTCAGCCAAAGAAGCCAGTTCCTTGGCAAAGGCGGGATCATTCTTTTCCTCTTCCTTATGGAAGCGGACATTTTCAAGCAGCATCACATCGCCGTCGTTTAACTCGGAGGATAGCTTCTTAGCGGAAGGACCGATAACGTCCTCAGCCATTTTGACTTCCTGACCCAGCATCTCGCTCAGGCGGGCTGCGACGGGCTTCAGGGAGTACTTCATGTTGAACTCTCCCTTGGGACGACCCAGATGAGAGCAGAGAATAACCTTCGCGCCATTCTTCACCAGATATTGAATGGTAGGCAGAGCGCCGCGAAGACGATTTTCATCCGTGATTACCTTGTTTTCGTCCATGGGCACGTTAAAATCGCAGCGAACGAGTACCTTTTTTCCCTTTACCTGAATGTCCTCAATGGTTTTCTTCGCCATAATGCACACTCCTTAGCAGTTTGTATTGCAAAGCCCGTATGGGCAAGCAAGCATATTATTGAGGCAAGTTCAGCATCGCTTGTGCTGCTCCCTCGTCGGTTACCAGCATGGCGTGTTTCCGGCTTGCCATGGCGGCGATGATAGCCTCGGCCTTCCTCGCGCCCGCTGCCACGGCAATCAAAGCGCAATCAGGCTTTAACGCGCCTAAATCGTGAGATACCGTAGATGCGGAGTAAACCAGCTTTCCCGCCGGGTTAAAATAACACCCATAGGCTTCCGCAACCGCGCCCTTTTTGAGTACCTCGCGCTCAATGGCAGCGGGTAATTGACGCTTTTGCGCCATATCGTCTGCCCGACCCACACCATGGAGCACCACGTCCGCACGCTCTAGCAGTGTAAGCGTCTCATCAATCTCCGGTAGCTTGCGCATTTCCAAAAGCGCTTGCTCGTCCAGATGATCCGGTAGATGCATCATCCGATGATGACCGCCCAGCCGCTTGGCAATTTCACAGGCAATGGTGTTTGCTTGGGTTTCCAGCGAACGCCCGATACCGCCTCTAGCAGGTACAACCATGACGTTCATGGGCGTGCCCTGAGGTACGGAAAACGCAACCTCATGAATGGTGGAGCCACCGGTGACGGCCAAGGTGGAGCCGCTTTGAAGAAATCCCCGAAGCCGAAGAGCGGCGTTGCGCCCCACCTCGTGAAGCACATGCTCGTCCACATCTGCGTCTCCGGCAACCACGCATACCTTAGCGCCTGAAAAACGCTGGCTTAACGCCGTTTCCAAGCCTGTTAATCCGCGCAGGTCACGGCTGAAAAGCCGCGCCATGGGTAATATGTCGCCAGCCTCCTGAGTTAGGCTCATACCCGCAGCGTCCAACGATACCAGACCGTGCTCTCGTAGTAATGTGGATACCGTTCGAACCTCCCGCTCCGGCATATTCAATCTGGCGGCCAGCAACCGTCTGCCCACGGGCTGTAGCGCGCCGATCCGTTCCAGCACCAGCGCTCTACGCTCCATCTCCTGCGCCAGATCAGGCGCAAGCCGTTGCATCAGCGTAAAATAGTCGTCGGCCATATCCACTCTCCAATGGGTCAATTGATGTCCCGCATGACCAAATTTAACCCACCGAAAATTATACTACAATCCATTTTGAACCGCAAGTAATTTTGACAAAAAATTCACAAAAACAGGTCTATCCTTTTCTGTCGCTGCATAGGCTGTCCATAAAGGAGCGGATGTAAATGGAGCAAAGGCTATGGCTCATTGGTTTCTTTACCCTGCTGGTGGGAGGATTATGGCTGGGCTGCATGTGCATGACCCCTCACAGAGGAGTGCTCAAAATGACGGAAAAGCTCTGCGCCGGGCTCATTTTATGCTACTGTTTGGCTGCGGCGCTCGCACCCTTTGGGCTTAGAATGGACTACGGCCCGGTAGCCTCAGCCTTTGCGGGCGCAATGGGGCTGCCGGGCGCGTTGCTTTCTTTTCTGGTTGGCGGCGGTTTGTCTTGATGGAGCGCTGTTACAGATCGAAAACTTCCGTTCCGTCCAATGCAGCCTGTATCAGCGCTTCGCTGTCCAGCTTGCTTTCCCCGTCAAGGATGATCTCCATTTTGGGGCGAGTAGCGGGATGGCGGGGCGTAAACACCGTACAGCAATCCTCATAGGGTAGGGACGAGGTCTCCATAGTCCCTATCTTTTGCGCGATTTCAATGATTTCTTGCTTGTCAAACCCAATGAGCGGACGATAGACGGGCATGTCCACCACTGCGTCGGTACAAGCCAGCGCCTGCATGGTCTGGCTGGCTACCTGCCCGATGCTTTCGCCCGTGATCAAACCGTTGGATTTTTCTTTCTTGGCAATCGCGTTAGCAATGCGCATCATGTAACGGCGCATAATGATCGTCGTGTAATCCTCGTGACATTTCTCGTGAATCTGCATCTGAATATCCGTAAAAGGCACCACATGAACGCGAATACCGCAGAGGCTTTCCGAAAGAATACGCGCTAAGTCCAGCACCTTCTCCCGCGCACGCTCACTCGTATAGGGAAAAGAATAGAAATGCACCGCGCTGACCGTTACGCCTCGTTTGGCGATCATCCAACCAGCAACCGGGCTGTCGATGCCGCCAGACAGCAGCAGCGTGGCTCTGCCGTTGGTACCCACCGGCATTCCACCCACCGCCATGATGGGGTGCGTATATAGGTAAGCCATGTCCCGAATTTCTACCGACAGCGTAAGGGCGGGATGATGCACGTCCACCGTAAGCTCCGGCAGATGATCTAATAGATATCCGCCCATTTCGATATTGATGGTTGGCGAATCCATAGGATATCGCTTATCGCTACGGCGTGCATCCACTTTAAAGGTGCCGCGGTAATCCTTGAGCAGCTCTGCTGCTTGCGCACAGATGGCGGTAAAATCGCTTTTATCCATTTCGATGGCGCGGCAAACGCTATGCACGCCAAAAACCTTGGTGACCCGACGGATGCACTCCTCCATGTCGGTCATATCGCTGACATACACTCGGCTGTCGCTCAGCCACACGTGGCCGTTTATCTCCTTGACGGCAGCCTTAATCCGCTCCACCAGCATCCTCATGAAATAAGGGCGGTTAAGGCCCTTTAAGTGAATTTCGCCGAAGCGAACCTGTAAAACTTCACGCACGGTATTGTTCTCCCTTCTTATCGACGCATGAACTTGCGTAGCAGCTCCACCTGAACGGTAAGCCTTTCGGCGGTATAGCGCATTTCTTCCTCTGTATTGTTCGGACAAAGGCTGATACGAATGGCTCCATCCATGATATCCACCGGCTGCTTCATGGCGGTCAGCACGGAGGAATGCTTGCCTTTTTTTGAAGAACAGGCTGACCCTGTACCCACATAAATGCCGTCCGCCTCCAAGGCATGGAGCAGCGTCTCTGCGCGTACCGGTGGGAACGCTACGCTGAGGATATGCCCCGCGCTTTGGGGATCGCTCTCCGGTAGGCCAACAATTTGGGTCTCGGGTAGGCTCTGTGTTAGAAGGTGAACCAAGAGCTTCTTCAACTCAAGCATTTTTTTTGCGCTATCCGGGGGATATGCTTCGATAGCCGCCTTAAGGCCTGCAATGCCTACCGTATTTTCTGTTCCGCTTCTCAAGTCTCCCTGTTGACCGCCGCCTACGATCTGGGCTTTAAACCGGAATCCGTTTTGCCAACACAAAGCGCCAACGCCCTTGGGACCGTGAATCTTATGACCGCTGACGGCATAAGACTGTACCGGATAGCGTTTGAAAGAAAATGGTTCTCGTAGAAAGCCCTGTACCCCATCCACATGGATAGCCGCTTGAGGCGCAAGCTGATCCCGGAGGGAACAAATCTCGTCAAGGGGCATGATAACCCCCGTCTCGTTGCAAACCTGCATGACGCAAATCAACGCGGTTTTCGGTGATAGAAGCGCTCGAAAGCTCTCCAAATCCACGGAACCGCTTTTGGTTAATGGGATTTCTATGGCTTTGCAGGAAAACCGGCGCTCGGCCTCTTTACAAGCGTTTTTAACGGCAGCGTGTTCGGCGGCGGTATACAGAAGCTCCCCCTCCTGATGGAGGGTTTGCATATGGCCGATAATCGCCAAATTATCGCTTTCTGTGCCGCCAGAGGTAAAAATAACATTCTGCGGGCTACAACCTACCGCAGCTGCCATGGTCTTGCGCGCGTTCTCCATGGCTCGTTCGGCGTGCATGGCGGGTGTATAAAGTGCGGAAGGATTGTAAAACTCCTCCCGCATACTTTGGTTCATTGCTTCTACCGCCGCGTCGCAGGGGCGTGTCGTAGCGCTGTTATCCAGATAAACCGTCATCCAGCTCACCTCTTAGGCGCGATAGGTATTAGCCGGCAAGTATTTGCGGATCATACCCACCAGCTCGTCGGAGGGCTCCAAAACGATGATGGTTTTGGCGCTTTCCTTTTGATAGTAAAAATAATATAGATTTCCGCCGCGGTTTAAAAACCAATTTTTACGCGTAAGTCCCGGCATATTAACCAGCTTGCGGAATTCATTGGAATCCACGGGGCCGAAGGCTTCTACATTTTTCACCCGCATGGTACCCAGCGTTTTACGCTTTTGGTTGTTATATACCTTGGCAAAATCAAGATCGCCGTTCGTAAAAGTATATTCGTACTCTGTGCGTAGCCGATCACGGAACAGGAATAAAAGCACGGCGGTACCCGCGAATAGAAGAACCAAAATCAGTCCGAATACCGAAAAGCTCATCAATAACGGCTGAAGCATCATCATCGCAAAAATAGCGGAAATGACCATAATGATATTGGAGAGGATGTACAGAATATCATCCATCGTTCTCCCCTTCTTTACGACTACCTCTTCCATAAAATGATCCATTTGTATAGCGCCCCTTTCTTATTGAAAAAGAATCAACAGATAAATAATCCCGACTAAAAGACCCACAAAAGCCCCGCCCGCTACCTCTAACGGCGTATGCCCAACCAGCTCCTTGAGCTCCTCGTCGGAGATCTGCTTGCCGTTAATCAGCACGTCTTTGAGTATTTGGTTGATGACGGTGGCTTGCGCGCCGGTTTCCCTTCGCACGCCCGCAGCGTCATACATCACAATGCAGGCCAATACAACGGACAGTGCAAACAAGCCGGTACCAAAGCCGTATAACCCGCCTGTCATGGTAGCTGTCGCCACCACCATTGCGGAATGGGAGCTAGGCATCCCACCCGATCCATGGAAGCGGGAAAAATCCCATTTATGCTCAATCAGCCAATAGATCGGAATTTTTAACCCCTGCGCCATAAACCAACCAATCAGTGCAGCGAAAAGCACGTGATTTGTCAGGACTTCAACAATCGGATGCAACTCGACGCCCCCAATTCAACAGATTCATCCTATGATAACACGTTTTAGGATCTTCGCACAAGGGTTTGACGCGCCAATTCGGATAAGAAAGCACCTTTTTCTCCAAAAGGCTTCATTGCATCTATCGCCGTCTGGATACATTCCTGTGCATCCTGATGTGCTCTCTCGACTCCATACACCGTGGGCCAAGTCATTTTGCCACGTTGCGCATCCATTCCCGTATCTTTCCCCATGGCCTTTGCGTCGCCCTCTAAGTCCAGTAGATCGTCTACAATCTGGAAAGCAAGTCCAATACTGTGTCCATATTTTCTGCCATTTTGAAGCTGTTCCTCGGTAGCCCCTGCCAGCATCATGCCCGCCAGTACAGGAGCGGTCAACAAATCCGCCGTTTTGTGAGCATGAATGTACCGTACATAATCCTGAGTAGGCACATGGCCTTCCAGCGTTACATCCAAGGTCTGCCCCGCCACCATGCCGCGTACCCCGGCTCTGCAAGCGATTTCCTCCATGGCTCTGAGCGCCATAACAGGTTCGTCCTTGGTAATGGGCGCACTCAGCATGGTTTCGTAAGCCATGTTCAGCAGTCCGTCTCCGGCGAGGATCGCCATGGCTTCGCCATATACCTTATGATTGGTAGGCTTGCCTCGACGCAAAGCGTCGTCGTCCATGGCGGGTAGATCATCGTGAATCAAAGAGTACGTGTGAATCATTTCCATAGCGCACGCATAAGGAATGGCGCGTGACCAATCCTCTTTGAGTAGATGATAAGCCGCTAGCAAGAGCACAGGTCTGATACGCTTGCCGGGTAAAAGAAGGCTGTAACGCATAGCGCTTCGCAACGGCTGCGGCACCTCGCCTAGCTGCGGAGCTTTCTCAAGCGGCTCCGTCACCGGCACACCGTTATCAGGGAGAAGCAGACCATTGTTTGCTAGCGCATTTTCAACTGCGTCGCGATAATTCGTCACTGCTCTTCCCTCCCGTTCTGCAGCTCTGTCATGCTCATTTGATCCGCTAGGGAGGATTGCACAATCAGCGGTTTCCCATTTTTCCCTTGCTTGATTTCTTCCATGGAGGCTTTCATGACGTTCAACTTATCGCTTAGCTGGTTTGCTAATTGAACGCCGCTTTCGTAAAGCTTCATCAATTCCTCTAAGGGCAGATCGGAGCGTTCCATCTGTTCGGCCATATTCTCCAATTGTCCCAATCCTTCTTCAAAGGTAGGCTCTTTTTTGGTGGATTTAGAAGCCACGATCATTCCTCCGTTTCAATCTCCTGCACTGTGGTAAGCAAGCTTCCGTCCCATAGGCGAAGCTGTAAACGGTCGCCCATTTCCGCTTCTCCGATGCTCTTTAATGCTTTTCCGTTCTTCAAGGCCACCGAGTAGCCGCGTTTCATGGTTTCCATGGGGCTAGCTGTACTTAGGCGAAGTCGCGCTCTTTCAACTCGATTTTGGAGCGCATCATGCTTTGCCGCCACTACTCCAATGATTCTTTCCCGAAGTAGGTTTAATTCGCTCCACTGCTTTTCAAGCCGTCTATCTGGTGCGGAACCCAGTAAACGACTTTGTACCTGTGCAAGTCGAAGCTGATGACGAGAAAGCGCTGCTACTGCCGTCTGCTCCATCGCTTTTTGAAGGGATTGAAGCTCGTTCAGCAAACTTTCCCGCGTAGGGACACATAGCTCGGCTGCAGCCGATGGGGTTGGCGCTCGTAAATCCGCCACAAAATCCGCAATGGTAAAGTCGGTTTCGTGACCGACGGCGCTAATCACAGGGGTATGGCAGGCAGCGATCGCGAGGGCTACCCTTTCTTCATTGAAGGGCCATAAATCCTCCATACTGCCGCCGCCGCGCCCAACGATGATCACGTCCACCTCCGGCAGCTGATCTACCAGCCGAATAGCGGCAGCGATTTCATTCGCCGCCGATTCACCCTGCACCTTTACCGGGCAGAGAAAAAGCGGAATGGAGGGATTGCGCCGCCATGCGACTTGGGCGATATCATGCACCACAGCACCGGTTTTGCTGGTGATAATCCCGATACCGCGCGGCAGAAGGGGCAGCGGCTTCTTTTGTGCTGGGTCGAAAAGCCCATCCTCCGCAAGTCGTCTTTTCAGCGCTTCAAAGCGAAGGTACAGCTCGCCCAGTCCTTCTTCCTCCATCATATCCGCATAAAACTGATAGGACCCGGTTTTGGAATAAAGGCCGACGCTTCCAAACAGCTTCACATGCATTCCGTTCTCAGGGCTAAACCGAACGCCGCTCGCCGCCTGCCGAAACATGGCGCAGTTTATGGCTGCATCCTCGTCCTTCAACGAAAAATACCAATGGCCGGAAACATGGCGCTTAAAGTTGCTCAATTCGCCGGAGAGACAGATTTGACGAAGCATCGGGTCACCCGCTAAGGTTTTACGGACGTATTCGTTTAGCTGGGTAACGCTCAGTACAGGAACCTTCACGCTTTGTCGGCCGCCTTTTCTGCCGCGGCAACCGTATTATCCATCAGCATGGCAATAGTCATCTTGCCAACACCGCCGGGAACAGGCGTTATATATGCGGCTTTTTCCTTTACAGCGTCAAAATCCACGTCTCCGCACAGCTTGCCGTCGACGCGGTTGATGCCTACGTCGATGACCACCGCTCCCTCCTTGACCATATCAGCGGTTACAAATTTGGGCCTGCCAATGGCGGCAACCAGAATATCCGCACGGCGGGTATGCTCGGCCAAGTCTTTGGTACGGCTATGACAGACCGTAACGGTGGCGTTTTCCTGTAAAAGCAGAAGCGCCATGGGTTTACCAACGATATTGCTGCGCCCAATGACTACCGCTTCCTTGCCAGCAATTTCTATTCCGGCTTTTTGAAGCATGTAGAGCGCGCCTTTTGGCGTGCAAGCCACTACACAATCCTCACCCCGGGTTAAACGGCCAATGTTGATATCGTGGAAGCCGTCTACATCCTTTTCGGGAAGGATCAGGGACAGGGCATGATCGCTGTTTAAATGCTTAGGCAGGGGAAGCTGCACCAGAATTCCGTGGACGCTTGGGTCTGCATTGGCTTTTTCGATAGCGGCCTCCAGCGCCGATTGCTCCGTGCTTTCGGGCATACGAAGCGTTTCGGAGTGTATGCCTAAGCGAATACATGCCTTTTCTTTATTGCCTACATAGGTTTGGCTAGCAGGATCGTCTCCCACTAAAATAACCGTCAGTCCCGGCGTTATGCCTCTTTCCTTAAGCGCTTCTACTTTTGCTTTCAACGCTTTTTCCAATTCCGCAGACATGATTTTTCCATCCAATAGCTGTGCAGCCATCCTTAACGCCTCCTTTGTTATCCTTGATACATTTTCAAGCCAATACGCGCTACGCCCGCAGCGTTATCTGCGCTATAGCGCTTCTCCCCAAAGCGTAGATCGATGGGGTATCTCTGCTTTCCCAGTCGCCCGGCGATTTCCTTGCGAAGATACTCAGAGGAAGCAACGCCGCCTACTACTAACGCCTGATGCACGTTTTTTTCTTTTGCACCGGCTACCAGCATTCTAGAAACCGTTCTAGCGAGCAAATCAAAGACCTCTGCAGCGATACGCTCCTGTGAAAGCTTGCCTTCCTCAATCAACTGAAGCGCTTTTGTCTCCCCACCAGAAAGGTGACAGCACAAGTCGCTCTTATCCATGGAAGCAGCAAGTAAAGCTTGCGTTGCATCCTGATTTGCCATAGCCAGCCTTTCAAGCGCCGGGCCGGCGGGAAAGCTCAACCCCATCCGCACGCCGATTCGGTCTACCAGCTGACCTGCGTGGAGGTCTAAGGAGCCTCCGATTTGGCAAAGGCCGTCTTGGCTTTGAAAAAGGAGATCGGTCGTACCGCCGCTAATATGCAGCGCAATAAATTGATCCCGCATCTCCTGTTGCCCAATCATTCCGGCAGCAATGTGTCCTTGCTGATGGGACGTTTCATAAAATGGCACCTTTAACGCCGAAGCCAGCACTCGTCCGTAACCATGACCAGCAGTAAAGACCGGCATATAGCTGTCAACATCGTCCCTCGGACGGGTGGACGCACAGACGGCTACGATTTGATATCCACAGGGTGCGGATTCCGTTAGCTGATCCATTACCTCCGGCATTTGCTTTACGTGTGCAAAAACGGCCTCGCTTTGGCGAAGGCCGCGTTCTCCACTGCCAACGGGCAGCAACTTTCGGGAAAAGGCAACAATCTTTCCCGAGAGGTCGACCATAGCAGCGGAAGTGGTGTAACAGCTAGTATCCAATCCGATTATGACGTCCATTTTCAGCCTTCCTGCTTCTCCCGTTCAATGGCTCCCAGCACGCCATTAATATAGCGACTGCTCTTCGGTTCGCTGTAGCGATCCGCCAAATCGATAGCTTCGCTGATTGCAACGCTGTCGGGTACGTCTGCGCGGTGAAAAATCTCGTAGGCAGCCAGACGTAAAATACTCAGATCTACATGAGCAACACGGTCCATCGTCCAATTGCCTGTGCTATGCTTGGTAATGACGTCGTCTAGCTCCGCTTCGTGCTCCTGTACGCCCGATAAAACGTCGCCGATATACTCTTTCTCATCCTTATTGGGGTTGACCTTTTCTTCCGCTGTGGAAAGCTGCTCGTAAACTAAATCAAGAGATTCGTCGTCAGCCTCGCCGCCCGACATGCGCTCATACAATAGCTGCATAGCAGCCTGTCTGGCAATAGAACGCGCCATGGTATACAACACTCCGTTTCATTCGTTAAACTTTCTTTATTCGCCCTTGGGAGGCGCGACCTTGTTAATAATTCCCTTGAGCAGCTCCACCTTGTGATTGCATGAACCAATAAAATAGCCAACCGCAAAAAGAAGCGCAATTAAAATCGTTTGCCAAAACCCAAAAAGAATCAGGCATAGCGCGATGGCTGCTCCGATCCCGCCAAAAAGATATCCGCAGGTTTTCGTTCCGATTTTAAATGAGGATTCATTATTCTGCCGTTCCATTTACTTCGTCCTCCTCAACGCTCTCTTGCGCAATGTCAGGATTCTCAAAGGGCTGTTCAGACGCTGACTGTTCTTCTGTAGGCATTTCCTGCGTTTCTTCGACGGTCGGCGTTTCTACCGCAATCACTGGCTCCGTGACCGTCTCTGTCGGGCCTATCGGCTCTTGGAAAACCGATTCCCGTTGCTCGACAGGATTCTCGGTCTTCTCCGTCGCAGGAGTAGCATAAATCGGCTCCATCGGCTGTAAGGCTTCAGGCTTTTTTACGTCCACAACTAAATCCTTGCCGGATTTGCGAGCAATATTGGTTTCAACCAGCACGCGAACCTCGCAAACGTCCACGCCGCTGCAGGAGGTGATATACTGTTTAATCTGTTTTTGAAGCGCGTTGACCGTCAAAGGAATATTGATACCGTTTTCCAGAATGATTCGAATCTCCACCGCGATTCCGGTTTTCACTTTGTAGATTCGGGTGGACTTCACGGTAAGCTCCTGATGCTGATCCACACACTTATGCACCATGGTTTCCAGCGCATTCATGGAAATGCTCATATCTCCCAGCTCTGTGTGCTGCATGATGAAGCCTTTGTCATTTCTACGATGAAAAAGCAACCATAACCCGTGCAAGCCCAGCAGCACCATTACCGTCGCGGCCGCAATCATTCCCACTCTCTGCCACACGGTAAAGGGGCCGTTGAGTACGCTGAGATCCACCTGCACAGGAAAAATACTAACGCTGAAAACAAACAATGCGATTCCCATCAGGAGAATAATCAGTCCGGTAAACGCAGCCAGGATTCGATCCCATAATTTAAGTTTCATAAAGTCCCTCCTTTGGATGATCAAAGAGAAAAGCAATGCCAACAAGAGCTTATGAAAAGCCCCCTGTAGGTATTGCTTTCCTCTCGTTGCTTACTCTTCGGCTTGTTCTTTTTCATCCGTAACAGGGGTGCTTTCGGCGTCTCCTGTATGTTCTTCCGCAGGCGTTGGTTCGCCTTCAAACTCGACATGCATGGGCTTTTGCGGCTTGGTAGTCTCTTCCTTATGGCTGTTTAAGGATTCCAAGCCGACCAACGTGTCCTCTTTTTCTTTTTCAAAGCTTACGCCTTGCACGTGTACGTCAACGCGAACCACATGGAGACCGGTCATGGTTTCAATGGCTTTACGGACATTTTCCTGCACATTAAGCGCTGCTGTTTGAATGGGCGTGCCGTACTCAATGATCAAGTAAATATCCACGGACGTTTCTTCTGTGCCAAGCTCTACCTTCACGCCTTTGGTAATGTTCTTATTCCGACCAAAGACTTCGGATATCCCGCTTCCCGAGCACATACCGGCCACGCCTTCTACCTCGTTAGCGGCAACACCGGCGATGACGGAAACTACGTCGTTGGCATAGGTAATGGTGCTGGTAGCCTCCGTATCATCGTTAATGGTCAAGGGTAAGTTGTCTTTTTTTGCTGCCATGGTCAATACCTCCTATGGTTTGGCACTTGGCATAAAAGCAAGTGCGTCAAAAAGCAAAACCTCATCATACAGTATAACAGATAACGTCAGGTTTTACAATTCGAATGCCGCTTATTTTTCCTCGGGTACACACTGAATTTTCAATTGATCCAGCTGTATCTGTTGTACATCGGCGGGTGTTTCCATCATGAGGCAAGCGCCATTTTGGATTTTTGGGAAAGCTAGTACATCCCGTAGGCTCTCAGCGCCGCGTAGGATCATCACCAAACGATCTACCCCAAAGGCGAAACCGCCGTGAGGAGGCGTGCCATATTGGAACGCGCCCAGCAGGAAGCCGAACTGCTGCCACGCCTGCTCCTTGGTAAAGCCCAGCAGATTGAACATCTTTTCTTGAATGTCACTCTGATGGATACGAATGGAGCCGCTGCCCATCTCGATGCCGTTCATGACCAAATCATACGCCTTGGCTCGCACCGCTCCGGGATCGGTATCCATTAAGGGGATATCCTCTGTCATTACCTGCGTAAAGGGATGATGCATCGCTAAGAAGCGGTTCTCCTCGTCGCTCCACTCAAGGAGGGGGAACTCGGTTACCCAGAACAGATTGTATTTGCTCTGGTCGATAAGCTTAAGCTCCTTGCCCAGACGCAGACGCAGCTGACCCATTGCGGTTAGCGCTACATATTTTTTATCCGCGATCACAAATACCGCATCGCCGGGCTGCGCGTCCATCTTACGAAGCAGACGATCCATGCTGTCGCCCTGCATAACCTTGGCAAAGGAGGAGCGCAGCGTGCCGTCCTCGTTTACCACTGCCCATGCTAAGCCCTTCACGTGATAGGTCTTCACAAATTCACCCAGCGCATCTAATTCCTTACGGCTTAAGTGGCTAGCCGCCTTGGCGCAAATTGCACAAATCGTTTGTCCGTCCGCCAGCGCCTCTTCAAACACCTTAAAGCCGCAGCCGCGCACCGTTTCTCCCACATCGCTGATTTCCATGTCAAAACGAGTATCCGGCTTATCGCTGCCATATCGAGCCATCGCGTCGCGCCAAGTGATCCGCGGCAAAGGAAGCTGAATATCAATCTGCATGATGTCCTTAAACAGCTTCTGATACGCGCCCTCTACCACGCCCTGAATGTCCTCAGGGTCGATGAAGCTCATTTCCATATCAAACTGCGTAAACTCTGGCTGGCGGTCGGCGCGTCCATCCTCGTCCCGGAAGCAGCGAGCCACCTGATAATACTTATCCAAACCAGCGAGCATTAACAGCTGCTTATAAATCTGCGGGCTTTGGGGAAGCGCATAAAAGGTACCCGGCTTTACACGGGCAGGTACCAAATAGTCCCGCGCTCCTTCAGGGGTGGACTTGCTCAGAATCGGCGTTTCCACCTCGACAAAGCCTTGCTCGTCCATATAGTCTCGGAGCAGCTTAACAACCTTGTGCCTGAACATCAGCATATCCTGCATAATCGGACGGCGCAAATCGAGATAGCGGTATTTTAACCGCAGGTTTTCCTGTTCCTTTGTTTCGTCCTCAATATAGATCGGCGGCGTTTTGCTGGTGTTCAGAATCGTGGCGGACTCAGCGATCACTTCGATTTCACCGGTTTTCAGCTTAGCGTTCACCGCATCGGCTGCACGCATGCGCACGCTGCCATGAATCTCTACCACGAATTCGCTTCGTAGGCTTTCCGCCAGCGCCAAAAGCTCCGGGGAAATGGTATTTCCATCAAAAACCACCTGCACGATGCCGGTGCGATCTCTCAGCCAGATAAAAACGATGCCGCCGAGATTGCGGGAGCGCTGCACCCATCCCTTCAGAATGACCTGTTTGCCGGCATGCTCCGCCGTTATTTCGCCACACATATTTGTGCGATTATTCATGGTTCCATTCCTCCTTGCCTTAGCGGCAGATTCGTTCCTTTAAGCTTTGAGCGGCTTGCCCCAGCTCGGCTTCCCATTCTTCTCTGGTTTGCATATCCCGGAGCTTAACAACGCCTTTGGCTATCTCGTCGTCGCCAAGAACTGCCATATGCTTTGCGCCTAATTTGTCAGCGTATTTAAACTGCGCTTTTAGGCTTCGTCCTTGATGGTCCATATCAGCCCGCAGTCCGGCTACACGGAATTTTTCCATCAGCAAAAAGGCTTGAGGAGCAAGCTCTTGATTCAGGCAAGCCACGAAGATTTCCGGAGCTTCGTCTTCAACCGTCAAGCCGTCCTTATCCAAATCGTCCAACAGCATCAGAACCCGTTCGATTCCCATGCCAAAGCCCACAGCCGGAATAGAAGAGCCGCCCAATTCTTCCACCAGTCCGTCGTACCTGCCGCCACCGCAGACAGTCAACTCCCCGTTTGCGGTATTCGTGACAACCTCGAATACCGTCTTGGTATAGTAATCAAGGCCGCGTACAATGCGGGGATCCACAATGTACTGAATGCCCGCCTGTTGCAGATAGGTCTGCAACAGCTCAAAATGAGCTTTACATTCCTCGCACAAATGATCCAGCATCACAGGAGCGTCCTTCAACTGTTCCTTACAGGATTCTTCCTTGCAGTCCAAGGTTCGCATTGGATTGATGTCAATCCGCTCCTGACAAGCCTTACAGAGCATGTCTCGCTTTTGGTTTAGATACTCCTTAAAGCTTTTCTGATAAGCGGGACGGCAATTCGGGCAGCCGATGGAGTTGATACGCACTGAAAGATTTTTGAGCCCGATGCTTTGAAGCAGATTGACGACTAGAACAATCAATTCTGCGTCCGCCGAGGGCTTTGTCGCGCCAAAGCATTCCATACCAAATTGATGATGCTCCCTCAACCTACCTGATTGAGGCGCTTCATAACGAAAATGAGGCGCGTTAATATAGTACATTTTCATGGGCAGCGCCTGCGCGTACAGGCTGCTTTCCAAAAATGCGCGAACCGTACCAGCCGTGCTTTCCGGCTTCAAGGTTACGCTGCGGCCGCCCTTATCGATAAAAGTATACATTTCTTTACGGACCACATCGCTGCTTTCGCCGGCAGAACGGGCAAAAAGCTCTGTATGCTCCAGTACTGGCGTACGAATTTCACGGTATCCGGCAAGACGAGCCGCCTTGCGCATTTCATTTTCCAGCGCTCGCCAACGAGCGCTTTCAGTCGGTAATACATCCTTCATTCCCTTGGGGATTTTCGTAAGCATGGCATTCACCTCATCTAAAGGCTGCGCGTTGGTACGCAGATGGATGAATTATACACATGTTATGAATTGATTGTCAAGGATTCGCGCTATGGAATCCGCGGTCACCGGTCACCGGTCACCGCATTTTCTTTTCTTTATACTTCCTTTTTAGGCGCAGAAAAACCACAGTGCAGAAAACAAGCACATGACCGAGGACGAGCGCATGGAAATTCAGGAATGTCTAACCCATGGTATGACCTTCAAAGACATCGGACGGAAATTTAAAAAGGATCAGGCAACGATATGCAAGGAGTTGAAGAGAATGCCAAATTCCATTCCAAAACTGCTAGCTGAGCTTCCTCACATGATTGAAATCTTTTAATACATTATCCTTGTGATGGATATCAGCTTTTGCTTGCAAGCTGCAGCATCAAAGCAGGTCAACGCTGCAAAGTCGGTTTTGTATGATAAACAGTCGATATTGAAATTGAATCGCAAGCGACAAGTCGATATCATGATAGTCGAAAGCTAGGAAACACCGCTGCGAGCTTTCAACGTCAACCTGACCGATTTCTACCTGCAAAATCAAAGGAGCGCTTTGAAATGAAAATCCGAAGCAACGAAGAACTGCTCATGTTTGAAAGAACGATCAACGCATGCCGTGCACCCGTGTGGCTAGTGACCACTGACGGGCAGCGGTACAACCTAAAGAATCCTATGGAGCGTTATCTGGGAATTGGCAAACTGATTCGTGGGCACGCTATAGACGACCTTGAAATCTACACTTCCAATCGCGAAGACGAGATGTGCTTTTTCGGCTATATAACAGATTGCACGAACCATTTATATGCAAAAACCGCGTAATACATCAGTTCCAGAAACAACAAGTTTTACGTTCCAATACGGCTTTTTCTATAGTCTTTGGGCGTGCATAAATAGAAGCGTTTGAATTGCTTGGCGAAATAGCTTGGTGCGTCAAACCCGCAAGCTACGGAAATATCAGCCATGCTGGTGTCAGGAGCCGTGACCAGCAGCTGTGCGCTTTGCATCAGCCGATATTTGAGCAGATACTGGATAGGTGATTCGCCGATGGTACGCTTAAAGCAACGAAGGCACTCCCGTTCCCCAACTTGGCCCGCTGTGCTAATCTCTGCCAAGCTAATGTTGTCCTGATAATGTTCGTGAATGAATTCCATCATGTGTTCGACGCGTCTGTTGTCTGTGGTGCTCGCTTTTTGCTTGCTTTGAAGGTGAGGTTCGAGCTGGCAATACAGCTTCAGCATGAGGTGTGACAGGCTTTCACGGACGGTAAACTCATATGCAAAATCATCCCGGGACAAGGCGGCGAACGCCGCCGAAAAGATGTGCGCAGCCTCGATATCCTGCTGAAAAACGATGCTGGTGAAACTGGGGCAGCCTACCAGCGGTCCAATATACTTTTCGGTAAAAATAGAATCTGCATTGCCGGTAAGCAGCAGCGGTGAAAATACAAAAGACTGCAAGACGCACCGAGGTGCTCCTTGTGCATAATGAAGGATATTTGCGTTGAGGATGGCAAGATCGCCCGTTTGTACCGAGAAGGTTTGTCCGGGTATCCGTAAATTCATCACGCCTTCCGTGATCAGCCCAACCTCCAGCTCTTCATGCCAATGCCACGGGATGATTTCTTCTGGCGCTGTCGTGTATGTTGAGGCATACCCAGCGCATGGAAAGGAGACGGAACCGTGAGGCTGTAGCTCTTTACGTGCACGGTTCAGATTTAGCCCACATTTCTGCAAAGCCATGACATATCCTCCTATTGGTCGGTTTTGTCATATTATACGGCTGAATAAAGAATGAATCAAGGGTCCTATAGCGATAGGATGTTCTGGAAGTCACGTGAGGTAACTGCTTCCGGTGTTTTAGTTACTCAGCTTATTGGCAGATGACGTTCTTACATCTGCCGAGGGAAAACAAACAGGGGGAATATGAATGTTAGCAGATTATCATGTCCATACGGAATTCAGTGATGATTCTACTTATGCGATGGAGGAAGTCGTTTTAGACGCTATCAAGCTAGGCTTATCCGAAATCTGTTTTACCGACCATGTAGACTACGGCATCAAGCGAGATTGGGATTCCGGCCCCAATATACCCTACCGTGGCGGAAAACTGCTCGCAAACGTGGATTATCCCTTGTATGCAGATACAATTCAAGAATTGCAGTATATTTACGGCGACCAAATCTCAATCAAGCTTGGGCTTGAGTTTGGAATGCAGAAGCACACAATTTCACGGTATGAGCAATTATTTTCAAAGTATCCCTTTGATTTTGTTCTTCTATCGGTGCATGAAATAGGCGATGAAGAATTATGGAACCATAAATTTCAAAAAGGTTATACACAACAGGAGTACAACGAACGATACTACCAAGAGCTGCTGACGCTCGTGCGTAAATATAAGCATTATAGTGTTTTAGGGCATTTGGACTTGATTGCGAGGTATGATCCTGTAGGGCGCTACCCCTTTGAAAAAGTTCAACCCATGATTGAGAAAATCCTAAGGCAAGTGATTGCCGACGGTAAGGGAATCGAAGTCAACACCTCCAGCCACCGCTATGGATTGAAAGACTTGACCCCTTGCGTGGATATTTTGAAACTGTATCGCGACTTAGGTGGCAAAATAATTACCATCGGCAGTGACAGCCATCAAAAAGAACATCTTGGAGCGTATATAGCGGAAACAATGAAAGTATTGAAGGAGCTTGGTTTCGCATATTTCTGCACCTATGAAAGAATGGAACCCAGATTTCACCCGATGGATTAGTGGTACGATTCAATCCTCTTTTCAGCCCAGAAACGTTTTCCTTTACGCTGGGGAGAGAGGGAACGATTTTAGTAATGATAACCCTGATGGTTTAAGAACTGGTAATACAAAACCCCTTGAAACGTTTGTTTCAAGGGGTTTTCGCTGGTACACCATTAGGGGCTCGAACCCTAGACACCCTGATTAAGAGGCTGGATTCCCTTATTTCTGTGTCCCTTGCGTACCAATAGCGTCGGAGTTTTTACCTTCGGGCTGACTACCGTTTTGACTACATAGGGTCGTTTCGATGAGCTTTCCAACCGCTAACGAGGCGGTTTTTTCTTTTTCCTCCGAGAGGTGCGCATAGATGCGGAGGATCATCGTTTCGTCGGCATGTCCCATCCATTTGATAGCCGTTTTCATGTCCACGCCTGCATCGTACAGCATTGTGCAGAAGCTGTGCCGAAAGTCGTGCGACTGGATGGTGATCTTGCGCCACGGTGGCAGCTCGCCGCCTGCGGCTAAGATTGCCATATGCTCTTTGGTACGTCCATACCATCGCTTGTGGCAGCCGTTCAGCTTGGTCTCCATCGCGGTCTTAAAGCTGCTCCACTTTTTATTCCAAGCGGACTTGCTCATGATCTCGCCGCTTTTCCTTTTCAACGCGAGGCCGGACTTTCCCTGCAAGGCGGCGCGCAGCGGAGCGAAAAGATAGAGTTCCCGTTCCCCTGCATCGGTCTTCGGATCCTTCAGCGTGGGCTGGTTGGTATTGAAAGCGACGGCATTGCGGACGTGGATGGATCCTTTTTTGAAATCGACGTCGCGGCTGATATCGAAAGCGATCACCTCGCCACGGCGCAGCCCACCGTACAGCATGAGCATCGCGGCGATGGCCATATCGTGCTCGCCAACCATCGACACGACCAAGTCCCTCTCCCATTGTTCCAGCGCCCTGTGTGTACCTTCCTCGGCTGCGGGGCCGCGTACTTTTGCGCAGGGATTGCGGAGAATCACGCCATCCTCCACAGCGGTGGAGAATATGTCCTTCGTGAGCATGGTCATTTTTCGGATATAGGACTTGCTTTTTCCGCTTTGCGACTGATAGAACCGCTTGATGTCTGTGGCTGTTACGTCGCGGACGCGCACACCGTCGAAGTAAGCGCACAGAAGGTTGACATACTTCGCATAGTCGTTGTAGGTCTTGACAGAAACGTCAGCTTTATAAGTCGGCATCCACTCCTTTGCGTACTGCGTGACGGTCTTGCCAAGAGCCTCCTCACGCAGACCGGACTTTAGCTGGCGCTTATACTCGTCGCGCGCGTCTAAAGCCTCGTCCGACGACGCACCATAAAACCACTTATCTTTGTAACGGCAGTAGTATCGTCCGTCCGCGCGCTGTTTAAGTCCCTTGCGCGGCATTGGCGGCGGCCTCCTTCATCAGCAATGGGCGGCAGCGGCAGCCCATGTGATACGGCGGCACATTATCGTAGGCTACCTGCTCAATAGGAATGGCTCTGCCGACCTTCTCCGCGCACCTGTCACACACGTCCGCATCACCCGCGCATTTTGGCAGGAAGTGAGTACACATGAAGCCGTTGCCCTTCTCGGCCAGTATATCGTCGATGCTCCTGATCTTCTCGCAGAGATAGAGGAGGAAGAAGGCGACATAGGCAACCTCGCTGCTGTAATATGCGGGCGTGTTTTCCTCGAACCCTTCCGCGAAGTCCTCAGTCGGCTCAATGCGCTTCAGGTGCGCTGCGAGCAGCGTGGCAAGGCTCGTCGCCGTGGCGAAGTCCACGGACATGTTGAGCATCAGCTCGGCGCACGCTTTGACGGCCTGCCTGCCGTCCATGTCGAGCCGAAGCTCGTCGGCGGATAACCCTTGAAGGATCTCGTGATATTGGTTTTTCATAAGGACACCTCCTATATCTCGGTTGGGTACCGGGATAAACGTGACTACTGAAGTGACGGATGCTTCCACAGGTTATCGCAAACAAGCGGAACGTGCTTTACGCTCGCGTTGTCATTGTTGAGGCGTTCAACAGCGTCCTTGGATAGTTCTATAGTAATTGCCTTGTTCGTATACTCTGCTCCATCGCTACTCTGAAAAGTCGCATCGCCTTCAAAGTAAATCGTTGTATACGAGAGATTAGCATACCCATCGGCTTGATATAGTTCATTGCAATAATCCAGCACTTTCGTATAAAACAAGTTTTCAATATACTTGGTAGAAAAAGTGGATGCGTCAAAAACAACGCTCACATATCCTGTTATTTGGTTCGCAGTTATATCAATAATAATGTTGTCTCCCAGTGAGGCGTAGGCAGCATCTCGGAACGGCACTACAAAATCGTCCCCACGCGATTCCACAACATCTATCGCTTCCTGTAACGCTGTATCGCTTACATCAGAAAATTCCGCAGAGAAACTGACAATAACATCGTTTAGGTTTCTCCACACATAGTCAACGCCGTCCATCGAACGTTCAATCATGGATTCTTCTGGGAGGCTCGCAAAGTCGGCACCGATACTATCGCAGAATGCAGCGTAATCATTATGAGAATCCAGAACTCCAATCCCGAATAGTACTTCTTGGATGGCATTTGATATCTGCGCATCCAGCTCCTTCTTCCCGTTTCTGGTTCCATCAACGGATACCATTATGATCTCACCGGCTGATGGACGCATCGTAACAGTGATATAGCAGTCATAAGAGAAGGTGATAAGGCAAGTATCATATAGCCCATCATTCCACGTTTCTATAATGCTGCCGTTGATGATGTTATCCGATTTTGTGTGCTTTACGCCTTTCGCGTAGTTATCTTTGAACGCCTCCAGCGATATCTCTTCCAACGCATGGCATGGAAAAGCGGAGAACAACACACAAAATGCAAGTATGGCAACGATTAAACGGCGGATATGCTTCGAGTTCATTACGGAACCACCTTTCTATACAGCGTAGCACCAATGGCATTCGGCGTCACCCAGCCGGAGATCTCCGGCACGAGAGTAGTATTCAAAGGCATCGTTGATGAAAGATTCCGGCAGGCCAAAGCTCTCCGATAGCTCCCATAGCGTACAGGTGCCAGAACACAGCGCGGCTTTTAGCTTGCGTGCCGGGAGGATACTTCGATAGGCATCCGTGCGACCAGCCATTTCCGTTTTTACGGCGTTAACCATGCGCTGATCAAGAGCATTCCCCGCGCACGTCCGAAAGTGCCCAAGTTCCTCTGCCATGACCGCGAGCTGCACGCACGCCGGCCTGTAGCTGTTTAACAAAATGACCGTAAGAGAAATTTGCTGCCAATGGAGATAAAGGCCATCCAGCTGGCTCTCCCTTGGGAGCATTTTTTCATCGACGATAATGCCGAGGTTGGTTGCATCGTCGATCAACAGCTCCAGCCGTGTCACGTTGCACCACCACCCATCGGTTATTGTCTTTTCGCGTACTTCTCAAATACCTTGCGTGCGATCTCTTCAATCTCGGCTTTCATCTCCGGCGACATCTCGCTATTTGTATGTGCCGCGATGTCATCTGGCATAATAGAAGCCTTTCCTGCAGCTTCACGCCCAAAAAGGAAATCAGTTGTGACGTGAAAGTAGTCCGCTATTTCTGGCATTAATTCAATCGTAGGCTTGCGGATACCACTTTCCCATGAGTATACCGTGTTCTTCGATACGTTTAGAGCGTCCGCAACTTCTTGTTGCGTCAACCGACGTTGCGTTCGGAGTTCCTTCAGTATATCTCCCAGCATTCCCGCATCACCTTCTTAGTAAGATATTAACACGCTACGTGTATTACGTAAATATCACAAAACGCAGATTTTGTTGTTGACACTTCACACTAAACGTGTTATTATAGTCACACAAGGAGGTGACACGGACGTGACACTTGAGCAGCTGCGCAAGCAGAATGGCCTTACGCAATGTGAGCTTGCGGAACTACTGGGCGTATCGCAGGCGTGCGTTGGAAACTACGAGAGTGGCATTCGCCGCCCTCGCCCAGAGGTAGCGCAGCGCATTTCAGATCTTTTTAACCTCGACGGCAAGGAACTGTGGAGCATGTTCTACTCCGGCAAGGAAAGCGAGGTTCCCGCCCATGATACAAGCCCTGCTCACCCCTAAAGACGTGGCGCACATCCTGCGCGTAAACGAGGACACCGCCCGGAATGAAATGCGGAAGATGGTACACATCGAGCTTGGCGGCCCCAACCACGTGGTGCTTCGGGTGACGGAAGCCGCGCTCAAAGCGCACATCCAGCCCCAAGAGCCGCTGCCGAAGCCGGAGCGCAAGCGCCAGCGCCGGAAGGTGAAGGAACAGCCCGAACGAGCAATCGCCTACAGATGAGAAAGGAGGAGATCGAGAGTGTTGACGGCTTTCATGCAAGCACTGGCCTTTCGCCGGGAGCAGAAGCGGCTCCGCAATTCGATGCGGGAGCTTCGGCGTAACGGCTACAACAGCGTCATCGTCCACGGCGACGTGACGCTGGCGCAGAAGCTGCATACCAGACTGTACGGCAGGCAATAGGACACACCTCCACGACACCATCCTATCAAAGAAAGGAGGTCATTGGCGTGTCAGACTCGGTAGAAACGACCATCGGAATGTGCCTGCGCGAGGCACGTAAGGCCGCAGGGTATTGCAACGCGGGACAGGCGGCCATCCAGGTGAGCTTAAGCCCGGAAACAGTCGGAAGGCATGAACGTGGAACGGCGAAGCTGCTGCCGGAGGACGCGATCCATTACGCGAGCATCTACGGGCGGCCAGATATCCTGATCCGCTACTGCGACGACTGTCCGGTACATGAAGCCCTGTACGGTAACACGCGCATCCGTGACCGCGACCTTCCTTGGAACGCGATGCGGATATCCAGCAGGCTCCGTAAAAGCGCCTACTATGCCGAAAGGTTGGAAGCCATCCTCGACGACGGCGTGATCGACGATGACGAGCTGCCGGAGCTTGAGGACATCCTCTCGTTTCTGCAAGACCTGGACATCGCACGACGCGAGATGCTGGCCGTGAGCATGAGCCTTGGCATCATCCACGACACAAAAAAAGCCGCACCCACTGGCATGGGAGCGACCGAGCGAGCAAAGACCACACACAGCAAGGCGGATCAAATGGCTCATGCGTATTGTACCACAATCTGCATGAGCGTGTCAAAGTAAATCGGGAGGCACGGACAATGGAAGGAGTAAGCAACAAGTTTCTATCGCGCACGGACGGGCGCGTGGGCTACGCGCTGGAGGACAACACGGACTACACCATCATATCGGACTTCGCTTGCGGGTACTACGGCGACCCGTTTCGGCGCGTATACATGGCATTGTATCGCGGCAGACCGATACACGAAATCCAAGTCTCGCAAAGCCTTTCCAGCGTAATGAGCGAGATTGTGGACTACAGCCGCTGCGCGTGCATCGCCTAAAAACAGAGGAGGAAACCCAATGGAAATGACCATCAAGACCATGACCATCAAGGACTTCAAGGGCATCAAAAGCCTTACGTTGGACTTGGACGGTCACAGCGCGTCCATCTCCGGGCGCAACGGCACGGGCAAAACGAGCGTGTGCGACGCTTTTCTGTGGCTGCTGTTCGGCAAGGACAGCGCGGGCAAGACCACGGACGTGAAGCCGCTGGACGAAAGCGGCGAGCGTATCAGCGGGCTGGAAAGCGACGTTACGGCGGTGCTGACCGTGGACGGCAGGGACATCGAGCTTCGCCGCCAGCTGCACGAGGCGTGGACGAAAGACCCCGCCAGCGGCGAGAAGGTCTACACCCGCGACGAAACGCTGTGCTGGATTGACGGCGTACCAAAAAAACTGGTCAACGAGTACACGCCCTTCGTGCTCTCGCTGGTGGGCGGCGACGAAAACACCTTCAAACTGATATCGGAGCGCGGCGCGTTCATGCGCATGGACTGGAATGACCGCCGCAAGGAGCTGGTGAAAATCGCCGGGGGCGATGCGGAAGCCGACATTCAGAGCGACCCCGAATTTGCGGATATCGAGAGGGTGCTGCAAGGCGCGACCACCGAGGACGCGAAAAAGCGCCTCCTTGACCAGCGCAGACGGCTGGAGCAGGAGCTGAAAGCCATACCCGAGCGCATTGACGAGCTACAGCTCACCGTGAGCATTGTAGGCGACAGGGAGCTTTCCGATGCGAAAGCCATGTGCGAGAGCCTTGCCAAACAGCAAGCCGAGATTGATATGCAGCTCGCCCCGTCGCAGGAGAACGTCCAGCGCATGAACAGCCTGTACGACCAGCGGAGGCAGTACGAGGACAAGGTGCGCGAAATCGAACGGACGATGCTCATGCCCATCAAAGACGCGCTCGCCACCGCCGAGGGAAAACTCGCCGCCTATCAAAGCACTGCCGCCGCCCTCCACACGGAGGCGCTGGACTGGGAGAACCGACTGCGGCGCAATACCGCCGACTTGGATAGCCTCAAAAAGCGGCGCGAGGGAATGCTCGCCGAGTGGCACAACCTCGAAAACATGGTCTATCAGCCGCCCGAGGTCGAAACCGTATGCCCCACCTGCGGGCAGAACCTGCCGCAGGACAAACTCGACGAGGTCGCCTTCAAGCACCGCGACGAGTGGCTCAAAAAGCGCGACGCGAAGATGAACGAGCTGAAAGCCAACGGGACAAGCCTCAAGGAGCAGATAGCGGAGTGCCAAGCCAGCGTGGACGCGGCGCAGGATGCCTACACCACCGCCCGCGCCAAGGCAGAGGGACAGCGTAGCCCCGTTGAGCTGGAAGCCGAGGTGAAGCGGCTGCGCGCCACCGAACCCGTATTCACGGAGAACCCCGAGTGGGCAGCCGCCACCGCGAAGCTGCAAGACACCATCCGCGACATTGAGAACCAAGCGAAGGACAGCCACCGCGCCGAGCTGATGGAGAAGCGCGCCGCCGTCGAGCAGGAGATGACAAAGTATCAGACGGTGCTCCTGCAGCAGGAGACCAACGAGCGCGTAAACGCCCGCATCGAGGAGCTTGGCGTGCAGAAGCGCGATATCGGCGCACAAGCGGCGGGTGTGGAACGGGACATCGAATTGCTCAGCCGCTATGCGAGAGCGCGCTGTACGGCGCTGGAAACGGCTATCAACAGGCGCTTTCACAGCATCAAGTGGCGCATGTTCAAGCTGGCGAAGAACGGCAGCATGATAGACTGCTGCGACGCGCTGGTGGACGGCGTGGCGTACTCGCTGGAGGGTCACAAACTCAACAGCGGCGCTTGCACCAACGCCGACATCGAAATCATCAACGTACTAAGCCATGCCTACGGCGTGAACGTTCCCTGCTTCATCGACAACGCGGAGAGCGTGAACCAAATCGGCTACCCCGGCGGGCAGCGCGTACTGCTGCGGGTGACGGATGATACCGCGCTGACCATCACGATTGAGGAGGAATGAACATGGCAGACCCCAAGACCCCCGCGACCAACGAGCTGGCGAAGCGCCAGCCCACCCCGAGCGAGCGTTTCGCCGTTAGCGTGGAGCGCCAATTCGCCGGAGAGGTCGGGCAGCTCAACATGACCGACTACGAAAAGAGCCTCGCGCAGCACCTGTTCATCAAAATCGACGCGGCTCTGATTGAGGCAGACAAGAAGCGCGCCAACGGCAACCCGCCCATCGTGTGGCAGAACGTGAACATGCGCAAGCTGGCAATCGACGCGGTACATCGCGTGCAGCTCGGGCTGGACGCGCTCATCCCCGGTCACATCTACCCCATCGCCTACCTCAATGGCAGAACCAAGCAGTACGACATCGACCTGCGCGTGGGCTACAAGGGCGAGGAGTATTACTCCCAGCGCGCCTCCGTTCGCCCCATCGTGGACATGCGCACGGAGCTGGTCTACTCCACGGACGAGTTCACGGTTTACAAAAAGGGCGTTTCCTCCAAGGTGGAGGGCTACGACTTCAAGGTGACCAGCCCCTTTGACCGTGGCGAGCTGGTGGGCGGCTTCGTCTACATCGAATATGCGGACGGCGTCGGGAACGAGTTGGTAGTGATGAGCCGCAAGGAAATCGACAAAATCAAGGGCACGGCGCAGAGCGATAAGTTTTGGGGGGCATGGTACGACGAGATGGCCTACAAGACCCTCATCCACAAGGCTACCAAGAAAATCGTTATCGACCCGCACAAAATCAACGTGACCGCCTACGCCACGGTGGAAGCGGAGGAGAACGCCGGGGCGCTTCCCGCCGCCGACTACATCGACGAGGATATGCCCGCGCTGGAGCTGCACGACGACGGCGCGTCCGTAGTGAGCGACGCTTCCGAAGCCGTGCCCGACAAGCCTACGGAGGGAGAGCCGTTCTAATGGAACTACAGGTGCTGGGAACTGGAAGCTCGGGGAACTGCTACGCGCTCTACGACGAGCAGCAGATAGTCCTGCTGGACGCTGGCATACCCGCCAAGCGCATCCTGCGCGGCATTGACCATCGCGTAGGCGATGTAGCCGGGTGTCTTATCACCCACGAGCATCAAGACCATTGCAGGGGAGCGCGTGACCTGTACAAGCTCGGCGTACCCATGCTGGGAACGACGGGCACGAAAGAGGCCCTTCCATACATCGACAACAACAGGTCGATGCACCAGCGCCGCCTGGGGAACTTCAGCATCATGGACTTCCCCGTGATACACGACACCAAAGAGCCGTGCGGGTGGCTGCTTGGCAACACCCGCACGGGAGAGAGGATGCTGTACGCCACCGACACCAGCGGCTTGCTGTTCGCCTTTCCGCACATCAATTACTGGTTGATTGAGTGCAACTACGCCGAGGAGCTGATATGGGACACCGCGCCCTCCCATCGGGAGCGCATACGGCAGTATCACATGAGCATGGAGACCCTTGCTACGATACTGACCCGCAACGACTTGACGGATTGCAAGCAAATCATTCTCTGCCACATGAGCCGCGAGCGCGGCGACTTGAAACTGATGACCCGCTTCATTGCGGGCAGGACGGGCAAGCCCACGGTGATGGCCGTGGAGGGCGCACGCATCCCATTGAACGCAGAGCCTTTTTGAAGGGAGGTGAGACGATGGAGCAACAAATCAAGAAACTGGACGAGCTGATGGACGGCGCTGTGACTGAACGCTTCAATATTGCGCTGGCCGAGGTGCTGGAAAACGTGTTTGACCCGAACACAGACCCCGAGAAGGTGCGGAAAATCCAACTGAACATCAGCATCAAGCCCAACAAGAACCGCGACGCTGCGGAGTTCAAGAGCGACATCAAGGTGACTTGCGCCAGCCCGATGCCGCTGAGCAAGACGGTACTCCTCAACCAGCGCGACGACGGCACGGTAATCGCTACGGAGCGCACGACAGTCCCTGCCGGACAGCTGGACATGTACGGCGGCGAGGTAAGCCCCAACGTGGTCGAGTTCGACAAGCACAAGGCTCAGTAACAGGAGGTACGACATGGAAAACAACACCGATATCAAGGTAAACGAACCCGCTGTGGAAGAGCAGGACGAGGCGCTTCACCTGCTGCACAGTTTCACCGCGCCCCACGAGAACGTCGATGCCGACGCGCTGGAATGGGCGTACAACCAAGGCTTGAAGAGCCGCGACTTCACCGTGAAAACCATCGGCGGGGATGTGTACACCAACTTTAGCGGTTTGAAGCGGATTACCCCTTATGAAGCCGAACCCGCGCCATGCTTCGAGGTGTTCAGTCTCGATGGTCTGTGCGACTGGCTCAACGCTGACGTGGACGGAAACATCGAACTTTACCAGCACCTGTTCATTCACGTTCGCAACGAGCGCAGCGTGACCGTGGAGACGCGCCGGAGCGGACTGGAGCAGAACAAACGCTACACGCTGGCGTGCTGCGAGTTCCCGCTTCACCGCTTCCCGTGGGGCGAGTACATCGACCAAGAACGGTTTGTGGTGATGCTTCTGAGCCGCTTCGCCAATGACCCCGAGGGCGGGCGCGATGCTGTGGGTGCGTTCGTCGGCAAAATCAAGCAGGAGCAGAGCGCCAAGACGATGGACGACGGCGTGACGCAGAAGGTCGCGGTGAAGCAGGGCATTTCCATGACCACCGAAGTGCCTGTGAAAAATCCCGTGTACCTCGCTCCGCAGCGCACTTTCACCGAGATTGAGCAGCCCATCTCCCCGTTTGTGCTGCGCGTGCAGGAAGGCCCAAGCATCGCCCTGTTTGAGGCTGACGATGGCGCGTGGAAGAACGTGGCGGTGTCGCGCATCGCGGAGTACATCCGCAGCCGCATCCACATGGGCGTCTCGGACAAGACCACCATCATCGCGTAACAGTTCCAGCGCCGCAGGTGCGGCGCTCATGCCGGAGGCGGCACGCATACGTCCCCGCTTTTGCGGGTCGTGCGCGGAGGTTCAACTCCCCCGTCCGGCACCAAAAGCCAAGAAGAGCGGAGGCGAAAGGAGGTGACCGCATGCCGCGTCTCGTCAATGAAACGGCTTTGACTACAAGCATTGAAACGACTTGGACTTTGGATGTGCCACATCAAGCCCGTTATAACATCGAATTGAAGTTCCATTCGGCGGCGGGTGGCGGCTAGGTACAGGCAAAGGCGAAAAGCCGCAACCCCGTAAGGCGGTCTAAACCCGCCATGATTAAAACCCCCGGCAGCGCGGCGGTGAGATAACATACCGCGCACAAAGACCATGAAAGCATCTGAACGCTTCCATACGGCAGCAACAGGCACTTAGCGCGGTGCGATTGGATACCAAGGGTGTGGAAACGCTGGGGCAGGTCTGCGGGCGTTAATAGTAGTAGGGCGAACGCAGGTCGCCCCATTTGGGGGACAGCATGGAGATAGCAGGCGGTAAAATTATCGACATCTGCGACGATGGAATAACCATCTTCGTGCCCTACGCGAACTGGGACAGGTTCAACCTTCGCCAGTACGACGAGGTGCAGGTAGGCTTCCCCGATGGACGCACCATCAGCCCGGAGCAGCGCCGCAAGGCATACGCGCTGATGGGCGAGATAGCAGCGCACACGGGATACACGCCGGACGAGGCGAAACTGACGCTGAAGCATGAGTTTGTGCAGCGCCACATGGAAGCCTTGAAGAAGGAACTGTTCTCGCTATCCGATTGCGATGTGACCACGGCGCGGGAGTTCATCAGCTATCTGATTGAGTTTGTGCTGGAGTTCGACGTGCCCGTGAGCGTCCCCCTCGTAACCTTGTGCGACGACGTGCGGCAGTACATGTACGCCTGTATCACCCGCAAAAAGTGCGCTGTGTGCGGCAAGCATACCGACCTCCACCATGTGGACAGGGTCGGCATGGGGCGCAACCGCGACGAAATCAATCACCTCGGCATGCTGGCGCTCCCGCTGTGCAGAGAGCACCACGAGCTTATTCACTCCATCGGGGACGAGATATTCATGGAGACCTACCATCTTGAGGCAATACCCATCGACGAGAGGATAGCCAAGGTATACAAGCTCAAAGTGACTTGAACTACGCACCCGCTAGGCATGGCGGGCGAAATAACGGAGGATGCACCGTGGACTATAAAAGCGAAGTGTCGGCCTTTAACGGTCAGCTCGAGGCTGGGACGATGAATGCGTGTGAGATAGCATTGTGGCATGCGTTGCATGACGTGAGCATCCTGTGCGGGCATTCTGATGAGCTTAGCGTAGCGACTGTAACGCTGGCGGTTCGCACAGGCTTCAGCGCGTCATCCATCAAGCGCGCCCGAGACTCCATGCGGGACAGAGGCTACCTAACGTACTACTCAAGGGGGTCGAATCGCTCGGCGGTCTACTCGCTGCGGAGTGTAGCCCACCGTGAACCACAGCGCGAACCACGGGACGAGCCACAGGATGAACCACAGCGCGAACCACGGGACGGCCCTATTTATACCACCACCACTAAGAAAGAGGTGGTTGGTAATAAAAGCGCCCACCGTGAACCACAGGATGAACCACAGGGCGAGCCGCAGGGCGAGCTGCACGGCGTGAAGCCTTGGATGGACGATGAGGAAGCCGACAGGATTGTCGGCGCGCTGAACGGAGTGCTGGACGAAGCCCAGCGTATCGGTATGCCGCAGGCGCAATCAGACTACGAGAAAGCAAACGCCCTTGTAGCCGAGTACGGCGCGGAATGGGCAACGGAGGCGCTGTACAGGGCTGGGCTGCGAGAAGCAAAGGCGCGAAACTGGCGCTTTGTGGAGGGCATCCTGCGGAGCTGGAAGCAAAAGGGCGGCATTGACCCAAGAGAGAAGCCGCCCGAAGCTGCGCCCGCCACGAAGGTCAAATTCGCAGACTTGAGGTGACGCAATGGACATCATGGGCACAAACGGATTCTACAGCCACGACTACGAACGGACGCTGGTGGGTGCGTTTTTGCAGGACAGCAACACATACAGGTATCTCCAATCGCTGGAATCGGGAGACATGCACTGCGAGGAGCACATGGAAATCGTGAACGCCATGAAAGACCTCCTCGCCGCCAAAGTGCCGCTGGACGCGCTGACCGTATCCGACGCGCTGAACAAGGGCGGAACGCTGGATAGCGTCGGCGGCGTATCGTACCTGCTGCAAGCCATCCGATACGTTCCCACAACGGCGAACATACGGACGTATTACAACAAGGTCAAGGAACTGAGCCTACGCCGGAAACTGTATACTCTGCTCTCAAACAAGGCGACTGTGCTGAATGACCCTTCCGTGGATTCTGACACGGTGGTGGACGAGGTGCTCACAAAGCTCCGCGCCCTGACCGACGACAGAGGCGAGGTGGTACGCGCCGCGCAAATCGCCAGCGCGACCTTCGACGACCTTGAGAAGCGGGTCAAAGGCGAGACCACGGCCATCATGACCGACCTGCCCGACCTCAACCATGTGACAGGCGGCATGCAGAAGGGCGAGCTGACCGTTATCGGGGCGCGTCCGGGTGTGGGAAAAAGCGCGTTCGCTGTCGGCATGGCGCTGTTCGCCAGCCGAAAGAGCTATCGCGGGCTTGTGGTCAGCCGTGAGATGACGGACGTGCAGTACGGCCAGCGGGTACTCAGCAACATGGCAGACGTGGACGGCATGAAGATACGTCGCGGAAACCTTGAAACCGAGGAATGGGAGCGCATAGGCGACGCAATCAACGAGTTTGCGGGATTGCCCTTGTCCTTCACCTTCCGAACGCGAACGGTGGAGGAGCTGCGGATGGTCGCACAGCACGAGAAGGACAGCGTTGGGCTGGATGTGCTGTATGTGGACTACCTGCAGCTGATGGGGACAAAGCAGCGCACCGACACCGAGGCGCTGCGGCTGGGAAAAATCAGCGGCGCGCTCAAGGACATCGCGCTCGACCTCAACATCGCGGTGGTCGCTATGGCGCAGGTGAAGCGCACGGAGGGACGCGCTGCTGTCATGCCGATACTGAGCGACCTAAAAGGCTCGGGCGATATCGAGCAGGACGCGGACAACGTTATCTTCCTGCACCACCCCGAAGCCGCAGACGACCCCAGCATCATGCCCAAGGACAGGGACAGTTTCGCCGCCTACGACAGCAACGGAATGCAGTACATTGCCGTGAACGTGGCAAAGCAGCGGCAAGGCAACACAGGGATATTCGGCGTGATATTCGACCCGGCGCACATGCGGTACATGTGCATAGCGAGGTAAGGCATGGAAACCGTGAAGCGATGCCCGAAGTGCGGACGGGCGCTGGAGGTAAGCCACATGGTGCTAGGGAAACTGCGGACGCACCCGTGCGCTTGCCAGTGCGAGATAAGCCAGTTTGAGCGCGATATGGAAGCCGCCAAACGAGGGAGGGCGCAAGCCCGACTAGCGCCCGAAATGGTGAAACCATGAAGCGCGTACCCGCGACGCGAAGCGGGGCGGGCGAGATGAACGGAGGGCATATGGTGGAGCAAAGAGCCAACAAATGGGAATTTGAGACGCTGAAGCTGCTGGCGCACCTCGTAGCGGAGCTTGTCGAGGACGGAGCGCACCTAGAACGGCTTGAAACGGCGTGCGAGAAGCAGGGGTGTGTGGCGGCGCTCACGGAAAGCGCGAAGGGCGCGCTGGCTTGCCTAACCTCCACGCTACCGCTGAACCAGCGCAAGCAGCTGATGCGCCACGTCAGCGATATGAAGGTGACGTTCTCCTCACCCGTAGCCGTGAGCCGCGACGAGGCGTACAGCTATGTCCCGCGAGAGACCATCCTGCGGCTCATACAAAGTGCGGCGGCTGACAAATGTGCGCTCTGTCTGTCCGGCGCGGAGGAGGTCGCAAGCTGTGAGTTTCGCAAGGCCGTGAACGAGCTTCGCATGGATAACCTGCCGGACGATATACGGGGCTGCACGGCGCGCCTGCTGATTAAATAACGACGGAGGGGCTTATGAACAAGGCTGACTTCAAGACACTGATGGTTGAAGCGCACCAAATCGCCGTGAGCCACGGCTGGTACGAGAGGACGCCGCTGGACGGCGACACGCAATGCAACCTGTGCAGCGAGCTGATGGAGGCGTGGGACGAATACGCGCACAACCGTGCCATCGACGAGGTCTATATCACCAAAGACCAAGCGGGGAACTACAAGGAAAATGGAGTACCCGTCGAGCTGGCTGACTTCGCCATCCGCGTGTTCGACGCGATGGAGCATTGGGAAGCGCCGGAAGACATCATCGAGCAAGGCTTGAGCATGGGCGATAGGCTCATTGCGCGGTATGTGGAAACAAGCGGAGGCATGGATAAAATCCTGCTGAACACGCTGCTGGTGTACCTCATGATGCTGGTCACGGATGCCAGCGACAGGGGCGAGCTTGCCACATTCGTCACAGCTGGCGTTCAAACGCTAGAATGCTGGTGCAACGAGCACGAAATCGACCTGCTCGCGCAAGTGCGCCGCAAGATGGAGTACAACAAAACGCGCTCTTACAGGCACGGCGGGAAGAGGGTGTGAGCCATGACGAGAGAAGCGAAGCGCCTATCCGTTTCGGGGCTGGACAAATTGCGCCACGCCATCGGCTTTCATCAGGTCAAAGCCACGGGCAGGACGCATCGCAAGTTTGCCGCTATCCGCGCCCATTACAACGCCACTGTGCCGGACGGGGACATGGAACAAGCCAAGGATGCAGGGCTGGTAACGCTCCGCAAAACGGAGGACGGGAACTATCAGTATGTGCTGACGCAGGAGGGCATCGCGTTTTTGAGCGAGGTGCTGGAGTGCGAAATCACATGCCCTTATGCGAGGGAGTGAGCGAATGAAAAGGTTTTGCATGGAGTTTCAAGGCGAAATTGCGCTGATGCTGATATCGGCGCTCGGGCTGCTGTTTCTGTGGAGATGCGAACATGCGTCCTTCGCCGAGGAAGCCCCGCCCGTCGAAAGCCGATATGTGCTGGTGAGCGACACGCTGCGAGTGCGCGACAAGGACGGCTTCGACGGCGAGATTATCGGCTGGCTGGACGCGGGCGACTGCGTGACCGTGATACGCGATGGGAAAGGCTGGACGAAGGTCAAGTGCGGCGTGGAAGCCGGAGAAGGCTGGGTCAAGAGCGAGTATCTGACCAACCGCGCCGCCGACGCTGGCAGGTACAAGAACACCAGCGGCGGCAGAATCCACATCCGCAACGGCGTAGGCGGCGGGCATCTCGACTGGCTGGATGGCGGCAAGACCGTGACCGTGACTGTATGGTGCAGCGACGCAGAAGGCACGCTGTGGGGCTTTATGGGCGATGGCTGGGTCAAGTACGACTGCTTGAGCAAGGTGGACGAAGAATGAACGCTTTAACGCTCGGAAGCCTGTTCGACGGAAGCGGCGGTTTTCCCCTCGCTGGTATGCTGTGCGGAATAACACCGCTGTGGGCAAGCGAGATAGAGCCGTACCCAATCACCGTGACGCGGGAGCGTTTCCCCCACATGCAGCACCTCGGAGACGTGACGAAGATAGACGGAGCGAAGATACCGCCCGTGGACATCGTGACCTTCGGAAGCCCCTGCCAAGACATGAGCGTGGCGGGCAAGCGCGCTGGGATGAAGCACGAGGGACACGGTGCAGACAGTACGACGCGGAGCGGACTTTTCTTCGAAGCCGTGCGCATCATACGGGAAATGAGGGAAGCCACAAATGGATTATGTCCAGCTTTCGCTATTTGGGAAAACGTCCTCGGAGCTTTTACCAGCAACGGAGGCGAGGACTTCCGCTGCGTCCTCGAAGAGCTGCAAAAAGTCTGCGGCGGGGGATATTCAATTCCTCGACCTGCGGACGGAAAGTGGCATAATTGCGGTGAAGTGCTGGGCGACGGATGGTCTATCGCTTGGCGGGTATTCGACGCGCAATATTGGGGAGTGCCCCAGCGTCGCCGTCGCATCTACCTTGTCACAGATTTTAGAGGCGGGCGCGCCGGAAAAATACTATTTAAGCGCGAGGGCTTGCGCGGGTATTATCCGCAGAGCGGAGCGCAGGGGCAAGGAACTGCCGACGATGCTCAAAGAAGCGCTGGAGGAAGCCGTGAGGCTGGGTACTTGAACCCGTGGGATTATCAGACCGCGAGACTATTCGGAGCGGGCGGCGTTTACCACACGCTGAACGCGAACGAGAACGGCGGTCAGAATCGGGACGGTATCGTTTACCCCGTAGCCGTCGAGTGCTTGAATCCGAGCGTGTGCTATCCCGAGGATGGAATTGTGAGAACCCTTATCTCCCGTGCGGACGCTTCCCCGTGCATTGGCGGGCAGGGACAGGCTACCGTGGGCGTATGCACCGCCTTTATGGGCGGGCAGGGCGCGAAAGCGGGAGGGATTGGGTATCGGCAGGAGCTTGCGCCGACCCTCAAGGCGTCACCAAGCGGAGGCAATACCGTGCCGGATGTGGTCTACTGCTTGCAAGGAAACGGAGTTGCCTACGAGCGAGGAACGCGCAGCGGAAAGCCGCCCCGCAAGTACATCGTCCGTAGGCTGATGCCCATCGAGTGCGCGAGGCTGCAAGGCTTCCACGACTGGTGGACGGACGGTGCGGAGGGCAGCGACAGCGCCAAGTACAAAATGTGGGCAACGGCATCGCCCTTCCCTGCGCGCTGTATGTCATGCAAGGCATAGCGAGCCTGTACTAAATCGAAACGGAGAATTATCAAGCGATGAACGCGACACAGCAAGGCGACACAGAACGACGTAAAGACGGACGGAACTGGCATTCCGAAGCTCCAAGCGCCGAAAATGCAAAGGAGCGCACATGTACTCATGCGACACCTGCAAGCACAAGGAATACTGCGCCTGTTATCGCCCGGGCGAATGGTGCGGGAACTACATCGAGAGGGGGTATCATTGTGAACTACCATCCCATCCTTTTCAGCACTCCTATGGTGCAAGCGAACCTTGCGGGAAAAAAGGCCATGACGCGACGGCCTATAAAGCTGAAATACTGCAACACCCACATAGGGTATAGCGCAAACCGAAAACACGGATGCCCGCTATGCGAAATTCAAAACGACGTGGAAGGGGAAACTCACGGTACGAACCCGGACGGGAGCTCGTGGCGCAAGCTACTGGCAATGCGAGAGGTGGAACCGCAATATAAGGTCGGCGACATCCTGTGGGTGCGGGAGACGTGGCTCGCAAATACAATGGGCGTATTCTTTCGCGCAGATTGGACGGATGGCGCGTGTCAAGGGATAGATTTCGATAAACGTTGGTGTCCGTCGATTTATATGCCCAAAGACATTTCCCGCATCTTTTTGCGCGTAACGGGAGTGCGAGCAGAGCAGGTGCAGGACATAAGCCCGCTTGATGTGCTGGCCGAGGGTGTAACCATCCCGCAGAATGACGAGTGGGATTGCGAAGCCTCGGAAGAAGCCATGAGAATGTTTGAGTTCTCTCGGCTTTGGGATGCCTGCTACGCAAAGCCCGCACCATGTAAAGAAAAAGGAGCCATCACCTGCTATGTATCCTATCCGTGGGATGATGTGTACGAAACGCGGGAGTATAAGGGGCTACCGTGGTACATAAGAGGCAACCCGTGGGTGTGGGTGTACACGGTTGAGCGCGTGGACAAGCCGGAAGGATGGCCGCTATGTGCGTGAACGTACTGTACCAAATCTACTACGGCGACCAGCTCGTCTACCTCGGAAGGACGCGGCAGCCTATAGACCGCAGACTGCACGGGCACTTTTTTCAAAAGCCCATGCACAAGAAGCTGGACGCGAGAGCCGTGAGCCGCGTCCGCGTCGCAAAGGTCGCCACCCAAGCCGACATGTTCCTGTATGAAATCTACTACATCAACAAGCTCAAGCCCGCGCTGAACTGCGACGATAAAGCACAGGACGAGCTGACGATTGAACTGCCGGAGCTATGCTGGCTGGAATACGACCCGAGGCTGTTGCCGAAATGGTCGGCAGAAACCGAGAAGCGTGAACGCGCCGCAAAGGAGCGCCTCCAGCGTGAAATCGAGGAAAACCTCAAGGCGCTCAACGAGCGCCGCGCCCGGCACGGGCGACCCGAAATGACGATGGACGAATACCTCGGAAATACGAAAACACAGGAGGTCAGAAATGAAGTGCAGTAAAATCGTTCTCCACATCAAAGACCCAAAGGACGTGCTACTGGTATCGGACGCGCTGCTCAAAAGCGGCTACACCGTATCCAACCCGCGCAAGAAGGTCGGGAGCAAGTACGAGCTGTACGTCGTTGCGTATCTCCCCAGCGCGGAACAAGAGGAGGATTGACCATGATTGACGTTAAGGAAACGAGCCGGGAGTTGATTGTTATCAACATTCGTCCAACGCGGGACGACCCGATGTATATGGGCTGCCTGTGGATGACCGTCTACGTCGATACGGCGGCGTGGCGGCTGACGGTGGACAGCGACTGCGGCGCTTACGTCCATTGCTGGCCGAACGAGGATAAACTGCACACCTTCCGCAAGGCGCTGGCGGGGTATCTGATGGACGAGGATTACATCCTCAAGAAAATCAGCGATTGCACTGAGTTTGACATCGAAGGAACGACAGGCGCTATCGAGGACGCGTTCGAGGACGAGCCGGATGTGCTGGAAGAATTGCTGGAAAAGATGAAGCACGTCCGCAGCAACGGTGATTTCTACGAGGCTTTCAACGAGGAGGCTATGCCCCCGGATATGTACGAGTATGTCCGCTACGATTACCCATGCCAAGCGAAGCGGGTAGTCCATCTACTGAAAGAGTACGTCGCGCCAATGCTCAGAAAGGAAGCCTAGAGTGAATTACGATGAGTTTCTCCACCGCAAGATGGTGATAGCCCCGAACGGCGGCTTTGACGTACCGCTGTCGGCTATCAACCCCGCGCTGAAGCCGCACCAGCGGGACGCGGTGCAGTGGGCTTGCAAGGGCGGCAACCGCGCCCTGTTCGAGAGCTTCGGGCTTGGCAAGACCGCGCAGGAGCTGGAGTGGTGCAGGCTGGTGACGGAGCATGAGGACGGCTGGGCGCTCATCGTGCTCCCGCTGGGCGTGAGGCAGGAGTTTACCCGCGACGCTGTAAGGCTGCTCGGCTGGCCAGCGCCGCCGCAGTATGTGCGCACGATGGACGAAGCCCGCGAAATGATGGAAGCCGGAGGCGCGGGGCCGCGCATCCTCATGACCAACTACGAGCGCG
>JAQUWD010000038.1 GCA_028693055.1 Eubacteriales bacterium | reverse complement strand
TGCTATGCGTATGTTTGCGGCTTTGGCGTGTTTTCAGCTGCTTTTTCGCCGCTTTGCTGTATTATTTACGATACAAATGATGCCTATAACAAGAGAGTGCCCCAAAATCATTTTGAGACACTCCCATGTTGTAGCATAAAAGGAATGCTACTAGAATGATTCGATTTTGGCTTTGGAGGATGATAGAGGAGGGTTCGGTGGCGACCAAGCTTATCGCTGGACGCGACCTGTAGCGTTGCCGCCAGCCAGCGCCATAACCTCGGCTTCGGATACGTGGTTGAAATCCTGTTCAATGGTCTGCTTGAGACAGCTGGCAGCGACTGCAAAGTCGATGGCTTTCTGGGGGACGAAGCCAGCTAACAGCGCATGCACCAAACCGCCGCCGAAGCTATCGCCGCCCCCTACGCGGTCCACGATGTGAATGCGATAGGTGGGAGAAAAATACGCTTGGTTGTCAGTGTATAGCATACCGGCCCAATCGTTGTCATTGGCGGAGATACTCCCGCGCAACGTAATCGCCACGGTTTCAAAACCAAAGCGTTCATGCAGCTGACGCGCTACGTCGATATACCCATTCTGATCCAGCTTGCCGCTTTGCACGTCGGTACCCGCTGCGCGAATGCCAAATACGTCGGCAGCGTCCTCTTCGTTGGCAATGCACACATTCACATAGGGCATCAGCCTGCTCATAACCTCGCATGCTTTTTCACGAGACCAGAGCTTCCCGCGATAGTTAAGATCACAGCTTGTCTTAACGCCTTTCTCTCGGCAAGCCTTCAACGCGTCCAAGCACACATCGGCCAAATCGCCGCCCAACGCTGGCGTAATACCGGTGAAATGGAACCAGTCCACGCCATCCAAGAGGGTGTTCCAGTCAAAATCCTCCCGTTTTGCTAAAGCAATGGAAGAGCCTGCGCGGTCATAAATGACCTTGCTGCCTCGTTGAGACGCGCCCTTCTCCACAAAATAGATGCCAAGACGGGGGCCGCCGCGGACGATTTTCCCAGTATTCACGCCGTAGCGGCGCAATGCGTTAATCGCGTTCTGCCCCAGATCATTCGCGGGTAGTTTGGTCACAAACATCGCGTCGTGCCCGTAATTTGCCAGAGATACGGCTACGTTCGCCTCGCCGCCTGCATAGCTCGCCTCAAAGCGCTCCGCCTGCACAAAACGTATATACCCCTCAGGGTTCAGTCTCATCATGATTTCGCCAAACGTAACGATTTTGCTCATATTGATCCTCCCTTAGCGCGCAAGCGCTTGTACATATTCCTTTGCCAGCGCAGTAATCTTATCAAATTCACCCGCCGCAATCCATTGCTTATTGACCAGGTTGCCACCTACGCCGACGCCGGAACAACCCGCCGCTATAAATTCGGCAGCGTTTTTCTCGTTCACGCCGCCAACGGCTAATAGCGGAATTTGCGACAACGGCGCGCAGACCGCCTTAATATAACCTGCGCCGATGCTCCCTGCCGGGAAAACCTTTACAGCATTCGCACCCGCCTGATACGCCTGCGCGATTTCGGTCGGCGTGAACGCGCCCGGCAACGATACCAAGCCACGTTTTCTCGTTTCGCGAATGATTTCGACGTCTACGTTTGGTGAAATGATATACTGTGCGCCTGCGTCGGCAGCCAATTTTAACTGCTCCATCGTCATCACCGTGCCTGCGCCGGGCAGAATGCGATCCTGAAACCGATCGCGCAGCATACGGATAGACGCGGCGGTATCCTGCCACGTTTCTGGCTTCGCTTGATTGAACGTAATCTCCATCAGATGCAAGCCGCCTTTATCAAATGCTTCTGCAAGCATCTGCATCGGCTCAGGTGCAAGTCCGCGTACGATTGCGATGATTTGGTATTTGTTGATCCATTCCATTGTGGTCATTAGCAAATCCCTCCTGTCCCGAATGGTGACAGTATATCGCCTTGCGGATGTGCTTGACGAGAGCAAAACCGCGAGTAGCGGCAGCCGTTTTTTTGTGTTGCCATATTTGCGGTCTTGTGCTAAAATGTCTGCCCATGAAAGAGGGCAGATTCAATGGAGCTGTTTGAGCGATTTGAAGAGCTGAACCGGATGGTGGAGACATTGAACGCCGAGGCGACCCACAATGGGAATATACCGTACCTACGGCTGCACGAGTATATCCACTACTGCGATGTGAAGCTGTTTCTGTTTGGCTACACGCGTAAGCTGTGCATGAGCCAAGAGGAGCGCACATCGCTGCTGCGCTTCTGCTACAAGGATACCTTGTCGTTGAAAAGCCGCATTGGGAACCTTGACCTGTACGCATTTACTTTTCATTATTTAAAGAGAATGACCTATCGAACGGGCAATCTGGACACGCCGGATGACTGTGTAGAAAAATTGGATCTGGAACGGTTCACTCCCTATAGACTGGCGCGAGAAGCGGAGTGGCGCGGTGAACCGCTGCCGACGGAGACGCGATCGCTGCTGGAGCAGACCCTTGCAGAAATCCTTGCAGAACTGGATGAAGCAAAGGGCTAAATGATAGGATTAAGGCAACGCAAGCAATGCTAATCAATATACTGAAACGGATTCCCCTCGCCGAGGTTACGGCGTACCAGCTCCTCGAATTCCTGTCGGGTTTTCACACCCGCGTCGGAGAAAATTTTTGTCAAGCGATAACGAAGGGTGCTACCGCTGATGAATAACTCGTCAGCAATTACCTCATAGCTAAGCTTATCCAGCATTCCACGGATGATACGCAGGTCGGTTTTGTCGCGCTGAGAGATGCAATTTTCAATCCCTACCAGCACGGCAATGGTGGGGTTGGAATAAAAGCGATCCGCTTGCAGGGAGGGCATGACGTTCACAGAATCGGGCTCGATGCAGCGGTTCTCCGTACTCTCGCGAGCAAGAATACGACCCGGTACCGTGATCTTCAAGGCGTTATTTTGCATATCGTTGTTGCTAAGAAAACGCCAAACGTTAAACGCCTGCTCGCCAACATTGAGCATATCCATCGTCATGCTGGTGATGCTGGGGCGGAAGTACCTGCCGATGGTCATGTTGCCGAACGATGCGACGTAAAGATCCTCCGGCACGCGCACGCCGTGTTCACGGCAGCAGTTGATAAAACAGATAGCGAGCACGTCGTTGGGGCAGATGACCGCATCGTAGCGATCGGCTCCATCAAGAAACGCTTCAAAGCTGGCGTGCGGGTCACGCTGCCAAAGCCACACATCGTGCTCCGACAGGATGCGTCCCCAAGCGGCGACGGCGCTCATCGCGGCATGGTAGCGGAAGTTGTCGTTGATGGAATTTTGTCCAAAGCCTACCAACGCTAAATTTTGCTTACCGCAATTGTATAGGTAGTTGACCAGCTGCTGGGTTTCGGTGCGGCGGGAAGGCGTGGCGCAGGATACGTCGTGCCCGAACTGCTCGCTATCCAGTCCGGCCAGTACGGCGCGGCGACCGGCGGAGCGCAGATTGTGGATACAGGATACCACAAAGGGCATCGACGCACTTGTGATAATCGCCACCGGCGGCAACGAGTGAAAATCCAGCGAATCAACCTCGGCGTCCGAAATAAGCTGAAGCTTGCTACCGTAGCGTGTGGCTGCGTTACGGATGCCTTGTATGGTATTGGCGTATTGCGTTGTGTTAGTGGATTTTTCATCGAACAGAACAGGAATCTGCCGATCTTTCATCACGACCTCCTATGTCACAGAAAACGATAATAATCTATTATACATCATGAAATCAAAAAAATCAATACGAAATCTGCATAGAGCGGAGAAACCTCTTTCACGTTGAGCAAACTCGTCTGGCGCTGTACAATCAACCCAAGAATGAAGGGTGGCGAATTTGTGGATGCATTTGTGAAACTTGCCGAAAATGTCTATCGGCTGGAAGTACCCTTCCCGGGCTGCTGGGCTGGCGCGGTGCTGGTACGCGGCGAAGAGAACATTCTTGTGGATAGCGGCGGCTGTGCTGAAACGGTCGACACGGCAATTGTACCGGCGCTTGCGGCCTTAGGACTACGCCCGACCGATATCACGTGGCTGGCGTTGACGCATGTACATGGCGACCATGTGGGCGGCTTGGGGCGCTTAAGGGAAATTCACCCGGGGCTGAAGGTTGCCGCATTTGCTGACTCCGCGGAGCGGGTGGCCGATCCGCGTGCCTATTCGGCGGAGATTCGCGCACGATTTCCGGCATACAGCGCTGCAACGCCCGCTCGACTGGATGGCGCTAAACTCGATCTTCCGCTCGAAGACGGCGATTGTCTGGGACCGCTCAAGCTGTTGCACACACCCGGTCACGATACCGACAGCTGTAGCTATCTCGATACGCGTACAGGAACGCTTATCACGGGCGATTCGTTGCAACTCAACGGCACGGTTTCCCAGGGCTGTGCGTTGCTGATGGACGTGGTGGGCTACGAGCGTACGCTCCACAGGTTGTTGGATACGCCTGTACAAACGATCGTTTGCGGACATCCATACCTGCCGCTAGGGCCAGGCGCCGAGGGCGCGGACGAATGCCGCCGTTACTTGGAGGCATGCCTTGCCTGCTATCGGCACGATGAGGGATTCGTCAATGGCATGCTCGCCGCAGGCGAAAGCGACATTGCGGTGATTGCGCGGGCTCTCGTTGACGAAGTTGGCGGTAAAGAACCGAAATTCCTGTTTTTACCCATGACCACAGTTGCAGAATATATTAGCAAAAGGAAGAAGCGCTCATGAAAAAATCAGTTCTCATTACAGGTTCGTCACACGGAATCGGCGCGGCATGCGCCATTGCCTTCGCTAAGGAAGGCTACGACGTAGGCGTGAATTACTGCTCATCCCGCGCCGACGCCGACGAAGTCGCGGCAAAATGCCGTGAATATGGTGCGGATGTAGAGATTTATCAGGCGGATGTGAGCAAGCGAGTACAATGCGAAGCGATGCTGCACGCCTTTATCGAGCGCTTCGGAAAAATTGATGTGTTGGTAAACAATGCGGGCGGCGCATTGAAAATGCCAAAGGGCGGCTTTGCAGACATGCCTATGGATTACTGGGAGGATCAGATCGACTTGAACCTCAATTCAGCCGCGTTCTGCGCACATATCGCAGCGCGGGATATGATTGACAAGGAGGTTCACGGCGCGATTATCAACATCTCATCCATCCACAGCGCGGTCACATGGGTGCGTCGCAAGGCTCTTCCCTATTCGGCGGGAAAAGCGGGCTTGAATATGTTCACCAAGTCGATCGGTGTGGAGCTCATTCAATACGGTATCAATGTCAACTGCATCGCACCGGGATTGATTTACACACACATCATGAGCCGATACAGCGAGAAGAACCTCGATGGGTTCAACCGCAAGATTCCGGCGGGTCACGGCGGTCAGCCTGAGGACATCGTACCGATGGTGCTCTTTCTCGCCGACAAGGAAAAGAGCGGCTTTATCGTAGGCCAGACCATCTTCATTGACGGCGGACAATCCATTGACGGCGCCATCGACAACATGCTCGACGAGGAGTATTAACCGGGCTACGGCTCAACAAAGGAGAAGGAAACATGGCAAAGAAATATGAGGACATGCGCAGCTGCTGGGAGTTTGGCGAGGCGAGCGAGTGCCGCCGCGGATTGATGTTAGGCATGGGCTATACCGAGGAAGAGCTACATCGTCCGTTGATCGCTGTGGTGGATTCGTGGAACGAGTATAATCCGGGACATGTACATCTCAATCAGCTAGCTGAGCGTGTGAAGCAAGGCGTGCGTGAGGCGGGCGGCCTACCCCTGGAGGTTATGACCACTGCTATTTGCGACGGCATGGTGCTCAAAGACCCGAAATACATAGAGATTCCCTCCCGTAACTCTATCGCCGATCAGGTGGAGCTGACCGTTGACGGTAATTTCTTTGACGGTATGGTAATGCTTTCTACCTGCGATTCCATTGTACCCGGACATTTGATGGGCGCGGCGCGCATCGACATTCCCACCATCATCGTCACTGGCGGCTACATGCCGTTAGGCACCTATCGCGGCAAAGAGGTTGTCCATATTCGTGCGCAGGACAAGGTGGGCGCAATGAGCGAAGGCAAGATCGACCCCGAGCTTTACGATGGGCTGATTACTCACAGCTGGGGTATCTGCGGCGGCTGCACATCTATGACGACCGCAAATTCCATGTGCATGATGGCGGAGGCAATGGGGATGACGCTGCCCGGCAACTCCTCCATGTCCGCTGTATCCAGCGAAATCCGCAACCTAGCGTATCGCGCCGGGTTGCGAATCATGGACTTGGTGCGCGAGGGGGTAACGGCGCGTCAGATTATCACCAAGGATTCCATCCGCAACGCTATCGCTGTGGATATGGCAGTCGCCGCGTCGTCTAACCTGATTTTGCACCTGCCCGCGATCGCCCACGAGGGCGGCTATGACGAGCCTTGGTGGAAATACTTCGACGAGATGTCCAACACTGTGCCGCTGTTGTCGCACCTAATGCCGGGCGGAGAGTATTCCGTGAAGGATTTCGATCTGGCTGGCGGTATGCCGGGCTTGATGCACAATTTGTTGCCGCGTTTGAATGGCGACTGTATGACTGTGAACGGGCACACAGTGCGTGAAAATGTAGAGAACGCCGTTATTTACGACGATGATTGCATCCGTACGCTGGACAATCCCGTGATGAGCGAGCCGGGTCTGGGCGTGCTGTATGGCTCGCTAGCGCCGGAGGGCTCCATCATTAAGATTGCCGCCGTACCGCAGTGCCTGATGACCTTCCGCGGCAAGGCGCGCGTGTTCGACGGCCTCCAGCCCGCGCTGGATGCGCTACGGGCTGGCGAGATTCACGAAGGCGACGCATGTGTGCTGCGCTACATGGGCCTGAAGGGGCGCTTTGGCACCACTGCCTTCACCTTCCAAGAGGAGCTGAAGGGGCAACCCGCATTGTATAACTCCTGCGCGATCATCACCGACGGTCGTTTTTCCGGCGGCACGTCCGGATTGTCGGTCGGTTATGTCAGCCCTGAGGCGGCGTTGGGCAGTCCCCTCTCCGTGGTGAAAGAAGGAGACGATATTGCCATTGATATCCCCAATCGGAAGATCGACCTGTGCATCTCCGAGGTGGAGATGAAGGCGCGGTTGGCCGAGTTCAACTGGAAATTCCCGGGTGAAAACTACCAACGCTACTTACGGCTGTTCTCCAAGAACGTTGGTTCCATGGCTAAGGGAGGCATCTGGGAAGTATAAGATGTATGATTGTCTAATCTTAGGCGGAGGTCTCGCGGGCTGGATGGCGGCTCGCGAGATCGTTTCCGCCGGTCTGCGTCCGCTTCTCGTGCAAGACGGCCAAGGCGCTTCACCCTGGGTGCACGGCTTTAATGTGCCGGTGCGCGCAGGCGATTCCGCCGAGGCGTTTTTCAACGATACCATCGCCAGCGGTCAGGGGCTTAGCGATCCAGCGCTAGCGTGGGCGCTTTGCAGCGACGCGCGAACCATTCTGAGCGAGCTGGAGGGCATAGGGCTTTCCTTCAACCGCGACGGTAACGAATACCAAGCCCTGCGCCCACTGGGCGCGAGCTTTCCGCGCGTAGTGTCCATTGGTAATGAAACGGGCGCGGCGGTGCTGGCGCTGCTGCGTAAGCAGCTTGCGGGAAAGGTGGACGAACTACCCGAAGCCCGCGCCGTACGGCTGCTCAAGCATGATGAACGCGTTTGCGGCGCGCTCGTCTACGATAGGCAAAAGGGCATTTGGCGAACGCTATCGGCTAAAGCGGTGGTATTGGCATGCGGCGGCTTTTGCGGCGTGTACCCTATGTCCACGAACAAACGGGATTCTGGTGGCGACGGCGTGGCGATGGCTTACAAAGCCGGCGCGGCGTTGTGCGATATGGAGTTTATACAGTTCGAGCCCAGCGGCGCGGTATGGCCCCGCTCGTTGATTGGCACGAGCATGATTACCACGTTGTTTTTCGAAGGGGCCGTGTTGCGCAATCGCGAGGGCGAGCGTTTCATGCTGCGCTATGGCGACGAGGCAGAGCGTGTCGGTAAGGATGTGCTTGCACGGCGCATTGCGGCTGAGATCGCAGCCGGTCAGGGCACAGAGCATGGGGGCGTATACTTCGACGCCACCGCTGTTGGGCGGGAAACCCTTGAGAGCGACTACGCCATGTACGTAGAACGCTATCGTCGCGTAGGGATCGATTTGAGCCGGGAGCCTATCGAAATCGCGCCGATGCCGCACACCTCATTGGGCGGCGTGCGCATCGACGCCGATACCCGTACAACCGTAGAGGGACTGTTTGCCTGCGGCGAGGTGACGGGCGGACTGCACGGCGCAAACCGCATCGGCGGCAGCGCTGGGCTGGAGACGCTGGTGTTCGGCCGCCGTGCGGGAAAGTCAGCGGCAGCCTATGCCAAGACCGCGCCCTCAGTAGAGCCGGAAATGGAACCCATAACCTATGGCAAAGCTTCTGCGGCAGAACCTCTCCAAGCGCTTCGCCAACACGTCCAGCAATCCCTTTGGGGAGCGCTCAACGCGACGCGAAGCGGCGAAGTCCTGCGAAGGGCTATCGACGATACGCTCGGTAGCCTGCGCAGCGTCGGCCAGTTGGCCTGTAGCGACGATGCCGAGCTGTTCCAGAAAGAACGATTGTTCAATGATATGCTAGCGGCGCTGCTCGCTTTGCAATCGGCTCTAGCGCGCGACGGTTCGCTTGGCTGCCATGTGCGCACAGATGCGCCGGATCCTCAACCACCGTACCGCGTGGTGCTACACAGGCGTTCGCAGTACGAAACAGCAATTCGAAAGGAGAGCTTGAACGTATGAAACAAGTCTTTGTGGTTCCTAATCGCTATGTGGATTCCGTTACGTTGATGGGTGTGGCGCTTGAGCTGAGCGAGCACGACGGCGTTATAGGAGCCGAATGCGGCATGGGAACCGATCAAAATATCAGCCTTCTGCGCCAAGAGGGTTATGACGTACCGGAGGGCGCAGGCAAGAACGATATGCTGCTTGCCGTGGACGCACAGACCGAGGAGCTGGTTAGGAAAGCGCGGCAGGACGCCGATACGCTGCTCTCCGCCAACCATAGCAAGCACAAGCGCGTCTATCACGACCTAGCCGAGCTGGACAAAGAGCATTTCGACGTTGTGCAGATTTCGCTACCCGGCAAGTACGCCGTATCTGAGGCGCGCAAGGCCATCGACAAGGGCATGGATGTGTTTATGTTCACGGCGGACGTGTCCTTGGAGGAAGAACGTGCGCTTAAGGAGTACGGGCGCGACCACGGCTGTCTCGTCATGGGGCCCGACGCGGGCGTGGGGCTGCTAGGCGGCGTAGCGATGGCTGCTGGCAGCATTGTACGCTCCGGTCCCGTAGGGGTGATCGGCGCGTCAGGCTCCGGTTCGCAGGAAGTAGCATGCTTGATTGAGAAAATGGGATTGGGCGTTACATGCATTCTAGGCACCGGCGGGCGCGATCTCAAGAAGGCCGTGGGCGGCGTGTCTATGAAGGCTGATATGAAACGGTTGGACAAGAACGAGAGCACGAAGCTGATCTGCTTGGTGTCTATGCTTGCTGACCGGGAAATCATGGAAGAGGTACTTTGCGAGGCCGACAAATTGCATAAGCCCGTGGTTGCAGTTTTTTTGGGTGCGGACGAGACCCTTTATCGCGGACACAATGTCGTTGGCACCTATAATCTCCAACAGGCAGCGGCGGCTTGCGTTCGCGAGCTAACGCACGTTGAGCCAACGATCGGGTGGAGCGAACAGGAAGTGAACCAGTTAGCGCGAGAGACCGTCGCCAAGCTTAAGCCGGAGAAAAAATTCTTCCGTGGTTTGTATACCGGCGGTACGTTCGCCGAGGAGACGCTGATGACCTTCGGCGCCATCGCACCTGAAATCCGGCTGCACACCAATCGTGACAACACCCAGTATGCCGTGCGCTTGCGCACCCACAAAGAAAGCGAGGAGCATACGCTGCTAGACATGGGCGACCTTGACTTTACGGCTGAAGCGCCCCACACCGTCTTTGACCCAACCCAGCGCCTGCGCCGTTTCCAGCAGGAGCTAGCCGACCCGACTGTGGGATTGATCGCTATGGATATTATTCTGGGGCCCGGCGTGGCGCGAGATCCAGCCTCATGCTATCTGCCGCTCATGAAATCCCGACCGGATGTGGCTTACGTTTGCACGATCTGCGGCGGCGAGGGCGACCCGCAGGACAAGCATGCCATCCGTCAGAAGCTCTGCGACGCGGGTGTGATCGTCGCTGACAGCAATTACGAAAGCGCGCGGCTTTGCGCAAAAATATGTCAGGAATGGGAGCGCGGCTAATATGGATGGGATTTACGAGGAGAAACCCAGCATTGCGAATATTGGGATCCGTTTCTTCTATGATGCGCTTGTGACACAGGATTGCGAATGTACACAGATCGAGTGGATGCCTCCTATTGTGACGTCGACAGAGATCGAGGAACTATTGGACGATCTTCTTTGAGGAGGAACAGATATGGAGCTTAAACAACAAATTGCGCAAGCAAATCAACGCGCCGCCGCATGCTTGACCGATAACGATCCGTGGTGGACGGATATTCGTCCCGCGGGAGAATGCGTCGAAGGCTTGAAGGATCACATGATTCTGCATTCGGGGCCGCCGATCGACTATGAGGACATGGTGATGCTACACCAGCGCGGCATGGTAAGCGCTATGCTTTTTGAGGGCTGGGCAAGGGATGAAAAGGAAGCGGTTGAAATCATCCGCTCCGGTGAAATCGTGATCGACTCGGCGCTGAACCACAACACCGTCGGCGCGGGCACGGGTATCATTACCAAGTCTGTGGCGATGAACGTAATTGAGGATCGCCGCAATCATACCACCGCCGCAACCTTTCCCGCTGAAGGGCCGTTTCAGGGCGGCTTTTGCGGCTGGGGGTTGTATAGTCCCGAAATTGCCGAAAATCTGCGTTATATGCGCGAAGAACTATTTCCGCCCATACGGGAGCTCCTCGCCAAGAATGGCGGTATCGCCATCAAGCCTATTCTCGCCGAAGGCATGCAGATGGGCGACGAAAACCACACCCGGCAAACGGCCGCCGATCTTCTGTTTGATAAGCAAGTGCTACCGCAGCTCTTTGAGCTGGATTTGCCTAAGGAACAACTAATGCGTGTGATTCGCTACATCGTGGATACTCCCCGTTTCTTCCATTGCTATGGACAGGGAGCGTGCCGCTCCGCCGCAATTGCCGCCGACGGCATTGAGTATTCGACGATGGTTACGGCGTTGGCTGGCAACGGCGTAAACTTCGGCATCAAGGTTGCGGGCTTGCCGGGCGAGTGGTTCACCGCTCCAGCGCCGATGATGAAGGGCCGCTATACCTCCACGAAATTTACAGAGAAGGATCAGCTGCCATGGATTGGCGACAGCTGCGTAGTTGAAACGGCTGGCATGGGCGGTTTTGCAGCGGCGGCAAGTCCAATCGTGTGTAACCTGCGCGGTATGTCGATGGACGAAGCCATTGGGCAAACTCGTGAGATGGAGCGTATCTCCATTACCCACAACCCTAACTTTTCCATTCCGAATCTTGATTTCGACTGCTTGCCGGTTGGCATAGACATCCGGCTGGTTCTTAAAACCGGTGTTAGCCCGGCAATTCATGGCGGCATGTTCAACCACGACGGCGGCTTGATTGGCGCCGGCATGGCGCGCGTACCGATGGAATGCTTCGAAAAAGCGCTCAAGGCGTTTGCAGCAAAATACAAACACTAAGCCGTTTCCATCCCCGGCGTCCAATCGCACCGGGGATTTTTCGCTTAAAGGAGGTGCGGGCATGTTCCGCATACTAGTGCTTAATCTAGGCTCGACGAGCTTTAAATTCAAGCTTTATCAAATGGATAGGGAAGAACGAGCGCTTGCCTCCGGCTGGGTGGAGTGCATCGGCGGGGAAGGACGATATGCCATGCATGCAGGTGAAGCATGCGTGGAGGGCGATTGCTGTTGCCTTACGCATTTGGAGGCGCTAGAGCTATGCATGAGCGAAATGACCCGCGTCGGCGTGACCATCGACATAGCAGCATTGGATGCGCTGGGGTATAAAGCGGTGCATGGCGGAACAATCTCCGGCTCCCATGTGGTAGATGACGCTCTCCTTGCCGAAATGGAACGCATGGTTTCCTTTGCGCCCGCGCACAACCCTGTCTACCTGGCTATGATGCGTAGCATCCGCACGAAATACCCGGAGGTTTTGCAGATTGCCTGCTTTGAAACGGCCTTTCACTCGACGATACCGTTAGAACGCGCCGTATATGGCGTACCGCTGGAGTGGGTAGAGCAATATGGCGTGCGGAGGTATGGGTTCCACGGTTCTAGTCACAGCTATATCGCGTGGAAAATGGGGAAAGAAAGGCCATTGGCGCAAAGAGTCATTAGTGCGCATTTAGGCGGCTCCAGTTCGCTATGTGCCATTTTAAACGGGAAAAGCGTGGCAGCATCCATGGGCGCAACCCCACAAAGCGGCCTTTTCCACAACAATCGTGTTGGCGATTTCGACGCGTTTTGTCTGCCCGTCCTCGCACAGAAGCTGGGCGGGCTGGACAACGCTATGCGTACGCTTTCCAGCAAGAGCGGCTTGCTGGGGCTATCCGGCGTGAGCAATGACGTCCGCGCTGTGGAGGCGGCAGCCCAAGGCGGGAATGAGCGTGCGCAGCTGGCGCTTGACGCTTTTGTAGACGCTATCGTCGGCTATATCGGAATGTACACAGCCTATCTCGGCGGGCTAGACGCGCTGTGCTTCACGGGCGGCATCGGTCTAAACGATACGGGGATACGCGCAGCCGTCATCCAAAAGCTGGGCTTTCTTGGCGCAAAACTGGACGAACGCCTGAACCTCTCTGGCTACAAGGGCAGGATCAGTGCGGCAGATAGCAAAATTGAGATCTGGTCGCTTGAAACCAATGAAGAGCTTATGGTTGCGCGAGGGTGCGTGAAGGTTTTGAACCCATGAACGTCGCAAAGCTAACGCCAGCATTTGCCCAAGATAGTCAGGGACGTATACACTCCGTCTTTCGCGGCGTTGTTAATGCCAGCATGTACCTGCCCAGCGGCCCAAGGCTACTTACCCTGACCGCGCTCCATTCTCCGCAGATTCCGGACAGCATCCTGGTGGAACCGTATCGATTGGCTTCATGTGAAATCGGCATGTCGACCGCCTTGGTTGGAAACCAATTGCAAATCGGCGATTTATCCATTCCGTTCGTACGCAAAGCCTATCTGCCTCTCGTTTCACTTGCAGGTCAGCCGCGCACGGCTGAGTTTTTGGCGGCGACGCAAGCCATTCCCTCCGGCTTTGACCATATGCCGGAAGCGTTGCGTACGCGTGCTGTTCATGCACTTATCACCTGTGATGCGCCAGGCTTTATCGGGCTTGGCTTGGGACTGACGCCCTCCTACGACGATGCGTGCGTCGGCGTGATGGCGACCTATTGCGCGCTGGGTAGGCAAGCGCCCTTTGTTATTAAAGATCTGCAAGCGACCACGGACGTGAGTGCCAGATATCTACGCTTGGCGGGAGAGGGCTATTTTGGAGAACCCCTGACACAGCTTTTGTCCGTTATCTTTGGACAGGGCTCTATGGAGGCTGCCCTGCTCCAGCTGCTTCAGGTGGGTGCAACCTCCGGGGCAGATATGGCTGTTGGCGTGGCGGCTGCGCTACGTCAAGTGGAAAATGAAAAACATGCGTCTGGTACTCGCTAAATACGGTTAGGAGGAGACGATCATGCAAAGCATCATCGAAACGCTATCAGTACCCGTTCGAGAGGGCGTGGACGTCATTGTGGTAGGGGGCGGTATAGCAGGCGTGGCGGCGGCAGTCGCCGCGCGGCGCAATGGAGCCAGCGTACTGCTGCTGGAAAAACAGGCGTTGCTGGGCGGCCTTGCCACGGGTGGACTTATCAGCTGGTATGAACCGCTTTGCGACGGCAAGGGTGAACAGCTGATGTTTGGTTTGCCGGAGGAACTGCTTCGCCTTGCCATTCGCTACGGTGACGACTCGCTGCCCAGCATTTGGAAGAAGCAAAAGGCACAGATTGATAAGCGCCTTGTGAGCAAGCAGATCAATGACCCCATTGGCGGGCGTTACGCCACGCTTTTTTCACCCACTATGTTTCAGCTAGCGCTGGATGAGCTGCTGGAGCGGGAGCAGATCCAGATTCGTTTGGATATTCTCGCAGTGCGTCCAATGATGGATAAGCTCCGGTGTACGGGCGTTTGCTGTGAAAGCATATCGGGCCGCGAGTTTTACCCCGCCAAGGTGGTTGTGGACGCGACGGGGGACGCAGACATGCTATACCGTGCCGGAGCGCCGTGTGAGGAAGGCCGCAATTATTTTTCTATGGTTGCGCACCTAAACGACACCTCTGCAAAGCCGCGGGCAATCAAGCTGCGCCGTTGGGATTCCTGCGGTTCTGACCTGAGCGGCAATGGGCATCCTGCCAACAAGCCTACCGTTGCAGGAACGACCAACGAGGAAGTAACAGCTTTCCTGCTAGACGGCCGCAAGGCACTGTTAGACAAGCTGCGTAACGACGATCGCACACAGCGCGACGTTGTCAGCCTGCCTTCTATGCCGCAATTTCGCACGATTCGTCACCTATGCGGCGCGGCAACGCTGCGTGAAAGCGACTGTTGTGTGCGTCATGAGGATTCCATTGCTCTGGTATGCGATTTTGAACGGCCCGGGGATTGGTACGAGATCCCCTGGGGCTGTCTGTTCAACGATAAGTTCGGCAATATGCTGGCAGCAGGTCGTATGGTTTCTGCGCAGGACTGGGGATGGGAGGTCACGCGGGTGATCCCCGTGTGCGCCGCAACAGGCGAGGCAGCCGGAACAGCGGCTGCTTTAATGGCGCAGCACGACGTTTCAGCCTGCGAACTATGTGTGAATGAACTAAAGCAAAAACTTACAGAGCAAGGCGTTAGGCTGCATTTTGCCAAGAAAGAGAGAGAACGCATCCTCCCCTAGCAGCCTGCAATAGGCAGACCGGGTGCGAACGCTTCACCGAAGCACTCGCTTGCCGGAGGAGCGTATGGCGGAGGTAGGGCATACAAGCGCGCAAAGATGGCAGCCTACGCAGTGGTTTGGGTTAAGCGTGGGCTTGCGGGAAGCGTCAAAACCAATCGCATCATGACCGCCGTCGCGGCATGAAATCGCACATCGCCCACAACCTACGCAGTTTTTTCGGATAAACGTGGGGTATAGGATGCTGTCCCGTTCAAGGTTCTCCGTTTCTTCCACTGCATTCACACCCACGCCGACAATCTCCCCCACAGAGGATAGCCCTTTGTCTGCCAAATATGCCCCCAAGCCGCTTATTAAATCATCAATGATGCGATAACCGTACTGCATCACAGCGGTTGTAATTTGGATGCTTTTCGCGCCCAGCATGAGAAACTCCAGCGCGTCGCGCCATGTTTCCACGCCGCCCATGCCGCTTATATGGGCGTTGCTTCCTTCGGCGACACGGGCTAGCTCCTCCATAAATCGAAGCGCGATCGGCTTTACCGCTGCGCCCGAGTAACCGCCTACAGACGATAGCCCGTGTACAGAGGGTTCCGAAACATACGTATGCGGATTTACACTCACAATGCTTTTGATTGTGTTAATTGCTGCTAAACCGTCAGCGCCGCCGCGCAGAGCCGCTTGCGCCATCGGACGCATGGAGGCGACATTGGGCGTAAGCTTGGCAAGGATGGGAATGCTGCTTCCCTTGCGGGCAGCCGCTGTAAAACGTTCCACAAGCTCCGGAATCTGCCCCACATCCGACCCCAAACCATTCTCTGCCATGTTGGGGCAGGAGAAATTCAGCTCGATTGCGTCTGCTCCCGCCTGAGTAACCATTTGGGCCAAGCGCGTCCATTCCTCCTCGTCGCGTCCCATGATGGAAACGAGCAGCAGCTTGCTTGGATAGTTCTCCTTGAGCTTGCGAAAGATATGTAGGTTTTCAGACAGGGTATGGTCGGAGAGCTGCTCGATGTTCTTGAAGCCCACAATAACCCCATCATTCCCCTTTAGCGCCGAATAGCGCGGCGAAACCTCGTGGATGTCCATCATGCAAACCGTCTTAAACGCTGCGCCCGCCCAGCCCATATCGAAAGCGCGCGCACACATGTCATAAGTGCTTGCCACAACGGAGGACGAAAGCATAAAGGGATTTTCCATCGGTATGCCGCATAGGTCTGTTTGCAAGATTCTCTTATTGAAAGCAGGCGGTTCTTCGTTTCTCCGTTCTTCCATGAGCCGCGTAACCAGCCGCTTGACGGGGACTTGTCCGGCAAATACACAGGCTTGTTCGCAGGGTGCGTTGCAGCTAATGCAAGGAATCTCCTTCGGCAGCGTCACGCCCTGCTCGTTGTCAAACCAAATGGCGCGTAGCAGGCGCGCGCAGTCCAGTTTGCCGCACGCCGCTGAGCAAGGCGCGTCCTTGCAAAGCGCGCAAGCAATCATGTCCTTTCGTGGGATGATTCTTTGAAGCAGCATAGGCTAAATCTCCTTCATCTTTTGTCCGCTTTAAGCACTGCGTTTAGCATTACGCTCGCGCCGTCCGTGCAGTGTTCGGGGGACGAATACTCCGGCTCGCAATGTGATAGTCCGTCCTTGGACTGTACGAAGATCATTGTGGTTGGCAGCATATACGCCGCAAATTGCGCGTCATGCCCCGCGCCGGAGTGGATGGACTGATGCGTCACGCCTAATTCCTCGCAGGCTTCCCGCACATAGCCCACAAGCTCTTTATCCCAATAAACCGTATCGCGATTCCATGCCCGCACAACCTCGCAGCGGCAGCCGGCCCATTGCCTGTTTTGACAGCCCTCTACCACCTCCAGCACCCTTTCAAGCGCTTGCGCGCTTTCATGGCGCACGTCTATGGAGAAATCGAAGTAGTCTGGCACGCAGGTATGCACGTCCGGATGACAAACCACTTCGCCTGTGGTGTACACCAAATCTGGAATATGCAGACTATCAATTTCCTCGTGCAGGTAGCACAGCGCTTGGGCGGCGGCATGGAAAGCGTCCCGCCGCTTTGGCATGGGGAAGGTGCCCGCATGCACGGTCTGCCCATAAAACTTCAACCGATCATTGAACATGCCCAGCACGCAATCCACAACGCCAATCTCGTTGAGGTGATCCTCCAAAATCGGCCCTTGCTCGATATGCGTTTCAAAATAGCACTCGTACCTTTCGGGCGACAGGCGATAACGGCGCTCCCCCTTCCAGCCGGAGCTTTCTAGCGCCTGTCCAAAGGTTTCACTTGCGTTAAGAACGCTGCGCGACGCCATCATGTTTTCATACTGAAACCCCTTACGGATGCTTTCCGGCATAGCATCGTAACAAACAATGCCTGAGCACATCATCGCAGGCGGATAGAGAGAACCCTCCTCGTTGGTCCAAATCATCGCCGTCAATGGATGCTTGTGAGGGATTTGCTGCTCCACTACGGTTTCCAGAACCTCCATGGCAGACATAACGCCAAGGATACCATCATAATTTCCACCATTCTTCACCGAGTCGCAGTGGGACGCCATTACGATCCGCTTTGCGCCCGGCTCTGTTCCCGGCAAGGTGGCGTACACGTTGGCAAGATCATCGATCTCAATGGTTGCGCCGATCTTTTCCATACGACGGCGAAATTCGTTTCTCGCTAGGATTGCCTCGGGTGAAAGCGAATACCGTGTAATACCGCCGTGCCCCGCGTCGCCAAAGTGACTAAAAGTTTTTATTTTATCCGTCATTCGTTCCATGCTGCATCGATACATTTTCCTACCCCTTTCAATTACGTTCGCCGGGAACGCGCTTCACAAACCGCCCTTGTCCGGGGGCGCCTACATAAGCTCCATTATTATACACCAGCTGACCGCGCAGATAGGTCTGCACTGGATAGCCATGCAGCCGCTTGCCCTCCCAAATGGTGTGATCGTAGTTTGAATGCATGTTTTCAACACTGATCGTAAAATCCTTGTTGGGGTCATAAATCACAATGTCTGCGTCCTTCCCCACCGCTAGAGAGCCTTTCTCCCGGCAGCCAAAGATGCGCGCCGGATTCGTAGCGCAGACCTCCACCGCTTTTTCAAATGTAATCTTGCCTGTGTTTGCCGCATCCAGCATGTAGGGGTACAAGTTTTCCACGCCCGCGCAGCCGTTGGGAATCTTGGTAAAATCGTCCCTGCCCCAATCCTTTTCATAGCTTTGGAAAGGGCAGTGGTCTGTGGCAACGGTATCAATAAAGCCCGTATTTAGCGCATGCCACAGCGCTAGTCTGCTTTCCTCGCCCTTCATGGGCGGCGAGCAGACGAAGTTGCGACCGTCGGGGCGTTTGTATACGTCGCAGGTATACTCCAAATACTGCGGGCAGGTTTCCACATACACCTCCGCGCCGCTCTCCTTTGCGTGCACGCAAGCCTCAAGCCCCTCCTTGTCCGCCATATGAACCAAGTAAAGCGGTGCGTTCAAATGCGTAGCCCAATGGACGGCGCGCTTATCCGCCTCCGCCTCCACAAACTCTGGGCGGCTCAGATAGTGATACCACGCGCTGGTTTTGCCCTCGGCAAGGAAGCGACGCGTATTTAAATCGATTAGGTCAGGGTTCTCCGCATGAACGTTGATGATTGCGCCAAGCTCCTTGGCCCTAAGCAGCAGCAGCGTCAGCGTAGCGTCATCAACCATCATGCCTTCCTTCTTGTATACAAGGAAGCATTTGAAGCTTGTAATCCCCTCCGCTACCGCCTGGGCCATTTCGCTAAGAATCGCGCCGTCGTTGAGGTCTGTGATGCAGCAGTGAAAGGCGTAATCCACGCAAGCCTCCTGCTCGCATATGGCCTTCTTGGACGCGATTAGCTCAAGAATCGTTCCGCCCCTGCGCTGTATGGGATAGTCGAACACTGTTGTCACGCCGCCGCACGCCGCCGCGCGCGTGCCTGATTGATAGCCGTCCGCCGATACCGTCCCGCCGAAGGGCATGGCCAGATGCGTGTGGGCGTCGATGGCGCCGGGAAGCACCAGCTTGCCGGCTGCATCGACAGTGCGGTTCGCTTCGATCTGCAAATCGCGTCCAAGCAGGGCGATTTTACCCTCGTTGACGGCAATGTCCGCCATAAAGCGTTCCTTAGCTGTGATGATGGTTCCGTTGCGAATTAATAATTCCAATCAAACACCCTCTTTCCGAATTGTTGCATTCAGTCTATCTCTTCTACGGTTGCGCAACGTGCACGTTCGCGCGCCGAAGTCTACCGTATCGTGCTTCGTTAAGGCTTCCTGTTCCTCCGGAGATACAAAGCCCTTGCGCTCCTTGCTTCCGCCAAAGCGGGACTTCATAAGCGCTGTATAGACGGTGAATGCTACCAGAAACGAGAAAACGTAGCCGTTTGCAGCAATCATCTGAAGCACGCTCGGCGCGGCGCTCAAGCTTGGCTGATACGCAAACGCAGTGTTGCCCAGAAGGGGAAGGACGCACGATACCGCCCACGCGACCAGCCCGCATCTGTTCCAGCCATGGGTATACCCATATCTTCCTTCCGCGCCCAAATAGAGACTACCAATATCAACCCGCTGCTGCTTGCAGAGGAAGTAATCCGCCATTAGGATCGCGGCTATAGGCGCGATAATCATTCCATAGTTGTTAAGCCAGTTGAATATATAGGCTGCGCCGGAGCCGTATAGCCACCAGGGCTGCGCGACGAACACCGCTAGGAAGCAGGTAATCAGAACGCCTCTTTTAAAGGTGATCTTCTTGGGCAATAAATTTGAGAAACCGTTGGCAGGTGCAACAACGTTCGCCGCCACGCAGGTGGTCAGCGTGGCAACGATGACGCCGACGGCGCACACGGCGACTAATATTCGGTTGTCCATGTAGTAGAAAACGCTTGTCGGGTCGAACATTGCCTCGCCCATCGTGCATTTTGTGGCTTGCGCAAAAACCGCGCCCACAAATGCGCAAATCAGCATGGGAAGGGGCATCCCTGCCAGCTGCCCTTTAAACTGGCTTTTTTGGTCTTTGGCATAGCGTGAAAAATCGGGGATGTTCAACGCCATGGTGCTCCAATAGGCGATGTTCCCTGTAAGCCCAGCCAGATAGACGAACGCGAAGCCTCCGTTTTTTTGGATGAGCGCCTCGTCATTGCCCGTAGAGAACACGTCGAGCAGGCTGTAGCCCGCGCCCTGTATGGCATGATAGCTCCACACGAAAAGCCCCAGCACAACCACAATCAGCAGTGGCCCGCCGATGTTTTGCACCCATTTGACTTTCTCCATGCCGTTATACGCCACCAAGCCCACCACAAGCACGAACAAAAGAAAGCCGATGATCTGCCCAACAGAAACGCTGTCGTTGCCGGGCATGGCAATGGCGACGCTTTGGTTTGAAAAGAAAGGAATCACCGTGCCCAGCAGAGCCGCCACCGCGCCTCCGCCAACCCAGCACTGTATGGACGTCCAGCCGCAAGCGATGATGGACCGTGAAAGCGTGGGAAGCTGAGCGCCTTTATTGCCGAAGGTGAGCCGTGCAAAAATAGGAAAGGGAATACCATACTTGGTACCGACGTGGGAATTAAGCTGTATCGGAATTAAAACAATTAGGTTGCCAAGGCCGACGTTGAGGATCGCTAAGAGCGGCGATATACCCAGCGCTACAAGGGAGGAGGCCAATGCTAGCGCGGGGATGCTGATTGCAAGGCCAATCCAGAGATTACAGATGCTGAAGGACGACCACGTTCTTTTCTCGATACTTGTGGGCGCAAGATCCTCGTTGTAGTATTTCGATCCCTTCAACGTGCTGCGAGCCTCGTCGGTAAGCTCGTATAAACCATTTTTTTCATACTGGGTAGCATGGTGATTCATTGCGTGTTTTCTACTCCTTTCGCAGCCTCGTGCTTGCTCCTGAACGGTTCTCGCTTTGCTGGAAAAGTACTTCGGGCGGGCTTCTTTCGTTCTATGAAAAAACGTTTGCCAACCTTCTGCAAACAAGCGTTCCAGTCTTTACTGGATTATCGCACACGCCTGTCAACAAATGTCTAGCAAAAGTAGCTTTTTCGCTCATTGCTTTTCACTTTTTTGCCGAATGTGGTTGCACGGCAAAAAAATGAAAATAGAAGTCGTTAATAGACAGCTATGGACATGGACGCGCGATACTATACAATTTTATTATAGGAGTGTCGGTCAACAAAATGTCTCCAAAAGAGATTGAAAGGGATGGCTTTACCCTACTCGCTATTCTTTTCAGTTAATTTTTCATCTGAGCCAAATTCAGCTGTTCGCTGCTTTAACGGAGAAGAGGTAATTACACTGTTGGAGCCGCTTATCGCGTATTGCAAATTATTGCTTATCAACTAAAAAATGATGTATTTTGTGCAGTCAGTCGATAAAACGCCTTTTATAATGTGAATTTTTCTTCAATATACGAATCGCAAGCCGGGTGAAATACGGAGGGATGGCGGGGTGCTGTGGTAGAACCCATTGGGCGCTTCAAGCGCTCGATTCGGATTGTCAAAACTCCTTAAGGGGGAGTCGGGGGAGCCTGAAAGCTACCCGCATTCGTGCCGGGTTAGAGCACCTCATACCCGGCGTTGGAAAGCACCTCTAGCGCTTTGAGATAATCGCACTCTTTGGTTAAAATATAATCCGTATGATAGGTGGAGACGGCAAAGATTCCGATATGGTTATTCGCTAGTAAAGTGGATAGCTTGGCGAGGATTCCGATCAGCGAGAAGTCCAGAATCCCCTTTATGCGAAACGCTTTCCAGCCGTCCTCTCTTTCGATGACGTTGTCGGGGATATCCTGCGTTATGCAGACGAGGGAGTTTTCCTCATCTGTTTTGGCGGTAAAGCAGTACTCGCTGCTCCAATCGACCTGCGAAAAATCCACCAGCTTGCAGACGGAAAACGAATGGTTGATCTTTTGTAGCTGACACATGGTATGACCTCTTTCAAAAAATAGCCCGCTTTCACGCTTTCATCAAGGATACAACGAAACGGAACGAAGGCGTACTCCCGGCGGCTCTTGAAGAAAATTGTACAATGGGTTGTTAGCAAAGTCAATAAATCATCGTGTCAAAAAAGCGCTACGCGCTTTTTCGCCAGTTACGGGTAATATTTGCGGCTTTGCCGCAAACTGCCCGCCCGCCCGGCAAAGCCGGTCGATACGAATATAGTCAGGGTAGCCTGCGGGCTCCCCCGACACCCTCTTAAGGGAGTTTTCGACAGTCTGTAAATCTCGTTTTACGGAACAGCGATTGTTGAAGTGAAGGCCTGCGAAATTGCGTCTGCTAAGTAGGGCATAGCTGCCAGCACTTGACGCAGCGTGTTGCGGTTATTGCCCGCTTCGATTAAGACGCAGTGCGGGGCAACATGCTGATTATAGCGCCCAGATTTAACCATTACGTCCTTGCATAGGCCGTTGACCTGCTGGTTAAGCCCCTCTGTTATGGCGCTGGCTACTTTTAAATTGGTTTCCCAGTCTGGCTTTTCCGCAAAGCCTTGACCGGTCATGCCTTCTCCCTTACCGATGAGCAGCATCAGGCGCGCCAGCTCTAGGTTCCCCGCTTGGACGATATTGGTGGATGTATCGGAGCCGGAATAAGCGTCCCGGTGCAGATCAATATAGAGGTTGTAGCTTTCACCGGCTGCCAAACGCTGGGTGAGCATGGCAAGAGAGCGCGTATAAGCGGAGCTTAACTCCGGCGGTTCAAAGGCCGTGCGGTCATGAACAACCTCAAAGCCCAAGCCTGTAAGCAGTGCGGCTAGCTCGTCGCCTATCCGCATTACGTTGTACTCCGGGTCTGCGGTGCGCCATTGCTGGGTTTCTTGATAATTCGCTTCCGGTTGCTTTTCGTACGCCTCATAGGTATGGGTGTGGTAGATGAGAATCCGTGGCTTGGGCTTTCCCTCCGTTTTTAGCACCTCGATGCTGAAGCCGTCCTCCGGCGGGGCAGAGGGGCTTGGCAATGCAATGGAAGAAACCGTGGGAGCGGGCGGCTCCGACGGTAAGGAAAATACGTTTTCCAACGTAAACGAGGAGGTGGGCGTGGCAACCGGCGTTACGTCTTCCTCTACCGAATAGGACAGCGCAGGGAGCGCTGCCTTAGGTGTGTCACTTCGCTTAGAAAGCCCCAGCCCAATACCGCAGCAAAGGCACAGCAGGGCTGCCAACCATTGCTTCCATCCTTTTATGGGAATCACCGCCTTTTGTGGAGTTCTTCCCATAAGGATATGCTAGCCGTGGAGGTAGGTATGCAGCGTGTCTAAATCTACAGCTGGATGAAGCGCTTGATTGATACCGTCGCTGATTAGCTCCGCTACGCTTGCTACCATTTCATCAATTTCGCGGGGGGTGACCACCATGTTGCCCAAGAAGCCTTCCGCAACCTGATGCAGCAGTGCTTGCGCCGCGCCGGGATGATCGCATTCCAGCACCCCGTACTCCTCCATCAAGCGCGCCATTGCATCCCGGGCGATGGTGGAAGCGTAGACCACCATGGGCACACCCACCGCGATGACCTCTACGCCCAGCGTATCCTTCGTCAAGCCCAGCCTATGATTGCCTACGCCGCTGCCGGGCTCGATGCCGGTATTGGTGATCTGGATCGTCGTACAGATGCGCTGACTATCAAAAGCCGCTAATGCGTCGATGGCCACCACCGCCGTAGGCTTCACATGGTTGACCAATCCACGGCAAAGCTCCGCTGTTTCGATGCCGGTCAGGCCCAGCACACCCGGCGCGATAGCGCTGACCCCTCGTAAACGACCCTGCAGCTCGTGGGAAAGGCTCTCGCAAATATGGCGGGTTACCAGCATTTTTTCCACTACCTTGCTCCCCAGCGAATCGGCGGTGACGTTGCGGTTGCCAAGGCCTACCACCAGCACCTCGCCCTCCTTGGGCAGCATGGCGTGCACCGCTTGGGCGACTAAGCGGATCAGCAGCTCCCGGTCATGGACTTCACAGTGGAGCAGCTCGTTGCATTCCAGCGTGATATATTCCCCACGCGGCCTTTGCAGATGTGCCGCCGCTTCTTCCCGTTCAATCGCGATTCGTGTACGGGTGACGCCGCCAAAGCGATGAGCGCTCATCCGTACGCCCTCTACCCGTTCTGTTTGCTCCTTGAAGCGTTCCATCGCTAAATCTGTACGAAAACCGCGCATGCAATCCCCATCCTTCCTTTGGAATAGCATGCGCGGTTTCAGGTTTTATATACGATTGAGGCGGGTGTTATGGATGTGCTTTTAGATGCTTTTGACTAAGCGGCAAGCTATCGCTAGCAGCTTTACCAAAGGTAATAATGGCTCCGCAGAGGATAAAAAACATCATATCCATGATATTTCCTGTTATTCCAGGATAAATCTCCATAGCGCCATTGATGCAGAGCACGACGAATACAACCGGGAGGAAACGAATCCACAACGGCGTATTCGGGACCAGCCAAAGCTTTAAACCAGCCCGAAGGGTCATCAGCATTAAGAGCGCATACAGGAGTATCCCTGGAAGCCCTATCTGGACGAGCAGCTCTAGCCAAAGATTATGCAAATGATACTCAACTCGTTGTGCATAACGTCTTGGAATGCGCGATACTTCTGCGTCCGTGCTGCCAATGAGCAGTGTTTTTGGGCGCTCCTTTAAATAGGATAAGCCGGTACCCCAAAGCTCCGTACGGCCAGTGAACGTGCCGAAGTCGTGGCCCAAATCTCTCTCAAGCAGCATAGGCGGCTTGTCCTGCGCTAACGCTTCTTCGCTCAACGCCACGGGGGTTGGCTGAACCAGTGACGTGTCTTCTGTAGCGAATGCCGCGGCGCCATGAAAGTTGGTTACGATTTTCGAAAATGGGGTAAAGCCGAAAAATGCTAGTGAGACGGTTACTACGAATAGTGCTGCATGTAGGCAAAACCTTGGCAAGCGCTTCATCCGCGCCAACCGCTTCATGGGCAGCAACGTAAACAGCGCCCCCAACCCTAACGATGTAAGAATCATGGAGGTTCGACATACCGTTAGCGTTATAGCGGCATACAGCGTTACCACGATCAATGCCAGCAGAATCCTACCCCAAGTCGAACGAGCACGAGGAATGAGCGCAAGCGTTAGCAGCAATGCAACGGTGAACGCACAGCCCACCTCGTTAGGATGATAATCGAACACGTAAAGGCGACCCTCTCGAATTCCCCATGGCTGGCTCGAAAGAGGCGTTTGAATAGACGTTTCGAAAACCGTAATCAATAAGCTCATCAGCGCCATACAAACCATTAGCGCTACATATAATTTGATGATAAAAACTAATTCTTGTTCCCGATTCGACTGCTTCATCATGGGGACAGTTAAAAAGCACACGCCTATGCCGATTGTCACACCGACGATAAAATGACCGTTCAAAGCGAGCGCATAGTCTCCGTTCAGCACAGTTACAGTCCAAAACCAGAGCGTGAGGCAAACGACAAGCCACATGCCTGCCGGAGGGTTCGTCCGGCGTAGGCAAATGGCAATAGCCAGCGCCGCTATGCCCGCCGGCCAAAGCCAGCTAAGTTCCAGCTTGGCTTCGTGTGCGGGAGAAAACCAGAAGAACAACCGAAGGATGAGGAGGGCAGCAACAAACAAAGTATACAGGCTGATACGTTTTTTTAAGGGATACACCATGCTGCCAATTTCTTTCACTTTATTCAAAACGGTTTGCAACAATTGAATTCACTCCCCAATACTTCGCTAATCCCGTGTTTACCCGATTGGTTGAATCGGTCGTCAGCTCAAATACGCCAAAGAACTCGTCGTACTTGGATTTTCCCTCGATACCAAAGGTTTCAATCTCCATGACTCCCGCGTCTCGCTGGGCAACAATATCCTCCGTACGGGCGTTGAACAGACAATAGCGGTCATAGTTGTCGGGCAGCGCCTGAATGGCTGCCATTACGGCGAGCAGAGTGATGTGCAGTGTAACAGCAGCAAATATGCCCTTCATACTTCTGCTGGTTTGAAACAGCGGCACAGCCAGCAGCGTGCATGCTATTAGCAGAAGCAGCACCGGCCATAGCAGCGTGCGGAGGGGGTAGTAGTTAGCGATGAACATAATGCCGTTGCAAACCATCGCACCGATAAACAGAAGGGCGGAGAACGTGAGCAACGGCTTGCTCACCCCTTTATACCAGCTAAGCCCGAATATATATAGCCAAGCCAGCGTCAGCGGCATCAGGAAGCGGCGCTGGTAATCCAAGGGGCCGTCCAGAAAACGTTGGAGATAGTAATTGAGGCTAAGGACGTTTCCGATTCGCTGGCTGTCGCCTGGGGCGAGTACCAAGAACAGCCAGCCTATGAACACCGAAAGCGTTACGATTAACATCCACCAGGGTATCTTGCGGGTTTGAAGCCACAGGCTTACTGCGCAGAAGAAAAGAATCATTACCATGACGGCGGACATGTTCTCGCTGCAATTTCCTACCCATAGTCCGCCCAAAGCCATCACAGCCACCAGCCAGCCTTTAGGGGCGCTTTCGCCTCTGATCAGCTGCTTGGCGAAAGGTACCAGTAGCCACACACAGGCTGCGCCGCACCACAAATAATTGCAGGCCCCAGCCAACCATAGCATGGAACCGCCAAAGTCTGGCACGGCAATAAAGGTTACTCCGGCTAGAATAAGCATCAGCAGGATATTATAACGCTTTTCTCCACGCACTAGCGTATACATGCCAAGCAGCAAAAGAATATAAACCCCGGTGTTGATGATATCAAACGAGAGCTGAGGCAGCATGGTAAACACCTGCACAAAAAAATGCGGCGCATACCGTCCGTTCATCTGCACTCCGTGAGCGAGTAACGAAGGGATGACCTGAGACAGGGAGGTAATGCGCTCTCCGTCCGCAAAGCTGTAGGAATAAAAGTAATCGTCCGACGAATAGGGTGTGAGTTGGTTCATGATCAAAATATAGCAAGCGATAGCCACCAGCAATAGGATAAAGATGGCTTTGCGCATTTTCTCTCCCACGGCACTTCACCTCGTTCTGATAAAATAGCACTTGTAAGTGTACTATAAATTTCCATTGGTGGCAATCGAAAGATGCTTTTGATCAAAGGGAAAGCCTCGGCGGCGTAGAAGCGCACCGAGGCTATGAATCGCTTATTCCGGTGATTACCGACCTTTTTGCATGTTGATCAGTCCACCCGCCAAAAGCATCTGGCGTTGACGATCCGTTACATGAAGCCGCAGGTTCACGGTAAAGCCCTTGGTCACGTCCTCTACGGGGATTTCCTCCGCGCCTTCAGCGATCAGCTGCCGCACGTCGTTCAGGCGAAGCTCATCCTCCTGATCAAAACGGTCGTAATCCGCTTCGCTGATAAACTCTAAGGGCAAAATGCCGTTGTTAATTAAATTTGCGCAGTGGATACGGGCGAAGCTCTTGGCCAGCACGCCGCGCACCTTTAAATAGAGCGGAACCAACGCCGCGTGCTCCCGGCTGGAGCCTTGACCATAGTTTTGCCCGGCCAGCAGGAAGCCGCCGCCAGCTGCTTTGGCCCGGGACGGGAAGGTGGGGTCCACGGGAGCCAAGCAATGCTCGCTTAGCTTCGGCACGTTGCTGCGGAAGGGCAGCAGCGAGCTGTCACTGGGCATGATATGGTCGGTGGTGATATTGTCCTCCATCTTTAGTAGCAGCTTGCCGGAAAGAGTCTCCGATAGGGCTTGCGCCTGAGGGAACGGCTTGATGTTCGGCCCGCGCACCACCTCGACGGCCTCCGCTTCCTCGACAGACGCTGGAGCCATGATTAGATTGTCGTTGTAATCGAACAGGCTGGGTATGTCCACGGACAGATCCACATCCAGCGCTCTGGGGTCTGCCAGATAACCGGCTAGCGCCGTGGCGGCGGCTGTTTCACAGCTAACCAGATAAATACCGGCGCTCTTGGTGCCGCTGCGGCCAAAGAAATTGCGGTTGTTGGTGCGTACGCTGACGCCGTTGGTGGCGGGGCTTTGACCCATGCCGATGCAGAAGCCGCAGGCGGTTTCGCAGATTCGCGCCCCGGAGTTGATCATATCGTGGAGCGCACCGTTGGCGCTGAGCATGCTGAGCACCTGACGGCTGCCGGGGGCGATCACCAGCGATACGTCGGGATGAATGGTCTTGCCTTTTAAAATGGCGGCAACCCGCATCATATCCTGATAGCTGGAGTTGGTGCAGGAGCCGATGCAAACTTGGTCCACCTTAATGGCCCCGGCTTCCTTAACGGTTTTCACGTTGTCAGGCATATGGGGAAGCGCAACCATAGGCTCCAAGGCGGTCAGGTTGATTTCCACCGTTTCGTCATAGCTTGCGTCCGGATCGGCGCACAAGGGCGAAAAATCCTGCTCCCGTCCCTGAGCCTGTAAAAAACCGTGGGTCTTTTCGTCGCTTGGAAAAACGGAGGTAGTCGCGCCCAGCTCTGCGCCCATATTGGCGATGGTGGCGCGCTCCGGAATCGATAGGGTTGCCACGCCGGGGCCGGTGTATTCCATTACCTTGCCTACGCCGCCCTTCACCGTAAGACGGCGAAGCAGCTCGAGGATTACGTCCTTAGCGGCTACTCCCTTTTGAAGCTCGCCCGTTAAATGTACGTTTACCACGCCGGGGCAGCTCAAATAATACGCGCCGCCACCCATAGCTACTGCAACGTCAAGCCCGCCCGCGCCGATGGCGATCATGCCCAACGCGCCGCAGGTGGGAGTATGGCTGTCGCTGCCCAGCAGGGTTTTGCCGGGAACGCCTACCCGTTCCAGCTGCACCTGATGGCAAATCCCGTTGCCCGGCTTGCTCAAATAAACGCCGTGCTTTTTGGCCACCGTTGTGATGTACTTGTGGTCGTCCGCGTTTTCAAAGCCGGTTTGCAGCGTATTGTGGTCGATATAGGCCATGCTCTTTTCCGTGCGAACCCGTGAAATTCCCATGGCCTCGAACTGTAAATAAGCCATGGTGCCGGTGGAGTCTTGGGTCAAGGTTTGATCAATGCGAATGGAGATTTCCGTATTCCGTTCCAGCTTGCCCGACGTCAAGTGTGAGGACAGAATTTTTTGTGTTACGTTCATTGTTGCCTCCAAAAGGGATGCTTCCCTGTAATAAGTGAACAGCGCCTTCCGAAAATGCTGTTCATGCTCCACATCATACGGACAAATTGGGGCCAAATCAACCCCATTATGCAAAAAGTGCAGGATAAAACCAGCCTCACTCCACTTGATATACACTTTTCATTTGGTAACCGCTGGCTTCAACGGCTTGATATACGTCGGTGAGCACCGCACGGCCCAGCATGCCTACATTGTGATAGTTTTTGCGGTTGTTGCAGCCGTTGGTCAGCATCACCACGCCGGTACGGTCCAAAGGATCAAAGTAGGCGGCGCAGAGCATACCGTAGGCCTTGCCGCCATGACCGTATAGAGTGCGTCCCTCAACCTCGTCGTCGGTAAGAATGTTTAGAAACAAGCCTCGGTTGCTGTCGCAGTGCACCGAACCACGCAGATTTTGCAGGGTAGTCATTTCCCGAACCGTGCTCTCCTTTAGCAAACGGACGTTACCCCATACGCCGCCATCGCACAGCGCAATGAGCAGCTTCGCTAAATCCGGCGCAGAAAGAATCAGCTTTCCCGCCGTTACATAGTAATGGCGCTGATAGTCGGGGGCTTTGAGATCGGTGAGGTCGTCTCGTAATTTTTTTCCGAGCGTCTTTTGGGGCATAAAGTAGATATCGCAAAGCGGCAGGCTTTGTGGCAGACGGCTGACCTGAAAGGCTGCCGTCATCTCCAGCGGCTCAAAAACGTTTTCCGTCATATAATCGTCTATGGTCTGGCCGGATAAAAGCTCGATCAGCGAACCGATCAGCCCGCCGCCAAAATTGGAATATACGCTTTTTTCACCCGGCGTTACATTGGATAAAAAAATATTTTTGATTTTATTGGGCTGGAGCAGCTCCTCCAAGGAAAGAGCGTTTCCGTTCAGCGCGTCGTCATAATAGGCGGAATCCCGCAGCCCGGCGGTATGGGTCATCACCTGCCGCAAGGTGACGGGCTGGTTAGGCGCGTAGGGACTGCGAAATGCCAGCCCCAGTAAATCGCCTATCTCGTCGTCCAGATCGGCCTTGCCCTGCTCCACTAGCTGCATCAAGCCGATATTCGCTACCATTTTGCTGATGCTGCCTACCTGAAACCCGCATTCCGGCACAACTGGGTCGCCGCCGGGCTTCTGCACGCCGTAGCAATAGGTGTAGACCACCTCTCCGTTTTGGATCAACGCCACGCTGGCGCCCAAGGTGGAATATCGCAGAAAGTCCTTTTGTAGTTGAGCGTCCAGCGCTGCCTTTTCATCGACGGTAAAGCCGTCTGCCAGCGCGACGCTGCTCAAGCTGAACAGCAGTATCAGTATGAGGACTGCTCCTTTTCTGAACAACCTTAGAGCAGCCCCTTTCTTTTAAAAATGACCATTAGCGTAGTTACCACGATCACACATACGCCGATGATGAGCGGATAACCGTAGCCTGTGTTGGGCAGAAACATGTTATTAAAATTCATGCCATACCAGCCCACGATCAGCGACATGGGCAGGCATAGCGTTGTGATAATCGCAAGCAGCTTCATGGTTTGGTTCAGACGATAATCTAGTGAGGACTGAAAAGCGTCCCGTAGCTGGTTCAGCTCGTCGCAAAGCATGGAAACGGAGCCGGAAAGTCGCTCGGCCTTTTGGGACAGGAGAGCGAAAAAGTGCAGGGCTTCTTCTTCGAAAATATCGTTCTCGTTCTCGCTCAGCGCTTCGCCAATATCGATGATTTGCTCATAATAGCTGCGCAAAATGAGCAGCTTCTTTTTTAAATCGTAGATGCAGCCGCTAATGGCCTTTTCATCCTGTCGGCTGTCCACCAAATCCTCCAGCGCGTTGATATGCTTTTCCATCAGATCTAGCTCGATGCTGTCCCGACGGATGGTGCTTTCCAAAATGGAGAAGATCAGCCTTTCCAGCGTGACGGTTTCGGGCTTATACCGCCTGATCGTATCCAGAAAGGTCTGCCGGGTGCTGCCGTCCTCGTCCCGCAGGGAAACGACCAGCAGCAGATTTTTACGAAAGAAAAAAGCCAATCGATCAGTGGAGGCGTAAACGTTTTTTGCGTCCACAATATTGATCATGCCAAAGGTATAATCCTCATAGACCTCAACGGCGTTGCGGTAGTTATCCCGTTCGTTAACGCAATCCTCGGCGGAGGTTTCATAAAAGCGAAAGCGTTGAATGGCTTCTGTTAATTCCCCTGTTTCAATATAGCCCACGGTAAGGATATCCTCGTTGGCTTCCTGCAAGGAAATCTCGTGAAGCTGAGGCTGTAAAGCATAGTACATTTGTAATGTCCTCCTGTGAACCGCTTTGGATGAAAAACCACAGGATGATTGTAACGGTTTCGTCTTTACGCGTCAAGCATAGTAGTCCTTACTGCGCCGGTTGCTATCCTTTTCATAAATTGCCAGCTCGTTATCGCAATCCACCGTGGCTAGCAAAATATCCGAGTAGCTGTGGAAATCTTGGATTTCCATCTGCTTTTGCAGCCATTCCTCCGAAAGCCCAACGGAGCGAAGCCGCTTTGGGAAGAGTACGCCGTCCATGATCACAGCCACAATCGGCCGCTCCTGCGTCGGAGCGATGTTCATGTCGGCAGGCGTTAGGGGGCGATTGACTTCGTTAGGCAAAAAGGAAAGCTTGCCGTTTACCTCAAGGATGATCATTTGCAATTGCGCCGGATCAAAGTAACCGGCGGAGCGGCACTCCGCCATAATCTCGTTTAAATCCAGCTTTGCTTTTTTGAGGTTATCAAAATAGAGCTTGCCGTGGTCGAAGATCACTAGCGGAGAGCCGAGAAATAGATTTCTTGCTTTTAAGGAACGGGTGTTCCAGATATTGATGCCCACCGTGATCAAGCCGTAGATGAGCATAGCTACCAACCCCAGCCAGCTGTCCGGATCCGGATGACTGGCTACCTCCGACGCTAAGGAACCGATTGAAATTCCCGTAATGTAGTCAAACATGGTCAATTGGCTCATTTGACGGTTTCCCATCAGCTTGGTCAGCAAAAATAATGCCGCCAAAGAAAAGACACTGAAAATCGCTACTTGTCCCAAATCGGACGCTATCACAGCCGAACGCCTCCCTTATGGATATAGGAGGAAGTATGCTGCAAAAGTATTTTTTTATGCGCGGCAGGCAGTTAATAGGACAACGCTGTCCGCTCCGGCTTCCAGCAGGCATTTTGTACAGGCAATTGCGGTAGCGCCTGTCGTCAGCACATCGTCAATCAATAGAAAACGACCGCCGGAAATGGGCTTTGCCGCCCGGAAAGCGCCCTCCATGGCGGTGAAGCGTTCCGCGCGGCTTCGTTGAACTTGGGAAGAGCCATGCTGCACCCGAAGGAGCAGATCGGCAAAGAGGGGCAGCGACGTATGGCGGCAAAAGGCATTTGCCAGCACCTCCGCTTGGTTGTAGCCTCTTAAGCGAAACCGGGAGGGGTGAACGGGTACAGGAATGACGCCGTCCACCACGCCGATCAAACCTCGAAAGTCTGCATATAGGCCGGCCATGCCCTCCGCCAGCGGAAGGGCTGAGGCATAGTCCGCGCTGAATTTTAACTGATGAACAAGCTGCCGAGCCTCTTCGTCAAACCAATAGGCGGACAGAACCAACGCGATAGGCGGGTATTCGGTGGAGGGCGCTTCAAACGCGTGGATTTGACGGCGCTTCAGCGCTTGCTCACATTCAACGCATAAAGTTTGCTCCCCTGCGGACAAAAGCGTGCCGCAAAGATGGCAGGTGTTTTCCTGCGGACACAGCAGCGTCTGTACTAGGCTTCTCATCACAGTATGCATCCTTCGTACCTATTTTTCCCATTGTATAGGTAGGATGCAAATGTGTGAAGAGACTGGGCGTCCTCAGCCAACCCCTATAGAAGCTTCAAAAACAATATTTCTGTAGCAATATCGTGCCAACTGATAAACAATGACGGGTCAAGGGCATAGCCCTTGTCGGGGTCGTAGGGGCTGAAAGCCCCTACCGTTCCAGCGTTGCGTGCATGCCCAGCAGCATGCCCTCGCTAGGTTCCAAGCTGAAATAGACGGTGTATCTGCTTTCGTCTCCGTCTGCAACGCCTAGTGCGCTGGTAGCTGTGAGGGTGGCTTCCACAGTCGGTGCGCCTGCTTCCTCAAAGCGGGCGGTAAGACGATCCCCGATTTGAAGGTCCCTAAGCTCGCTTTCCTTGGCTTGCGCCTCCAAACGGTAATCGCCGACCGGGCAGACCACCGCCAAGAGCTGCCCTTTTTGTACGCTGGCTCCCTGCTGGGCGCTTACGCTGAGAATCACCCAATCCTCCTCTGCCTCTAAAGCGGTGGGATGCGTCCGCTTGCGCTGCTCCGGCTCCAAAACGTCAGGTACGTAGGAAAGAAGAAAATCCCCCGCGCGCACCTTGTCGCCCCGGGCAACCGCCAGCTCTACCACGGTGCCGCTGGCGTGAACCCCGTAGGGGGGAATGCTTTTTAGCTTTGCCCGGGCCAGTAGGGTTCGGTTGTCATAATCCGACTGTCGGTATACCTTTACATCCTGCGTATAGACCAGATCGCCGCCTAGCACCGAAACCACAAAGCCGCCGCCGCTTACCTCCGTGATAACGCCGTCGGCGAAATGGCGCTCGTTGGCAGAACGCAGATATACCGGTGTGCCCACAAATAGATCGCGGTTTTCCTCACTGTTATACCCGGTTTGCTCCGAGCATTCCAGAATGTAGCGATCCTCGTATTCCAGCTGCATCACAGCGCCGTAGCGGGCCGTTGCCGCGTCCGCGCTCTCGCCCGCACCGGCGTAAACGCCGGCTACCGTGCCGTCAATTTCCGCATACACCTTCACCGGCTCAACGGTAAACAGCGTTTCTCCGGCAGGAACCACATCGCCGGCTTTTAGGGAAAAATGCCGAAGCTCCCCGGTGGCGGGCGCTTTGAGCGCGACCTCCGTATTGGGGCAAACGGTAGCGCTTAGAATAAGGGCTTCCTGTCCCTGCGCGACGCCGACGGCGGTTGTGGCGGTCAGGATGATCAGCACGCACAACGCTGATAGAATTCGTTTCATGACTATAGTTCCTCCTTATATGCTTCTGAGCGCGTCGATGGGGTTAAGCGCGCTGGCTTTACGGGCGGGCGCCCAACCGAAAACAACGCCAACCGCCAGCGAGAAGCCCACGCCCAACGCAATCGCGCCGCCGGATAGGACAAAGGCAATCCCCATCATATTGCTGAGCAGCATGCTGATGGCAACGCCTAACATAACCCCGATCAGCCCGCCTAGCAAAGAGAGAATGATGCTCTCCATTAAAAACTGAACCTGTATGCTTTTGGGTCGTGCGCCAAGGGCCTTGCGCAGACCGATTTCGTTGGTGCGCTCCGTTACGCTGACCAGCATCATGTTCATGATGCCGATACCGCCTACCAATAATGCGATGCTGGCGATGCCCACCAGCAGGTTGGTCATTAGCCCCATCATGGTATTCATCACGTCCAGCAGGCTTTCCATGTTGATGACGTTGTAGCTGTCGTCCTTGTAGTTAAAGGCTTTATCCAGCTTGGCTTCCAGCGCGTTCACCGTATCGTCCGTGCGATTGGTGTCGGTTACGTAAACCTCGACCCCGGTTACCCCCTTCACCCCAAAGAGCCGCATGTAGGTGGTGTAGGGCAAAATGATTTTGCCGTTCTGGGTTTGGGTGTTCATTTGGCTCATCACATCGTTCACGTCCGGGTCGCTGAGCAAGCCCACAATGGTCAGGCGAACGCCCTTGACCAGCACCGGCTTGCCCAAGGGATTGACGCCGGAGAAAAGATTCTGCGCTAGATCGCTGTCGATGAGACAAACCCTGCTGTACTGCTCTTGATCGATCGGCAGAAGCGCGCGCCCCCGTTCCACTGCATCGGGGTTCTGACGAAAATAGGCGAAGCCGTTGCCGTTGATGCTTACGTCCTCCAGCACGGCGCGGTTATAGACCACGCTCATGCTTTGCGATAGGGTAGGGGAGATGCCGCTTACGTTTTCCAACGCTTCGATTTCTCGTAGATCGTTCTCCGTCAAGCCGCGCTTGAGCGCCGTACCCTGCGCCTGTACGTTGAGCTTGCCGGTGCCTAAGCTTTCAAATTGGGCGGTAACCTCCTGCGTGGCGCTTTCCATAACGGTGATTAAGGTAATGATAGCCATCACGCCGATGATGATCCCCAATATGGTCAAAAAGGAGCGCATTTTGTTGCCTTTAATATTGGAAAGAGACATGCGCAGGCTTTCCTTAAGCATCCTCCTTCACCCCCTCGCTCAGCTCCCCATCCAGAAGCCGGACAATCCGGGAGGCGTGGGCTGCGATGCTCACGTCATGGGTGATCATGATGATGGTATGCCCCTCGTTATTCAGCGCGTGGAATAGCTCCATCACCTGCTTGCCCGTTTTTTGATCTAGCGCGCCGGTAGGCTCGTCAGCCAATAGAATGGCGGGATTGGTAGCCAGCGCCCGGGCGATAGCCACCCGCTGCTGCTGCCCGCCGGATAGCTGATTGGGCATATGATACAGCTTTTCCGAAAGGCCTACCCGGCAGAGCATTTCCTCCGCTCGCTCCCGGCGCTGCTGCTGACCCATACCGGCATAGATTAAGGGCAGCTCCACGTTGCTCAACGCATTTTGACGCTTCAATAGCTGAAAGGATTGAAAAATGAAGCCAATCTCCTTGTTGCGGATGGCGGAGAGCTGATCCTCGTCCAAATCGTCCACCCGCCGTCCGTCTAAGATATATTCCCCCTTGGTGGGAGTATCTAGACAGCCGATGATGTTCATCAGCGTGCTTTTGCCGGAGCCGCTAGGGCCTAGGATGCTTAAAAATTCACCCTTTTCAATGGTAAGGCTCACGTTGCGCAGCACCTGCTGCCATTCATCGCCCATCCAGTAGGATTTATTGATGTCGGTCATCTGGAAAAAAGGCGTTGTCATGCTTATCGCCCCGCGCTCTGGCTCAGCATGCTTTCGCGCATGGCGTAGAAGCGGGCCATATCGTTGCTTAGGTAATAAACCGTCTCTCCGTCCTCGACCCCGGCGGTGATTTCGACATTTTGTCCGTCGCTGACTCCGGTGGTGATGGAAACGGATTGAGTTTTGCCCTTCTCGTCCTTCTTGAGGACGTAGGGCTTGTTGTATTCGTCATAGCTGATAGCAGACAAGGGCAGCGTGGTAACGCCCAGCGCCTGCTGGTTTAAAATGGTGACCTCGACGCTCATCCCGCTGCGGGCTTGCGCCTGCGCGTCGATGCGAATTTTCACCTTAAAGTAGCTGACCCCGCCGTCGACGGTGGCGCTGCGAGCAATTTCCGTTACCGTGCCGGGAATCTGCCGATCCAAGGCATTCAAATATACCGTTCCCTCTTTACCCAAGGTAATGGCGTCGACGTCATACTCATCTACATCCACACTGACCTCCAGCTGGTCATAGTCCACAATGCGGGCGACCTGAGCGCCGGGCTGAAGCTGATCGTTCAGCTCCGGGTAAAGGGTCTCGATGGTGCCGTCGTGAGCCGCATAGATCCGCGCGCCGTCCACGCCGCGCAATAGGAGGTCGCCCTCCTTCACCCCATCGCCCTCAGCCACATACAGCTCCTTTACCTTGAGAGCCTCCTTAGCGGTCTGCACCTCGTCATAAACCGGGGTCAGATTACCGGAAAAGCTGTAATAGGTGGTCAAATCCCGACGGGTGACAACGGCTTCCTTTAAGGCGGCGCTTACGGAGTTTACGCCTGTCAGGATAACGACCAGAATAATGATTGCGATGGCTGCTACAATCCATGGCCATTTTTTATGTTTCTTCTTTTTAACGGGCAGTTGGCTCATATGATTCTCGTCTCCTCTATTGGTTTTCCCTACCCCTGTTTGGGGTATTGCGATTATAAGTCGGCTAACTACTCCCTGTCAAGGCTCGCCCTGGCCCAAACCTATGGAAAAACGGCATTTTACAGTATGTTCACATGCCCCATAAAATATTACATAATAATTGTATTTTATCGTTGACATTCCTGTATAATCAAATTATACTATACGCAAGAATGATGGTTTATTGTTTAAAACAAGCAATTAAATCGGATTCTAATTTAATACATAAATTATGTATTAAATAATGATTCTAGGGTATAATCAAACGAAAGGGAATGCATCATGAACACAAGCAAGCCAAGCGAACTGCTAAACCCCGCAGCAGACGGTCAAATGATCCCTCGCCCCGAGTATCCTCGTCCTCAGTTTGTCCGGCAAGGGTGGATGAACCTCAATGGAGAATGGCAGTTTGCCATCGATCAGGGCGTATCCGGCCGCACACGGGGACTGGTCGAAGCCGAAACGCTGCCGGAGCGTATTACGGTTCCTTTCTGCCCGGAAAGTCGGCTTTCCGGCATTGGCAATACCGATTTTATGCGCTGCGTATGGTATAAACGTTCCTTTGCACTCCCCCCGGAGGCCGCGGGGAAACGGGTTTTCCTGAACTTTGGCGCGGTGGATTACCGTACCGAGGCTTGGGTGAACGGAACCAGCGTAGGCGTACACGAAGGCGGATACACCTCCTTCACGCTGGAAATCACCGATGCGCTTAAGATCGGCGAAAACCTGCTGACCGTCTGTGCCGAGGATGATACTCGGGACGGCATGCAGCCCACCGGCAAACAAAGTGAGAAGTATGAATCCTACGGCTGCTTCTACACCCGCACCACGGGGATTTGGCAGACCGTATGGCTGGAATGGGCCAGCGCGGATAGCATCGCCCATGTCTTTTTAACCCCCGACGCAGCGAACGACCGGCTGCACATCCGCGCCGATATTCGGGGTGGAAAAGGCTGCACCCTTCATGCTCAAGCAATGTTCGGCGGTGAACCAGCCGGTGAGGGAGAAGCGAAGGTGGGCGGCGACAGCGTGGAGCTGACCCTCCCCGTTATCGGCGGCCATTACTGGAACGTGGGGGAGCCAAACCTCTATGATCTCCGCCTGACCCTTACGAAGGACGGTCAGCCTACAGATACGCTGGAAAGCTATTTCGGTCTGCGTACGGTGCGCTTTGACGGCATGCGCTTTTTGATTAACGACCGCCCGATATTCCAACGGCTGGTGCTGGACCAAGGGTTCTATCCCGACGGGATTTATACCGCGCCCAGCGACGACGCGCTGCGGGGAGATATTGAGCTTTCCATGGCGATGGGCTTTAACGGTGCGCGGCTGCATCAAAAGGTGTTTGAAGCGCGATACCTATACTGGGCAGATCGGCTGGGCTATTTATGCTGGGGAGAAATGGCGAACTGGGGCTTGGATTACAGCCGCATTGACGCTTTATCCGCTTTCCTGAAGGAATGGCCGGATGCGGTGCGACGGGATTACAGCGCGCCCAGCATTATCGGCTGGTGCCCCTTCAACGAAACATGGGATGTTAACGGACGTCGTCAATGCGATGCGGTGCTGGCTCAGACCTATCGCTTGACCAAGCGGCTGGATCCCAACCGTCCCTGCATTGATACCAGCGGTAATTTTCATACGGAAAGCGATATATTTGACGTTCACGACTATGAGCAGGATCCAGCGGAATTCAGACGGCGGTACGGGCCCGGAACAGAGCCCATTTATGAGCGCTTCCCCGATCGCCAGCTGCGCAAGCCCGGACAGCCGGTTTTTGTCAGCGAATACGGCGGCATCCGCTGGAACCCCGACGACCTCTTCGGCTGGGGGTACGGTGAAGGCCCGAAGACAGCGGAGGAATTCTTACAGCGCTATCGTGGCATGACGGAAGCTTTGCTTCAAAACCCTGATCATTTCGGCTTCTGCTACACCCAGCTGACCGACGTGGAGCAGGAGGTTAACGGTCTGTACACCTATCAGCGAAAGCCGAAGTTCGACCCCGCTGTGATCTGTGCGATTAACAGCCAACCAGCAGCCTGCGAAAAGACAGAGAAATAGGAAGAGCATGATGCTGGGAGCCCACCGGCAGCAGAAGGATTCTTCTTCCAGTCCTGCGCTGTAGGCTTTGCTACTTTCCGGCCTGCGTGTCACGAGGTTGACTCCCTGCTACGAGCTACATTTCCGTTGGTCGATCTCGTGTTGCTTCTTCTTTTGCAGCTTGTCATAGCAGACGAGCTTTTCCATCGCTTACTCCACCGTTCATTTGGATAAGCAAAAGGGGCTGTCTCAAAACGGTTAGAAGAAATTAACCAGTAAAGACGGCCCCATTGAATCCCTAAACTTCCCGAGACCCCATAAAAACAAGCGCTACGGCCGCCCGAAAGGGTGTACCGAAGCGCT
>JAQUWD010000087.1 GCA_028693055.1 Eubacteriales bacterium | reverse complement strand
GATTGCTCTAAATACTCACCTTTATCGTAGCGCTTGTCATGATTGGTCAACGCGGTAAGCGCACTAAAATAACCGCCTGCGGACTCGCCCATGATAGCGATATGCTCGGGTTGAATTTGTAGCTCCTCCGCATGGGCGCGCAGGAAACGAATGGCTTGCTTGATATCCTCTAGCTGCTGTGGAAAGCGGGTGAGGCTGGTTACGCTGTACTCCACACTTGCCACAGCATAGCCATGCCTAACTAAATCAACCAATTCGGGCATCCACACGTTCCGATCGACCTCTATGAAAGAGCCCCCACAGATCCACACCACCAATGGGTAGGTACTGGGAACGTCGTACGGATAATGGCAACGAGGTTTCATAAATGAAAGCTTGAGCTGACGATATTTTGCCTCACACCATTCCTGCCTCTGTCCATATACGATATCCGCCGCCAGGGTAACCACATGGTCTTTTACTGGGAACTGTACCGTTTGTTTCATTACCAAGCCTCCGCCTTTCTGTGAAAAAAATTACACATACGCTCCTGTGCTTCGCTTTCCGTGATTAGGGAACAATGATACTTTTGCCGTTGCGAGGGCCAGGCTTGAACGCGTCGCCAATGTGATCTAGCGAGATGCGATCACTGATAAGCTCTGCTAGGTGCAGCTTGCCGGAGGCGATGATATCGGCAGCCCGTCCTTGGGTATTTGGGTTGACAAACGAAGTTTTGACTGTTAGCTCCTTTTTGAAAGCCTCAAAAGGCATGTAGGGAATGGTGCAACCTGGATCGGTCAGACCGAAAATCATTACGGTTGCTGCCTTTCCTGCATACTGTATGGCTGATTGAACGGTTTCTGGGCGGCCAACGCATTCAATTACGACGCGGATGTCATCGAAGCCATGCTTTTCAAGTTCGTTTGCCACATCATCCTTCGCTGGGTTTAATGTTAGATCCGCGCCAAGCGCTTTAGCTAATGCAAAACGGTTCTCGTTGGTTTCCAACATCACGGTGCGTACCGCACCGCTCATCTGCGCCAACTGTAGCATGATCATGCCAATGGTGCCCCCACCAATGATCATGACCGTATCGCTCATTTGGATCTGCGACAGATCGATGCCGTGCAGGCAGCAACTCACCGGCTCGCACATTGCCAGCTCTTCAAAAGGTACACGGTCAGGGGCAACAAATACTTGCTTTTCCAGCACAACGCAGTACTCCGCAAAGCCTCCGTCAAAATTTACACCTGTAGCTGCCATATGGTCGCAAAAGTGAGGATTTCCACGGCGACATTGCACGCAAGCTTCACATGCAATATTTGGGTTGATCGTCACGTGCTGCCCAACTTTCACACGCGTTACAGCGGAGCCTGTGCACTCCACGATGCCGGAAAGCTCATGTCCTAAGATGACGGGCGGGTTACATTCCGTGGCGCCTTGCGCTCCGGCGAAAATATGTAAATCAGTACCGCATACACCACAAGCCATGACACGGATCAAAACCTCGTCATCTTTCACCTCGGGTGTTGGATAGTTGGAATTGATTCGAATATCTCCTTTGCCATAAAAAATCGCTGCCTTCATTGCCATCACGCCTCCACTTGCTTTGCATTAGTTTCTTTTTTTACGACGATGGACTGTCTCTGCTTTTGTACACAGTCAAACCCAACAGCCACCAAGAGGATCACGCCTTTGATGACCATTTGGACATAGGTACTGATGCCACAAAGCACAAAGCCGTTGTTGAGAACTTGCATGATAAGAATACCGGCCACAGCGCAACTGATGGCGCCAGAGCCACCGCTAACGCTTATGCCACCCAAGACCAGAGCGCTGATGACGTCAAACTCAAAACCTTTTCCTGCGGTAACCTGCCCTGAATTGGTACGGGACAATAGTACGATACCAGCTAAGCCCGCGAAGAAACCGCAAAGGGTATAAGCCAGATAATGGACATTTTTTACACGGATGCCGGAAAGCTCAGAACCCTCGGCGTTGCTTCCTACTGCATAGAAATGGCGGCCAAAGTATGTTTTGTTCAGAACAAAGGAGCCAATAGCCAAACATGCGATAATTACAAGAACGGGTATGGGAATAAAGCTCACATAACCTTGCCCCAAAACGGCAAAACTCTTGGGAAAGCCGAAGATTGGCATTCCACTGGAAATGATATACGCCATGCCCTCAAAGATAATCTGCGTCGCCAATGTCACAATCAGCGCTGGCATTTTTAAGTTCGCCACGATCCAGCCATTGCAAAAGCCAATTGCCGTGGTGCATAGCAAGCCAATGACCACAGCCAGAATCGGGTTCATGCCTGACTTAACGATCATGTAGGCAACGACGATGTTTACAAATGTCATTTGGGAACCTATGGACAGGTCGATGCCGCCAATGAGCATCACGAAAATCATACCGACAGAAGCGATGCCTAGCATGGACGCCTGTCGCGCCACGTTAAGAAGGTTCTTGCTGGTAAGGAATTGCGGAGAGGCCGCAGTAAATACCAAGCATAATGCCAGCAGAACCAAATAGATACCATATTTCTTTGCCTTCTTCAACGCCGTGCTCATTGCGGTCACTCCTTATTGTAGGCTTTTGACGCCAGTTCCATGATGCGTTCCTGGGTAAACTCTCCGCGCTGGAGCTCACCGCTAAAATGCCCCTCGGCCAAGACGATAATGCGGTCGGACATGCCAAGAAGCTCCTCCATTTCGGAGGTGATCATGATGACGGTTTTGCCATCGGCGATGAGTTGATTGATCAATTTATAGATTTCCTGCTTCGCCCCTACGTCGATACCGCGTGTTGGCTCATCAAGTATGATCAGCTCCGGCATTGTGGCTAAGCCTTTGGCGAGTACCACCTTTTGCTGATTGCCGCCAGAGAGGTTTTTGACTAGTTGCTGTAACGACGGTGTTTTGATTTGAAGGTCCTTTTTATATTTTTCCGCCGTTTGTTCCACTGTTTTTTGGTCGATGACGCTCACACGGGACCATTTGGTAAGAGACGGCAGAGCAATATTATCACGGATCGACAACGGCAGGCACAGGCCCATTAGTTTGCGATCCTCAGGGCACAGGTAAATACCTGCTTCAATAGCTTCCTTGGGACAGGAGATGTGAAGCTCTCGTCCTTTCCAAAACAGTTGTCCTTTGGCTTTTTTTCGCACACCATAAATCAGCTCAGCAAGCTCGGTGCGGCCCGCTCCGATTAGACCGCCGAAACCGAGCACCTCCCCGCGATGCACCTGAAAGGATACGTCACTTACACCCTTTCCCACAAAATGCTGTACCTCTAGGAGCACCTCATCGCTTATCGCTCTTTCACGGGCAGGAAAGCTTGCGCTAAGTTCCCGACCGACCATGAGCTTGATCAGTTCGTCTGCATTTGTTTGGGCAGTTTGAAGAGTTTGAATCAACTTGCCATCACGCATAACGCTGACACGGTCAGAAAGTTGAAAAATTTCATTGGTGCGATGGGTGATATAAATAATAGCAACGCCGCTTTCCTTCAATTTATGAACGATGCGGAACATGTTTTCCGTTTCGTTGTTGGTAAGCGGCGCAGAGGGCTCGTCCATGATGAGAATGCGGGCGTTATGCATCATAGCCTTGGCGATCTCGATCATTTGACAATAGCCAACTGTTAGGTTCTTCACCTTTTCGTTGGGATCGATTTTGATATTGAGTTGTGAAAAAATTTCAGCGGATTTCCGCTCCATTTCCTTTTTGTCTACAATTATACCGTGGCGGATCTCGTTGCCAAGAAACACGTTCTCAGCCGCTGAGAGGTCCTTCACAGAATTCAGTTCTTGATAGATGACGGCGACACCGCACTCATCAGCCAGCTTGGGCGTCATTTGTGCATAGCTTTTTTCAGCTATGCTGATCGTTCCGGAATCTGGAACGACAGCGCCAGTGCAGCACTTTATCAGCGTTGATTTGCCAGCGCCGTTTTCGCCAACAAGGGCATGAACCTCGCCCGGCCTGACGTCCAGCGTAACGCCGTCCAACGCCAATACGCCGGGGAAACGTTTTGTGATCCGCTCGAGTTTTAGGATTGGCTCCGGCATTTTTACCACCTCAAATTGATGGAAGTAAGTGCAAAGAAAACTTTGCAGAGTATAATGCCGCAGCGTCAACACCTTGGGAAAAACGTTACTATAATCATTTCCCTGTCTTCGGCGCTGCGGCTCGATGGATACTTTAATTATTTCGCGGTATAAAACTCAGCCAGATTGTCTTCGGTAACAGGCGTGGAAACCTTGTAAATATCTTTCTCGTAATCGGCTTGGGTCATCATGGTTTCGACAGCCTTAAACACGGTTTCCGCAAAGTCGGCGGCAGAACCAAGGCTAATCGTGGCGCGAATGGCTTCCTTGTTGTAAATAGCTGCCAGAGCTTCCTCGGATGCATCGCAGCAGAAGATACCGTATTCCTCCAGATTGGCTCCGCTGGCTTTCAGGGCTTCATTAGCTCCGATACCGGCACCATCACCGATGCATGCAAAGACTTTGATTTCAGGATGCGCCTGCAGCATGGTTTCTGCCATCTCCATGCCGGTAGCTGCATCCAATGCCTGGTCTTCCACGACCATGGTTGAAGTAGGGGCAAGCTTGGCTAGGGTATCCTTAATACCGTTTGTGCGCTCTAGTACGACGGGAATGGTATAAACGCCAAAGACAGCGTACTCGCAACCCTCAGGGTAGTGCGCGTTGATCCAGTCGGCGGCGGCAGTGCCGATGGCAGTACCCACATCGTAGTTCTTTACCAGGAAGGAAGTGTTGGTACAGGCCAATTCCTGGTCCCAGGACATGATCTTGATGCCGGCATCAGAAGCCTTTTGGCACACGTCCTCCAAAGCGGCTACTTCCACCGGATAGATAACGATAACGTCCACTTGCTTTTCGATGAGATTTTCCACCTGTGTAATCTGGGTGGCAGCAACGTTTTGGCAATCAAGCACTACGACGTCCCAACCCATTTCAACGCCCTTTTTCGTCAGAATATCGCCGCATTCGGCGAAAATGGGGTTGGTTAGATCCGTAAAGCAAACGCCAACAGAGTACGCGGCGGTTTCGGCACCGGCGACACTCACCAGGGAAAGACACATAACTGCAACCAAGATGAACGAAAGAAACCGTTTCATTGTGGGAAGACCTCCTTCATTTTTTTGAGATAAATCGTTTACGTAATCGTTTATCTCAACTTGTAAAACAATCATAGCACCGTGATTTGTTTGTGTCAATAGAAAAAATCAAAAAGGGGATTATTTTTTACGAATAGAACAAAAATGCTATGTCTTACAGAAACGTCTTTACAAATTCCCTTACTTGTATTATAGTAGAATAAACGTTTACGTAACAGTTACGTAGGAGGTAACGAGGATGGGTAAGGCAAGCATGCGCGATGTTGCAAATATGGCGGGGGTTTCTGTTGCAACAGTTAGCCATGTGATAAATCAGACGCGTTTTGTGTCTGAGGAGACACGGCAGCGCGTATTACAGAGCATACGGCAGTTGGATTATAGCCCGGATCAAATGGCGCGTATCTTCAAAACAGGTCGCAAGTACCTGATAGGATTCATTGCGCCCGATATCGCAAACATTTTTTTCTCCCGCATCATCGAGGAGGTAGAAAGCGTTATTGGCAAGCAAGGCTATCGACTGATTGTATCCAATACCAAGGAAACGCAGGAACGTGAGACGGAAAATATTCGAGTGTTGGCTAGCGGAATCGTGGACGGGCTGATTATTGCGAGCACAATGGACAGCTATACACAACTCAAACCCCTCATTCCCGATGATCTTCCCTTGGTGTTTATTGACCGTGTACTGCCTGATTGCCCGTTTGACACCGTAAGCATTTCCAATTATCGCGCTGTATACACGGCCGTTGAAACACTGATTAACGCCGGTCATAAGCGTATTGGCTATATAACAGGCTTATCGCGCTTGTCTACTACCAAAGAACGCTATGCAGCATATCAGGATGCCATGGATGCTTATGGTCTACCTGTAGAGGAAGGATTCGTATGCGTGGGTAACTCTATGCGCTGCGGTGCAGAAAACCATATGGAGAGGCTGATTAATGCGGGCTGTACCGCGTTGATAGTATCCAACAATATCATGGCGGATGACGTGATGTTCTACTTAAGTGAACACGACTTACGTAAGAAGATAGCCGTTGTTGGTTACAATGATAGCGATTATCACAATTACGGAATGCGGCATATCCATACGGTCTGTCAACCGGCAGCCGATCTTGGGCGCGCAGCCGGGCTTCAAATGATGGAACGGATCGCCAATCCGGAGGCACAAACGCGTCAAATTATCCTACATGCAGCCTTTCGCTTGGCACCATAGTATACTTGATGATCCTATGATATATCCAGAAATGTAACAAAAATCCAACCGGGGGCGCGGAGCGGAATCCATCCGAGACACGCCCTCGATTTTATGCTATAATGGACCGGTAGACCAAGCATTGGAGCATTGGAAGGAGCAAAATCGTGTACATTGAGAAGCGATATATTCGCCGGATTGCCAAGGTGTTCGAGGAGTTAAGCGCGCCCGTGCGCCTTTTGGATGCGGCGGGAGCCTGCGTTGTGCCCGAGGAAGGGCAGGGACTTGCCATTCCGGCTACGCTACAAACGCCGGGCATCAACCACCCGGCGGGGGATCAGCTTTTGCGGGCGCTGGACATGAATCCGCCCATGTACCTGGCCACCCCCTTGGTAGCGCAAGGCGCGGAGGACCTATTAAAGCTGACTGACGCTATGCTGATGAGCCTTTTTAAGTCTAGCTTAAGCGTCTCCGGCTACAGCGACGTGTACCGCCGGACGCTCAAGCAGGAGTTATCCGGCGCGGAATTGATCGCCCGGGCCACTGAGCACCAAATTCCGCTGGAAATGCTTCGCACCGTGCTTTTGTTTCAGCTGGACCATACGGACAAGGCCAGCGCCTACAGCATATTGGGCGAGCTTTTGCCCCTTTGCGAAACCGACGTGCTTGTGGAAATCAACCGTCACACCGTTGCCTTGGTCAAGGATATGGAGGGCGTGGACGGGCTGGAGGAACTGACCCAGTACGCGCTGGCCGTGCGGGAAACCCTGATGGAGGAAGCGCTGCAAAAGGCGCTGATCGGCATTGGCGATATGAAGCATACCTTTGCCCAGTTGGGGGAAAGCTATGCCGAGGCCAAGCGCGCCGTGGACGTGGGCTTTCTTTTTGACCCGGACGAAAGCATTTTCGTGTTCAATCGCCTGATGCTGGAGCGGTTTTTGGTCAATACCCCACGGGAGGAAAGCCTACACTATCACTCCCTGCTTTTCAACCGTAAAACCGCCAAGCTGTTTAATGAAGAAATGCTGCAAACCATCGACATGTTCTTTCGTAAGGATTTGAACCTGTCCGACACCGCCCGCCAGCTCTTCATTCACCGCAACACATTGGTGTACCGGCTGGACAAGGTGCAGCGGCTGACCGGCCTGGACCTGCGCCGCTTTAGCGACGCAGTCACATTCCAAATCCTCTACAAGCTTAAGAAATGCGGACAGGAGAAGCCTACGGAGATCCTGTAAGCGGAAAACGAGGAATTGTATGATGCGACATTACCCTCAAACCGGTACAAGGCTGTTGGTGCTGCTGCTCAGCGTTATGCTGATGCTGACCGGCTGCGCCTTGTTGCCAACTTCCATTACCGACGCCGTCACTCAGGAGCCCGTCCAAACGGCGCAGGACGGCGATACCATCACCATCAGCCGGGCGGAGTATGAGCGGCTTCAAAAGTATCAGGAGCTGGACGAGCTTAAGCAGCTGGTGGAGGAGTATTACTATCAGGAGCCGGACGAGCAGGCCATGCTGGACGGCGCGGAAATGGGCTTGCTCTACGGCTTGCAGGACCCTTATACCTTCTTTTACGACCCGGAAAGCTTCTCCCAAATGTGGGAGGACGACCAGGGCGACTACGCGGGCATCGGCATCCAAATCATGGCGGATTATGTCAGCGGCGCGTGCACCATTACCCGCGTGTTTTTGGATAGTCCCGCCCTGGAGGCCGGCCTGCGCAAGGGGGACGTGTTGGTCAAGGTGGACGATCTGGACGTTGTGGCCACCACGCTCAACGACGCGGTTACCATCATGCGGGGCGTGATTGGCGAAACGGTGAACGTACAAATTTTGCGGGGCGACCAGGTGCTGGATTTCGTGATCGCTCGCGCCAAGGTGCATACCAACTGGGTTAACTCCTGCATGATGGAAAACGATGTGGGCTACATTTCCCTCTACGAGTTCAGCGGGGATTGCAGCGTGGCCTTCCAGGAGCAGATGGATCAGCTGCTCTCCCAGGGCGCAAAGGTGCTGCTGGTGGACCTGCGGGATAACCCCGGCGGGTGGGTAGACGACGCGG
>JAQUWD010000086.1 GCA_028693055.1 Eubacteriales bacterium | reverse complement strand
TTTGCTATGCGTATGTTTGCGGCTTTGGCGTGTTTTCAGCTGCTTTTTCGCCGCTTTGCTGTATTATTTACGATACAAATGATGCCTATAACAAGAGAGTGCCCCAAAATCATTTTGAGACACTCCCGATTCCTATCTCCTCCTCTGCCGCAGCAGTCCAGCAGGGGCAGAAGCCCCAAAATAATACACTCAATGCAGAGCGGAACGATTACTAAAGAGCTACACCTCGGTTTTTCCCTGTTGCTTAACTGAATGACATCGGGAGTAAACGCCTACTGTGTTTCTTTTTGGAAAAACAGTGTTCTGCGCCGTCGGAACAAAAACAATTGCTCCTGCCATTTTTCCATGCTATAATGAAGCATCAAGAAACGTTTACCAACTGAACCAGAAGGAGTGATTCATTCATGAACAAACGCCTTTCCGCCGTTCTGCTACTCACCGTGCTGTTGGTCGGCATGCTCCCCCTGTCTGTTTCCTCGGCGTTGATCGGCCCGCAGTATGTATCCACCGCCAACGGGAAGGGATTGTACCTGCGCAGCGGTCCCTCTAAGGATTATGATATCCTGGTGACCATTCCCTATGGGGCGATGGTGGACTCCTACGAGTATTACGACGGCACATGGGGGTACGTATCCTATAACGGCTATTATGGCTACTGTATGGCCCGTTACCTGTCTTCGGAAAAGCCCGGCGGCAGACCCTCTCCCTCGCCTACCTCCACCCCCTCGGGCGGCGACCTGTACCGCAGCTTTGTGAAGGCGGATTACTACGTGGTGGTTCGTCCCTCCACGCCCTCTGGCTTTGTGAACCTGCGCTGGGCTCCATCCAAAAACCAAGCCATCGAGGGCACGTATTACGCCGGCTACACCTTGCGGGTGACGGCGCAAAACGGCGAATGGGCAATGGTTTATGATGCGGATACCAACACCAGCGGCTTTATGATGCGCGCATTCCTGAACGCCACCGGCGACGGCGTTGCATGGTAATCATTGATGAATGTGGGAGGATAAATAGATGAAAAAAGCAATGGCAATTCTACTGGCGCTTATGCTGCTGGTAGGCTCCGGGGCCGCCGTGGCTGAGCCCTACCATTTCGTGGAGGACAGCAGCGATTTTGACATCCAAATGGAGCTGCCTGAGGGGGCGACCCTTGATAACCATATGGGCTTGAATGGATTGAGCTTGGTATCCGTCAGCAAGGAGGGCTTGGCTACGGTGAATATCACCATCGCCGCTTCCGAGCTGTATGACAAGGATTGCTTGAATGATTTGAGCGAGTCCGACGTAAACGATTTAGCCGAGCTAGCTGCCAGCCAGTATGACGCGCCGGAAATTACTATCGAGACGACGCCCTCCAATAACAAGTACGTACATATCTGCGCCAATGCAGACTATGACGTGGACAGCATTTTTACCCTTTACATGGGCTATTTTATCGAAATGACCCAATGGCACGAGGATTATTCCAGCATCACCGACGAGGATTATGCCTTTATGGAGCAGCTACTGTACAATTTGGAATTTATCCCCGTTGAAAAATAGACCGTTTTCTCCATCAAAGTTACGAAAAATGTGGAAAAATACGGTTCATTCCATGGGAAATGCGAATTACTCCTTGCAAAACCAAAAAAAGCGTGATAGAATGGTCAAGCTGTAATGAATGCAAACTCCCGTTAGGAGGTGTAATGATGGGTAAGTTTTGTGAAGTATGCGAAAAGGGCGCTATGAATGGCCACAATGTCAGCCACTCCAACCGCAAGAGCAATCGTCTTTGGTCGCCCAACGTACAGAACGTTCGCGTCATGGTGGATGGACAGCCCAAGCGTATGAAGGTATGCACCCGTTGCCTGCGCAGCGGCAATGTACAACGCGCTTTGCCCACCAAGTCCGACGTGGAAGCCTGACTGGCGTTGAACCAATAAAGACCTGACCGATGGAAATTCTCCATGGACAGGTCTTTTTTGTTGCTTATAAACGCCGGATTACCGTGCGCGCCTGCTCCTCCCGCTCCACACGGTAAAAACCGATCAAATTGCTGGGGCGAAGCTGCGCGTAGGCGTCCTGTACCCGGTCGTAATCGCTTAGCTCAAACCTTATGCTTAAACCGCATCCCACAGCCACGTCTCTTGGCGTGGTGATTACGCTGACCTTAACGCCGGAGCGCCGAAGGGCACTTTCAAATTTCAGCACCTGCTGACGGGAGCGGAATGAGGCGATGCCAAATGTTTCCCTCATCAGTTCATATCCCCCTTCCTTTCTCATACAGTATACGGTGATCAACCAGTAAATGTGAGGAACCGAAAGGGGATTTTTGATATGGTCTATTTGGATAACGCAGCAACCTCTTACCCCAAGCCCCCGATGGTGGCAAGAGCCATGGCGGGCACGCTAAGCAAGCTGGGCGGCAATCCCGGCCGTTCGGGCCATAAGCTGTCCTTGTGCGGAGGCCGAGTGATTCAGCGGTGCCGGGAGGTGCTAGCGGAGGCCTTTGACGCGCCGACGGCAGAGAACGTGATTTTTACCTCCGGCTGTACCGAGGCGCTGAACCTAGCCATAAGAGGCATGCTTTGCCGGGGAGACGAGGTGCTGTGCTCCCATGCGGAGCATAACGCTGTGATGCGGGTGCTAAAGGGGCTGGAAGGGCAGGGAATGATCACCGTTAAGACGCTTACGCCCGATGGGCGCGGGCTTTTAACAACGGAGGGACTTTGCGCCGCCATCACGCCGAAGACCGCTCTTTGCGTGATCAACCATGCCAGCAACGTAACCGGCGTGATACAGCCCGTGCGGCAGCTTTCGGACGCTCTTCGCTCCTTTGGGGTTCCCCTATTGGTAGATGCTGCCCAGACGGCGGGGATACTGCCTGTATCTCTTTCTACGCTGGGAGCGGATATGATCGCCATGCCGGGGCATAAAGGCTTGCTGGGGCCCCATGGCGTTGGGGTGCTGGTGCTGGGAAGGGGAATGCTGCCCAGACCGCTGATCGTAGGCGGTACAGGCTCCCAGAGTGAGAGTATGCTACAGCCCAGCCAGCTGCCGGACCGCTACGAAAGCGGCACGTCTAATCTGCCGGGCATCGCCGGGCTTTTGGTAGGAGCGCGCTTTGCGCTTAGCCATCGTCAAGCCATTGAGGAATACGAGGCGGAATTATCGACCCGGCTACGGACAGGCCTGCAAAGCGTCAGGGGGATCCGTGTATTTGGCCACGCCGAAGCGCCGAAGGTGGGCGTGATCAGCTTTATACCAGGGGACGGTGACCCCGGAATGCTCTGCGACGCACTATCAGAAAGAGGGTATGCGTTACGGGCGGGGCTACACTGCGCCCCCTCCGTGCACCAATGGCTGGGTACGCTGCAAAGCGGCGCGTGCCGCGCCAGCGTGGGTATTTACAATACGGAGGAGGACGTGGACGGCTTGGCGCGGGAGGTGGAGCGCCTTGCGGGTAGAGGCAGGCAGACTGCGCCTGCCGAAGGGGTGTACTGATACTCATCTCAGTTGTAAAATTGCCAACCGTCTTTAGACGGTCTCAGCGTGTCAAAAAAGCGCTACGCGCTTTTTCGCCAGTTATGGGTAATGTTTGCGGCTTTGCCGCAAACTGCCCGCCCGACCGGCAAAGCCGGTCGATACGAATATAGTCAGGGTAGCCTGCGGGCTCCCCCGACACCCTCTTAAGGGAGTTTTTCGACAATCTGCAACCGTCTTTAGACGGTCTGCCTATTTTTGCAAATCTGTGTTATAATCAAGCTGTCCTCAGAATCCATCACGAAAGGAACCACACACATGAGAATGCCTCAACGCCTGACCGCCGGCTGCCTGTGCCTCCTGCTATGCTTGTCCGTCGGCTTTTCCGTGGCTGAAGATACCACCCTTACGCCAGAGCCTGCCGCAACCATCGACCCCAATATGGAGACGGAGGGCTTTGTTTCTGACGAAGAGCCGGAAACCGTCGAGCTGGACGCTCAGGGCCAAACCGCCAGCATTGCGGGGCTTACTCCCCTTTATACGACGCAGATCAAGCCCTTTACCGCCAACGGTACCGCCATCCGCATGCGGGCGGAGCAAAGCGGCGACAGCGCCGTGGTCTGCTCCATTAACCGGGGCGAAATCATCACCATATATGCGGTGTACCCCTCTTACGTGCTGGCGGAATACAATGGCTATGTAGGGTATGTGATCCGCACTTGGATTGACGAGGCGGTAACCACCATTGACCCCTCTACAACCCCGCCCTATGGAACGACCCTTTCCCAATATGTGGCGACAACCACCGCTCCGGCCAATGTTTATATGTATCCCTCTACCGACGCGCCCATCAATGATATTGTGATTGGTGAAGGCAGCAAAATTGCCGTTTTGGAGTTTGTGGACGGCTTTGCCAAGATTTTGTATTGGCGCAGCTATGGCTATGTGGACGCGGCTTTGCTGACCGATTTGGTGGTGGTCTCGCAAACTGACGAGCCCTTAAGCCCGGATACGCCCATCGCGGCCTTTGCCAGCTATTTTGCTTACAATACCGGCGTTGAAGGCAACGAGGGACGCTGTAAAAACATTGTGCGCAGCTGCGAGCTGATGACCCGGGTGATGCAGCCCGGCGAAAGCCTTGACTTTAATAGTCAAATTGGCCCCTACAAGCGGACCAACGGCTATTTTCCCGCGCCCGTGCTCATCGGCGGCGGCAGTCAATTGGGCTATGGCGGCGGCACCTGCCAGAGCAGCAGCACCTTATATAACACCATTCGTCAGTTAAGCGGCGTGACCGTGCTCAAGCGCCGTCCCCACGGCCCCGGATGCGCCAAATACCTGCCCATGCATCAGGATGCGGCGGTAGGTAATGCGTCGCTGAATCTGATCATACGCAACGATTATGATTTCCCTATCCGCATCGAGGCCTTTAGCAAGGGCGAGGGCAGCATTTGTATTCAGGTTTTCAGAGGGGAATAATGGATGAGGCCTTAGTATATGAAATACTGTCTGTAGTCGCGGAAATACCCAAAGGCTGTGTGGCGACCTATGGTCAGATTGCCCGTCTGATTGGGAAAGACAGGAACGCAAGACTGGTGGGCAAGGTGTTAAGCCTGTCCCAGTATTATGGCGTATACCCTTGCCATAGAGTTGTGAATCATGCGGGAAGAGTAGCGCCCGGCTGGGCAGAGCAAAAGGACTTACTTGCCAGCGAAGGCGTTCTTGTGAAAGCGAATGGCTGCGTAGCGCTCGAATATTACCAATGGGATTGCTGAAAAATGAAGTGTTGACAGGCAAAGATAGGAAGCCCGGGATTAGAGCGGCGCCCTAAAGGGCAGTCTAAACCAGAATACGGTGTAGTTCATTTGGGCTACACTGTATTTTCTTTATTCAAGCTGTTTTCTGCTGACTTTCACGCATTTCTGCAATGGGCTGTAAAAGCTCCTGTTCGGTTGGAATAACAATAAGGTGTCCTGTTAAAATTCTGTTTATTTTTTCAAAGCGTAAAGCGAAAGGTGGGAATTAAGAACGTAATCAACAAAGTCCTTGCCCCACTTTATAAGATCAAAGTCGGTATATGAGCTGCATCGGTAAAAGGATGCGCCGTACATTGAAAAAACAATATCCGTCGCAACGGCAGTTATGGGTATTGACGGCGAGAGCTCATTGTTTTTGATTCCCTCCAAGATATAGTGGGATACATTGTCAATGTCCTCATCTAAATGGGTTTGTTTTTCCTTTGCAGGGACTTTCAGTTCAACAGCAAGCTTATGCCAGTCCTTTGATACATTGAGGTTATCGCCTGCCACACACTCAAACCATGTGAGGACGAAATATTTCAGCTTATCAAAAACACTTGTTAGCTCCATTTTGTCCACGGTTTTGCGAACCTCACGAAAATGGCCTCTCTCAATAAATATAAAAATATCTTCTTTTCCGGCAAAATAATTATAAAGGGTACCTTTTGCTATTCCGCAGGCAGAGGCTATGTCATCCACAGTGACATTAAGGTATCCTTTCTCTCCTATGAGTTCCTGTGACACATCAATTATTTTCTGCCGCGTTGCATTTGCCTGCTGTTGGCGGTTTGTAAGCTTTTTCGGTGACGACATTTTCATACCTCATTTTTTTATGTTCAAATTATAGCACGACAAAAAAGCTCTGTCAAATAGCATTCATTGACTCTTGTTCATTTAGTTGTTGACAAAGCGAAAAATCAGCGTTACAATATGAACATAATTCAATGAATTATGTTCACTAATTATCCAAACAGAATTATATCAGGAGGAATTCACAATGAAAGCAGTTGTTGTTGGCGCAACAGGACATATTGGAACATACCTTGTACCCATGCTCGTAAAGGCAGGATATGAAACGGTAGCAATTACAAGAACAATGACTGAGCCGTATGAGAATGACTATGCATGGTCAAAAGCGGAGAGAGTACTCCTTGACCGATCAAAGGACGAGGATTTTGTTGAAAAGCTCAAGGCGATGAATCCCGATATAATCATTGACCTTGTAAATTTCCACATTGAGGATACAAAGAAGATGGTTGAGGGCTTCTGCGGAACTAGTTTAAGTCATTATCTCTACTGTTCATCCTGTTGGGCGCACGGTATGGCTGAAATACACCCTTTTAATGTGGACGACCTAAAAAAAGAGCCATTGGATAGATACGGAAAGGATAAGTTTGCAAGTGAATTGTATCTCAAGGAGCAGCACAGAACAAACGGATTTCCAGCAACCGTTATCTTGCCGGGACAGATTTCGGGTCCGGGCTGGATAATCATAAATCCTTGGGGTAACACATCCATGAGAGTTGTTCAGGATATTGCCGATGGCAAGGAGATATGTCTGCCTAACTTCGGTCAGGAGATCATCCACCATGTTCACGGATTTGATGTGGCGCAGGTGTTCTTCGGCGCTATCACCCACAGAAATCAGGCGTTGGGTGAGAGCTTTGACGCAGAAGCCGAGATGTCCATCACGTTATACGGCTATGCTAAGCACCTGTATGAATTTTTCGGACACGAGCCGAAGATAAAATTCCTCGGTTGGAATGATTGGTGCGAGTACGAGGGCAATCCCGAGGAGTGCGAGCACACATATTACCATATTGTCAGAAGCGGAACTTTCAGCCTTGAAAAGGAAAAAAGACTGCTAGAGTACAAACCTAAATTTACTAATATCGAAACCATTGATTTGGCTGTGCAGAGCTACATTGACAAAGGACTTATTAAAATATAAGGCTATAAAGCTGAAAAGGAATAGCGCAGAGAGAATTGTAATGAGCGTTTTTTGGTATGCGGCAAGTATTTCGCTTTTTATCACACAGATGCAATACATTCTATATCGACCGTATTCTATTTGGCAAAAAAGATTATCAAAGCCTGCTGTTCGACTGAAAAATCAATCAATAACAAAAAACGGTACCCATTTACGCTGTCCCGCATCAGCATACTCAGCCCCTGCGAAAGCCCATGTCAAGGCTGCGCCAATGCCCCGCCCGCTGCCTGTGATCAACGCTGTTTTCAACACTGCGCCCTCCTAATGCTAATCTCAGTGAAAACGGCAAACAGCTTGGGGTGCTTTTGCCGCATTCGATGAGCAAAAACCCTCCCCAAGCTGAAGCTGTTTTCATGCAAGATTAGCATTAGCTCGATCAGTACAGCGTAGGCCAGAGCTTGAACTCCCATACGATCTCGCCATAGTCCCTTTTCTCTGCTACAGCGCCGGCAGCATCCAGCGTAAAAATGCTCAGATGGGCTTGAGGGGTGCAGATTTCCCCCTCGGTGAACAATACGTTTTCCTCCACGCAAAGCTGGTTTCCCGCTTTGAAAATGCGGCATGGCTCTGTTAAGCGTTCCTTCTTTGCAGACTCATAGTTCGCCTTAACGCTTTCCGGCATCAGGTTCCACAGCTTTTGATCCGCATTATACATGGCAGGCCGCACGATTTCCTTGCCCACAAAGCGGTCAAAGCCGGTGTACACATTCATAAAGGTGATCTTTTGCTGCGCGTCCACCTCGCACACCAGCGCAGTAGGGGTGTCGTAGATAACGTCGCAATGGTGCTCCTCATCATGAAAGACATATGCTAAGGTATATTCGCTGATTAGAAAGCCTTCTCCCGTCAGGGTGCGGTCATGCCGCGCCGTTACGCCTAGGTAGCTAAAACGATTGTACAGCTTTTGGACCAGCATGGTAAAAATTCGGTTGTTGGAGATGATTCCAAAGGAGGGCAGCGCTATTTTAGCCTCGCCGTTTGCAAAAAGGGTCAGCAAGGCTTTTGCATCCTTCGCCATTACCGCATCAAATAGATTATCCATCGTTACGTTCATCATTATAATCCGCCTTTCTGCGAAAGGCACCGACGGGGTTATGAAACGCGGTGCTTTCGCCTGTAAATCGTGTTTGCTATACTTAGTTCGGGAAGGACTGTATACTACACAACCCGAGGAGGAAAGTG